>NZ_JBXAQJ010000009.1:0-405017 GCF_058807115.1 Pseudoduganella sp. GW821-FHT12E03 | reverse complement strand
ACTACGCCAGCCCCGACCGCAACGTCGGCGCCAACCACGACGCCAGCACCAACCAGCGCGTCCGGTAACAACGGCAACGGCAACGGCAACGGTTCGCAAGCCAACAATGGTCACGGCAACGGCGACCAGACTGCCCCTGGCAATTCCGGTGGCAACAACAACGCTGAAAATGCCGTAACGACTACGCCAGCCCCGACCGCAACGTCGGCGCCAACCACGACGCCAGCACCAACCAGCGCGTCCGGTAACAACGGCAACGGCAACGGTTCGCAAGCCAACAATGGCCACGGCAACGGCGACCAGACTGCCCCTGGCAATTCCGGTGGCAACAACAACGCTGAAAATGCCGTAACGACTACGCCAGCCCCGACCGCAACGTCGGCGCCAGCCACGACGCCAGCACCAACCAGCGCGTCCGGTAACAACGGCAATGGCAATGGCAATGGCAATGGCTCGCAAGCCAACAACGGCCACGGCAACGGCGACCAGACTGCCCCTGGCAACTCCGGTGGCAATAACAACGCGGAAAACGCCGTAACGACTACGCCAGCCCCAACTGCCACGTCAGCGCCAACCACTGCGCCTGAACCTACCAGTGCATCCGGCAACAACGGCAACGGCAACGGCTCGCAAGCGAACAATGGGCACGGCAATGGCGATCAGACTGCGCCAGGCAATTCCGGCAGCAATAATAATGCTGAGAATGCAGTGACGACGGCCCCTGTCCCGACCCAGGCCCCGACGGCAGCACCAACGCAAGCGCCAACCAGCGCACCGGAAACCGGCAACAACGGCAATGGCAACGGGAATGGCAACGGCAACGGCAACGGCAACGGCAATGGCAATGGTTCGCAGGCAAACAACGGCCATGGCAACGGCGACCAAACTGCGCCGGGCAACTCAGGCAACCATAACAATGCTGAAAATGCCGTGACCAGTGCGCCGACCGCAGCCCCGACCGCAGCCCCGACATCGACGCCTGAACCGACGACGACATCTGCGCCGACGTCAACTCCAGCTCCAACCAGCGCTTCCGGAAACAACGGCAATGGCAACGGCAATAACGGCAACGGTAATGGCAATAACGGCAACGGCAACGGTAACGGCGGTGGCAAGACCAAAGCCGGCGGACGTGGACGCTCACCGGAATCCGATGAAACCAGCACCACCACCAAGGCGGCCAGCGACGACAGTGGTAACCACAACTCCAGTACCACCGCCGACACGGAGACGTCCAACATCAAGGGCCTGTCCGTTGACGGCAACCATGCGGACAGCATAAGCTCGCACGACAGCAGCGCATCGCTGACGAGCCATGACAGCCTGCAACATGACGCGACGACCGATATGTTCCACTTCGGCGACGTTGACGGCGGAATGGGCGCCGGCGGCGCGGCCAGTGGTAACTGGGCCGATGTGATCGAGATGGACTTCAGTCACGAACACGGTACAGTACAGGGCGGGGCGTGGACTGAAGAGATCGACGGACAGAAGATTGTCGATGGCCATGCGCCGGCAGCCGACGATCATGCATCCGGCCATTCCGGCATGAACCAGGCGCACTCGGACCCGGACCATATCGACAAGCTGCAGTGGTAACAACATAAAGGACACCGATTTGCACCCGACGATTTTTGTCTCCATCGCCAGCTACCGCGATCCCGATTGCCAGAACACCGTGCGGGATTTGTTTGACAAGGCGGCCCGGCCGGAGCGGGTGTTTATCGGTATCTGTTGGCAATTCGTGCCGAAGGAAGATGATGACTGCTTCACCGTGGAGACGCGGCCGGAGCAGGTGCGCACCATCAACGTCCACGCGTCGGAAAGCAAGGGCGCCTGCTGGGCGCGCAGCAAGGTGCAATCGTTGTGGCAGGGCGAGGATTACTACCTGCAAATCGACAGCCACATGCGCTTTGCGCCGGGCTGGGATGAATTGCTGATCGGGATGCTGGCGCAATGCGCCAGCCCCAAGCCCGTGCTGTCCACCTATCCGCTGACCTTTACGCCGCCCGATAAATATGGCGACGAGGGCGTGGTCACGATTTACCCCAAGGGCTTCGACGATTCCGGCGTGATGGGCCAGCGTTCGGAAATGGCCAGCATGAAGGATGCACCGCCGCTGCCGCGCCAGAATGCCTTTATCGGCGCCGGACTGATTTTCGCGGCCGGCAAGATCGTCGAAGAAGTGCCATACGATCCCTATGTGTATTTCGAGGGCGAGGAAATCACCATGGCCGTGCGCATGTGGACCAGCGGCTGGGATATCTTCGTACCGAATGCCGTGGTGGCGTACCACGATTATGGGCAGCGGCCGGAACGTCCCCGCCACTGGAAAGACCAGACCGACTGGGACAAGCTGAACCAGCATGCGCGCAAGCGAATCCGCTATGTGCTCGGCATGAACAAGACGCGTGACGCCGACCTGGTCGACATGGAGCGTTATGGCCTGGGAACGGCGCGCTCGCTGGCCGATTATGAAGCCTTTGCCGGGCTGGATTTCCGCGCCCGCATGTACCGTGGCATGCCACTGCTGAAACCGGAGATCGCTGCCGACCAGCCGGCGCAATGCACTGCGCGCAAGGAGATGTTCGCGCGCATCTGGCGCGACAATTTCTGGAATTGCGAAGAAACCCGCTCCGGCTCCGGTTCGGCCCTGTCGGCCACCACCGGCTTGCGCAAATGGCTGCCAGCGGCGCTCGACTTCCTGGGCGTGGAGATCCTGGCCGACGCCGGTTGCGGCGACATGAACTGGACCCGCGAACTGGTGGGCAAGCTGCGCCTGTACCTGGGCTTTGACATCGTGCCGGAACTGGTGACCGATGTGCGCGAACGCATGAAAGAGCAGCCCAATTGCCTCTTCGCTGAAACTGATATCGTCACCGCCACCTTGCCGCGCAGCGACGCCATCCTGTGCCGCGATGTCCTCACCCACCTGCCGCTCGATGCCGTGCTGATGGCATTGAAGCGCTTCCGCCAGAGCGGCGCGCGCTACCTGATTGCCACCACCCATGCCGTGGGCCGCAACGATCACATCCATAGCGGTGGCTGGCTGGCGCTCGACCTGACGGCCGCGCCGTTCAACTTGCCGCCGCCACGCATGGTGTTTGACGAGGGCAGCACCAAGCGGCTGGCGGTATGGGCCATCAGCGACTTGCCGGAATAAAAAACGCTTGCCATTCCGTGACACATTCGCTAATGTGTCCGTCCCTTTGGGGTTCATTCCCCGTTAACCAGTGCCAATAGGAAAGGAGTTCAGCATGATTTTCGCACACACCAAAACTTCCTCGATGGGCCTGGATACCCGCGCATAAGCCGCCTCTGACCAAACAGTAGTTGCCGCGCCTCGCGCGCAATCCAGTGCCCGTTTTTCGCAATCTCCGATATGGAATTCCGGAATGGGCAATTACATCCGTACCGTGTCCGACCGCGCGACTGTCGTGGCGTCGGACCATCTGTGGCTTGAAGATTCAGCCATACAGCAATTAAAAAATACGTCCCTGCTGGCCGGCATGCGCCGCGTGGCAGGCTTACCTGATTTACACCCGGGCCGCGGCTATCCGGTCGGCGCGGCCTTCTTTTCCACCGGCCGCTTGTATCCCGCGCTGTGTGGCGGCGATATCGGCTGTGGCATCGGGCTGTGGGCCAGCGAACTGGCCACCGGCAAGGCCGGCCTCGACAAGCTCGACAAGCAACTGGGCAATCTCGACGATCCGCCCGGCGACATGGAACTGGCGCGCCTGTCCGCACTCGATCCCGCGCTGGAGGATGAGCTGGCGGCATTGTCGCGGCAATTGCACGCGGCGGATTTGCCGCCGTCCAGCATGGCGTCGCTGGGCACGATCGGCCTTGGTAATCACTTTGCCGAACTGCAGGCGGTGGACCATGTGGCGGACAGTGACGCGGCAGCGATGCTGGGCCTGCAACCGAAGCGCCTGCACCTTGCCGTGCATAGCGGTTCGCGTGGGCTGGGGCAAATCGTGCTGCGCCGCCACGTGGATCAATTCAGCCATGCGGGCCTGATCGAGGGGACGCCGGAAGCACAGGCTTACTTGGCGCAGCATGCGGCCGCGCTGGCGTATGCCCATGTGAACCGGCGCGTCATTGCCTTGCGCGTGCTGGCGCGCCTGCGCACGCAGGGCGCGCCGCTGCTCGATGTCGATCACAATTATGTTGCCCCCGCCATGGTCGATGGCAATGCGGGCTGGCTGCACCGCAAGGGCGCCAATCCATCCGATCAGGGCATGGTGCTGCTGCCCGGTTCCCGCGATGCTTGGAGCTACCTGGTGCAGCCGCTGCATGCCGATGGCGACCCCGGCCTGCAATCGCTGGCCCATGGCGCCGGGCGCAAATGGATGCGCAGCGATTGCAAGGACCGCCTGGTGCGCAAGGCCACACCGGCCCAGCTGGCGCGCACGTCGTTTGGTGGCCGCGTGATCTGCGCGGACAAGGCGCTGATTTATGAGGAGGCGCCGCAAGCGTACAAGGATGTCGACACGG
Organism: Pseudoduganella sp. GW821-FHT12E03; assembly: GCF_058807115.1. Lineage (NCBI taxonomy): Bacteria > Pseudomonadati > Pseudomonadota > Betaproteobacteria > Burkholderiales > Oxalobacteraceae > Pseudoduganella > Pseudoduganella sp. GW821-FHT12E03. The sequence goes on along the minus strand of NZ_JBXAQJ010000009.1, from coordinate 400,520 downwards.
TGCTGGACAGTCTGGAAGGAGCGGGGTTGGCGCGGGCGGTTGCCCGGCTGCGTCCCGTGCTGACCTACAAAACCCGTGGGGAGTGCTGCTGATGATCCTGTTTCAATTGACAGCCAATACCGGCCCGGCGGAATGCTGCCTGGCCGTGCGCCACGCACTCAATGCGCTGGTGAAGGAAGGTAACAAGAGCGGCGTGAAAATCGAAGTGCTGGAAGAGCAGGCCGGGCCGGCACAAGACACCTACAGTTCCATCCTGCTGGGTTTGCTCAGCCATGAAGACAATGTGGCGGCGCGCGAACTGGCGGAACGCTGGACCGGCACCTTGCAATGGATTTGCGACAGCCCCTACCGGCCCGGCCACAAGCGCAAGAACTGGTTCATCGGCGGTGCGCTGCACGACCCGCCGGCGCCGCTGCCCGACAGCGAAATCCGCTATGAAACGATGCACGCCTCGGGCCCCGGCGGCCAGCACGTGAACAAGACTGCCAGCGCGGTGCACGCCACGCACATCGCCACCGGGGTGTCGGTGCGCGTACAGTCGCAGCGCAGCCAGCTGGCCAACCGGCAGTTGGCTGCACGCTTATTGGCCGGCAAGCTGGAAGCCCTGGCCGGCAGCCACGCCGCTGCAGCCAAAGCACAGCGCCGCTTGCAGCATACGCAGACCGAGCGCGGCAATGCGCACCGTACGTTTGTCGGCAAGAGTTTTATCGAGGCGCAGCGCGGATGAGTGAAAATGCAGCCGCGAATTTAGCCAATGAAGGAATCAAACTGCAAATCGAATTCCTGCAGCGCCTTCTGCGCATTCTGCATTTTCTTGCGGAATTCCGGACCGCGCTGCAGCGCCAGGCCCACCGCCAGCACGTCGATGACGACCAGGTAAGCCAGGCGGGCCGAGATCGGCGTGTAGGGGTCGATATTGAAAATCAGGTCGATCGGGATCAGGACAGTCGCGAGGTCCGCCAGCGGCGTGCCAGAGGGCGCCAGCACGATGACTTCGGCGCCGCCGCGGCGCGCCAGTTTGACGGAGCGCACCAGCGCCGGGCTGTTGCCGCGCTGGGAAATCGCCACCACCGCATCGCCCTCGCGCATCAGCGCGGCGGCAATGCTGTGGATCGCGGGGTCGGCGTAGGCCACGGTCGGCACGCCGGAACGGAAGAACTTGTGCTGCGCATCGGTCGCCACGATGCCGGACGTGCCCTGGCCATAGAATTCGATCTTGTTGGATTTCGACAGGATGTCGAGCGCCTTTTGGATCGCTTCCGGACGCAGGTTGTTGCGCAAGTCCAGCAGGGTATTGATCGAGCGGCTGCAAATCTTGTTGATCAAGTCCGCCGCCAGGTCGTCTTGCGCCGGCTGCTCGTTGAGGCCGGGCAGGGCCAGCGCCAGGCCCTGCGCCAGCTTCAGCTTGAACTCATGCCAGCCGTCGTAGCCCAGGGTGCGGCAAAACCGCACCACGGTGGGCTCGGACACTTGCGCGGTGCGCGCCAGCGCCGTGATGTTCTGGTCCACGATCCTGGCTGGATTTTCCAGCACGGCAAGGGCGACCTTGCGCTCGGATTTGGACAGCGCATCAAGTTGGGTTCGGATGGAATCAAGCAGCACGGCGCAACCTCTTAGTCTTCAGGTAAAGCTTCTTCGCGCCATTGTAAGCCGTCGCGGCCAATCAGTGCACTGGCGGCCGCAGGGCCCCAGGTGCCGGACGCGTATGGTGTCGGCAGCGATTCGTCCTGTTCCCAGTGATTCAGGATCGGTTCCACCCATTCCCACGCGGCTTCCAGTTCGTCGCCACGCATGAACAGCGTCAGTTGCCCGCGCAGCACATCGAGCAGCAAGCGCTCGTAGGCATCCATGCGCGGCATCTTGAACGATTCGCGGAAGTCCAGTTCCAGCTCGGCCGGTTTCAAACGCATGCCTTCGCCCGGGGTTTTCGCCATCAGGTTCATGCGCAAGCCTTCGTCCGGCTGCAGGCGGATCACCAGGCAGTTCGGCTGGAAGCTCGAGGTGGGCTGGTTGAAGATCGAGTGCGGGATTTGCTTGAAGCGCACTACGATTTCCGCCAGCGAATCGGCCATGCGTTTGCCTGTACGCAGGTAGAACGGCACGCCGGCCCAGCGCCAGGTATCGATTTCCGCTTTCATGGCGACAAACGTCTCGGTGCGCGAACGTTCCGGCGCTTCCGGCTCGTCGCGGTAGCCCGGCACCGCCTGGCCATCGACGTGGCCGGCGCGGTATTGGCCGCGCACGATGTTTTGCGCCAGGGTGGCGGGGGTGAATTTCTTCAGCGAACGCAGCACTTGCAGCTTTTCGTCACGCACCGCATCCGGTGCGATCGAGGTCGGCGGTTCCATGGCCACGATACACAGCAATTGCAGCAAGTGGTTTTGCAGCATGTCGCGCAGCGCGCCCGAGGTGTCGTAGTAGCCGATACGGTTGCCGACGCCGAGTTTTTCCGCGATGGTGATCTGGACGTCGGAAATCCATTCGCGGCGCCACAGCGGTTCAAACAGGATGTTGCCGAAGCGCAGGGCCAGCAAGTTTTGTACAGTCTCTTTGCCGAGGTAGTGGTCGATCCGGTAAATCTGCGATTCTTCGAACACCTTGCCCACTTCGGCATTGATTTGCTTGGCGGACTTCAAGTCGCGGCCCAGCGGCTTTTCCAGCACCACGCGGGAATTCTTCGTGGCCAGGCCGTTTTCCTTGAGGTTGTCGCAAATCGTGGCGAACAGGTGCGGCGGCGTCGCCAGGTAATACACGCGCGTCACGCTCGCGTCGGTGCGCAGTGCCTCGACCAGGCCGTTGTACGTGGCTGCATCGGTCGCGTTCAGTGACACGTAGACGATACGGGCCGTGAAGCGGGCCCACGCTTCCTCCGTCACCGCCGGCGATTTGATCAGCGGGCGCGACGTGCTGTTGACGATGTTGATGAATTCTTCCTGGGCGCAATCCTGGCGGCCGACGCAAATGATGCGCGCGGTCGGCGGCAGGTCGCCGCAGACGTCGCGGGAATACATTGCGGGCAGCAATTTGCGCATCGACAGGTCACCACTGCCGCCGAACAGAACCAGATCAAAATCGTTGAGAGCCATAATATGTGTGAGTTGAGTTGTGCCGGGTTTGCCGTGCTACTTATGAAAATTTACTACATAAATTCTTGATAATCAAGAAAATTTACTACAATTTGTAGCCCCGTGCGCATCAAGTACACGAAACTTCGCTGCGTAGGGCGGTTTCCGCCTCGCGGAAGCCGCCATGCCGGCGCTGCCGTAGCGCATGCAATGGCGGCTCGCAAGCGAACCGCCCTACGGATTATGCTTCGACGTAAATGGACGCGGGGCGGCCTGCTACTTCAACCTTTACTTGCAGCACCTTGCCGCTCAATGGCAACCGCGCCACTTCCTCGGCTGGGCGCTTGCCGGCCGTCGTGATGTACAGCGTTGTTAAGTCCTCGCCACCGAAGGTCACCATGGTCGGGGCGCGCACGGGCAACGCGATTTCATCGAGCAATTCGCCGGACGGCGACAGCTTGACGATGCGTCCCCCTTCAAACAGCGCGACCCAGTAATTGCCGTCGGCATCGACCGCGGCGCCGTCGGGGCGGCCACCGTAGTCCGGCGCGCTTTTATCGCTGCTGAACTGGTGCAGTACTTGTGGCGCCGAGACCGAACCAGCCGCCGCGTCAAAGGCGTAGCGCGTGACCTTGTGGCCGGCGGTATCGGCGTGGTACAGCACGGTGTTGTCCGGGCTGAAGGCCAGGCCGTTGGAATTGACGACGTTGGCCGGCCACGCCAGGCGCAGCTCGCCCCGGTCCAGCACGTACATATCGGCGGCCGGCTTGTCGCGCGGCTCATAAATCGTGCCGACCCAGAAGCGCCCGGCCGCATCGGTCTTGCCATCGTTGAAGCGGGTGGTGGCGGTGTCGTACGGCGCGGCGGCAATGGCCGTCAGTTCGCCGCTGTCCGTGTTCAGGTGCGCCATGCCGCTGCGCAGCGCCACGATCAGCCCGCCGTTGCTGCTGATGGCCAGGGCCGACGGTTCGCTGGCCATCGGCCATTTATGGTGGCTGCCCGTGGCCGGGTGCAGACTGTGCACGGCGAAGCCGTCGATATCGACCCAGTACAGCGTTTGCTGTTCCGGATTCCAGAGCGGGCTTTCACCCACCTGCATCATGCCATCGAAGGCGGCAGTCGCGTTGCTCATTACCGCAGCTCCTGTGCGGCTTTCGCCATTTCAATCAAACCGTTCGTCGAACTGTCGTGGCGCTCAGGCTGTGGCTCTCCCGTCAATTCCGCCTGGATCGCCTTGGCCAGTACCTTGCCCAGTTCCACGCCCCACTGATCAAAACTGTTGATGTCCCACAGCGCGCCCTGCACAAAGGTTTTATGTTCATACAGCGCGATCAGCGCGCCCAGCGCGGCCGGGTTCAGCACGTCCATCAGGATGGTGTTGGAAGGGCGGTTGCCGGGGAAGGTTTTATGCGGCGCCAGCAGATCGATCTGGGCGGCTGGCATACCTTGCGCCGCCAGTTCGGCACGCACTTCGTCTTCGGTCTTGCCGGTCATGAACGCTTCCGATTGCGCGAAGCAATTGGCCAGCAGGGCGTCGTGGTGGCCTTCCAGGTCGTGCGTCGGGCGCAGCGCGGCGATGAAATCCATCGGCGTACTATCCGTGCCCTGGTGCAGCAGCTGGAAGTACGCGTGCTGCGCATTGGTGCCGCACTCGCCCCAGACCACCGGGCAGGTTGGCGTATCGACCGGCGCGCCGCCGCGCGTGATGCGCTTGCCGTTGCTTTCCATGTCGAGCTGCTGCAGGTAAGCGGGGAAGCGGCTCAAGTCCTGATGGTACGGTGCGATCGACAGCGACGCCGCGCCTTCGAACTGGCGGTTCCAGAAACCGACCAGCGCCAGCAGGGCCGGCAGGTTTTGTTCCAGCGGGGCGGTGCGGAAATGTTCATCCATTTCATGGGCGCCGGCCAGGAAATCGCTGAAGTAGCCAAAGCCCACCGACAGCGCGACCGACAGGCCGATCGCCGACCACACGGAATAGCGGCCGCCGACCCAGTCCCAGAACGGGAACATGTTGGCGGTGTCGATACCGAACTTGCCGACCGCGTCGGCATTGGTGGAGACCGCGACAAAGTGCTTGGCCAGGCCGTCTTCCTTGCCGTGCCGCAGGAACCAGTTGCGCGCCGTGTGCGCATTCAACATGGTCTCGGCCGTGGTAAATGTTTTCGAGGCGATGATGAACAGCGTGGTGTCCGCATTGACCTGCGCCAGCGCGGCGTCCATGTCGTGGCCGTCGACGTTGGAAACGAAATGCATAGTCAGGCGCGGATGCGCATAGGAACGCAGCGCCAGGCACGCCATCTTCGGACCCAGGTCCGAACCGCCGATGCCGACGTTGACGATATCGGTGATTGGCTTGCCGGTGTGGCCCAGCCATTCGCCGCTGCGGACCCGGTCGGTGAAATCGCGGACCTGGTCCAGCACGGCGTGCACGTCGGCATTCACGTCCTGGCCATCCACCGTCAACTCCTTGCCGCGCGGCATACGCAATGCGGTATGCAGGACCGCGCGCTGTTCGGTTATATTGATCTTTTCCCCCGCGAACATGGCGTCGCGCAGGCGCTCCACGCCGCGCTCACGGGCCAGGCCGGCCAGCAGCTTGATGGTGCCGGTGTCCAGGCGGTTCTTCGAATAGTCGAGGAACAAGCCGGCGGCGCCGGTGGACAGTTGTGCGAAGCGCTGTGGGTCGGCGGCAAACAGGTCGCGCAACGTGCGCTGACGGGTTTCAGCGTGGTGAGCTGCTAAGGCCTGGTAACTGGTGGTGGAGGTCAGGGCGGGCTGGCGCATAGGTATTGTGGAGCCTATCGATGAACATCGGGTTGCTGGGATGATTCATCATACAACAAATTCGGTAAATTCACTACGCAAAAAATTGATTGCGCCGCCAAATTCTGTAGTAAAATTTCACTCAAATATGACTCTTGAGGAAATATCATGGCGGTGCATCCCGTACTTGAATCCGTAACTGCACGCATCATCGAACGCAGCCGTCCATCGCGCGCCGCCTACCTGGCGCACTTGGAAGCGGCCCGCACCAAGGGCCCGCAGCGCGGCGCGCTGGCGTGCACGAACCTGGCGCACGGCTTTGCCGCGTTCCCGGCCAATGACAAGCTGCTGCTGAAGGAAGTCAAAAAGCCCAGCGTGGCCATCGTGTCCTCGTACAACGACATGCTGTCGGCGCACCAGCCATTTGAAACCTTCCCAGCCATCATCAAGGATGCCGTGCGCAAAGTTGGCGCCGTGGCGCAATTCGCTGGCGGCACGCCCGCCATGTGCGATGGCGTGACGCAGGGCCAGCCGGGCATGGAACTGTCGCTGTTTTCGCGCGATGCGATTGCCATGTCGGTGGCGGTGGCGCTGTCCCACAACATGTTCGACTCGGCGCTGTTCCTCGGCGTGTGCGACAAGATCGTGCCGGGCCTGCTGATCGGCGCGCTGCACTTCGGCCATTTGCCTGCCGTGTTCGTGCCGGCCGGCCCGATGACGACCGGCATCTCCAACAAGGAAAAAGCCGCGATCCGCCAGCGCTATGCGAAAGGCGAGGCGACCCGCGACGAATTGCTGGAAGGCGAAGCCAAGGCTTACCACGGCGCCGGCACCTGCACTTTCTATGGCACCGCCAACAGTAACCAGATGCTGATGGAAGTGATGGGCCTGCACTTGCCGGGCGCCGCCTTCATCACGCCGGGCACGCCGCTGCGCGATGCGCTGACGGTGGCGGCCGCGCAGCGCGCCGCGCAAATCACCGACCAGGGCGACGAATACCTGCCAGTCGGCCACGTGGTCGATGAAAAATCCATCGTCAACGCGATTGTCGCGCTGCTGGCCACCGGCGGCTCGACCAACCACACGCTGCACTTGCCGGCCATCGCCAAGGCGGCCGGCGTCATCGTCGACTGGAATGACTTCAACGAATTGTCGGCCGTGGTGCCGCTGCTGGCGCGCGTGTATCCAAACGGCGATGCCGACGTCAACCACTTCCACGCGGCGGGCGGCACCGGCTTTGTCATCCGCGAACTGCTGGCGGCCGGCCTGCTGCACGACGATGTGCTGACGGTGCTGGGCAAAGGCTTGAGCAAGCATACGGTGGAACCGTTCCTGTCCGATAACGACGGCGACTTCGGCGGCGTGGTGTGGAAAGACACTCCGGCATTGTCGGGCGACGACAAGGTGCTGCGCCCGCACACCAACCCATTCTCGGCTGACGGCGGCATGGTGCTGGTCAAGGGCAACCTGGGCCGCGCGATCATGAAAGTGTCGGCGGTCAAGGAAGAACACCGCGTGGTGGAAGCGCCGGCGATCGTGTTCGATTCGCAGGAAGCGTTCATGGCGGCGTATAAAGCCAAGCAGCTGGACAAGGATTTCGTGGCGGTGGTGCGCTTCCAAGGCCCGCGCGCCAACGGCATGCCGGAATTGCACGCGCTGACCCCGGCGCTGGCCAACCTGCAGGATGCCGGCCGCAAGGTCGCGCTGGTGACCGATGGCCGCATGTCCGGCGCGTCGGGCAAGGTGCCGGCCGCGATCCACGTGTCGCCGGAAATCCTGGCCGGCGGCCCGCTGGGCCTGGTGCGCGATGGCGATGTGATCCGCGTTGACGCCACCAACGGCACCCTGGAAGCGCTGGTGCCAAGCAATGTCTGGCACGCCCGCGCGCTGGCGACGGCGGACTTGACGCCGAACGGCGTCGGCATGGGCCGTGAACTGTTCGCGATGTTCCGCAACACCGTCAGCGAAGCGGAAACCGGCGCCACCACGTTCCCGCTGCCGTCGCCGATTCCCACCACCGTGCAACTGCACGATGGCAACCCGGTTGGCAACACCATGCCGGGCTCCGATGAAGACTACTCCCTGAAGAAGGATTGACCATGACTTTGCTGGAAATTATGCGCACGTCCGCCGTGATCCCTGTGATTGCGATTGACGATCCCGACCACGCAGTGCCGCTGGCGAAAGCGCTGGTGGCAGGCGGCATCCGCGTGCTGGAAGTGACGTTGCGCACCCAGCACGGCCTGGGCGCGATCAAGGCCATGTCGGCCGTGGAAGGCGCGATTGTTGGCGTCGGCACCCTGACGCAGCCGGAAGAATTCGCCGCCGCGCGTGACGCGGGCGCCGTGTTCGGCGTGTCGCCAGGGCTGACGCCGGCGCTGGTCGCCGCCGCGAAAAGCAGCGGCCTGCCATTGCTGCCGGGCGTGATGACGCCGTCGGAAGTGATGGTGGCGCGCGAACAGGGCTTCAAGCAGTTGAAACTGTTCCCGGCCGTACCGGCTGGCGGTGTCGGCATGTTGAACGGGATCGGTGGTCCGCTGCCGGACGTGACGTTCTGCCCGACCGGCGGTATTTCGCAAGACACGGCCGCGCAATTCCTGGCGCTGAAAAACGTCGCCTGCGTGGGCGGTTCGTGGCTGACCCCGAAAGACGCGATGCTGGCCGGCGACTGGGCCCGTATCACGGAAATCGCCAAGGCGGCCAGCAGCCTGCGCGCTTAAGCGCCATTCAACCGTGCAGGGCGGCCCGGCTGTCCCTGCACGAGTTCGTTCTCTTTGCTACACTGGCACTTTCCCGTTCGACACAGCTTTGTATCGTGGATTGCCAGCAGTACTTTCACCTCATCAATACCATCAAATCCGGCTGGGCCGAGCGGTTTGACGGACTCGATTTCATGGGGGGCGACGGCTCCCTGATCACCGGCGAACAATTGCGCGCCGCGCGCAACAGTTGCGAATTGATGCGGCTGACCCGCCATACCCACTTGTGCACCGGTTGCACCCGCGCCGAACCCAAGGCCGCCTGAATGAATTTATATAGCTAATTCAAATAGCTAATATTTTATTCTTTATGTCCGTGCGTCATATTTTTAAACATTCGGTATATTGTTATTTATGCTTGGACATAATAACAAGCTGTATTGTTTACGCGACTGTGGCGTGAATTAAATGGCGCCAGCCTTGTGGTGCAGGGGCTGTCGATAGCATTATTCTGGTTTCGTTTTTATGGCTATACGGAATATTCGGAATATGCGCGCATTATTGAATTACCTAGGCAATTTATTCACTGGCCGCAAAACACCGGCTGCCGATCATTCCATGCAGGATTATCTGGCCAGCCGCCAGCAATTCGGCGAGCAAATGGTGTCGGTCTGGGATGCGCATTTGCAATCGTCGCGTTCGCAGATGGAAGACGCGGTGTGCGACCTGACCGCGCGCTTTTCCTCCATCGTCGACCGCCTGGACACGGCGCTGTCCGCGTCGGGCGGCGACGATCAAGGGCTGGTGGCGGTGTTTGCCAACAGTGAAAAGGAATTGGGCGAAGTGCTGGCGCTGCTGAAAAGCACCGCGGCCAGCAAGGCGGCCATGCTGGAGAAGGTGCAGCAGTTGCAGGCATTTACCGCGCCGCTGCAGGCCATGGCGACGGAAGTGGCCAGCATCGCGTGGCATACCAATTTGCTGGCGCTCAATGCCGCGATTGAAGCGGCCCGCGCGGGTGAGGCGGGACGGGGTTTTGCGGTGGTGGCGCGCGAAGTGCGTTCGCTGTCGGCCAAGTCGGCGGAAACCGGTAAAAGCATTTCACAGCAGGTGGCGCAAATCAGCAGCGCCATCGACGCCACTTGCAAGGCGGCCAATCAATCGATGCAGCAGGAACAGCAATCGATGCAGGCGTCGGAAAACACGATTGGTTCCGTGTTGGCCAACTTCCAGGATGTGGCGGGCGCCTTGCAGCAATCGTCGCAATTGCTGCAATCGGAAAGCCGTGGCATCAAGGATGAGGTGGCGCAGGCGCTGGTGCAGCTGCAATTCCAGGACCGCGTGAGCCAAATCCTGTCCCATGTGCAGCACAATATCCGCAGCATGCCGGATGTGTTGCGTGACCATTCCGGCCAGTGCGCGGCGCGCCCGGCCGCCTTGCCGCAGCTCGATGCGGCGCCGCTGCTGGCGGCGCTGGCCAGTACCTATGCGATGGCGGAGGAGCGGGCCGTGCATACCGGCGAGGTGGTGGAAGCGGCAGCGGATGAGGTGACGTTTTTCTAGCGCCTCGGGGACGTTTGAACTCCGTAGGGCGGGTTTTACAAACCCGCCATGCGTGCGTCGTGTTGTTGCTTGCGCTGGTGGCGATGCTGGCATGGTGGCTTCCGCTGCGCGGAATCCACCCTACGGAATGACGCCTGTGGCATGTGGTGACGTAGTGGCCGGGTTCAGGCCGGGGCGGTAACGTGCGCCTGCACGCAATTGCGGCCGGCGCGCTTGGCGGCATACAGCGCGCGGTCGGCGGCGTTGATCAGGCCGGGCACGTCGTACTGGTCGGCCGCGCTCATGGTGGCGATGCCGACACTGACCGTCACCAGCCGGCCCGGGGATTGATCATGCGGCAGGTCCAGCGCGATCACGCGGGCCCGCACGGTTTCGGCCAGCATGTGCGCGGCCTGGGCATCCGTGTCGGGCAGGATGATGACGAATTCCTCGCCACCATAACGCGCCAGCAAATCCGTTGAACGCTGCAGCATGCCGGACAGGGCGCTGGCCACCTGGATCAGGCACTGGTCGCCCTGCTGGTGGCCGTAATGGTCGTTATACGGTTTGAAGTGGTCGATGTCGATCATCAGGAGGGACAGGGCATTGCCATAGCGCTTGGCGCGCCGCAATTCCTTGTCGATCGCCACGTCGAAGTGGCGCCGGTTGGCGATGCCCGTCAAGCCGTCCGAGAAAGTTTGCGAACGCAGCACCATGGCCTGGTCGCGCAACAGTTTTTCGCGGCCGACCGCGATGCTGACGTCGCTGATCTGGATCAGGCAGTGGCGTCCGGCGCCGGCCACGTCCACCGGTGTCACGGCCAGCGCCTGCTGCATGCGTTCATCGCGGCTGCGGGCGGCCGCATCGGCATACAGGGGAAACGGCGACTTGTTCAGGGTTTGCGACAGGACCGACGGGAAATTGCTGCGCAGCGCTTGCGCGATGGCGGAGTCGATCCGCTTGCCGCGCAAGTCTTCATGCAGGCTGAAAAAGTCGCGGCCGACGGTTTCGCTGGCCGGCACGCCCGTATAGCGCTCCATCCAGCGGTTCCACAGTACAATGCGGCAATCGCCGTCGACGACAATGGCGCCGAGGTTGACGGCGGCCAGTACCCCCTCCAGCAGGCCTGCGCGGTTCGCATCCATGCTCATCAACCCTGGCCCATTACTTTGTCGAGGTACAGGTTGATCTGCTCCTTCAAGTCGTGCAGCGCCGACACATCGAGGATAAAGGCGACGTAGCCGTGGATCTGGTGCATTTCGAGAATGAAGTCGATGTGCAGCATCAGCACCACGGAATCCGCCGCGCTGCCGGACGCGCTGAGGATTTCTTCGCTGGTGCCCACGTGGTACACCGGCAGCGAACCTTGCAATTCGCGCTGGAACAGGTTGGCCAGGGTGCCGACGCAGGAATTGAGGATGATGTTGCCGATCTCGCTCATCGCCTCCTGTTCCATTTCCGTCAGCTCGGCCAGTGGCACGGATTCGCCCACCATCAGGCGCACGATTTCCAGGCTTTTATCTTCCGGGAACATCAGGATGGCTTCGGTCTGGAACGCGCCTTCATAGTGCTGGCTGACGCCGCAGATGCGCTGCAACTGGTCCAGTTTGTTTTTGCCGCCCAACAGCATGGCGGCTTCCGCACGGTTCAGGAAGCTGATCGACGGCACCGACATCGTGACTTCTTCATTGACGATGCCGCTCATCGACGCGGCCGCCTGGCCGACGCCGATGTTGAAAATTTCCACCAGCGCGTCGTGCTGCAGCTCGTTCAGTGTGATCATGGCTGCGCTTCCAGCGGTGCGATCAGCTGGGCAATGCGGGCCTCGGTAATCGGTTTTTCCATGAACCCGATGCCCAGTTCCGTGGCCCGGTTGCGGGTGGCGGTCTGGACGTTGGCAGTCAGCAGGGAAATGTGGGCAGCCGGCAGCAATTTGCGCATTTGCTCGGCGGCGGCCAGGCCGCCCATGCCGGGCATGTTCACGTCCATCAACACCAGTTTCGGCGTGAAGGTTTTGACCTTTTCCAGCGCATCTTCGCCGGTGCCGGCTTCTTCGATGATCCAGTCGGCGTGCATGCTGAGGATGTACTGGCGTGCCATCAGGCGCGAGACACGGCTGTCATCGACTATCAATACGTTTTGGGGGGACTCCATGAGCGATCCTGGAAGGGGCTTGGGTCCAGCCATTTTCGCATACCGCACCGGTTTGCGGCAAAGCAGGAAAGTCAAAAAATGGCTTGCCCGTTGGTAATTTGGCGCGGGGAAGGCGGGCGGGGAAAGCGATCCGGTAAAATAGCGGCATTTTCCCGCCTTTTAATTTACTTTTTAGCATCATGACCCAAGACGAACTGAAACAAGCCGTAGCCCGTGCCGCCATTACCTATGTGGAAGGCGACATCATCGGTGTTGGTACCGGCTCGACCGCCAATTTCTTCATCGATGAATTGGCCAAGATCAAGGACCGCTTCAAAGGGACGGTCGCCTCGTCCGAAGCCACCGCGGCGCGCCTGCGCGGCCACGGCATCGCCGTGCTGGACTTGAACGACGTTCCTGAGATCGCCGTGTACATCGACGGCGCCGATGAAATCAATGCGGCCGGCGCCATGATCAAGGGCGGCGGCGCGGCGCTGACGCGTGAAAAAATCGTGGCTTCCGTGTCGAAGAAATTCATCTGCATCGCCGACGGTTCCAAGCTGGTGGAAACCCTCGGCAAATTCCCGCTGCCGGTCGAAGTGCTGCCGATGGCGTGCAACGCGGTGGCGCGCCAACTGGCGCAATTGGGCGGCCAGCCGAAGCTGCGCCTGAAAGCCGGCACCAATGAGGCGTTCGTGACCGACAATGGCGGTAACATCCTGGACGTGGCTGGCCTGGCCATCACCGACCCGGTGGCGCTGGAAGCGCAAATCAACCAGATCGTCGGCGTGATCGCGGTCGGCCTGTTTGCCGCGCGTGGCGCCAATGTCTGCCTGCTGGGCACGTCCGAAGGCGTGCGTACGCTCGCTTACTGATAAGCTGATAAGCTGTCCGGGCCGGGTGTCCGGTCCCTCTGGAGGCATCAATGAAACGTTGGGTATCGCTGTTGTTGCCGCTGCTGGCGGCGTGTTCCAGTATGCCGTTTGGCCAGAGTAACGAGCAGGAGGCCGAAGCGGCGCGGCGCGCCGCGTCGGTCCGGAAAGTGGCGCCGTCCGACGTTGCGGACGATGGCAGCAAGCGCGTGGCCATCGGCGGCGTGGAAATCGTGCGGGTGGAGTTCAGGCCCGGCGTGTCATCGGCCACGGTGGAAAGCCTGGCCAAGCAGGCGGGGTGCACCGGTGGCCCCGGCGCGGGGCTGGTGACGGAAGCGGGGCCCGTGGAAATGTACCGCATGGCGTGCGGCGATGGCCGGGTCTTGCTGGCGCGCTGCGAATTGCGGCAGTGCCGGACGGTCTCGGTAAAGTAAAAAAGCGCCCGGTTGGGCGCTTTTGTATTGATGCTGGACCGGCTTACTCGGCTGGCGGCGGCACGTAGCCGGCGGCGGCATCGGCGCCTTCGCCGAAGAAATGTTTTTCCATTTGCGCGGCCAGGTATTTGCGGGCGCGCTGGTCGGCCAGGTTCAGGCGGTTTTCATTGACCAGCATGGTCTGGTGCTTGAGCCAGGCGGCCCAGGCTTCCTTCGACACGGACAGGTAAATACGCTTGCCCAGTTCGCCCGGGTACGGCGGGAAGTCCATGCCTTCGGCTTCCTTGTTGAGTTTGATGCAATGGACGGTACGGGCCATCTTGGTACTCCTGATGCGGTGGTAAAAATAAGATTATAAGGTCTTAATCAAAACCTGGGACCGGCGCTGCCAGTTGTACATGCGCTGGCGGTCTTTCGGCAGGGCGTCGACGGTGGCCGGGACGAAGCCGCGCTTGATGAACCAGTGCGCGGTGCGGGTGGTCAGCACGAACAGCTGTTTCAGGCCAAGCGCGCGCGCACGGTTTTCCATGTGCTTCAAAATACGTTCGCCGTCGCCTTGCGCCTGTACTTCGGGATTGACGGTCAGGCATGCCATTTCCGCCATTTTTTGTTCCGGGAATGGATACAGCGCGGCGCAACCGAAAATCACGCCATCGTGTTCGATGACGGAGAACAGGTCGATTTCGCGCTCGATCAGTTCGCGGCCGCGCTTGACGAGGGTGCCGTCGGCTTCCAGCGGTTCGATCAGTTTAATGATGCCGCCCACGTCTTCAATGGTGGCCTGGCGCAGGCTTTCCAGGTTTTCGTGGGAAATCATGGTGCCGACGCCATCGTGGGTGAACAGTTCCAGCAGCGCGGAACCATCCATCTCGAACGGCACGATGTGGGCGCGGGGCACGCCGTGTTGGCAAGCCTTGATGCAGTGTTTCAGGTAAAACGCGGTGGCTTCCGGCAGGAAGTTCGCCATCAGCACGGCTTCGGCCTGGTGCGACGACAGTTCGCGGATTTCCCGGCCCGTGACGTCCGTCATCAGCGGCGTTTCGCTGATGAAGACGATTTTGTCGGCGTGCAGCGAGATCGCGGCCGTGACGGCGACGTCTTCCATGGTCAGGTTGAAGGCTTCGCCGGTCGGCGAGAAACCCAGCGGCGACAGCAACACCAGGCCGCCCGCGCCCAGCAAGGCGTGGATGGTTTCCGCATCGACCTTACGGGTGATGCCGGTCAGTTCCAGGTCGACGCCGTCGATGACGCCCATCGGGCGGGCCGTGACGAAGTTGCCGGAAATGATGTGGATGGCCGCGTGCGCCATGGGCGTGTTGGGCAAACCCTGGCTGAACGCGGCTTCGATATCGAGGCGCAGTTCGCCGGCGGCTTCCTTGGCGCATTCCAGCGCGGCGGTGTCGGTGATGCGCACGCCGTTGGTGAAGCGGCCTTCGACGTTACGCAGCGCCAGCTGTTCGGCCACTTGCGGACGGGAGCCGTGCACCACGACCACCTTGATGCCAAGCGCGTGCAACAGCGACAAATCATGCGCCAGCACAGGCAACGCGCCCGCCGACACCAGCTCACCGGGGAAGGCAATGACGAAGGTTTTGCCACGGAATGCGTGGATATAGGGCGCGACAGAGCGCAGCCATTGGACGAATTGGGTAGGGTTTTCCATTGGCCGCATTATAATTCGGTGCGCGATGTTCGCGCGCAATACATGTAAAAAACAATGTCAGAAGCCAGCAAGAAGTCTCCCGTTTCCCCGCAAACTCCCGCCAGCGTACCGCGTGCGCCACAACCGGGGCGCCAGCCGCGCGCCGAAGGGCAGGGCCGCCCCGCAGCCACTGAGCGCGCGCCGCAGCAGGCCGGCGCCGCGCAGGCGGCACGCCCGGAAAGCGGGCAGCCGCGCCGTGCGCCCCGCCCGGAAGGCGAACATCAGCAGCGTGCGCCCCGCCCGGAAGGCGAACACCAGCAACGTGCGCCGCGCCCGGAGGGGAAGCAACAGCGGCGTGCGCAGCGTCCGGAGGGCGAACAGCAGCGCCGTGCTCCGCAGCCGGAAGGGGGGGCGCCGCGCCAGGATGGCGGCCGTACTGACACCCGCCGTGGCGATGGCCAGGAGCGCCGCCAGCGTCCGCCAAGGGAAACGCCGGAGCAGGTCGCCGCCCGTGAAGCGGAGGCCGCGTTCCGCAATCCGATCCCGCCGATCACGTTCCCGGAAGACTTGCCGGTTTCCGGCCGCCGCCATGAAATCGCCGAAGCCCTGTTAAACAACCAGGTCGTCATCGTTTCCGGTGAAACGGGTTCCGGTAAAACCACGCAGTTGCCGAAAATTTGCCTGGAACTGGGCCGTGGCCGCAAGGGTGTGATTGGCCATACGCAGCCGCGCCGGATCGCGGCATCCTCGACCGCCAAGCGCATTGCGCAGGAACTGGGCACGCCGCTGGGCGAAACCGTCGGCTTCAAGGTGCGCTTTGCCGATACGCTGACCAAGGGCGCCGCCGTCAAACTGATGACGGACGGTATCTTGCTGGCGGAAACCCAGACCGATCCGCTGCTGAAAGCCTACGACACCATCATCATCGACGAGGCGCACGAACGCAGCCTGAACATCGATTTCCTGCTGGGCTACCTGAAGCAGCTGTTGCCGCGCCGGCCGGATTTGAAAATCATCATCACGTCCGCCACCATCGACGCCGACCGCTTCGCGCGCCATTTCGGCACGCCGGAAAAGCCGGCGCCCGTGATCGAAGTGTCGGGCCGCCTGTACGCGGTGGAAGTGCGCTACCGTCCCGTCGACCGCGACGTGGTGCCGATGAACCAGCAGCAAACGGATGCCCGCCCGCAAGCGCGCGCCGCCGCCGCGGAGCGCGACAAGCGCGACTTGATGGACGCCATTGTCGATGGCGTCGATGAAGTGTGCCGTCTCGGCCAGGGCGACGTGCTGGTGTTCCTGCCGGGCGAACGGGAAATCCGCGACGCGGCCGAAGCGCTGCGCAAGCACCACCCGCCGCACGTGGAAATCCTGCCGCTGTTTGCCCGCCTGTCGGTGGAAGAACAGGACCGCGTGTTCCGCACCACCAATGCGCGCCGCATCGTGCTGGCCACCAACGTGGCGGAAACCTCGTTGACGGTGCCGGGCATCCGCTACGTGGTCGATACCGGTCTGGCGCGTGTAAAACGCTACAGCTACCGCAACAAGGTCGAGCAATTGCAGATCGAGCCGGTGGCGCAATCGGCGGCCAACCAGCGCGCCGGCCGTTGCGGCCGCGTGGCCGATGGCGTCTGTATCCGCCTGTATGACGAACAGGATTTCATCCAGCGTCCGAAATTCACGGACCCGGAAATCCTGCGCTCGTCGCTGGCTTCCGTCATCCTGCGCATGAAGACGCTGCACCTGGCGGACGTGGAAACCTTCCCGTTCATCGAACCGCCGCTGGCGCGCGCGATTGCCGACGGTTACCAGCTGCTGCAGGAACTGGGCGCGGTCGATGAATACAACCAGATCACGGCGCTGGGCCGCAAGCTGGCCAAGCTGCCGCTGGACCCGCGCGTGGGCCGCATGATCCTGGCCGGACTCGATAACGCGTCGCTGACGGAAGTGCTGATCGTGGCGGCCGCGCTGTCGTCGCAAGACCCGCGCGACCGGCCGGTTGAACACCAGCAGGCGGCTGATGAAGCGCACAAGAAATTCGCCGATGAAAAATCCGAATTCCTCAGCTACCTGAAAATGTGGAAGTGGTTCGAGAACGCCATCGAACACAAGAAAACCAACCGCCAATTGCAAGACAATTGCCGCGCGAATTTCCTGTCGCAGCTGCGCCTGCGCGAATGGCGCGATGTGCATTCGCAATTGCTGACCATCGTGAAAGAGCAGGGCTGGCGCTTGAACGAAGCCCCGGCCACCTACGACAACCTGCACCTGGCCTTGCTGACCGGTTTGCTGGGCAACGTCGGCTTCAAGGGCGAGGACGAGCCGGGCGCCGGTTTCCTCGGTGCGCGCGGCATCCGTTTCCACGTCTGGCCGGGTTCGCACCTGTCGAAAAAGCCCGGTAAATGGATCATGGCGGCCGAGCTGGTGGAAACCACCCGTTTGTATGCGCGCTGCGTGGCGAAGATCGAGCCGGAATGGCTGGAAAAAGTCGGCGCGCACCTGCTGAAAAAATCCTGGGGCGAGCCGCGCTGGGAAAAGCGCACGGCCCAGGTCACGGCGTCCGAGCGCGCCACCCTGTATGGCCTGGTGGTGTACAGCCAGCGCCGCATCAATTACGGCGCGCACAACCCGGAAGAAGCGCGTGAAATCTTTATCCGCGATGCGCTGGTGGGCGGCGATTTCGATACCCGCGCGCCGTTCTTTGCGCACAACCACAAGCTGGTCAAGGAGATTGAAAACCTCGAACACAAATCGCGCCGCATCGATGTGCTGGTGGACGATGAATTGATCGCCGCGTTTTACGACAAGCTCATTCCCGCCGACGTGGTCAATGGCGCCGCGTTTGAGAAATGGCACAAGGACGCCACGCGCGACAATCCGAAGCTGCTGTACCTGGTGCGCGATGAATTGATGCGGCACGAGGCGGCCGGCGTGACGACCGACCTGTTCCCGAAAACCATGCTGGCGGCCGGCCTGGAAATGGCGCTGACGTACCACTTCGAACCGGGCAGCGTGCGCGATGGCGTGACCCTGGCGGTGCCGCTGTATGCGTTGAACCAGCTGTCGCGCGAACGGTGCGAGTGGCTGGTGCCGGGCATGCTGAAAGAGAAGGTGCATTTGCTGCTGAAATCCCTGCCGCAAAAACTGCGCCGCCATTGCGTACCGCTGCCGGATTACGCGGCGAAGTTCTGCGAGCGGGTGCAGGCATCCCATGCTTTCGGCAAGGGCGATTTGATTGACGCCATCATTGCCGATATCCGCCAGCAAATCACCATCACGCCGTTGACGTCCGACTTCAAGCCGGAAACGCTGCCTGCCCATCACTTCATGAATTTCAAGGTGATCGACGAGCATGGGCGCCAGCTGGACATGGGGCGCAACCTGGCGACACTGCAGGCGGAATATGGCATGCAGGCGCGCCAGAGTTTCCAGAAGATGGCGGAAACCACCGTACCTTCCGGTGTGCAGCACAAGGCGGGGGCGGCAGGCCAGGCGGAACCGCTGAAGGCGCATGGCGGTATCCACGGCGGTGCGCTGCCGAAAGGCGGCAATGCGCCGGCGGCGGCACAGGCGGCATCGCCGCAGCCGCCGTCAGCGCACACCAATATCACCAGCTGGACCTTCGGCGAATTGCCGGAACTGCTGGAAATCACGCAAGGCAAGCTGACCCTGATCGGCTTCCCTGCGCTGGTCGATAAAGGGACGCACTGCGACTTGGAAGTGTTCGATGATCCGTCGGTGGCGGAGCGCACGCACCGCACCGGCTTGCGCCGTTTGTTCGCGCTGCAGATGAAGGACCAGATCAAGTTCATTGAAAAGAGCATCCCGAACCTGCAGCAAATGGGGATGCAGTTCATGGCCATGGGCACGCAGGAAGAATTGCGCGACCAGATCATCAACAAGGCGCTGGATATCGCGTGTTTGCAAGACCCGCTGCCGGCCGACGCGGCTTCGTTCACCAAGCGCAAGGATGAAGGCAAGTCGCGCCTGGTGTTGCTGGTCAATGAAGTGGCGCGCCTGTTGTCGCAAGTGCTGACGGAGTACCACGGCTTGCCGAAGCGCCTGCAAAACCTCAATGCGCAAGTGGCGTCCGACATGCAGCAGCAATTGCAGGGCCTGGTGCACAAGCGCTTCCTGCTCGACACCGAGTACAGCCAGCTGGCGCACTTCCCGCGCTACATCAAGGCCATGAACGTGCGGCTGGAAAAGCTGCGTGGCGACCCGGCGCGCGATGCCAAGCTGATGGCGGAGTGGCAAGCGGCCGCCGCGCCATACCAGCGCCTGATGCGCGACAAATCAGCGGGCCGCAATACCGATCCGAAACTGGTGGAATTCCGCTGGATGCTGGAAGAGTTGCGCGTGTCGCTGTTTGCCCAGGAATTGAGGACGCCGATGCCGGTGTCGGCCAAGCGCCTGCAAAAGGTGTGGGAATCCATGCAGCGGTAATGGGCCACTGACGGGGCCGCTGAAGGGACTGCGGAAGGGACTGCGGAAGGGACTTTCCAGGCCCTGCGCACAGGGTACGTGCCGGGTGCGCGGCAGGGCTGCCGGTGCAGTCCCATTGCCCGGCACCCTGTTTTTCCGCGCGTGGAACAGGGGTTCAGTAATTGCCGCCGCCACCCTGGCGGTTGCCGCGCGCAGGACCGCGCTCGTTGCTGATCGTGTAGGGATCGCCTTCACTGCCGGCGCCGGACAGGCTGCCCTGCTGAATCGACGCATTATCCTGGCGGCTGCTTTGCCGCGACAGGTGCGCATCCAGGCGCGGGCAATCTTGCGTGTCTTTGGTCTGGTTCTTGTGTTTCTTGCGGGTCTTTGAACTCATCTTGCTCTCCTTGTGGGGTGCGCCAGCGCACGGAGCGGGGTGGTGGATGCCGTTATATTGCAGTGCAACACAACGACCTTTGGAGATGCCATGGCCAAGCCTGCCCCCGGTATACGCTTGCTGCGCAGCCTGACCCGTGCCGCGAAAACGCAGCAAAAAATGGTGTCCAGGCTGCTGGCTGTACCAAAACCGAAGGCACAGCCTAAGCCTAAACGACCAGCGGCGGCGCTCCGTAGCCCGGCGGCATTGGAATTACGCAAGCATGAACGCAAGGAAGCGCCGAGTGCGCCCGGCAAGTGGCTGACCGCCCATATTGCACTGCCGCAATCACCGGGCCAGGCGCCGGGGCGGCGCCTGGCGTACTGGCTGTATTTGCCGGACCGGCCCGCGCCCGCCAAGGGCTGGCCGCTGATCGTCATGCTGCATGGCTGTCACCAGAGCGCGACGCAATTTGCGCAGGGCACGCGCATGAACCTGGTGGCGGAACACAAGGGCTATGCCGTGCTGTACCCGCAGCAACTGGTGAGTGCGCAGGCGCAGCGCTGCTGGCGCTGGTACGACGCGGCCACCCAGCAAGGCGGCGGCGACACGGCGCTGCTGGCCGGGCTGGTGGCGAAAGTGTCGGCCCAGTATGGCGTCGACATGCGCCGCATTTATGCGTGCGGTTTGTCGGCAGGGGCGGGCATGGCGGCGGTGCTGGCGCTGAACCATCCGGAATTGATTGCGGCCGTGGGCTTGCACTCCGGCCCCGTGTTTGGCGCGGGACATACACCGGCTGGCGCGCTGCAGGTGATGCGGCACGGCGCGCTGGGGCATGCCGATGCGATCCACGGCGTGTTACGTGGCCGCGCGGACTTTCCCGCCATGCCGGCGCTGCTGATGCAGGGCGAAGAAGACCATGTGGTGCGGCCCGTGAACCAGCAACAGTTGACGCGGCAGTGGCTGTTGCTGAACGGCTTGCCGCTGTCCACCCGCGCCACTGTCACCAGCAAGGAGGCGACCCGCAGCGGCAGCCGCCATGCCCATACGGTGCGCGACTATGCGTCGGGCCGGAAAGTGGTGCTGCGGGTGGCCAGCATTGCGGGCCTGGGCCATGCGTGGAGCGGCGGCGATCCGGAAGTGCACTTCCATGCGGCGCCGGGGCCCGATGCGAGCCGCATGATGGCGGCGTTTTTCGCGCTGCACCGGCGCGGGTGAGACGGCTGCGCCGGTGCCCGGCGCCCAGGGGCCCCGCTGGCAGAGTCTGCGTCCCCGGCGCTCACAGCAGGAACATGGCAATCGCCACGGCGGTCGGCGCCAGCGCCCCCAGCAGCAAACCGGTGGCGCCGATCGCGCCATCGCGGAAGCCCGCCTTCAGCAGCGCGGCCCCGGCCGGGTTGGGCGCGTTGGCGATCACGGTCAGGCCGCCGCCCGCCACGGCGCCCGCCACCAGCATGTATTGCGCCTGCGGTGTGATGCCATCGACCAGCGAACCGAGATAGGTCAGCGCGGCATTGTCGGTAATGGCGGTCAGCGCCACGGCGCCAAAGAACAGCGCCAGCGGTTCCAGTTTCGTGATGACCGGTTGCAGCCACCATTGCTGCATGCCGCCCAAGACCACCAGGCCGGCCAGGAAAAAGCCGACCAGCAAGCCTTCCTTGAGGATCAGCGGCTGCTGGTGGCGCTGGTAGGCATGGGCGAAGCCGAGGAACAGCAGGAAGATGCCGAGGAACAGCACCGGATGGTGCGCCAGCAGCACCACCAGCGCCAGCACGCCCAGGTGCACCAGGGTGACGGGCAGGGGCACCGGGTCCGGTCCCGCGCCGGCCTGGCTGGCGGCGGGCGGCTGCACATGGCGCCGCAGCAGGAACGTGATGGCGGTCGCGTTGACCAGCGTCGCGATTGCGGCTTTCCAGCCAAACTGCGACGCCATGAACGCGCTGTCCCAGTCCCAGGTGGCGGCCACCATCAGCACCGGCGGCGCGGCATAGGCGGTCAGGGTGCCGCCGATCGAGACATTCACGAACAGCACGCCCAGCGCGGCATATTTCAGCCACTCCGGCATGCCGTCGCGGAACACCAGCGGCGCCAGGGTCAGCGCCGCCAGGGTCATGGCGGCCGGCTCCGTCACCAGCGACCCGGCCAGCGGCACCACCGCCATGCCGAGCCACACCAGCGCCAGTTCGCCGCGCACCGGCGCCAGCCGCGCCAGCATCAGCAACAGGCGCTGCACGCATTCGAGCACGGGGCGCGACGCCGCCACCACCATGACGACAAACACGAACAGTGGTTCCGTGTACTGGCGCGATTCCGCATATGCGATCGCATTTTGCGGCCCGGCCATCAGGGCGATGGCGGCAATCAGGATCGCGGCCCAGAAGCCGAACACCACTTCCACTTCGCCCAGCAAGTGGAACAGCCCCGCGTGGCGCGGATGGCGGGAGGCCAGCAGGTCGAACGATTTGGCGGCGAAGGTGTGAATCAGGGCGAGGGCGAACAGGATGGCGCCGGTCAGTTGGAGTGCAGTCATGTGTTTATCTTACCGCAAGCGCAAGCGTGTACACCTTGCCAAAACCCCTTTTTCAAAGTACTGTATGTATATCCAGTATTTCTAATAAAAAGAAGGCCAGCCCTCATGCACAGTTCACCGCTCATCGCCGCGCCGGAAAGCCTGCATCCCGCCTTGTGGCGGGCGTCGCAACTGGCGCAAAGCGCGGTGCGCTGTCTCGATACCGGCTATGCGGCGCTGTCGGCCCAGTTGCCGGGCGGCGGCTGGCCGCTGGGGAGTTTGACGGAATTGATGTTGCAGCAGCCGGGCATCGGTGAAATCCGGCTGTTGCGGCCCGCATTGCAGCAGGCGGCGCAGCGTCCGGTGGTGTTGCTGGCGCCGCCGCAAATCCCGCAGGGGCTGGCGCTGGCCGCGCTGGGCTTGCCCCCGGGGCAGATGGTGTGGATCCGTAATACCGGTAAATCCGGCGATGCGCTGTGGGCGGCCGAACAGGTATTGCGCAGCGGCTGTTGCGGTGCGCTGCTGTTATGGCAGCAGCAAATCCGCAATGAAAACCTGCGCCGGCTGCACTTGGCGGCGCAGAGCGGCGATACGCTGTTTTGCCTGATGCGGCCGCTCGCTGCCGCGCAGGATGCATCGCCCGCGCCGCTGCGGCTGTCGCTGCGCACCGCCCCGGGCGGGCTGGCGATCAGCTTCATCAAACGCCGGGGACCGCAGCGCGATGCGCCGCTGTTCCTGCCCTTGCCACCTTCTTTGTTACAGCGTCATGCATCTGTGGATCGGCCTTTGCCTGTACCGGCTACCGCTCGAAGTGTTTTGCCCCACCTGGTCGGCGGATAGCTGCACGGCGGTACTGGAGCAGGAGGGGGTGCTGGCGGTGTCGCGCGCCGCCCATGCCGCCGGGGTGCGGGTGGGCATGCGGCGCGGCGGTGCGCTGCTGATGGCGCCGGACGTGCAATTGCACGAACGCTGCCTGTTGCGGGAGGCGGACGCCTTGCAGGCCACGGCGCTGGCGCTGCTGCGCTATACGCCGCAAGTGGCGCTGGCGGAAGAGGGCGTGCTGTTGCTCGACATCGGCGCCAGCCTGCGCCTGTTTGGCGGCATCCGCAAGCTGTGCGCGCTGGTGGCGGCCAGTGTGCGGACGCTGGGTTTTACCGCCTCGCTCAGTTGCGCCCCCACCGCGCAGGGCGCGTGGCTGCTGGCGCGCAGCCGCGGCGGACGATCTTTAACAATCCAATCACTGAGCCGCCGGCTGGCGCGCCTGCCGGCGTGGCTGCCGCCGCCGGCACGGCCATTCCGCACCTGGCTGGAAGGCATCGGTTGCCAGACGGTGGCCGAACTGCGGCGCCTGCCCCGTCCCGGCTTGCAGCGCCGCTGCGGCCGTGCGCTGCTCGATGTGCTGGACGCCGCGTATGGCGAGGCGCCGGAAATGCATACGTGGCTCGAACCGCCGCCGGAATTCAAGGCGGGACTGGAATTGTTCGACCGCATCGAGCATGCGGAAGCGCTGCTGCACGGCGCGCAGCGGCTGGTGCAGCAAATGACGGGCTGGCTGTGCGTGCACCATTACGCGGTCGAGCGTATTTGCCTGTTGCTGGACCATGAGCGCGGCCGGACCGCGTGTCCGCCCACCGCGATCGATATCGTGCTGGCCGAAGCGGTCTGGCGCGGCGACCATTTATTGCGCTTGCTGAAGGAGCGCCTGGGCCGCATCGAGTTGCCGGCCCCGGTGATCGGCCTGCGGCTCGAAGCGCTGCAAGTGCAGGCGATGGCGCCGCTGACGGACACCTTGTTTCCCGAACCGGGCGGCACCAGCACCGACCGCGAGCGCCTGTTTGAATTGCTGGTGGCGCGGCTGGGGGCGGACAATGTGCTGCGTGCGGCGCCGCTGGCCGATTACCGGCCGGACCGTGCCAATGCCTGGCAACCGGTGCAGGACAAGCAGCGCCCGCTGGAGCAGCGCCTGCCGCCGCACAGCCTGCCCCGTCCCGTATGGCTGCTGCCCAAGCCGGTGGCGCTGCTCATGCGCGACCACCGGCCGTTTTATATTTCTCCGCTGCGGCTGGTGTCCGGCGCGGAACGCATCGAGGCGGGCTGGTGGAATACCACGCAGGTGCGCGATTATTTCATCGCCGAAGGCAGCGACCATGCGCATTACTGGATTTTCCGCGAACGTTCGGGAGAGGAGGGGGAACTGCGCTGGTATTTACATGGCCTGTTTGGCTAAGGTCTTTTGGTAAACTGGAGGAATGCGAACCAAACGACACGACTTCCCCGGCGCCCACGGCCACCAGTTGGCGGCGCGCCTCGATGCCCCCGATGGCGAACCGCGCGCCTACGCGCTGTATGCGCACTGCTTCACTTGCGGCAAGGACGTGCTGGCCGCACGGCGCATTGCGCAGGAATTGACGGAACACGGCATTGCCGTGCTGCGCTTTGATTTCACCGGTATCGGCGCCAGCGGCGGCGATTTCGCCGACACGAATTTTTCCACCAATGTCGATGACTTGCTGGTGGCGGCCGATTACCTGCGCACGCACTTCACGGCGCCGCAATTGTTGATCGGCCACAGCCTGGGCGGCACCGCCATGCTGGCGGCGGCCGAACATCTGCCGGAAGCCAAAGCCGTGGTGACGATCGCTTCGCCCGGCCACCCGGCCTTTGCCACCAGCACGTTCAGCGAACACCTGGAACGCATTGCCGAAGAAGGGGAAGCCCATGTGGAACTGGCCGGACGGCCGTTCCGCATCCGCCAGCAATTCGTTAATGATGCGGGCACGCACAGCCTGCGCGACAAGATTGCCGGCTTGCGCAAGGCGCTGCTGGTCATGCATGCCCCCGGCGACGATACCGTGCCGCTCAGCCATGCGATGGAGATCTTTGTGCCGGCCAAACACCCGAAAAGTTTTGTCTCGCTCGATGATGCCGATCACTTGCTGACGCGGCGCGAAGATACCGCGTATGTGGCGGACGTGATTGCCGCGTGGAGCCGGCGCTACCTGGACCAGTAAGGCCGCAGCCAGCGGTCGGGTTGCAATCACGTTGCGCTCAGGTTGAAACCCGGTTGCGCCCCTGGTGCTTGGCACGGTACAGCGCCTGGTCCGCCAGTTCATACAGCGCTTCCTTGTCCTGCGCCTCGCCGGGACGCAGGAAGGCGGCGCCGCTCGACAGCGTGACGATTCCGCTGGGCGGATTGTCCTGGTGGTCCAGCGCGCAGGCGGCCATCGCCACATGGATTTGCCGCGCCAGCGCCAGGCATTCCTCTTCGCCGCTGGCGGAAAACAGGCACGCGAATTCATCGCCGCCGATGCGGAAGCACAGGTCGCCGCCCCGGTTCAAGGTGTCGCGCATGCAGGACGCCACGGCTTTCAACACGGCGTCACCCTGTGGATGGCCGTAATGGTCGTTGTATTCCTTGAAGCGGTCGACATCGAGCAGCAGCAGGCACAGCAGGCGGTTATCGCGCAGCGCCCGCATTTGCTCTTCATGGAAACGCATGTTGAAGTAGCGCCGGTTTTTCAAGCCGGTCAGCTCGTCCGTCACACTGTCGTTTTCCGCTTGCCGGGCCGCCGTGACGTCGGTCGATATCGCGCAGGTGCCCACCACGCCATCGTCCCCGTCAAACAGCGGGAACTTGATGGTCTGGTAGGTGTGCAGCGTCTTGTCGCGGTGGTAGACGGTTTCCTCCTCCCGGATGGCGCGCCGTTCCTGTGCGGCGCGGCGGTCGTTGCGCCACAGCTGCGCGGCGATTTCGGCCGGGAACAGGTCGAACACATTGGCGCCGATAAAGGTGGCGGGATCGTAGCCGTCGAGGATATCGAAGTGGCGGTTGGCCATCGTCACGCAGCCCTGCAAATCCTTGGTGGAGATCAGGACGGGAGCGTGATCGAGCACGGCCTGGAAGGTCCGTACCTGCTGGCGCAGTGCGTCGAGTTCACTTCGCAGGAGGGCGTTTTCTTCCAGTAGCAGTAATTCGGTGGTGGGCGCATCCATACAGGTTCGCAGTCGGCAAGTTACTTTTAGTATAACCGCTGCCGCCCTGCGGGATGCGCCTGGTGTTGCAGGCTGGCCTTACTTCACCGGTGCCAGGATCGCCTGCAGGCGATCCGGGGTGTCGGCAAGGCGCTCCAGGCGCGGATACTTCAAGCCGCCATGGTAATCGAGCAGGATGGTGCGGTACTTGCTGCCCTTCTTGACCAGCAATTCGATCGGCTTGTTCGACGTCTTGGCCGCCGTGATGGAGGCGCGCAGCCCTTCCGCCTTGTAGGCGGCGCCATTGACGGCCAGGATCGTGGTGCCGCCGCCCAGGCCGGCCTGGAAACCGAGGCCTTCCCATTGCAGGCTTTCGACCTTGCCTTCGCTGCTGACGGAGAAGCCCAGCGAATACTGGAAGTCGGCCGACTTGTTGCGCTCTTCCACGCCCTTCAGGTACGGCGTCGGGGTGTCCGCATACACCAGCTTCCAGCCGGCGCGCGCCAGGCCGTCGAGCGGCGCCGGGCCGACAGTTTCCACACGGGTGCGCAGGAACGTGGCCCAGTCATATGGCTGGATCGCATTCAATGCTTTCACCACGTCGTCGAAGGTGTAGTGGTTGGCGACATAACTGCCGTTTTCAATGCCAAAGAAATTGCGGGCGAAGTTGTCCAGCGATTTCGTATCGCCCGACAGTTCGCGAATCTTGGTATCGGCGTCGAGCCAGATCAGCGCGCCTTCATTGTAATAATCCTCGCTGCGCTGCCAGCTGGACCAGCCCAGCGGACGGCGGCCATTGATGATCGGGTCATACGTGGTGTCCTGCACCGGACGCCACGAACGGCCCCGCATGGCGTCGTAGCGGGCGGCCGTGGCGGCAATGATATCGCGCACGTTTTCCTGGCGGATCAGGCCGGAGCGTGCCGACAGCACATGGCCCCAATACTGGGTCTGGCCTTCGTACACCCACAGCAGGGTGTTTTGCAGCGGCGTATTGAAGTTCGGGACATTCTGGCCTGCGGGGCGGCGGAACTTGCCGTTCCACGAATGGGTGAATTCATGCGGCAGCAAGCCACGCACGGATTCCGCCTTGTTCCAGTCGGTGAAGTAATCGAGTTTGACGCCGTTTTCGCTGGACTGATGGTGTTCGCGGCCGATGCCGCCGAATTCTTCCGACAGCGCCAGCAGGAAATCGTAATGCGCATAGTGCTGCGAGTTGAACAGCTTGTACGCCTGCTGGATCAGTGCTCGGTGCAGTTCGATCTGTTCCGGCTTGGCTTCCACCGCCTCGGCGGTATCGGCAAACACGTTCAGGTGCACCGGCAGCCTGGCGCCGGGATCGAGATCATAGCGCTTGTGGTAGCGACCCGCGAACAAGGGCGAATCGACCAGCGTTTCCAGGTCCAGCGGCTTGAATTGCACGGTGTCACCCTTGCGCTCGGCGGTTTCCAGCGCGGTCGCATATTGCCATCCTTCCGGCAAGGTCAGGTTGGCCTGCACCTGGATCTTGCGGGTGGTGTAACCGGCCGGATACAGCGCCATCGAATGCCACTGCACGCCGAGGATTTCACTGGTGATGGTGGTACGGCCCTGGTTCGGTTCGGTTGGCGATAAATACTGGTATTCCGCTTCCACCGTCTTCGCATCGCGCGGCACCTCGATGTGGAACGCATGCACGTTGACCGGGTCGCGCGACCAGGCCAGCGGCTTGCCGTTGGCGCTCAGCTTCAGGCCGGCGAACTGGTTCAGCGGGCCGCTGGGACCGTGGTTGGCCGGCACCCATTGCGGATACAGCAAGGTCATCTTGCCGGCCTTGGCCGGAATGCTGGCCTTGATCCGGAAAATTTGCTGCGACGTGTTCGACGCATCGACGTTCAGCACGATGGCGCCTGGGTAGGGCTGGTCCAGCGGCGCGGGGAGGGTGTCGGCGGCGTGGCTGGAGAAGGCGGTGGCGGCCAGTACGGCCAGCACGAGGCGGCGTACGGCGGGGCGGAAAGGCGTCATGTAAGGGCAAAGCAGGGGATTTAAAGAGGTTTAGTGTAGCACGCAGGAAATTTTCTAATGTTTCGAAGTGTATGGAAAAAGACCGAAGAAAATTTGGAAAAAAAGCTCTTGAAACTGCGATTGGGTAGCCGTATATCGGACTCACCGGTTGCCCAGCAGGGGACCGGCGGACCTTATCGCTTAACTTTAAAAGGATATGAATCATGCGTACTTTTGACCTGACCCCACTGTATCGTTCCGCTATCGGCTTCGACCGCCTGGCACAAATGCTGAATGACGCCCAGCGCGGCGATGCGCAACCGAGCTACCCTCCGTACAACATCGAACTGGTGTCGGAAGACCAGTACCGTATCGTGATGGCGCTGGCCGGCTTCAGCCGTGCGGAAATCGACATTACGTCCGAGCGCGACACCTTGCTGGTGGTCGGCCGCAAACAGCGCGACGGCGTCGAGCGCACCTACCTGCACCGCGGCATTGCCGCCCGCGATTTCGAGCAGCGCTTCCAGCTGGCCAATCACGTGAAAGTCACCGGCGCCTCGTTTGACAACGGCATGCTGACCATCGAACTGGTGCGCGAAATTCCGGAAGCCCTGAAGCCGCGCAAGATCGCCATCGATGGCGTGGAAGCGTCCAACGTGACCACCATCGAACAGCGCCAGGCCGCCTGATTGAACTAACCTGACCTGAACCGCCGCGCAGTGTGCACTGCGCGGTGACAGCATCGCAACATGGCCGGCTTTTGCCGGCCTTTGTCTTTATTCGCAGGCGCCGGGCCTTTATTTAGACAGGGTACCGCATCTGAGTTGTCAATCCTGCATCGCAAATGGCATGCTGGCAGAACGCCACAATTGGACAAAGTTAAGCGATGTCTAAGTCTGTTGCCTCATATTGGAGTCATCGAAATTCCTTCTATCCAGGAGAGCAGCAATGCACAATCAACCTGTTTCCAAAACGATCAAGCGTGGTGTTCTGGCCCTGGCCGTGCTCGGTGCCTTGGGCGCAGGCGGAGCCGTCGTGGTGCAACAGAATCATGCGGCAGCGGTGGCGGCCACCGCCCCGGCAGCAGGGACGGCAGCGGCAGCCCAAGTGCCGGCCGGCGTTCCCGTCGCGGCGCCAATGATTTCCATGCCCGACTTCAGCGTGATCGCTGAACGCAATGGCCCGGCGGTCGTCAATATCAGCGTCACCGGCACCACCAAAACCGCCGGCTACGACCGCGGCCGCGACCAGTTCGGCGACGATCCGTTCTATGAATTCTTCCGCCGCTTCCAGCAGGGACAGCAGCGTGGCGAACGTCCGATGCCTTCGCATGGCGTCGGTTCTGGCTTCATCATCAGCGCCGATGGCGTGATCCTCACCAATGCGCACGTGGTGCGCGACGCCAGCGAAGTGACGGTCAAACTGACCGACCGCCGCGAATACCGCGC
This sequence comes from Pseudoduganella sp. GW821-FHT12E03, assembly GCF_058807115.1. Lineage (NCBI taxonomy): Bacteria > Pseudomonadati > Pseudomonadota > Betaproteobacteria > Burkholderiales > Oxalobacteraceae > Pseudoduganella > Pseudoduganella sp. GW821-FHT12E03. Next base: position 370,663 of record NZ_JBXAQJ010000009.1, on the reverse strand, counting down.
CAAGGTGCTGGGTTCCGACCCGAAAACCGACGTGGCCGTGCTGAAGATCGAAGCGAAAAACCTGCCGGTGGTGCCACTGGGCCGCACTTCCGACCTCAAGGTTGGCGAGTGGGTGCTGGCGATCGGCTCGCCCTACGGCCTGGAAAGCACGGTCACGGCCGGTGTGGTCAGCGCCAAGGGCCGCTCGCTGCCGGACGACAGCTATGTGCCGTTCATCCAGACCGACGTGGCCGTCAACCCGGGCAACTCGGGTGGTCCGCTGTTCAATACGCGCGGCGAAGTGATCGGCATTAACTCGCAAATCTACAGCCAGACCGGCGGTTATCAGGGCTTGTCGTTCGCGATTCCGATCGACGTCGCCACCAAGATCAAGGACCAGATCGTCGCGACCGGTAAGGTGGCGCATGCGAAACTGGGCGTGTCGGTGCAGGAAGTGAACCAGAGCTTTGCCGATTCGTTCAACCTGGCCACGCCGGAAGGCGCGCTGGTGGCGAACGTCGAAGGGGGCGGCCCCGCCGACAAACTGGGCCTGAAAGCCGGCGACGTGATCCGCAAGGTCAATGGCCAGAAGATCGTTGCCTCGGCCGACTTGCCGGCCATTGTCGGCCTGGCGCTGCCGGGCGACAAGGTCAACCTGGAAGTCTGGCGCCAGGGCAAATCCATTGAATTGAACGGCAAGCTGGGCAATGCCGCCGACCGCGTGGCCGACGTGGCCCGCGCCGGCGACGGCGCGGCCGGCAAGGTGAAACTGGGCCTGGCGCTGCGTCCGCTGGACCCGGTCGAGAAACGCCAGTCCGGCATCCAGTCCGGCCTGCTGGTGGAACAGGCTTCCGGCGCCGCCGCCTTTGCCGGGGTCGAGCCGGGCGACGTGCTGTTGTCGGTCAATGGCCGTCCCGTCAATTCGCTGGAACAGGTGCGCGACTTGATGGCGAAGTCGGAAAAGTCGGTCGCCTTGCTGATTCAGCGCGGCGATGACAAAATCTTCATTCCGGTGCGGATCGGTTAATTAATCGGTTAATTAAGAATACGGGTGCCGGGTCTTCAGGCCGGGCATCCTCAAGTTTGATATTGGGTGCAGGGCCTTCAGGCCGGGCATCCTCATAATAAGGAATACCATGCGGCTCTTGCTGGTGGAAGATGACACGATGATCGGCGAAGTGGTGCTTGACCTGTTGCGGGCCGAGCACTACGCCGTCGACTGGGTCAAGGATGGCGACATGGCCGACACGGCGCTGCAAACCCAAACCTATGACCTCGTGTTGCTGGACCTGGGCTTACCCCGCAAAGATGGCCTGGAAGTGTTGCGCTCGATGCGCTTGCGCAAGGAATTGACGCCGGTGCTGGTGGCCACGGCGCGCGATGCGGTTGACCAGCGTATCGCCGGCCTGGATGCGGGCGCAGACGATTACGTGTTGAAACCGTACGACCTCGATGAATTGCTGGCCCGCATCCGCGCGCTGCTGCGCCGTTCGGCCGGCCGCGCGGAACCCGTGTTCGAACACAAAGGCGTGTCGGTCAATCCGCAAACCCGCGAAGTGATTGCCAATGGCCAGCCGGTGAACTTGTCGGCGCGCGAATGGGCCGTGCTGGAAGCGCTGATTGCGCGTCCCGGCATCGTGCTGTCGCGCGCCCAGCTCGAAGAAAAACTGTACAGCTGGAAGGATGAAGTCAACAGCAATGCGGTGGAAGTGTATATCCACGGCTTGCGCAAAAAGCTGGGCAGTGAGTTGATCCAGAACGTGCGGGGCCTGGGTTACATGGTGCCGAAGAATTGACGAAATAAGCTAATGAAACTGCCTGTATCGATGCCGGTCACGCATTCGCTGCGTGGCCGCTTGCTGTGGTTTTTATTGGCGGCCATTGTGCTGGCGGCCATGGCGCAAGCCGTGATTGCCTACCGCAGCGCCCGCAGCGATGCGGATGAAATCTTCGATTACCACATGCAGCAAATGGCGCTGTCGCTGCGCTCCGGCGCGCCGATGGCCAACCAATATGGCCGTGGCGGCGACCTCGATAACGACGACATGGTGGTGCAAGTCTGGACGCCGGACGGGGTGCAGGTATTCCGTTCGCTGTCGCGTGCGGAATTGCCGCAGCGCGCCGTGCTGGGCTTTTCCAATGTGCGCGTGCGCGGCGCCACCTACCGCGTCTTTTCCATCCAGACCAATAACCAGACCGTACAAATTGCGCAAGACATGAAAGTGCGCCAGCGCATGGCCGGGGCATTGGCGCTGCGCACCGTGGCGCCGATCGCCATGATGGCGCCGCTGCTGATGCTGGTGGTGTGGTGGGTGGTCAGCGGTTCGCTGGCGCCGGTGTCGCGCGTGCGAACCCAGGTCGCGGCGCGCCGGGCCGATGATTTGTCGCCGGTCTCGGAAGCAGGCTTGCCCGATGAAGTGCAGCCACTGGTCCAGGAATTGAACCTGCTGTTTGACCGCGTAAAAACCGCGTTCGATGCGCAGCAGCATTTCGTGGCCGATGCGGCGCATGAATTGCGCACGCCGCTGGCCGCCTTGAAATTGCAGGCGCTGAGCCTGGAGCGGGCCGACAGCGCGGAGGCGCGCAGTGTGGCGGTGGGGCGGCTGACGGCGGGCATCGAACGGGCCACGCGGCTGGTGGAACAATTGCTGGTGCTGGCGCGGCAGGAAGCCGGCAGCGAATTGAAAAAAGACGACGTCAACCTGGGCGATCTGGCGCGCCGCACGCTGGGCGACTTGGCCGGTATTGCGCAAACCCGTGGCATCGACCTGGGTTTGCACCATGCGGACGATGCGGTAGTGGCGGGGCAGGGCGATGCGTTGCTGATCCTGTTGCGCAACCTGGTCGACAACGCCATCAAGTACACGCCGTCCGGCGGCACGGTCGATGTCGAAGTGCGCCAGCACCAGGGTAAGGCCGTGCTGTGCGTGGACGACAGCGGTCCCGGTATTCCGGCCGAAGAACGGGAGCGCGTGTTCAGCCGCTTTTACCGCGTACCGGGCAGCCCGGCCGGCGGCAGCGGCCTGGGCCTGGCCATCATCAAGGCCATCGCGGAACGCCATGGCGCCACCTTGATCCTGGACCAGTCGGCGCGGCTGGGCGGCTTGCAGGTGCGGGTGGAATTTCCCGCTGTCACAACCAATTCATAATAGTTGCGCCCGCTCACGCTAGAATGGCGGTTTTGATACCGTCAGCGGAGCAGGCATGAAAAAAATCGGCTTTTCGGGCACCCTGGACCCGATCACCAACGGCCACATGTGGGTGATCGGCGAAGCCCGTTCCATCGCGGATGACGTGGTGGTGTTCCTGTCCGAAAATTCGACCAAACAGCCCAAGTTTTCCGCCGAACAGCGCAAGGAAATCGTGTTGCGCAGCTGCGCCGAGCGGGGCTGGAATAACGTGCAGGTGATGATCGTGAAAAGCGATTACACGGCGCGCGTGGCCAAGCGGCACGGTGTCGATTACCTGATCCGCGGCATCCGCACCACGGCGGACTTCGATTATGAAAACCTGATCCAGCAAACCAACGTCGATGTGATTGGCGGCGCCAAGACCGTGTTTGTCATGCCGCCGCGCGATCTCGGTTCCGTCAGTTCCAGTTTCGTCAAGGCGCTGGAGGGACCGGTGGGGTGGAACTGGACCATGAAAAAGTTCGTGCCCGGCCCGGCTTACCACGCGTGGATCCTGAGCTGGCTGCGCAAGGAATGGGATGCACTGTGGCAATACAGCCAGGCCCCGGTCGAGGTGCGGGCGCGCGCCGACACGTGGTTCCTGCGCATTACCGGCGGCGACGCTTATGGCGGCCATGACCGTCACTACCATAACCTGGATCACCTGGTGCACGGCCTGGCGGAAATCCGCACGTGGAGCGCCAATGTCGGCCCCAGCCGGCATGATACCGACCTGGTCCGCGCGGCGTTCTGGTTCCACGACCTGCACTATGTGCATGGCGATGGCCCGGCCGCCGATGGCGAATTGTCGAATGAAGAGCACAGCGCGCAATTGTGGCTGGGCAGCGGCCTGGGCGACGGCAAACAAGCCGGTTTCTCGGAAGGCGTGGCGGCGCTGATCCGCGCCACCGACCATTTCCAGGGCCCGGCGATCACGCACCCGCTGAAGGAAACCATGCTCAGCGTGGACCTGGCCATCCTGGGCCAGGATGAAGAGGTGTATCGCCATTACGCGCAAGGCATCCGCCATGAATACAGCCATGTGCCGGATGAAACCTATCCGGTGCTGCGCGGCCAGGTGTTGACGTACCTGCGCCAGAAGGCGGAAGCGGGCACCCTGTTCGGCGATCCCTTCTTTGCCGAGCAATACAATGGGCTGGCGATGGCCAATATGACGTGGGAACTGCAGCAGCTGGGGCAGTAGTGAGGCGGCAAGAAATGCCTGGTTGAAATAGCTTGCGGCATGGATGCAACGTTATGGAAATAACGCCAGGAATTGGCGCAATGCCGGATTGCGCAGCCGCACGATTGACTCCTATACTGAATCTCTACAGAGATGCGGATGAGCTCTTCTCGTGCTTGCCTGAAAGCAAGGGTTTGTCCTGTGCCTGATAACCCGGAGGCTGACATGCGCAATCCATCCCACTCTTTCCAGCTGGCGCTGGCCATCAAACTGGTGTGCGCGGCGGCCGCCATCGGCGCCGCCGGCCACGCCACGGCCGCGCCGGACATCACGCGTGTCATCGTGGCCTTCAAACCCGGTTCCGCTTCCGCCATCCGCTCCGCAGTCGGCGCGGCCCACGGCGCCATCAAGCATGAAATCTATGGCATGGATGCGATGGCCATTGAAGTGCCGACCCAGGCGCTGAACGGCTTGTCGCGCAATCCCAACGTGCTCTACGTGGAAGAAGACGTCAAACGCTACCCGCTGGGCGGTACGACGGCATCGACCGGGAATCCTTACCTGGTGGGCCAACTGGTGCCATGGGGCATCAAAGCCGTACAGGCCGACCAGCTGGCCGATACCAACGCCGGCAACCGCAAGGTGTGCATCATCGATTCCGGTTATGACCGTTCGCACGAAGACTTGAGCGCCAATGCCGTGACCGGGGAATATGACCGGGGCACCGGCTGGTGGTACACCGATGAAAACCACCACGGCACCCATGTGGCCGGCACGATTGCCGCCATTAACAACAACGATGTCGGCGTGGTGGGCGTGAATCCGAACCGCACCCTCAAGCTGCACATCGTCAAAGTGTTTGATGCCGAGGGCTGGGCCTATTCCTCGTCGCTGGCCACGGCCGCCAACAAGTGCGGCGCGGCCAGTGCGAACGTGATCAGCATGTCGCTCGGCGGCGGCCGTCCCAGCAAGACTGAAGAGCGCGCTTTTGATGCGCTGGAAACCAAGGGGGTGTTGTCGGTGGCGGCGGCGGGCAATGACGGCAATGCCGCCGTCTCGTATCCGGCTGGCTATGCCAGCGTGATGAGCGTGGCGGCGGTCGATGAAAGCCTGACCGTGGCCAGCTTCTCGCAATTCAACAGCAAAGTGGAAATTGCCGGTCCCGGCGTGAATGTGCTGTCCACCGTGCCGATGGGGGCGGGCGCGTCGCCATCGCTGGTGGTCGGCGCCACCACCTACGCGCCGGGCGCCATGGATGGTTCGCCGAAAACCAGTGCGACCGCGCCATTGGCGGACTTCGGGATTGGCGACAAGATTGTCAGCGCCATGTCCGGTAAGGTGTGCCTGATTGCGCGCGGCACGATTGATTTCGCCGTGAAGGTCAGCAATTGCCAGAAGAGCGGCGGCAAAGGCGCGGTGGTATACAACAACGTGGCCGGCGGCTTTGCCGGTACGCTGGGCACCACGATCACATCGATTCCGTCGGTGACGGCATCCGATACGGAGGGAACGGCGCTGAAAGCGCAACTGGGCGCCTCCGCCACCGTGGCGGTCAAGGCCACCAACTACGATTACTACGATGGCACGTCGATGGCGACACCGCACGTGTCGGCGGTGGCGGCGCTGGTGTGGAGTTACTTCCCGACCTGCAAAGGGGCGCAGATCCGCGCGTCGCTGGGCAAGAGCGCCAAAGATTTAAATGCGGCGGGGCGCGACGTGTACACCGGCTTTGGGCTGGTGCAGGCCAAAGCCGCGCATGACCGCATTGCCTCACTGGGCTGCGGCAATTAAGCGGTGGCTGCCGCGTAGGGCGGTTTCCGCCTTCGCGGAAGCCGCCGTGCATGCGAGCCGCCCCCGTTTTCTTACTCTTAGAACTTGACCCACAAACGGCCGAAGTACGACGCGCCGTTCAAGCCAAACTGCACCGAGTCATAGTGGAAGCCGTTATCCGTTTCGTCCGGATTCTGGCGGGTCGGCTTCACATTGAAGATGTTGGCGCCGCCAAAGGTCAGCTTGGTGTTTTTCGTGAAGGCGTACGTGAAGCTCAAGTCCGCCGACGTCTTCGCTTCATACTTCGCATTCGGGACACCGGCGGCGGTGCCGCTGAAGGTGCCCAGCGTTTGCGGGCCGAAGTGGATGATCTTGAAGTCGGTTTCCAGCGCACCGGTCACGTAGTCCAAGCCCAGGGTGGCCTTGCGGCGCGGGCCGCCTTGCTCGATGAACAGGCGCTCGCGTTCGGACAGCAGCACGTCTTCATAGCCCTTCAGCGAGGCCGGCGCGTGGATGCCCGTGACTTCGGTCTTGCTGAAGTTCATCGCCACGAAGGTGGTCAGCTTGTTGCCGGCCAGGGTGGATTTATGCGACGCGGTCAAGTCCAGGCCGCGCGTTTGCGTATCGACCGAGTTGACGAAGAATTGCGCTTCGCCCACGCCCAGCTTGGCCAGGCGTTCCGCCAGCGATGGGTAGTTGTCGGCATTGAAGCGGCCGGACAGCACGATGCGGTCCTTGATCTTGATGTCGTATAAGTCGGCCGTGATGGACGCTTGCGCGTGCGGCGACCAAGTCGTGCCCAAGGTATAGCTGGTGGATTTTTCTTCCTTCAGCTTCGGGATGCCGGCCGCGTTGGCCACCGGGCCGCCATTGGGCGCCAGCACCACGTCGGTCGGCACGCCGCTGATGAAGTCGGTGAAGGTCGACGAGAAATACACTTGCTGCAGCGACGGTGCGCGGAAGCCGGTGCTGGCCGAGGCGCGCAGCAGCAAGTCCGGCGTCACGCGCAGCGAACCGGCCAGCTTGCCGGTGGTGGTGGAACCGAAGTCGCTGTAGCGCTCGTGGCGCAGCGCGCCTTGCACTTTGACCCGCTCGGTGATGTCGAGTTCCAGGTCCAGGTAGGCGGCGCTGCTGTGGCGCTTGGCATTGGTGCGGTCGCCAGGCTGGAAGCCGGGGAAGCCCTGGCTGCCGGCGTTGCCGCCAAAGCCGACGCCGTCCGCGTCGCTGTACGAACCCGGTTCGCCGGCGAAGATCTTGTATTGCTCGCTGCGGTATTCCGCGCCGAACGCCACGTTCATGCCACGCAGGATGTGGTCGTAGTAGCGGCTGAAGTCGGCATTGGTGGTCATCTGGCGGAACGAGAAGCCGCCCGCGTCAAACGACGACGGGCTGATGCCTTTGCCGCCCTTGATCAGGTCGGCGTTGGCGATCGACGCGTTCAGCGTGTTATTGATGGTGTACATCATGCGGTTGTAGCCATAGGTCTGCGACAAGTCCGCCGTCCATTCGCCCACACGGCTCTTGTGGCCGACGGTGGCATAGCGGTCGTCGATCACGCCATCGATGAAGGGCACGAAACCGTTCGGGTACATGGCCGCCGAGTTGCGCGATGGAATATCGTCGCTGCCGATACCGCCACGGGCCCAGGCGGCGCTGGAAGCGTCGCGCTGCTGGGCGCCGGCCGTGAAGTAGAACTTACCGCCCGGCATGGTCGGCACTTCCCCGGTCACGTACAGGGTCTGGTTTTCCGCCTTGGTGTCGCCGATGATGCGGGGATTGCCCGCTTCGGCGCGGTTGGAGCGGCCCCGGTCCAGGTATTCGCCGGTGATGCCGACCACACCGCCGGCCAGCGCCACGCCGCAGTAGGCGGACGCCATGTAATTCTTGCCGTCGCCTTCCGAATACTGGCTGTAGCCGGTCACGGCTTCGCAGCCCAGGCTTTTCTTCAGGCCGATGTCGAGCACGCCGGCAATCGCATCGGAACCGTACTGGGCGGCCGCACCGTCACGCAGCACTTGCACATCCTTGATGGCCAGCAGCGGGATCGCATTCATGTCGGTGCCGGTGTTGCCGCGGTTGCGCGCGCCAAACAGGTTGACCAGCGCGGTGGTGTGGCGGCGCTTGCCATTGACCAGCACCAGGGTCTGGTCCGAACCCAGACCGCGCAGCGCGGCCGAATCCACCAGGTCGGCGCCGTCCGCGCCGGTCTGGCGGGTCGAGTTGAACGATGGGGAGACGTACGTCAGCGATTGCGCCAGGTCGAATTGCGCGCCCTGTTCGGCCGCCTTGGTCATCGGGATCACATCGACCGGCACCACGGTGTCGGTGGCGGACGAGGTGGCGCGGCGCGAACCCACCACGTTTACGGTTTGCACTTGCGAAGCGCCTTCGCCGGCCGTTTGGGCATAGGCGGCAGGGGACAGGGCGGTCATGGCGCTCATGGCAACTGTGCCATACAGACTGATCAAGACTGCTTTACGTAAAGTGCTGGTTGCGAACACGCGCGTCTCCGGAAATAAAAAAAATGCCGCGATTGTAATCGAAGCAAGATTTTTCCGGCATACGTAGTACAACGTAGTCGTTTAAACCACTGTTACAGATTGGGCGCGGGTTTGGGGTGATAGGGAATGGCTTCCGCCGCCCCGCCGACCAGCACGGTGTCGCCTTGCAGCCGGGTGCGCAGCAGGCACGGCTGGCCCCGGTTCGCGCCCTGGTGCAGCACAATGCCGTGCCCCAGGTGCAAGGTCAGCGCAGCGGCCGCGACGCCGGTGGCGCTGTCTTCCAGCGCCGGGTCGAGGTGGTTGAAATTGCGGCCTTCAATGGCGCCATCGGCGCGGCGCGCCCATGCATAACAGCCATTGACGCCATGTTCCCGGCCCCAGGCGGCGATGAATTCCAGGTCGGGACGCAGCGCTTGCAAGGTGGCGCAATCGGGCAATTCCAGCAGCAGCTTGGCACTGCCGGCGGAGACCACCATCGGGGCGGAGACCGGTTGCAAGCCGGGCGCGGCCATCAGGCGGGCGATCAACTCCGGCGCCACGGCAATCGTGGGCGCCGGCTGGCGTTCCAGGGCGATAAACAAGCCGGCGCCGGTGCGGGACAGGTGCAGCGGTTGGCCGCGCAACGCGGTGCGCACGGTGATCGCATGCACAGATTGTTCCGCATCACGCGGCGGTTTGGCGCCGGGCGCGGCCGCCGTGTCGGCAGTGTTGCGCGGGAGGCTGGACGGACGTGCGTATGTTGCGCTGTCCGCGTCATCGAACAACACGGCCGCCGCCGCCAGCGTCGCATGCAGGCACAGCGGGCTGCGCGTGTGCGGATAAAAGTAATCGAGCACCACCTCACCGGCGTCGGCATCGATAAACACGCAGGCGCTGCGCTGTTGGGTATAGGCGAAGTGCTGGCGCTGGCTGGCAGTCCAGCCGTCGCCTTGCACCACCAGCGCGGGATTGCCCTGGCCCGGCAGTGCGCCGAAGCAGAGAAGTTCGGTGATTTTCATGATCGAAGCATAACTGACTCTGTATCTCAGCTGCGCACATGACTATAATACTGTATAAAAACACAGTATAGAGTCATGTCCACCGAATTGCCCGATTACGCAGAGCTGTTTTGTTTGTCCAACTTTTCCTTCCTGCAGGGGGCATCCCATGCGGAAGAGTTGGCCGAACGGGCCGTGCAATTGGGTTACAAGGCGCTGGCGGTCACCGATGAATGTTCGCTGGCCGGGGTGGTGCGCGCCCATGGCGTGGCGAAACGGGCTGGCCTGACATTGCTGATCGGCGCGCATTTCCATTTGACGGAGCCTGACGGCAGCGCGGGCTTGTCGCTGCTGGTGCTGGCGCAAAACCGCGACGGTTACGGTAATTTGTCGGAACTGATCACCCTGGCGCGCACGCGCAGCGGTGTGGCGAAGGGGACTTATCTGCTGCATCCGGCTGATATCGCGGCGCCTCAACCGGCGCAGGCGCATTTGCAAGGGTTGCCGCATTGCCTGGCGATTTTACTGCCGCATTATCCGGTCGATTCTCCGGACGATATCGACCGGCTGCACCGGCAGGCGGCGTGGATGGCACGGCAATTTCCCGGGCGCGCCTGGCTGGGGTTGAACTTGCTGCAGCGCGCGTTTGATGAAAGCCACCGCATCAGTATCGATGAAGTGGCGCTGCAGCATGGCTTGCCGGTGGTGGCGGTCGGGGATGTGCGCATGCACGTGCGCTCCCGCAAACCGCTGCTCGACACCTTGACGGCCGTGCGGCTGGGCAAACCGGTGGGCGAGTGCGGCTATGCGCTGCCGCAGAATGGCGAACAGCATTTGCGGCAGCGTCTGCGGCTGGCCAATATTTATCCGCGTGCCGCGCTCGATGAAACGCTGCGCATCGCCAGCCTGTGCACGTTTTCGCTGGATGAACTGCAGTACGAATATCCGCATGAACTGGTGCCGGAAGGGCATACGCCGTCAAGCTATTTGCGTGAACAGACGTATATCGGCGCCAACATGCGCTACCCGCATGGCATACCGGAGAAGGTGTCCCGGCAGGTCGAGGAAGAGTTGGCGTTGATCGCGGAGCTGGCGTACGAGTTTTATTTCCTCACGGTGTATGACATCGTCCGCTATGCACGCTCCCAGCATATCCTGTGCCAGGGGCGGGGCTCGGCCGCCAATTCGGCCGTCTGTTATTGCCTGGGGGTGACCGAAGTCGATCCCGAACATTCGAACTTGTTGGTGGGGCGTTTTATTTCCCGTGAACGCAAAGAGCCGCCGGACATCGACGTCGACTTCGAACATCAGCGGCGCGAAGAAGTCATCCAGTACATCTATGCGAAATATGGCCGCCACCGCGCCGCGCTGGCCGCCACCGTGATTTGCTACCGCCCGAAAAGCGCGCTGCGCGACAGCGGCAAGGCATTGGGCGTGGACCTGGCCATCGTGGAAAAGGTGGCGCGCTCGCACCGCTGGTTCGACAGCCGCAAGGATTTGTTAGAGCGCCTGGCCGAGTGCGGTCTGGACCCGGAATCGCAACTGGCGCGCCAGTGGGCGGTGCTGGCGTATCAATTCCTCAGTATTCCCCGCCATTTGTCGCAGCACGTGGGCGGCTTCGTGATCGCGCAAGATAAATTATCGCGCCTGGTGCCGATCGAGAACGCCAGCATGCCGGACCGCAGCGTCATCCAGTGGGACAAGGATGACCTGGAAGAGTTGAAGCTGATGAAGGTGGACGTGCTGGCGCTGGGCATGTTGTCCGCGTTGCGGCGTGCGCTGGACATGGTGGGCCAGCGGCGCGGCACGCATTTCCGGTTGCAGGATATTCCCCGCGAAGATGCCGCCACCTACGACATGATGTGCGAGGCGGACACGGTCGGTGTATTCCAGATCGAGTCGCGCGCGCAAATGAGCATGCTGCCGCGCTTGCGGCCCCGCGTGTTTTACGACCTTGTGATTGAAGTGGCGCTGGTGCGGCCCGGGCCGATCCAGGGCGGGATGGTCCATCCTTATCTGCAACGGCGGCTGGATAGCAGCCTGGTGAAATACCCGCCTCGCCTGGAGGGCGCGCTGAAGCGTACCTTGGGCGTACCAATTTTTCAGGAACAAGTGATGCAGGTTGCCATGATTGCCGCTGGATTCACTGATGGTGAAGCGGATCAGTTGCGGCGTGCCATGGCTGCCTGGAAGCGGAAAGGCGGCGTTGATCAATATGAAGACCGGATCAAAGCCGGCATGAAGGAACGGGATTATCCCTCGGAATTTGCGGATGCCATCTGCAAGCAAATCCGCGGTTTCGGTGAATATGGTTTCCCCGAATCACACGCGGCCAGTTTTGCGCTGCTGACGTATTTCAGTTCGTGGATCAAGTGCCACGAACCGGCGGCTTTTCTGTGTGCTTTATTAAACAGCCAGCCGATGGGCTTTTATGGGCCGTCGCAACTGGTGCAGGATGCCAAACGCCACGGCGTCATCGTGCGACCGGTGGACATCACGTGCAGCGGCTGGGATTCCGCGCTGGAGGAACCGGCGGGGCCGCGTGGCCAGCCTGCCGTGCGGCTGGGCCTGTCGCTGTTGCGGGGCATGCGTCCCGACAGTGCGGAGCGGATCGAAGTGGCGCGCATCGTGCGGCCCTTCGCCAGCGTGGCCGACCTGGCGCGCCGCGCCGACCTGGAGCGCCACGATTTGCAGGTGCTGGCAGCCGGCAATGCCTTGCGGGCGCTGGCCGGCAACCGCCGGCAGGCGCTGTGGGATGCGGCCGGCGCCGTGCCGGACAAGGATTTACTGAGGCCGACCGTGCCGCAGGAAGAAACGCCGCAACTGGCGCCGCCCTCGGAAGGCGATGAAATCCTGCACGATTACCGTTCGCAGGGGCTGACCCTGGAACGCCATCCGCTGGCGCTGTTGCGGCCGCATTTGCTGGCGAAGCGGTTCTTGCCGGCTGCGACCTTGAATACCTTTGAACAGGGCTGGCCCGCGCGCGGCTGCGGCATCGTCACGGTGCGCCAGCGCCCCGGCACGGCCAAGGGCGTGCTGTTCATCACGATTGAAGACGAGACCGGTAACGTCAACGTGATTGTCTGGCCCGCGCTGGTGGAGCAGCAGCGCAGCGAAGTGCTCAATGCTTCGCTGCTGGGGGTGTATGGCGTGTGGCAGCGGGAAGGATCGGTGTGCCACCTGGTGGCCAAGCGGCTGGTGGATTTATCGCATTTGCTGGGCAGGCTGAAGACGGGGAGCCGGGATTTTCATTGACGCTGGCGTGCTGTCTTCAAATGTCCGGCACGATCGATTGCCGGTCCAGCGGACTGATCACGCTGCGCCCGCCGCGATTCAGGACATGGGTATAAATCATCGTGGTGGCGACGTCCTGGTGTCGATGTCTTTGACCCGCAACCGCATACATTCCATGATGCGCATGCCACTGCCATAGATCAGCCTGAGCATCAGTCCCGGCGTACCCTCGATGTGGACCAATATGTTCTGGACTTCGTCCACGGTCAGCACCACTGGCAAGCGCTGCGGGGTCTTGGCATTCACTACGCCATCCAGCCAAGGCAGTTCGCTATTCAGCACTTCCTTGTAGAGAAATAGCAGGGCGCTGCGTGCCTGGTTCTGCGTCGACGCCGCTACTTTGCCAGCGACGGCAAGGTGGGTGAGGAAGGCTGTGACATGTGCCGCGTCCAGTGTGGCCGGATGCTGGAGGTTGTGAAAAAGGACGAAACGCCAGATCCAGTCCACATAACTGGCTTCGGTGCGAAGGCTGTAATGCTTGACCCTGAGGCGATCCCGTATTTGATCCAGTAACTTCGGCTGGGCGGTGTCCATGCGGCCTCCGAGGTGGGGTGGGATTTAGGATTCGGGTGTGATAAAGTGGGGTAACTATTTGATAACAAAGTAAAGATGCTGGTCTTCCGTGCGGAATCTCAAGACTTTGTCGGGGGAAGGTGCGGCGGATGGGGTGTCTACTTCACGTTGGGCCGCAGAATGAAAGTCGTCGCTTCGATTGCCGCTATCTTGTTTTTTCCGCTCGCGGTGATGTTCGCGATCGAGCGAACTTGGTTGGCGAATTCTCTCGGCATAATCTGGTTCGCGGTTTTCGGCTTCGTCCTGTTCGTGGGATTGGTGCTCGGTTTTGTTTTCGGCCAGGCTCGCGCTGGTGTTATGTTTGGCTCCGGTGCAACGGCATTGCTCCTTATTTGTGTTCTTATGGTGCTGCCTATATCCGCCGAAGCGCAAACTGATCAATGTTCGATTAAGGAACGACGCGCGGAAAATACCACTGCCGCTCGCGCGGCTCGTGATGAGATCACGCCAGAAACTTGGAAGCATTTTAAGTCTATCGAAGGGTTAATTGGCGCCAAGGCAAAGGAAAAGGGTTGGAATCGGCGCAAAATGCAACAAGTCCAAGCCGCTGTATGGTTCTCCCCTGAAGTTGACGAACTTTCTCGTAAGCGCAAAGCGTATTTGATTGAGCTTGACTTCATTGAATACTACGGCCTACCTCCTGATGGTGTCTCAGTTCCCGCCAATTGTGATCTTTCGTCGTATGCACGGAAGCTTTCTGCGGCAGTTATCGCCAGTTCAGAGGCCGAATACAAACTCGCATTACGGGTCTTAGAGGCTGCAGAATAAGGCATATGGCAATCGTTTTGGGTCTCGTGCCCAACCCCGCAGTGCACTGGACTGCCTCCACGCTGTGTGTTCCGGCAGCCAGTGACTTTTTACGTTGGACCATTTAAGGAAACCTATGTTGAAACGATTGTTGGGTTTAGTACTCGCTGCAGGCTGGATTGGAAATTCTATGGCGGCAAAGGACTTTTCAACAATTAACTGTTCCAAGTTTGGCCAACCGGAATTTGTATTTACGGTTGATGACGGCTCTCTTGCTGAAAAAGATGCGCAGTGGTTCCGCTCTACACTGGAAGAAATGGTCGCCGCTGGCGAGCGATTCAAGGCCGGTGAAACGCTTCTCGTCGGTCCGGTCTTATTGAAACTTGAAGCCACAGATGATGGAAAACTCCGGGTTTTTGAGCCAGACATGAAGTCGATGCCATTCAAGTATGTTTCCTCTGTCGCAAAGACGCTCAGAATCGTTCGATCGCAGCGATACGTCGCGGATAGCTTGGGAGTCACGGATTCAATGCGATTTGCACCCTTGCACCTGCCTCTCTTGATCTCGCGTAATGCACTTCAGGCGCCGTTGATTCTAATGATGCGCTCGAACAGCCGAGGTTCAGGTACTGGTTGGGTTTTGTCAGATGCTCAAGGTAAGACGACCGCGAACGAAGATTTGTTGGCAATATCTGTGTATGAGGCGGCAATCCAACGCCCAGAAATTATTGAATTCATGGCGCTTCCGGATCAGTTTTCAATTGTTGTAGCAAGTAGAAAAAAGTTTGAAATTTTTAAGGATGGAAGTCCGATAAAGCCATTAGAGGGCAGCTATCTTGATAGATTGTCCAAGTGACCATGTCCAACCACTTTTTGCAGCCGATGCCCTGCGACGCGGCTGAACCCACACGTTGAACTCATCAATTAGCTATGTCGCCAATTTCTCGATTTATTCTTATAAGCTTCCTGCTTGTCTCGCTGCACTCGATTGCCGCAACAGACGACACATATCCTGTCAAATTCAATCTGGGAGTCGTCGAAAGTTGGAGGGCTGCGCCAGAGGCCATTGGAAGGTGGTGTGAAAAGATTGATCCTGATGGCGTTGAAGGACGTCGGGCTGCTCATCAGGCATGGGGCGTTCAGTACGACGAAGTGATTCGTGAAATCAATAATAGCTTTAACGCAATCGTTCCTATAATTAGCCCTTCGCGAAATTCGCAAGTCAATCCAATCGAAGCTGTTCGGGCACACATAAATATAGAACTCCTAAAGACCAAATTCATTGGGAAGAGCAACGACGACGCAAAGGTGATTTGCAAGGGCTATGCGCCAGAGCAATCGCCAGCTACACTCGATAAAGTGAAGAAGGCGCTAGCGGAGCTCAAGGAGTGGCGGGAAGAAAATGCGTCCCCAAATAAATAACGGTTCTAACAAATCGCTCCATCGGACGCCTTCCGGAGCCGCTGAGCAGACACGTTGGAGTAGATGAGCATATGCATTATCGAATCTTGTTAATTACTGTATTCGGACTTTGCTGGTCTGCCCATGCGCAGTATGCAGACATAGATGGAAAATTCCGTTCGCATTCGACGACGCTTAACCTTATACCACTGGACAAAAACTCCGGTGTAATCGCCGCCACAACGACTGTGGTTCAAGGAGCCTGTTCTGGTACTGTTGCAGGCATTGGTAGAATTTCCGGTGACGAACTCAAATTCTCGCCATATGTTAAGACTAATAAGAATGGTGCTTGCGTTGTTACTGTGCTTTTCGACGAGAAACGAAGTGTTGCCAAGGTCACTGCTGATGGTTGCGTGACCCAAAGTGGAGCTTCTTGTGGCTGGGAAGGCGATACTCTTAAACGAATTAAATGAACGATGACGAAAACTCTCCAAACCTGCATTGCAGCCTACGCCAATGACGCGACTGTATTTATTCGTTGGCCACATTCATGAGCATGAAAATATTCAAAAAAATCTTGCTGGCTGTGATTATCATATCCAGTGGCATCCACGTGCATGCACAAGAGGTAGGGCAACGTCCTCCGGATACTGAACTTGCATTGCAACTTTCTGATTGCTACAACGGTCTTACTGCATTGGACGGGCTTGCTTTGATCACTGATACAAAGGTGGATAAGTCGAGGATCCAAGATTCAAAACGAATGGCAAGGTTCGGCTCAGCATCGCTTGTTGGAAATGATAAAGCGAAGGAATATTTTATTTCTTCGAGAACTAAAGTGAAGGCAGAACTAACGACTGCGCTCGAAGGTGGCAGTTCTGCCGTTGTTACGTTTGTTCAACGGTACACGGACCTATGCTCAACGATCTTTGAACAACATGGCGCATATATTGGTGATCGCATCACTTCAAATGTCCGGAATGGCGGTGAATCCAAGTGAATGTTGAGCCCTTTTTCGTGGGCACTAGAAATTTACCTTACACTTTTCTTTTTCAAGTAGTCCGCTACTAATATGAATCCATCGCATCTTACACCTCTATTAGCTGGGCCAATCCTCGCAGTCGCACTCACCGGATGTGCCGGCACGCCTCTGATGGCGACAACGTACTTACCGCCAGAGCGCGGCGCGCCTTTGATAATTATCGCCCCGCAGAAGACCACGACTCCCATATACGTCGATGTGTGCGCCAGCGGAAAATGGGAAAAAGCTGCAGTGCTCGGGCGCGGTCTTGTTTCGTCCGGCTCCGTTATTGCTGCGGACTTCACTTCCATTGCATCGAACGCCGATGCAAAACCACTTCCAGATCAAGCGGAGATAGTTCTTCCTACTAAGCAAGAAGTGATGGTTAGGATACGTTCTAACCCAGAGCTTGTAAGCGGTGGGCCGATTACTGGAGGCAAGGTGGTGAGCTGCGCGGCTCCGATCGCGTTTGCGACAGAATCTGATACAAAGTACAACGTAGTGTGGTCGCGGAGTTCGGAGGGGTGTTCGGCGGCACTAACAAAGACCCGAGCCGATGGAGGTCGCTCTTCGGAGGTGGATGTCTCAGTTCGCAAGGACGCCGTGTGCCAAGCGCAATAGGTTTTTCACGTGATTAGACATCCGTCCAACCTTGCCGCACGTTGATCGCCAAGATGGTGTTTGCTGAAATTGGCGATCTTCCCGAGAGATTGCCTGACATTCGACGAAGCCAGTATCTTGAAGTCGCTGGTGACATCAGGGAACGCTGCCTGGAAGCGGTAGGGGGCAATCCGATACTGCACGGGATACGTCGCGCTCCTGGGCTTACACTCCCCATGTTCCCTTAAAACCGCCCCGACATGCCAACAACCATTCAGTCACGCGTTCAACAAACCTTCAAGTACGGTCCGATGCAAGCCCACGAGGGCGACTTGTATCTGCCCCATGCGACGCGCCCACCGGTTGTCTGCCTCCTCCATGGCGGCTTCTGGCGTATGCCATATGGCCGGGAGGAGCTGGCCGGCATCGCCATGGACATCGTGGCAAAGGGCTATGCGGTCTGGAACATCGGGTATCGCCGGGTGGGCGCGCCCGGAGGCGGTTGGCCCGGCACGGTCAGTGACGTGGCACTGGCGGTGGATTATCTCGCCACGCTGGTGGATGACGGGATCGATTTAGATCTGAGCCGTGTCGTCGTGGTTGGCCATTCTGCAGGCGGCCAGCTTGCCTTATGCGTTTCAGCACGGAGTCCAGGCGCCCACTTCCAGCCGGCGCGTGTCCAGCCAATCGCCGCAGCCGGGCTTGCCGCGGTTTCCGATCTGGCGCGTGCCTATCGGGATGCCGCAGGTAATGGCGCGGTTGATCAATTCCTGGGAGGCGGCCCGGATCAAGTTCCCGACCGCTATTCAGCTGCGTCACCCATTGAGTTACTTCCGCTGGGCGTTGTACAGCTGATCGTGCATGGCGCCAGGGATCAGGCGCTGCCAATTGACCTTGCCAGGCACTATGCGTCCACTGCACAGGCATTGGGCGACCGCGTGGACTTTGTCGAGCTTCCTGAGGCGGGGCACATGGATTTCCTTGACCCACGCAGCGAAGCGCATGCAACGCTGTGCAAATGGCTGGTGCAAGTGAGCCGATGAGCACAGGAGATTGCTGCGTTATGATGGCAACCCTGCCGGGGAATATTCCAGCACTCTGGCGCTTCCTCTAGGACCCACACGTGCTTCGATTCCTGTTGCTGCCCATACTTCTTGCTGCGTCATCCATTGCCAGTGCCATCGCCATTCGACATGACGTTGACGATGCGAAGTATCGGATTCCGGCATCTGAATTTCCTGCGCTCGTCGACATGCCTGGCGAAGGCCACGGCGTGTTGATTGCGCCGCAATGGGTGATTACTGCCGCCCATGCGATCACTTGGCAATCTGAAATCAAACGGGTTGTGATTAACGGGAAGCCCAGGGACGTTGAGCGCGTCGTCATTCATCCCGGCTACAAGAAGCCGCCGCAAGAATTGATCAATCAAGCGATGGCCACCGGAGAAGCCATACTGATATTGGTGCTGCTTGCCTCGTCTGACGACATCGCCCTGGTCAAGCTGGCACAACCTGTGACTGACGTCGCCCCAGTCGCCATCAACCGCGGCAGCGGCGAGGCCGGCCGGATCGTCAAGATCGTGGGGAAGGGCGCCACGGGGACGGGCGCCGCCGGGCACGACCCCCACGGCCCCAATCGCACGGAGCTTCGCCGCGCGTTCAACAAGATCACCAGTGCGCACGAGCGCTGGTTTTGCTATGTGTTCGACGAGCCGCCGTCGGCCCTGCCCCTTGAAGGCATGTCGGTCAACGGAGACAGCTGCGGTCCCGCGCTCATCGAGGCCAAGGACCAGTGGGTGTTGGCCGGAATGGGCGCCTGGAAGGTCGTGCAGGGTAATGTCATGACCACCCGGCCAGGACTCTATGGTCAAACCAGCTGCAATGTGCGCCTAAGCCATTACATTGAATGGATTGAAAAACAGCTGGGACAGCAGGCTTCCCGGGAAGATTCCACGGAACGCAAGTGAACCTGTGAAGCGCCGGACTTTTCTGTTGAGCGCCGCAGGCGCGCCATTCCTTGCGTCCTGCGCAAGCGATATGGCCCGCCTGCGCAATCAGCCTCCCGATGCCCTGGCCCGTGAGCTCGGCGTCTGTTCCGCCGCCTATGTCCATTTGCGCGCCGGCGTGCCCGGTCAGCCCGTCGCCCTGTCCGGATGCACCGATACCCCCGCCCAGCCGGACGCCATCTTCCAGGCCGCGTCGCTGACCAAGCCGGTGGTCGCGTTGGCCGCGCTGCGGCTGGTGCGCGCAGGCCAGCTGGCGCTCGACGCGCCCGTGTCCCGCTATCTGCCCGGTGGCTACCGGCACTTCCACAATGAACTGAAACGGTCGGCCGGCGACAGCCATGACCTGGTGCCCGAAAGCACGCTGCGGCGGGTCTCGGTGGCGCAACTGCTCAATCACAGTACGGGCTTTCCGAACTGGTCCAGCGGCGCGCTTTCCCTGCAATCGGAACCCGGCCAGCGCTGGCGCTATTCCGGCGAGGGTTATGTCCTGTTGCAAAGCGTGATCGAGGCGGTGACGCAGATGGAGCTGGCCGCTTATCTCGACCAGCAATTATTTACTCCGCTTGGCATGCGCGACACGAGCCTGGTGTGGCGTGATGCGTTCGAAGAGCGTGCCGTGAGTGGCGTGACCACCTTCGGGATACGACTGCGCATCCGCATGCGAAGCGCGGTGGCAGCGTTCTCCCTGTACACCACGGCGGCCGACTACGCGCGGTTCATGGCGGCGCTGCTGGCCGACGACGCGGTCATATCGACGACGCTGGCCCGGCCGGTGGAGGTCGACGAACCGCTGGGCCTGAAGTGGGGCCTGGGATGGGGAATCGAGCATACACCGGGTGGTCCCAATCTCTGGCAATGGGGGAATAATACGGGGTTCCGCGCCTTTGCCATGGCGTCCGTTGCTTCAAAAGATGGCTTCGTTTTATTAACCAATAGCGAGCGCGGGATGGTGCTGGCCGCATCGGTGGCGCAAACGGTTTTACCAGGAGAACACAATGCATTCCGGTTTCATTTGGTTGCCTGACTTGGCGCTCCCTTTAATTCGTTGGGACCGGCAGGCCAACTAAGCCTGATCTTGCTGGTGGCGGACAAAGTCACCCGCCTTGATCACGCGGCATGCAAGCCTTCTGGCCGTTGACCCTGCCGCCCCGGCACAGGCGTATCATGCCTGATGAGCTTGTGCCCGGGAGGATGCCATGTCGCTGGACAAATATCAGGGATGTCTGCTGGGCCTCGCGCTGGGCGATGCGCTTGGCGCGCCGTACGAAGGCGGTCCGCTCGAGCGCGCGCTGTGGCGCCTGATCGGCACCACCCGCAAGGGCGAAATGCGCTGGACCGATGACACGCAAATGTCGCTGGACCTGGCGGAATCGCTGACGGAGCGGGGCGGGCTCGATGCCGATGACGCCGCGCGCCGTTTCGCCGCCAGCTATCACTGGAGCCGGGGCTACGGGCCCGGCGCCGCGCGGCTGTTGAAACGCATCCGGCGCGGCATGGCCTGGCAGGAAGCCAATCGTTCCATTTATCCCGACGGCTCGTATGGCAACGGCGGTGCGATGCGCGCCCCGGTGATCGGGCTGTACTTTGCCCGGCGGCCCGATGCGCTGCTGGACGCGGCCCGCACCTCCGCCAGTATCACGCACGCCCATCAACTGGGCATCGACGGCGCGCTGTTGCTGGCCTCCGCCACCGCGCTGGCGCTGGCAGGAGAGGCGCCAGCCGCCTTGTTGCGGCAGGCCGCCAGCCACTGCACCAGCACCGCCTTCAGCACGCGCGCCGCGACCGCCGCGCAATGGCTGGAGACCGGGGCGGCACCGGCCGCGCGGGACGTGGCGCGCACCCTCGGCAACAAAATTTCCGCCAGCGAGTCGTGCGTTACCGCGCTGTATGCCGCGCTGCGGTTCAGGGATCAGCCTTTCCAGGACATGCTGCGCTTCATTGCCGACGGCAGCGGCGATGTCGACACGATCGGGGCCATGGCAGGTGCGGTGTGGGGCGCGGCCAATGGCGTCGTCCGGTTGCCCGCCGCGCAAATCGACAAGCTGGAGCAGCGCGACCGGCTGATGCGTGCCGCTTCCGCGTTATACGCCAGCCAACCTTGATTTCCAGGCATGGGTTTGCCCCTGAAAAATGTCTCATTTGAGACATTTTTGTGACCGGTGTTCAGAATAAAACAGAACTGACGCGCGCTTACAACGTTAAACAAACCCTTCTAATAATTAACGGTCAGACATATTGTTTTCCGATGCGACACGCCTCTACACTTGGGCCCTGTCTGGTTGCGGAGTGGATCCTCCCTCCCGGGCATAGACAATAAAAGGGCGTACTACGCCGCACAGCTAATATCGGAGAGAGATAAATGATCGGGATTTCGCGTACTTCCAAAATCGCACTCGCAGTGAAACTGGCATGCGCCGCAGCCGCCCTGGGCGCTGCCGGCCAGGCCGCCGCCGCAGCCGACACCACGCGTGTCATCGTGGCGTTCAAACCAGGCAAAGCTGCTGAAGCTCACGCTGCCGTCAAGGCAGCCAAAGGTGCGGTCAAACATCAAATCCACGGCATGGATGCGATGGCCATCGAAGTGCCGACCCAGGCGCTGAACGGCCTGGCGCACAACCCGAACGTGGAATACGTGGAAGAAGACGTCAAGCGTATGCCTTTCGCCACCAGCACGCCATCGACCGGCACGCCATACGCGCTGGGCCAGCTGGTGCCATGGGGTATCAAGGCAGTGCAGGCTGACCAACTGTCCGATGCCAGCACCGGGAACCGCAAGGTCTGCATTATCGACTCCGGCTATGACCGCGCACACGAAGACTTGAGCGGCAACATCGTGACCGGCGAATACGACAGCGGCACCGGCTGGTGGTACAACGACGACAACCACCACGGCACCCACGTGGCTGGCACGATCGCCGGTATCAACAACAGCGTCGGTGTGGTCGGTGTGAATCCGAACCGCAAGCTGAAACTGCACATCGTGAAAGTATTCGGCGCTGACGGCTGGGCGTATTCGTCCACCCTGGCATCGGCTGCCAACAAGTGCGGCACTGCGGGCGCCAACGTGATCAGCATGTCGCTGGGCGGCGGCGGGTCGAGCAAGACCGAACAGCGCGCCTTCGACGCCCTGCAAACCAAAGGCGTCCTCAACATTGCTGCTGCCGGTAACGATGGCAACACCGTGGTGTCGTACCCGGCCGGCTACGCCAGCGTGATGAGCGTGGGCGCGGTTAACGAAAGCCTGGCCTGGGCCGACTTCTCGCAATACAACAGCAAAGTGGAAATCGCCGGTCCTGGCGTGGACGTGCTGTCGACCGTGACCACCAACGGCGGTTCGCTGTCCTCCCTGGTTGTCGGCGGCACCACCTATGCGCCAGGCGCAATGAGCGGTTCGCCTAAGGTGACCGCCACCGGCGCACTGGCTGACTTCGGCCTGGGCGACGCGGTCAACAGCGCCATGGCTGGCAAGATCTGCCTGATTTCCCGTGGCACCGTGGACTTCGCGACCAAGGTCAGCAATTGCAAGGCCAGCGGCGGCGTGGGCGCAGTGGTGTACAACAATGCTGCGGGCGGCTTCGGCGGCACGATGGGCACCACCGTGACCACCATCCCTTCGGTCACCGCATCCGACACCGAGGGCGCGGCAATGAAGGCGCAACTGGGCGCATCGGCAACCGTGGCAGTGACGCCAACCAGCTACGAGTCGTACAACGGCACGTCGATGGCAACCCCGCACGTGTCCGCAGTGGCCGCGCTGGTGTGGAGCTACTTCCCAACCTGCACCGGCTCGCAGATCCGTTCCTCGCTGAACAAGAGCGCGAAAGACTTGAACGTCGCCGGCCGCGATGTCTACACCGGCTATGGCCTGGTGCAGGCGAAGGCTGCCTACGACCGTATCAAGTCGCTGGGCTGCGGCATGTAATCAGTCAGTTGTAGAATGAAGAACGGGGCGCTGCATGCGCCCCGTTTTTTTCATTGCTCCCGATAGGAATTGCCGATGCGCCGATTGAATCCGCCAGTCCGCTCCATCTTCTGGTTGTTGTCCATCCTCCCGATCACGGCGGCCCAAGCCACCCCTGCCGCCGACGATGCCGCGACACGGATCGCCCGCATCGAAGCCCCCCAAACCCCCGCCGACAATGAACTCGATGCGCTGGCTTTGCCGGCATTGATGGCGCGCCTTCACGTGCCCGGCGTCAGCATTGCCGTCATCAAGGATTTCCAGCTGCACTGGGCCAGGGCGTATGGCGTGGCCGATGCGGACACGGGGCGAGCGCTCGATGCCGGCAGCCGCTTCCAGGCCGCCTCGCTCAGCAAGCCCGTCACGGCGCTGGCCGCGATGCGGCTGGTGCAGGAAAAGCGCCTGGACCTCGATGCGGACGTCAACACCATACTGAAATCCTGGAAAGTTCCGCCGTCACCGTGGACGCGCGGCCAGCCGGTGACGCCGCGCTCCCTGTTCAGTCACACCTCGGGCGCCGATGACGGCTTTGGTTTTCCCGGCTACGAACCGCAGGCGCCGTTGCCGACACCTGTGCAGATTCTGCAAGGTTTGCCGCCATCGAATGTGGGCAAGGTGACCTTTGCGCGCGCGCCCTATGCCGCTTATAAATACTCGGGCGGCGGCCTGACCATCATGCAGTTGGCCATGACGGACCGCTGCGATTGCGCGTTCACGGACTTGATGCAATCGTCGGTGCTGGCGCCGCTGCACATGCGGGATAGTTCGTTCGATCCGCCCGGCCAGGAAAGCCATGCCGCGTTGGCGCATGATAAACAGGGGCGCCGCATGGGCGCGCCGTGGCGCGTGCATCCGGAGCAGGCCGCCGCCAGCCTGTGGAGCACGCCAACCGATGTGGCGAAGTTCATTATCGAGATCCAGACCGCGCTGCGCGGGCCGAAAGGCAAGGTGCTGGAGCAGCGCTCGGCGCAGGAGATGACCACGCCGGTCGGCATCGGCGCGTATGCGGTCGGGCTGGCGATCGAGCGGCAGGGCGACGGCTGGTATTTTTCGCACGGCGGTTCAAACTGGGGTTACCGGGCGTGGATGACCGGGCACCTGCGCAAGGGTTATGGCATGGTCATCATGGCCAACGGCGAGAACGGCATGGCGCTGATGAACCAGGTGGCCGAGCGCGTCGCCAATGCCTATGACTGGGATTCCGTTGAAAGGAAGGCGGCAGCCGCGCCGCGCTAGTAATAAGGCTTGTCGGCAGGCAGGGGAAATTTGTAAAATAGATAATTGTTGCCCTTCCACCACGTTGCCCGCCTATGCCTGACGCAATCCATCCCCGCCCGCTCACCACCCGGATTTTCTGGCTTGCCGGCGCGTACAACGTGTTCGGCATGCTGCTGTTTTCCCAGCTGTTCATGAACCCCTTGCTGGCCTCAACCGATCCCGCCGTGTTTTCCTGGCTGGGCCAGGTGGCTATCGTGTTGTGGGGCCTGGCTTACTGGGCCGTGGCGAAAACCTATCACCACGTGCCGCTGCTGGTGGCCGTGTTCGCGCTGGAAAAGCTGGTGTATGTGCTGGCCTGGGCGCACTGGCTGCTGGAAAAGGCGCAAACATTGCCGGCGATTGCCAACGAGTCCCCGCTGACCGCCATGTTCTTTTCCGTGTACGGCGCGGGTGACTTGCTGTTTGGCCTGTTCTTCGCCTGGACGGCGCTGCGAATTGGTAAAGCGCGCTAACGCGACGGTGCTGGTCTTGCTGGCTTGCGCCATGCCGGCGCAGGCGGCAGACCCGCATGACGAGCTGTTCATGGAACCCAGGCCGGGAGTGGCGGACAAGGCGCCGGACGCAATGCGTACCGGCTTGCTCTCCACAGTGAGGCCGCTGATCGCGCAGGCCGCGCCGAGGCGGCCGACCGACAGCCCGTTGCGGGAACCCGCGCTGGCACTGGGAATCGGACGGGCCGGCAAGCAGGGCATCGTCGAGCGCAGTGTCGAGGCCTACACGGAAGTGCTGATCCAGTGCCAGCAGAACAAGTCCCCGATACTGACCGTGCCATTCCAGCGCAGCGACAGCCAGCAGGCACATTGCTACCGCTTTTAAATGAATTGTTAAAGGAGTTCTCCATGTCTGTCTCGATGCTGCAATCCCTGTTTGGCCAAAAGGTATGGGCCAATACCGAACTGTTTGACGTGCTGGCCACCGTCACCTCTGAAACTGACCTGCACACGGCGATCCGTACGCTGAACCATATCTACGTGGTGGACCGCATTTTCCGCGCGCATTTGCTGGGCGAGCAGCATGGTTATGACGCCACCAATACCAAGGCCACGCCGACCCTGGCGGAACTGCGCGCGGCGGTGCTGGAAACCGATGCGTGGTACCAGCAATATGTCTTGTCCTTGACCGATGCCGCGCTGGCGGAGCCCGTGCGGTTCCGCTTCACGGACGGTGACATGGGCACGATGTCGCGTGAAGAAATCCTGCTGCACGTGATCACCCACGGCGGCTACCATCGCGGCAATGTGGGGCAGGTGCTGAAGAACATCAGTGTCGCGCCGCCACGGGATTTGCTGACCAAGTTTTTGCATGTGATGGAGCCGCAGCGGCGTGAACAGTGACGCGTCGCTTATGTACCTTGCACCGGAATCTCAACACAATCATTGTTGATGGCACTGATCGAACGGCAGACACACATAGCAGCCCCTATTGCGACCGTCTACCGCACCTCGCAAGACTATGCGGTGCGTTATGACTGGGATCCTTTCCCGGAAAATATCGCCGTGGTTGCCGGTGAAACCGGCGGCCCGTTTATTGGTACGCAGGTGCGCATCCAGTCCAAGCTCGGCATGCATATGCTGGTTGAGTTCGTGCAAGTGATGCCGCCGACGCACGCTGCGGTCAAGATGATTGAAGGCCCGTGGATACTGGCGAAGTTCGCAGGTTCGTGGATTTTTCAGGAAGTGTCGCCCAATCACACGGTGGCGCGTTTCCGCTATGCGATCGTGGCCAAGCCAAAGCTTCTGCGGCTGATAGTGGAACCGCTGGCTGTTCTTTATTTCTCGCATGTCGTCAAGAAACGGCTGGCGGGCCTTAAGGCATATTGTGAGCGCCAGGCTGGCTGAGCGGAAGTGGCAGGGCTGATCTGTCTTGCGGTTTTGGTTGAGTCGCCACGGATTTTCCAGACACCCTCGCGCCCCTGCTACACCACCCAATCTTCACGTAGCAAGTTCGATCGAATGCCGGGATCTGCGAGCCCTGGTGTCGTCTCGGGCTGTCGATAGGCAGTTTCTTCGAATACTGTTCGTGAACCCGACAAAGCCTTGCATGCTATGACAACTGCCTCCTTATAAACGATCAGTTGCGGTAGATCGTCCGGCACGTAATCGCCTAAAAACTCTGCATGGTCTTCCAGGTCGAGCCACACCCAAGTGTCGTTACTTGGCGCTGAAGCGGCCTGGAGCTCGACGTGGGAGCGCAAGGTACGGCACTTTTCACACCATGCTTCAGCACCCAGGAAAATCAGCAGGCGGGCACCGGGCAGTTGCTGCCGTTCCGCGATCAGGCGGGCATCCGCCCAGGGATCAAAAATTCTGTTCACAGGTTCTCCAGTGTCTGCAAATGGGCAAGCGGGCGCAATTGGAGCGCAGCCGCTCCCCGCACGGAAAGCTGAATATCGGGCATCGCCTGCATTAGAACCTGCGCAGCGATGATGCGTAGTGCTTGCGGCGCATGTTCCAGCAGGCTCAGGGCATACTTCGGTGTCAGCGCATGTCCCAGCAGGCTGCGGACGCCAGTGGGAAGCGCATGCAGATGGGCGGAGGACGCAGACTGAATTGCGCTGATATCAGGGAGCGGCAACCCTTGGTCGGCATCGAGGCGGGCCTCGGTAATGGCATCGCCTTCACTCTCAGCGCTAGGATCGGACTCTGGCATGGTCCAGCCATTCGCCGCCAAGTCCAGCCCGGTTAATGATTGCCACACCCAGCCCGCATAGCGCGCCACGTCCGGGTTATTCATGCACTCCATTACCTGGGGCAGGTAGATGCTGTCGCCATGGTGCAGGATAAACGTCAGTCCGACGCGTGCGGGCAGGCCGTTGAGTAATTGCGGGATGCTCGGATGGCCAAGTGACGTCATCACCGCCAGATGCTGAATCCAGCGCTGCAGGCGGCGTGCCGCCGGCTTGCGGTACCAGCCGGTTGCTTGCCGATGGACGTCGGACTGGGCGGCGACGCACTGCCATAGCACCGCGACGGCCTCTTTGGCAGCACCACAGCGCGCCAGGGCAATGGCGGCTTCCGCACGCACGGCCAGGTCGGTATCCAGCAGTGCCGAACGCAGTGCCGGCGCCAGCGTGCTGGTGCAGCGCTCGTCATCGCACCTGGCCGCGCGGCAGGCTGCGGCGCGAATGAAGGCATGGGGCGAAGCGAGGTAAGTAGTCAGCGGGAAGGGGAGTGCGGTGACGCCATCTGCACCGATCAATGCCGCCGCGCGCAATGCTGCCACTTGCGCCGGTACATCGCCATCGGTGGCGCCGAGGCGCGTGATCCAGGGTAACGAGGATGCCGGTGCCACCCAGGCCAACGCGGAGACCACGCCGCGCAGCAATGTGTCGGGTTGCTTGCGCAACTGGGAGAACACGTGCTCGATGGTGGGCGTATCGTCCAGCGTGACGGCTAGCCAAGTGCCGGCGAACGATTCAGCGGGGCCTTTCCAGCGTTGCAGGGCTGCTTGAGTAAGACGCAATCCCGCTTGCCCTGCTACTGCCAAGCCTTCCAGATGTGCATCCAGCAGGCGATTGAAATGCGCATATTTGGCGAGGCCGATTTGTGTTGAGTGAGCGGCGCTGTCCAGTTGGGACCAATAAAAAGCGGCATCTTCTGCATGCCGCGCGATCAGCGGTTCAATGGCGGCATGCAGCGCAATGACGGGTGTGTCCATGATTCGTCGATTGAATTGAAAAGCGGAGTAAATGGGGGCGGCGCTATTGCCGATGGCGCACGACAAGCGCACACCGGTGTCCGTCATCGCCAGCAAAATGCAGCAGGGCACTACGCCCGGGCCCATTTTCCGACCGGCCCATGACATCGCTTAGCCAGGCGAGTGTCAACACCGAGGCGGCCGCACCGGTTTCACCAACCCGGCTGGCGAGGATGGAATGCGGGAATTCCGGTTTGCGATGCTCCAGCACGCGCGTCACTGCAAGGCTGACTTCCTTGGCGTACCAGCTTTCGCCAGTCATGCCGCTGGCGTGAAAGTCCAGCGCGCCAACTTTAATGCCTGCTGCGCGCTCGGCTTCTCGCATGGCATTGACCAAACCATTGGCACGTAGCGGGACGTCGCCACCGATACGCCAGCTTTCCAAGGCGGTTGCACCTGATTCGATCCAGAGCGCAGGCTGGTCTGCTGCCTGGATACTCAATAAAAGGGCTGCGGCGCCCTCTCCGGGAATAAAGCCATCCGCATTGTCAGTGGTGGCAAGACGTTCGCAGGCCAAAAAATGTTCGATAGCTCCGGCATCGAGCAGCGAGTCGACTGCAACCAGTAACACGTGGCTTGGTGCATCGTCCTCTGCCAGCACATCGCCCGCCTCTTGCAAGAGGCGGGCGATGCCCGCTTTACCATAGGCATACATGGCCGACTTCGCATGGAACGGCCCCATACCTGGAACATTGCCTGCCGCCAGATCTGCCAGGTCATCGGCCAACGCATCGTGCGGCATCCCGGGGCGCTCCGCTTCAGGTGTCAGCAGCATGATAGCTATCTGTTCAGTGTGCAGACCTATCTCGTTGGCTGGTTGCAGGCCTTCTGCGACGACGGCGTGTAACATCAGGCGCAGGCGCTCTGCGCCCCAAACAGGAACCTCATGCAGCGCCGCGCCAATGAGAGCGTCGCCGCTGTCGTCGACAAATTCGGTTTCACGGAAGTGGTTCATGTGGGCATTGATGGCGGCTGTTGCTGCGCGCGCGTGATGCCCAACGGAGCAACACATCGCGCGCGCCACCACCCGCAACGACACGGGGCCCTGCAAAGTCACTGGCGCCGGAGCTTCACTAGGCCATTTCCAGAATTTCATACTCGGCAAATTCGCTTGTCTGTTCAATCGAGGTAAGGAGCGACGATGGTTTTCCATTCCTTGCCGTCAAAGCTCCATACGGCATGCGGGCTTGCAACCAACAACAAGCCGTCGCGTGCATCCATGTGGCCGTAGGCGGGTATGCTTTCGCCCTTGTGTTCCACCGATTGCATCGCCTTGCCGTCCCAGATGCGGAATTGATAGTCGGAGGCCAGCCAGAGCTTGTTGTCGAACCACAGCACGTCGTTCCACAGAATGCTGGATCCACCTTCATAGATGCGCTTCCAGGTGGACTTTTTGCCGACCCACAGACTGCCTCCTTCACCCGAAATGTAGACGTTGCCGTCGCCAGCGCAGGTGACAGTGGCTAGCTGGACGTTCGAGGGGAAGCCCATTTGCTTCCAGGTGTTGCCGTCAAAGTGCCAGACGTCGCCGTGGCCGCCGACGGCGTACATGTCGGTTTCGGTAAAGGCATCCATATCGTTAAAGCCTACTCGTTCGATATGTTCCGACCATGGCAAATCGGCGAAACGTTCCCATTTTCCGATATCAACTCGCTTGTAAATTTTGCGCTGACCGCCAACTGAGTATGCATAACTATTTATGCATTTAATACGCCAAGGCATCGGCCATCCATCGGGATGAATGAATTCATCCGGCCATTCGCCGCTCCCAACTATCATCGTCTGTCCGCCGCTATTCCTTGCAGCCAACAACGCTTGCCCTTTCGGTTTAAGGGTGATGCCAAGACGTGGTTTGCTATATCCCGTTCCTTCTGAACAACCATGGCGTAGAGCCGGGGAGGGCTCGTCAAGATATATATTGACGAGCCGAACAGGAATGTCATGATCGAAAAGGCGAGAGGCTTCCTCGTCAGGTAAATCCTTCCTCAGGGCGAAGTAGATAATATTTTGGTCACGTACGGCGCAATCAGTGATGACCCATCCTTTGAATCTTTTTTTCCAGCCTTGCTTGTCAATAAACATATGTTTCCTTATCTGGAGTTATTGTCTCTAGGTTGCTTCTGCGTGCCTGTTTTGTCGACGGCTTTAGGGCGAGCGCTCGGACATTTGCTGTTGTAATACCCCTCCAGTTGGGCTTTAATGCAATTATCCTTACAACGAGACGATGGAAAAGCTTTCTTGTGCGACTTAACGGCAGCATTGATTGCATCATTCATACTCATCGTCCCGTTAACTAGCTTTTTCGAGTCGGCGAGACTTTGAGTTTGCTCATCCATTGCATCGTGTACCCGCAGATGGCTTCCATGGTGCTGCGATCCTCCCTCAACACATACAGTCGGTGCAGTGTCATATTCGTACCCTGGGCAGTTCGCATCCTTAATCATGGCGTCATAAATAAGATGATGGCCTGTCTGGCCAGGGCAACAACCCTTACCGTCAGCAGTTTCTACATTCCGCGAACCGTCTTTCTTTCCTTTGGGCACAAGATTGCATTTGCGTGCTCGCGTACAATCGTTTAGCGTTGCAAGCAAGTCTTGACCTTCAGCACCCAATTTCAGGGTTTCCGCCCCAGTATTTTTCGAATCGAAGTTTTTGAACTTTTTCGACAAATCATGCAAATCCTGTCCTTTCTTTTGCAGAATATCCAGTTTTTCCAGCGATTCGATAGCGACGCGGCGGATTTCCGAAATGTCTCCTACTGTAAGTACGGCGTCTACGCCCGACACTACAGCCATTGCCGCATTGCCCCAGCCGGGTACTACACTACCAGCCCCTTGCTTCACTGCGGCACGAGCCCCCCATTTGGCAAATGCTTTGGCCCCGGCTTTGGTAACCATTTCCTGTAGCTCATCTTTCAGAGCTTGCATAATCTGTAGTTCGCCGGGAAGGTTACTATAGATATCCTTCATGTTATCTATGTAATCCTTGGCGTTTTTCAGATTGTTCCCAATACTTACACCCAAGCCATCACAATGATCATCTGTCCAATGCGATTGGTCCGGTTTGCCCTTTTTTGCGGGTTTCGGCACTTTCGCTGCCTTTAGAGCGTTGAGAAGCGGGCTTTTCTTGCGCAAGTTTTTGCGGGCCTCGGAATCTTCAGCCTCTGGTTTGCAGGCACGTTCAATGCGTTTTTCCTCCTGCTTGCATGCACTGCCCGTAAAGCTGCGCGCTATATAGGGAAAAACAGCCGTATTACTGGGCATCGAACCATGATTATGCCCAACAAGATCTTGATGCCTAGGTACACCAAACCCTTCGAACACGACGTCAAACGACCACTGCGTAAAGTACGCCTTACCTTTGATGACCCCGGTTTTTACGCCCTTCTTGAAGGCCTGTGTGGCGGGCTCGTTACCGGTGCTGGTTGAAAAAAACGATTGGTCCTCGATAGCCACTTCCTGCCCACAAATGGAAACGGTGCGGGTGCCATTGGAAATGCTGTTGGCATAGCAGGTGTTGGGATAAGGGATGATGATCGGCCCGGCGGCAGGGCCGGGCGGACTCCAGCAAGGATCGGGAAAGGCTTGCGGAGAAACGCCGTCAGACGCTGCCGCTTTACAAGCAATTTCCATCCCGTTGGCATAGACATGAGTTTGCATAGGTGATTGCAGTAGTCGAAGGCGTTATTCTGTGAACGGCACGTCGGGGCCACATCCGGCACAGCCGCCCTGGACGCCGCTGGTCTTGGCCGACCACCACTGTGAATTAATCGGGCCGACCGCAACGGTTTCAAATTCCTGGATGCGGCGCCGGATGGGAATGCTGCTGCGCCACACCACGGAAAAGCGTTCGTCATCCGGCTCGAAATACAGCGTGTCGGCCAGTACACGCGGTTCTTCCGTGCTGTAGTCCGTACGCATCACGCGAATCTTCATGTGATCGAGCCGGGGAAGTGCGAAGCGCACGTCGGGACGACCTGGCATCATGTGTTTGAGCACAATGTTTTCTCCACCTTGCGGATAATCCATCTGCTGGTCTTCCGGCGCGCATTGATGGAAGCGCTCGTCAAAGTCAGCGGGGAGAAACGGCGCGACTTCCCGCTGCCACTGTTCGTCATACGTCCCCGCAAAATCCTTGCGCGGCGACCAATGTCGCCCCACCGCTGAAAACGCGATGGGGACATGCGGCCCATCGGGCTTGCTCACGGCATCCATGATCGACTCCAGGCACGGCGCAGCTGCCCCATCAATTTGATCCCTGCTGTTTTTGCCAAACCAGCCAGCGCCACTGGGATTGGTCCGCAGCGCTTCCGACAACTTCTCGTCGCCTTTTTCCCACGTCCGCGTGCCGCCAAACGCCAGCCCGAAATGCAGCGGCATTTTCACAAACGGTTCCGGCGAAGATAGGCTGTTCCAGCCCAGCGTACGCTGCCACTTACGTGGTCCGATCACCCGTAACCCTTTTTCCAGCGAACCCACCCGCCATCCCACCAGCATTTCCGTCACCGGTTCGCCTGTCGGGCTATGCGCATGCGCATTGAACAGCACATCGCAGCGCGGTTTGAACCGCACCAGGTCCGAGCCATACAACATGGCGCTTTCCCCGGGCTCCCCCGCGTACACGTCGGCCGGTTCGAAAGGTGTAGGAGTAATCGGCATCGGGCGCTGGCCAGGGGCGGGGATGCGCCAACTGGCCTTCACGACGATGACCAGATGCTCTCTGCCTTCGACGTCCAATGCAGGCACCACTTCGGCTATCAGGTTTTTAGAAGCGACGACCAGTTCCACGTGCAGCGGTCCTTCAGTTGACGTTGACCGAACCGCCCAGGATGCGCTGGGTGGCGCTGGCGTGGCTGGTAATGTATGTGCCGCGCAATTGGATGCGGCCATCGGCACTGAGAATCAGGGCCGCGTCGCCGCAGCGCAGTTCGATTTCGTGCTCCGCATACAGCACCACTCTTTCACCATCGATCAACGCATCCATGGCCGGTTCGGCTTCGTTCAGCATGGCGGGCGGCGCAGGCACGGCGGCAGGGGCCAGCATAAAGCCAAGGATAATGGGCCGCAGCGGATCGCCCGATTCAAAGCCCAGCGCCACGGCCTCGCCGATGCGCGCGGCGTCAACCGGCGCCAGGGTGCGCGCAGGGATGGCGTTCAAGCCCCATGCGGCAATGCTTACCAGTGGCGTGCCGTCGCCTGCCACACCTGCCAGGCTGCCGGTGGCTATGCCGTTGGCGTTGCGGGGCAGGGTGCCCGCGTCATTGCCAGCAGGGGTGCCTGCAATAACCTTATGCAGCAAGCCTTCGTCGGCAGCCGTCACTGGCGATGCAGGCGTGACCTGGCCTGCCGCAGTCATGCATGGTTGCGACATCAGTTCTCCAGAATCTTCTTGGCCTTCATCGTGATGTTGCCATCAGCCTTGAACGTTTGTTCGCCGGTGGTACCCAAATCGATGGTATGGCCGTTGATGGTGATGGTGCCGTCCGACGACATGGTCAGGGTGGACTTGCCCACCGTGATGGTGAATTCATCGCCGGCCGTGATGTTGAACGACTTGCCGACCATGACGGTCTTCGACAGGCCCACTTCCTCGGCCTGTGCCAACGCCACCGTGGTGTTCATGGCGGCGCCGACCGTGGTTTGATACGCGGCGCCGATGGTTAGCATCTTGGCCAGTCCGATGGATTCCATCTTCGCCATGGTGACGGTCTCGGTCTTGTTGCCGCCGATGGTCACGCTGCGGTTGCCGCCAATATCAATCGTCTCATTCTTCCCAACATCCTCGGTCCGGTTATCCCCAACACTGACGGTCTCGTTATGATCCACCCGCTCCTTGCGGTCGTTGTGCACCGTGATGGTTTCATCGTGGTCAACGGTCTCGGTCCGGTCGTGCTTGATGTGATTGGTCTCGTCGTGGTCGACGGTCTTGCGGCGGTCGTTGCCGACCCATTTATCCTCATCGTGCTCGACTTCCGTCAGTTGGTCCTTCTCCGCATGCAGCCACAGCTGCTCCGCGCCTTTCTTGTCTTCGAAGCGGATCGCATTGGCATGGCTGTAGGCCCCGCCCGGCGTCGAGCGCGACAGGATGCCGCTTTGGGTTTTATTGTCCGGCAAAGTCCACGGCGGCATGGTTTGCGCGTTCGGCACCATGCCGGTGACGAGCGGGCGGTCCGGGTTGCCGTCCAAGAATTGCACGATGACTTCAGTGCCGATGCGGGGAATCGATGTCATGCCGAAATTCGCGCCGGCCCACGCGGTGGCCACGCGCACCCAGGCGGAACTCTTGTCGTCGAACTGGCCGATGCGGTCCCAGTGGAATTGCACGCGGATGCGGCCGAATTCGTCGGTATGGATTTCCTCGCCGGCCGGACCGACCACGGTGGCCGTTTGCAGGCCGTACAGTTTGGGTTCGGTGCTGTTGTAGCCACGGCCCGGGCGCCACGGGATGGTCTTGCGGATGCAGGTCAGCGTATTGCTGTACTGGGCCGGCTGGCTGCCGTTGGCGTGGTAATTGTTGCTGGCGCTGTGGTGGGTGCGCACGATCAGGAATTCACCATCCTGGCTGTTGCCGCCATCCGGGGCGATGTCGAAGTGGCCGGTCAGCTGGAACCAGCGGCCCGGCTGCACGGTGCGGTCGTTGCCGGCGGCCTCGAAACGCTTGCCGCCCGCTTCGATTTCCTCCATGCGGCGGCGCGCCTGGGCGTTGCCGTCGTCTTCCGCCGTGAAGCCATAGGCGCCCGTGTATTCATACACTTCCAGTTGCGGCTCGGCGCCTTGGCGGTGGATGGTGGGCACGGTGATGCTTTGCGGGCGGGGCGACTTGAAATCAAAACTGGACAGCGCAATGCTGGCCGGGATGGTGCGCCGCACGGGCGCCCAGTCGCCGATGGCGTCGTCTTCCATGGCGCCCGCTTCGCGCTGGTAGGCGATGGTGGGGACGCCGTCGATGGGATCGGCGGCGGCCGAGTCGTCCGACAGGACCAGTGTGTGGCCGTCGGCGCGGTGTTCATACCAGTAATGCCAGCCGCGCTGTTCCCAGCGCCGGTGCACGTAGTTGTAATCGGTTTCGTCGGCCTGGCAGGCATCGGTCAGCGCGGGGTCGGCGCCGTGGATGCGGGTTTGCCAGTCGGGCAGCGGGTAGTCATTGAAGATTTCCGTGGTCTGCTGCTGCACGGTTTTACCGTGGAACAGGTAATAGTCGCGGCGCAGGCGCAGATAGGCCAGCCACGGGCCCAGTTGCATGCGGTAAAACGCGAAGCCGCCATCGGTGCGGGTCAGCGCGAATTCAAAGACATAGCCATTGAAGTAGCGCAGGCTGCCATCTTCGCGCACCAGGGAAATGGTTACCATTTTCCCTTCGACATCCTTTAAGGCCAGTCTGGCGTTTTCCGACAAGACTTCAACCGTGAAGCTGAAGTCGCGCGACAGCGCTTCGTCGCCATCGAGGCGGTTCGGCAATAGCAGGGCTTGCGGCCCATCCTCATTGGGAAAGGACAGGCGCAGCAGGCGGTTGGTCTGACTGATGCCGAGCAGGGCTTGGGCGATATCGACAGCGTTAAGAGTCGTGGTCATAGCAATGTGCAAGTTCCCTAAAGAACAGGAAGTTGCGATGCTAGCACTAAATTATTTTTTTGATATTATTGTTGTACGTCTATCGTGCGCGCCCATGGCTGTGCTTTAGCGTGACGCGGCGTCGGTCCGGTAATAGCTGTGCACTTCCGTCATCCACGTCTGGTTGGCCATGTCCGGCCAGTGGTCGGCATCGAAACCGGGCGCGTTTTCAATGCGTTCCTTGCTGATATCCATGGTGAACCGCTTGTTGGCGGTGTCCAGGGTCAGTGCTCCCCAGGGCACGGCAAACAGTTTTTCGCCGATGGTCAGCACGCCGCCGCTGGCCATCACGACATAGGCGATCATGCCGGTTTGCATATCGAGCATGATTTCCTTGACCGTGCCCAGGTGCTCGTCTTGCAGGTTGTGCACGTGGTCGCCGATCAGGGTGTCGGCACCCATCAGCGAAGGGCCGGGGCCTTGGTGGCCGGTATCGACATACATGCCGTAGGCATCGCGTTCTGAAGTAGTCATGGCGTCCTCCTGTTCTAAAACTGCATTGTCCTGCACCTGCCGCCAAGCCTCTGTGCGGCATGCCACCAACCGCCAACATTGCCAAATTACCTATGCTTGCAGGCTGATAACTGGTTTTTTGCAGACGTAGGGATGAGAAAGACCCGAGATTGAGCTATAATTTTAATTTCCCGCATCGTGCCGACCGGCACCCGATCTGCCCATGACCAAATATGTCTTCGTCACTGGCGGCGTTGTGTCTTCCCTTGGTAAAGGGATTGCCGCCGCCTCTCTCGCCGCGATCCTAGAATCGCGCGGCCTCAAAGTCACCATGCTCAAACTGGATCCGTACATCAACGTCGATCCGGGCACCATGAGCCCCATGCAGCACGGTGAAGTGTTTGTTACCGATGATGGCGCCGAGACCGACCTGGACCTCGGCCACTACGAACGTTTCATCTCCACCCGCATGCGCAAGGTGAATAACTTCACCACCGGCCAGATCTACGAATCCGTGATCCGCAAGGAGCGCCGTGGTGAATACCTGGGCAAAACCGTCCAGGTGATCCCGCACATCACCAATGAAATCCAGGATTACGTGCGCCGTGGCGCGGAAGGCTACGATGTCGCCCTGTGCGAAATCGGTGGCACCGTCGGCGATATCGAATCGCTGCCATTCCTGGAAGCCGCACGCCAGTTAAGCCTGCGCGCTGGCCGCAAGAACACGGCGTTCGTGCACCTGACCCTGGTGCCGTACATCGCGTCCGCCGGTGAACTGAAAACCAAGCCGACCCAGCACTCCGTGCAAAAGCTGCGTGAAATCGGCATTTCGCCGAACGCGCTGCTGTGCCGCGCCGACCGCAAGATCCCGGAAGATGAAGTCGCGAAGATTTCGCTGTTCTCGAACATCGAAGAGCGCGCCGTGATTTCCGTATGGGACGTTGACACCATCTACAAAGTGCCGCAAATGCTGCACGACCAGGGCCTGGACGCAATCATTTGCGAAGCGCTGGACTTGAACCCGGCGCCGGCCGACCTGTCGATGTGGAGCAAGCTGATCTACACGCTGGAAAACCCGAAAGCCGAAGTGTCGATCGGTATGGTCGGCAAGTATGTGGAACTGACCGAATCGTACAAATCGCTGACCGAAGCGCTGCGTCACGCCGGCATCCACAACGAGTCCAAGGTCAACATCGAGTACATCGACTCGGAAGAGATCGAAGCCAACGGCGCCGCCAGCCTGTCGCAGTACGACGCGATCCTGGTGCCGGGCGGCTTCGGCAAGCGCGGCGTGGAAGGCAAGATCAAGGCCGCCCAGTTCGCCCGTGAAAACAAAATCCCTTACCTGGGCATTTGCCTGGGCATGCAAGTGGCGCTGATCGAATACGCGCGCCACATGGCCGGTCTGACCAACGCCAACTCGACCGAATTCGAACCGGAAACCGACCAGCCTGTGGTCGCCCTGATCGATGAATGGCAAGGCCTGGACGGCAAGGTTGAAAAGCGCGACGAGAAATCCGACCTGGGTGGCACCATGCGCCTGGGCGCGCAAGCGTGCGCCGTGAAACCGGGTACCCTGGCTGCCGAGATTTATGGCGGCGTCGTGACCGAGCGTCACCGTCACCGCTACGAAGCCAATAACCTGTACCTGGGCCGCGTGGAAGCCGCCGGCCTGGTGGTGGCGGCCCGTACGCCGACCGAAGACCTGTGCGAAATCATGGAATTGCCGCGCACCGGCGACAATGCGCACCCATGGTACATGGGCGTGCAATACCACCCGGAATTCAAATCCACCCCGCGCGACGGCCACCCGCTGTTCACGTCGTACATCAAGGCGGCGCTGGCCAACAAGGCGGCCCGTGGAGGCCAGTTGCACGTGGTCTCTGAAGAGGACGCGGCATGAAACTGTGCGGTTTCGACGTTGGCCTTGACCAGCCATTCTTCCTGATCGCCGGCACTTGCGTGATCGAATCGCGCCAGATGGCGTTCGACACGGCCGGCGCGCTGAAAGAAATGACCACTGAACTGGGCATTCCATTCATCTACAAGTCGTCGTTCGACAAGGCGAATCGTTCGTCGGGCACGTCGTACCGTGGTCCAGGTATGGAAAAAGGCCTGGAAATCCTCGGTGACGTGAAACGTGAGCTGGGCGTGCCGGTGCTGACCGACGTGCATTCGATTGAAGAAATCGACGTGGTGTCATCCGTGGTCGACGTGCTGCAAACCCCGGCCTTCCTCTGCCGCCAGACCGATTTTATCGCGGCCTGCGCGCAGTCCGGCAAGCCGGTCAATATCAAGAAGGGCCAGTTCCTGGCTCCTGGCGACATGAAAAACGTCATCGACAAAGCCCGCGCCGCTGCCCGCGACAAAGGACTGAACGAAGACAACTTCATGGCGTGCGAGCGCGGCGCCTCGTTTGGCTACAACAACCTGGTGTCCGACATGCGCTCGCTGGCGATCATGCGCGACACCGGTGCGCCGGTCGTGTTCGACGCCACCCACTCGGTGCAGCTGCCGGGCGGTAACGGTACGTCGTCGGGCGGCATGCGTGAAATGGTGCCGGTACTGTCGCGCGCGGCCGTTGCCGTTGGTGTGGCCGGCCTGTTCATGGAAACCCACCCGACTCCGGCCACGGCCCTGTCGGACGGCCCGAACGCGGTGCCGCTGGGACGCATGAAAGATTTGCTGTCCGTGCTGATCGAATTGGACCGCATCACCAAGAAGGCTGGTTTCCTGGAAAACAGCTTCAATTGATGCAGTAATGTGATTTACCGGGCGGGCCCGGCGTATATCTGATACGCCGGGCCCGCTTCTACATCCGGGCTACGTCTGTTATCCTTGCTGCAATTTTTTGCCGGGGTAGGACAGCCGGCCCCGAACCAGATTTTGCTTTTAACTTCGTTTGGAGATACACATGAGTGCAATCGTAGACATCATCGGCCGTGAAATCATCGACTCGCGCGGCAATCCAACCGTCGAATGCGACGTGCTGCTGGAATCGGGCGTGATGGGCCGCGCCGCTGTGCCGTCGGGCGCATCGACCGGTTCGCGTGAAGCCATCGAGCTGCGTGACGGCGACGCCAAGCGCTACTTCGGCAAGGGCGTGCTGCAAGCCTGCGAAAACATCAACACGGAAATCTCGGAAGCCATCATCGGCCTGGACGCCAATGAACAAGCTTTCCTGGACCGCACCCTGATCGACCTGGACGGCACCGAAAACAAGTCGCGCCTGGGCGCGAACGCGATGCTGGCCGTGTCGATGGCGGTTGCCAAGGCCGCCGCGGAAGAAGCCGGCCTGCCGCTGTACCGCTACTTCGGCGGTTCGGGCGCGATGCAGTTGCCAGTGCCAATGATGAACGTGATCAATGGCGGCGCGCACGCCGACAACAACCTGGACATCCAGGAATTCATGATCATCCCGGTCGGCGCGCCATCGTTCAAGGAAGCCATCCGCTACGGCGCGGAAGTGTTCCACACGCTGAAGAAAATCCTGCACAAGAAAAACCTGAGCACGGCCGTTGGCGACGAAGGCGGCTTTGCCCCATCGCTGTCTTCGCACGAAGAAGCCATCAAGCTGATCATCCAGGCGATCGAAGAAGCAGGCTATGAGCCAGGCACGCAAATCGCCCTGGGCCTGGACTGCGCGGCGTCCGAGTTCTACAAGGACGGCAAATACCACCTGGAAGGCGAAGGCCTGGTGCTGTCGGCTGAAGAATTCACCAACCTG
This sequence comes from Pseudoduganella sp. GW821-FHT12E03, assembly GCF_058807115.1. Classification (NCBI taxonomy): domain Bacteria; kingdom Pseudomonadati; phylum Pseudomonadota; class Betaproteobacteria; order Burkholderiales; family Oxalobacteraceae; genus Pseudoduganella; species Pseudoduganella sp. GW821-FHT12E03. Next base: position 330,717 of record NZ_JBXAQJ010000009.1, on the reverse strand, counting down.
CTGTCGACCTGGTGCGACAAGTACCCGATCATCTCGATCGAAGACGCGATGCACGAAGGCGACTGGGACGGCTGGGCAATCTTGACCAAGGCGCTGAGCGGCAAAGTACAGCTGGTGGGCGACGACCTGTTCGTCACCAACACCAAGATCCTGAAAGAAGGCATCCAGAAAGGTATCGCGAACTCGATCCTGATCAAGATCAACCAGATCGGCACCCTGACCGAAACCTTCGCCGCCATCGAGATGGCCAAGCGCGCCGGCTACACCGCCGTGATTTCGCACCGCTCGGGCGAAACCGAAGATTCGACCATCGCTGATATCGCAGTCGGTACCAACGCGCTGCAGATCAAGACCGGCTCGATGTCCCGTTCGGACCGCATGGCCAAGTACAACCAGCTGCTGCGCATCGAAGAAGATCTGGGCGACATCGCTTCCTACCCAGGCCGTGACGCGTTCTACAACCTGAAGTAATTCTGTAACTTGCATGGCGGATTAATGGGCGTTGCCCATTAATCCGCCCTACGTTTTATGCGTCTGATTACCCTTGCCCTGGCTGTCCTGCTGTTGCTGATCCAATACCCGCTGTGGCTGGGAAAGGGCGGCTGGTTGCGCGTGCGCGAACTGGAAGGCCAGCTGTCCGTTGCGCAGGAAAAAAATGCCGCGCTGAAAAGCCGCAACGCCAAACTTGAATCCGAAGTGCGTGACCTGAAAGACGGCACCGGCGCCGTGGAAGAGCGCGCCCGCTTCGAACTGTCGATGCTCAAGCAAAACGAAATTTTCGTGCAAATCCTCGGCAAGGACCAGCCGAAGCCGCTGCACAGCGGCACGCCCGCGCCACAAGCCCCCGTTGCACCGGCCACCAAGCCCAAGTCCTGAATCAACCCCGCCACCGGCTGCCGGAGATATCCATCCGGCGATAATGGCCATTCTCGTTTTGAATTGTAAATGAGAATCATTATTGTTAATATGTGCCGGTTGCCAGCCTGATTGCCAGCTTTGTCTCCTCAACAACTGGAATCCCATGGCTGCACATCCCTGCAAGCTGCGGCGCCTCGCCGCGCTGCTGCTGACCTCATGCGCCGCGCCCGCTTTGGCGCAAACCCAACTCAATGAAGTGCTGGTGACCGCCAGGCGCGACGACGCGCCTGCCCGCACCGTCACCACCATCACCGCCGTCGAGATCGAACGTCATGGCGCCACCGACATGGGCGGTATTGCCCGCTATGCGCCGCTGATCAGCGTGCCGGTGGCCGCCAGCGGCTCCGGCAATATCTGGGATGGCGCCGGCAATACCGGCTTTAATATCCGTGGCATCGAGGGCAACCGCGTCAGCCTCGACGTGGATGGCATTGCACTGCCCGACGCGGCGCCGAAGCCGGACGCCACGTCATTGAATGCCTTCGGCATTGGCCGCGATTACTTCGACCCGGAAACCTTGCGCGACGTGCGCATCACGGCGGGCACGTCGCCGGCCGGCGCCGGCACGCCGGGCCTGGGCGGCAGCGTGGCACTGGGCACCAAGTCGCCCGGCGATTACGTCGGCAAGGATAAAAGCACCTATGCCGAATACAAGGCCGGCTACCAGTCCGTCACCGGCAGCCGCATGCATGCGCTGACCGGCGCCGCCGCCGCCGGCAACGTGGAAGCACTGGCCGTGCTGGTGCGCCGCGATGGCCGCCAGCACGACAGCGCGGGCAGCGCCGCCGTCAATCCAGACGACTGGTCGTCCGATGCCTTGCTGGGCAAGCTGCAATGGACGCCGCTGGCGGGCCACAAGCTGGGACTTACGCTCGATGCCTACCGCGCCGAACATGACCGCGTCTATGCCAACAAGCAGGGGGCGTTGTATCCGGAAGGCGCGCGCCAGGATTCGCGCACGCGCCGCACCCGTATCAGCGCCGATTATGCGCTGACCGTGTCCACCGCATTGTTCGACACCGTCGACGCGCGCATGTACGCGCAGGATGCGCAGGTGGAAGACCGCACGCACGCGTCCTACATCACCGGCGGCAAGCCGTACCTGCGCGATATCGACACCGGTTATTACAACGACAGCCGTGGCCTGGCGTTCGATGCGCAAAAACAGCTGGGGCAGGGCGGCTTGCCGCCGGTGCTGCTGGTGTATGGCGCGGCCTACGAGCAGCAGGAAACCCGCCGTCCCTGGCGCGAAGACCGCACCGTGCTGCCGGGCGGCGCGCACCAGATCACGTCGAAGAACCGCATGGCCGACATGGACACCGGCAAGCTGGCGGCGTATGTGCGGGGAGAAGTGAGCCTGACCCTGGCCGGCTTGCCGGCCTTGCTGACGCCCGGTGTGCGGGCCGAGCAGCGCGAGTTGTCGCCCAAGAACTTGCAGGCCTACCTGGTGGCTGTGCCGGCCGCCGCAAAGGAATTGCGCGACGAGCGCGATACCGCAGTCACGCCCAGCCTGTCGCTGTCGGTGGACCTGTCGCCCGCATGGAATGTCTATGGTTCGTACAGCCGTGGCGCGCGCATGCCGACGGCCGCCGAGCGCACCGGCACCTTTGACTCGTTCAGCTATACCGGCGCCGGCAATGGCTATGCGGTGCTGGGCAATGGCAACCTGAAAAAGGAAACCAGCAATGCGTTTGAAGTGGGAGTCAAAGGCGCGCCATCGCACAGCGTGCAACTGGCCGCCTCGCTGTTCACCACCCGTTATGCGAACTTTATCGATTACGTGGCGCAGCCTGCCGACCCGGTGAATTACCCGACCATCACGTTCGGCCTGTACCGCCCTGAAAACATTGGCAAGGCCCGCGTCCATGGCGGTGAAGCCAGTGCCCGCATCGCGCTGGACCAGTGGGCCCAAGGCGCCAGCCTGGCGCTGGCGGCCGGCGCCTCGCGCGGCAAGGCCACCAATGTGAAGACCGGGCGCACCACCGCACTGGCCTCCGTGCTGCCCTATAAAGCCAGCGTCACCCTGGCGTGGGACGATCCCGCCAAGCGGGGCGGCACCGCGTTCACGGCGGCTTTCCTGCGCGGCAAGCAGGCGCAGTCGGACACCGCCACGCCATTCTTCGCCATTCCCGGCTACGCGGTGGCGGACCTGACGGGCTACTGGAACGTGGCAAAGCACGCCACCGTCACCGCCGGCATTTACAACGTGGGCGACCGCAAGTACTGGGATTACGCCTCGTCGCGCAGCCTGCCTGCCGGCGCCACTGCGGTGGCGCTGGCCGATATCGAACGCCAGGCGCGCCTTGGCCGCAATTACGCCGTTACCTTTAAACTGATGTACTGATCCCTGGAGACTGAAATGAGCAACCATCCTTACCGCCGCGCCTTCCGCCGCAGAATGATGCGCAATCTGATGGCGCTGACCGGCGCGCTGATCGTGGCGGGCGTCCTGCCGGTCCAAGCGGCTGCCCCGGCAGTCACCCCGCCGACCGCCACCCTGGCGGAGCGCTGGGCCATCCTGCGCACCGAACAGCCGAAACTGCAGATCCGCGATGCGGCCCGCGTGCTGAACGTATCGGAAGCGGAGCTGGTGGCGACGGGGATCGGCAAGACCGCCGTGCTGCTGAAGCATGACGACACGACTGCGCGCGGCATCATGCGCCGGGCACTGGACTTCGGCAAAGTGCTGGCGCTGACGCGCAATGAAAACGGTGTGCTGGAACGCACCGGCGTCGCCATGCGCCTGGAACAGGATGACGACGCGCCGTCGCAAGACCCGGAGCGCGAAGCGCGCCGCCGTAATATCGCCGGTGGCTATCTCGGCGGTGAAATCGACTTGCGCTTTAATTTCGCCAACTGGAAGCATGCGTTTGCCGTCGTTCAACCAGGTCGTGATGGCCAGTTGGCCCGCAGCCTGCAATTTTTCGATGCGCAGGGCAATGCCGTGCACAAGCTGTACCTGAAAAATGACGCCGCCGTGAATGTGTTCGACAAGCTGGTGGCGGACTTCCGCGCGCCGGACCAGCTTCAGCCGCTGGCGATCGTGGCGGCGCCCGCGAAACCGGCGGAAAAGCCGGACAGTGCGGTCGACGTCAAGGAATTCCAACTGGCGTGGACGGAAATGACGGACGTGCACCAGTTCAACCGGCTGGTGGCGGAATTCGGCTTGACGCGTGAGCAGGCGATGCGCCTGGCGCCGGCCGGCGCGGTACAGCGCCTGTCACCGCAAGCCGTGCGATCGCTGCTGGACGAGGCGGCGAAGCAAAAGCTGGCTATCATGGCCTTCCTCGGCAACACGGGCGTGACGCAAATCTTCAGCGGCGCCATCGCGAAAACCGCGGCCAGCCCGGGCAGCGCCGGCGACACCTGGTACAACGTGCTGGACCCGGACTTCAACCTGCACTTGCGCGACAGCGCGCTCAAGAGCGGCTATGTGGTGCAGCGCGCCGGCGTCACGTCGGTGGAATTCTTTGACAAGGAGGGCGAGCTGGTGGTGACCTTCTTTGGCGTGCGGGAGCGGGCCAAGCCGCAGCCGCAGGCGTGGGTGGAGTTGACCAAGGGCTTGCCGAAAGCCTGATCTAAACGGCAATGTTTCCAGAAAGCGGCTTGCACGGAGTCCCGTGCAAGCCGCTTTTTATTGCATTGATACATCAGACGTCTGACGAGTTGAGGCGTAAAAATAGCCGCACATGGCGGCCGGGCGGAAGGGTTAGCGCTGGCTGGCGTCGTATTGTTCGTGTGCGCGGCGCAGGCGTTCGCGGCTGTTGCTCAGGTGGGTGCGCATGGCGGCGCGTGCCGATTCCGGGTCTTGCCGGGCGATGGTGCCGACGATGTCTTCGTGTTCCAGGCGTACGCGGGCGATATACACCTCGGGCGCGTCGCGCGGGATGTGGGCGGACGCTTGCCGCGCCAGTGGCAGTTGTTCCTGGTGGATGTGGGTCAGCACATCGAGCAGGTAGGGATTGTTGGCGGCGTGGGCAATGGCTAGGTGCAGCTGGGTATCGTCGGCGGCGGTGTGGCCGGGTTCGTTGCAGTGCGCCAGGAAGGTGTCCAGGCTGGCGCGGATGCGCTGCAGCTGGGCTTCGCTGCGGCGCGTGGCGGCCAGGCCGGCTGCCTCGGTCTCGAGCATGATGCGCAATTCCAGCAGTGACAGCACCTGTTCCTTGCTCATGCCGGCGCGCGCCTGCAGCCCCATGGTTTGGCCCTTGCGTTCCAGTACATAAGTGCCTTTGCCCTGCAGGGTCTCCACCATGCCGGCGGCCTGCATGTGCGACATGGCTTCGCGCACCACGGAGCGGCTGACGCCGAGAGCGCGGATGATTTCCGCTTCGGACGGGACTTTTTCGCCGGGGGCGATACGGCTGTCGCGTATCAGTTCCGCCACATAGTTGACGACGCCTTGCGCCAGTGAGCGGGGTTTGGAAGAGGCAAGTGGGTGGCTGGAATCCATGGATGACAGTCTGGGTGTGAAAAACGCCGGTTGCGTTTTCGGAATGTCGTGATTATACTTGCTTCCAAGTTGTCAGACGACCGACAACATGGTGTGCGAACAACGACAACATCAGGGGCAAGTCTCGCTACCCAGAGCAGGTGGCGGAGGCGCATAAAAAGGACCGGTGCACAGCGCCGTAGCCGCGCGCCTATCGATCAAAGAATCCGAACCCTAGGAGACAAGAACATGTACCGCCGCATTTGCCATATTCCTTGCCGTATTCCTCGCCGCATCCCGAACATGGCCGCGCTGGCCATGCCGACTTCGCTGACGTCGATCGCCCTGGCCGTCCTGGCCCTGTCGGGCCACGCTGACGTGCTGGCCCAGCAAACCGAGGCCGCCGCGCCGATGCTCAAGGTGGAAATCACCGGCTCCACCATCAAGCGCGTGGCCGCGGAAAATGCCTTGCCCGTCTCGACCGTCAAGGCCGATGATTTCGCCAATTCCGCGCTGACCACCATGGCCGATGTCGTGACGTCGTTGCCGGTGGGGGCGACCAACGTGCCGTCGTCGGCCGGCGCTGGCACCAACATGAATATGCGCGGCATCGGCATCAACCGCACCCTGGTGCTGCTCAATGGCCGCCGCATGGTCAACGAACCGCTCAGTAACGGCTTCGTCAATGTCGACATGATTCCCATGAGCGCATTGAGCCGCGTGGAAGTCCTGCGTGACGGCGCCTCGTCGACCTACGGCACCGACGCCATCGGCGGCGTGGTGAACTTCATCACCAAGCGCACCCACAATGGCATCAACGTAACCGCGCAGGCGGTGCAACCGGAAAAATCCGGCGGCGGCAGGGAACACCGCCTGAGCATCCTGGGCGGCCGTGGCAACCTGGAGACCGATGGCTGGAACGTGTACGCCACCATCGATACGCACAAGCGCAGCGCGCTCGATTCGAATGACCGTCCGGAATTGTCCAGCCCGGAATTGCTGGCGCAACTGGGTATCGCACCGCGCGCCACCAGCGGCACCTATGCGTTCCCCGCCAACGTGTTTTCTCCCAGCACCGGCATCACCGGCAATCCGTATTACGCCAGCGGCTGCAAGGCGCCGTACTCGATGCAGGCCACCCGCAACACCTGCATCCTCAATTCGAACTACTACGTGCTGGCGCTGCCGGGCAATTCGCAAACCACGGCCTTCACCAAGGGCAGTTTGAAACTGTCGGAAGAGCATTTGATCACGGCGGAATTGCTGTATGCGCGTGAAAACATCACGACCCAGCGCGCGCCGACTACCACGGTGGGTTTTAACAATGCGGTCGCCACCATCACGCCGGCCAGCAAATATTATCCGGGCGGCAGCGCCGGCGTTCCGGCCATCGCGGGCTTGAATGGTTCGACCCTGAACGTGTCGTGGAGCGTGGCCGAACTGGGCCCGGCGATTGCGCGCGACCAGCAGGAAGCCACCCGCTTCGTGCTCACCGATGAGGGCCGCCTGGGGCAGTGGGATTACCGCCTCGGCACTATCTACAGCCGTGGCCAGCGCGATTCGTGGTTCCGCCAGGGTTACCTGAACGGCCCGAAATTGCAGGAAGGCGTGCGCAACGGTACCCTCAACCCGTTCGGCGCGCAAGACGCGGCCGGCCTGGCTTACCTGCAAAGCATTTCCGCCGACGGCGGCCAGATCCGCCATACCACCAACCGCTACACCGGTGCGGATGTGACCTTGACGCGCGAATTGATGCAACTGGCCGGCGGCCCGCTGACCTTTGCCACCGGTGCCGAATACCACGCCGACGCCAACGACGACCGCGCGCTCGATGGCGTCATTAACGTGCCATACCAGAACCGCCTGCCCAGCTATGCGGAAGGCAAGCGCAACATCAGCGCCGCCTTTGCGGAAATCGACGTGCCGCTGACCAGTGAACTCAATCTCAACGCCGCCCTGCGGGCCGACCGCTATTCGGATTTCGGCAATACCGTCAATCCGAAAGCCAGCTTCCGCTATCAGCCGTTCAAGACCTTGATGTTCCGTGGCTCGGCCAGCACCGGTTTCCGTGCGCCGACCCTGTTTGACCGGTATGGCTATCGTTTGCCCGGCGCCACCGCGCTGACCACCAGCCGCTGGGACGACCCGAAACTGTGCCCCGGCACCATGGGCCAGACCGGCACCGGCAAGGCCGTGGCGGGCGCCAATCCGCTGGTGGTGTGCAACGCCTTCCTGCCGGTGCAGCAGGGCAGCAACCCGGACGTGCTGCCGGAGGAGTCGCGCAACCTGACCTTGGGCATGGTGCTCGAACCGATGCGCAACATGATCCTGTCGCTGGATTACTTCAATATCCAGCTGAGCAACAGCATCGGCCAGCTGCCGCAAAACGCCATCTTCACCAACACCACGAAATACGCCGACCTGTTCGTGCGCAATCCCGACGGCACGCTGGCGTATGTGAAAAACACCGTGATGAACCTGGGCGACTTGCGTACCAGCGGCATCGACGTGGGCTGGAGCTACGCCTTCCCGAAGAACGCCTACGGCGACTTCAAGCTGGGCCTGGAAGGCACCTACGTGACGAACTTTGAAAACCAGAACGAGAAAGATGGCGCGTGGATTTCCAACCTGGGGCGCTTTGGCTCGGTCGGTTCCGGCAACGTCAGCGCCAGCCCGACGTACACGTTCCGCTGGAAGCACACGCTGCGCATGTCGTGGGCCAAGGGCGACTGGTTCTCGCAACTGACACAGAATTTCAACACCGGCTACCACGACTTGAACAACGTGGCGCCGGAATACTTCCGCGACATCAAGCCGTATTCGGTGTGGAACTGGACCTTGTCCTATAAGGGCATCAAGCACACCCACATCACCCTGGGCATCAGCAACCTGTTCGACACCAATCCGCCGGTGACCAACTCGAACGCGACCGCATATGCCAACAACATCGCCAGCCCGATCGGCCGCGCCTACAACGCGCGGGTCAGCTACGACTTCTAACCCGACCCTGGCGATCAGCACCGTCCCTTTGGCGGGTGCGCCGCGTGAAGTTGTCCACGCGTGAAGGCACATCCGCTCTTTTTATTCCTGAGAAAGCAGCAAATGAAAATCGAACGTGTACAAGGAACCGTGTTCCATTACCTGACCAAACGCAGTGTCGATAGCGCGGGCCATTCGCATCCGGGCCCGGAAAAGCGCGCCACCATGGCGATGGTCACCATCACCGCCGATGACGGCACCAGCGGCCATGCGTTCGGCCCGGTCGAAGTGGTGCGGCCCCACGTGCTCGAGGCGTTCGCCCGCAAGGTCCTGATCGGACAGGACCCGTTTGACCGCGAACGCCTGTGGCAAGAACTGGCGCACTGGCAGCGCGGCAGCGCGGGCCAGTTGACCGACCGCGCGCTGGCCGTGATCGAGCAGGCGCTGTGGGACCTGGCGGGCCGCAAGCTGAACACACCAGTGTATAAATTGCTGGGCGCTTACCGCGACAAGGTGCCGGCTTATGGCAGCACCATGTGCGGCGACGAGTTGAAGGGCGGGCTGTCGACGCCGGACGAATACGCGGCCTTTGCCGTGAAACTGGTGGAGCGGGGCTACAAGGCCATCAAGCTGCACACCTGGATGCCGCCGGTATCGTTCGCGCCGAGCGTGGCGATGGACATCAAGGCGTGCGCCGCGGTGCGCGAAGCCGTGGGACCGGATATCGCGCTGATGCTGGACGGGTATCATTGGTATAGCCGCACCGACGCGCTGACCATTGGCCGCGCGCTGGAAAAGCTCAATTTCGCGTGGTTCGAGGAAATGATGAACGAGCAAAGCATCGCATCGTATGCCTGGCTGGCCAACCAGCTCGATATCCCGATCGTCGGCCCGGAATCGATTTCCGGCAAACACCATGCGCGCGCCGATTGGGCGCAGGCGGGCGCCTGCGACATCCTGCGCGCCGGCGTGCCCGGTGTCGGCGGCATCACGCCGACCATGAAAGTGGCGGCGCTGGCCGAAGCGTTCGGCATGGATTGCGAAGTGCACGGCAATGGCGCGGCCAACCTGGCCGTGACGGCGGCCATCAAGAATTGCCGCTGGTATGAGCGGGGCTTGCTGCACCCCTTCCTCGAGTACGACGAGGCGCCGGCCTACCTGCGCAGCCTGCCGGACCCGATGGATGCCGACGGCTACGTGCACCTGTCCCAATTGCCGGGCCTGGGCGAAGACATCGACTTCGACTATATCGCCGCCAGCACGGTGGAAACCTACTAGGCGCGGGCATGCACTTCGCAACTCTTTTCAAGTGGCTGTCCCTTGCGCCGCTGCTGCGCTCCGCGCCGGCCATGGCGCTTGCGCTGGCGATCAGCGCCGCGCCCGTGCAAGCGGCCACGCCGCGCGACCAGCTGGTGATCGGCATGAACATGAACAACTTGCTGTCGCTCGATCCGGCCGGCGCCACCGGCAACGACGTGCTGGGCGTGGTGGCCAACCTGTACGATTACCTGGTCGAACTCGATCCGCACGACCTCACTATCGTCAAGCCGGCCCTGGCGGAAAAGTGGGAGATCGCTCCCGACCGCAACAGCATCACGCTGACCCTGCGTGACGGCGTGCGATTCAAAAGCGGCCGCCTGCTGACGGCGCACGACGCCGCCTGGTCGCTGCACCGGGTGCTGAAACTGAACCTGGCCATGGCGTCGCCATGGAAAAGCTATGGTTTTAGTAAAGCCAATGCCGAGCAGCTGATCACGGCCCCCGATGCGCGCACCCTGCGCATCGTGCTGCCGGAACCGACCGACCCGAAAATGGTGCTGTACACCTTGGGCACGTCCGTCAGTTCCGCCATCCTCGACCGAGACACGGTGCTGGCGCACCAGAAAAACGGCGACCTGGGCGCGGCATGGCTGCTGACGCACGCGGCGGGTTCCGGCCCGTTCGTCCTGACGGAATGGCGCGCCAAGGACGCCATGCTGCTGGACCGCTATGACGGTTACTGGCGCGGCCCCGCGAAGTTGCGCCGGGTGGTGATGCGCCACGTGCCGGAATCGCTGTCGCTGCGGTTCATGATCGACCGTGGCGATGTCGACCTGGCGGCCGGCATGGCGGCGCCGGATATCGAGGCGCTCAAGCATGAGGGGCGCGTGGTGGTGCAACCGGTCAAGCGCGGCAACACGTATTACGTGGCGCTCAGCCTGAAGGATGCCCGCTATGCGGACAAGCGCGTGCGGCTGGCGCTGCGCAAGCTGATCGATTACGACGGCATCAACCAGGCCATCATGCCGCACTATGGCGTGGCACACCAGCGCCCCGTCATGAGCGGGCTGGCATCGACCCTGCCCGATCCCGGCTACAAACTGGACGTGGCGGGCGCGCGCAAGCTGCTGGCCGACGCCGGCTACCCGAACGGGTTCCACACCACCATCCGCGTCCTGTCCGATCCGCCGATGATCAATATCGCCACCGCGCTGCAGGCGACCCTGGCGCAAGCGGGGATTGACGCTGCCATCCTGCCAGGCACCGGCAACCAGGTCTATGGCTCGATGCGCGACCGGAAATTTGAAATCGTCGTGGGCCGTGGCGGGGGCGGGGTGGAACCGCACCCGCACGCCAACCTGCGCGCGATGGTGTACAACCCGGACAACCGCGATGCGGCCCGGTTGACCAATTTCCAGGGCTGGCGCACCTCGTTCCACCACGACGCGATCAACCGCCTGATCGAACAGGCGGTGCGCGAGCGCGATGAAACGGCGCAGCTGGCGATGTATCGCGAAGTGCAGCAACTGTATGACAGCGAAGTGGGCGCGATCCAGCCGATCGCGCAAATGGTCGACACTGTGGTGCTGAGCCGCCGCGTGCACGGCTATGTGGGCCACCCGTCCGCCACCACCTTGCTGCGCGACGTCTATAAGGATGAGGCCATGAGGATCAAGCCATGAATGGATTGAAGAAAGGCGCGGCCGCCTGGCGGACCCGCCTGCTGAGTACCGGGGCGACCCTGCTGGGTTTACTGGTGCTGACGTTCTTTATCGGCCGCGTGATGCCGATCGACCCGGTGCTGGCGATAGTCGGCCCGGACGCGGATGCGTCAACCTACCAGCAAGTGCAAGAGCAGCTGGGGCTGGACCGCCCGCTGCTGGTGCAGTTTGGCCATTACATCGGCGAACTGGCGCAGGGCAACCTGGGCACGTCACTGTTGACCGGTAATGCCGTCAGCGACGACATTGCCCGCGTGTTCCCCGCCACGGTGGAACTGGCCACGCTCGCCATCGTGGTCGGCACCGCGCTCGGTGTGCCGCTGGGCGTGTTTGCCGCCAGCCGGCGCGGCCGCCTGGGCGACCATGCGGTGCGCGTCATCAGCCTGGCCGGGCATTCGACGCCGGTGTTCTGGTTCGCGATGATGGGCTTGCTGGTGTTCTATGCGTGGCTGGGCTGGGCCGGCGGGTCCGGCCGGATCGCGCTGGCGTTCGATGGCGCGATTCCCCGCGTGACGGGACTGCTGCTGGTCGACACGCTGTTGTCCGGCAATTGGGACGCCTTCGCCAGCAGCGTGCAGCACATCGTGCTGCCGGCCTGCATCCTGGGCCTGCACTCGATGGCGTACATCAGCCGCATGACGCGCAGTTTCATGCTGGCGCAACTGTCGCAGGAATACATCCTGGCGGCGCGCGTCAAGGGCCTGTCGGAAGCCGCCGTGATCTGGCGCCACGCGTTCCGCAACATCCTGGTGCAATTGCTGACCATCGTGGCGCTGGCCTATGGCGGCTTGCTGGAAGGCGCGGTGCTGATCGAGACCGTGTTTGCGTGGCCCGGTTTCGGCCAATACTTGACCAACAGCCTGCTGCTGGGCGACATGAATTCCGTGATGGGCTGTGTGCTGTTGGTCGGCATCATCTTCGTCACGCTCAATCTCATCTCGGACGCCCTGTACCAGGTATTTGACCCACGGATGCACTGATGCTCAACACTGCCATGTCCCAACCTTCCGCCGCTCCCGCCAGTCCGCCCGCATCCGCCACCTCCGCCGCGGTGGCGGAATCGGCCGCCTCGGCGCTGCGCGATACCGTGCGCCGCGCACTGCACCACCTGCTGCGCAATCCCATGACCCTGGCCGGACTGGTCGTGGTTGTGCTGCTGGTGACGGTCGCCCTGTGCGCGCCGTGGGTCGCCACCCACGATCCGCTGCGCCAGGATTTATACGCCACCTTGCAGGCGCCTGGCGCCGCGCACTGGTTCGGCACCGACGAATATGGACGCGACACCTTCAGCCGCCTGGTCTACGGCGCCCGCACCACGCTGTACATCGTGGCGCTGGTGACGGTGGTGGTCGGCCCGATCGGGCTGGCCGTGGGCGCGGCGTCAGGCTACTTCGGCGGCTGGATCGATACGCTGTTCATGCGCATCACCGATATCTTCATCTCGTTCCCCAGCCTGGTGCTGGCGCTGGCCTTCGTGGCCGCGCTGGGACCGGGACTGGAACATGCGGTGATCGCCATCGCCCTGACCGCGTGGCCGCCGATTGCGCGGCTGGCGCGGGCCGAAACCCGCTCGCTGCGCAAGGCCGATTTCATCGCCGCCGTGCAATTGCAGGGCGCATCGCCGATGCGCATCCTGGTGCGCCATATCGCGCCGCTGTGCCTGTCGTCGGTGCTGGTGCGACTGACGATGAACATGGCGTCCATCATCCTGACGGCGGCGGGCCTGGGTTTCCTGGGACTGGGCTCGCAACCGCCGTCGCCGGAGTGGGGCGCGATGATTTCCGCCGGGCGGCGCTACATGATGGAATGCTGGTGGCTGGTCGCCATGCCGGGCGCCGCCATCATGCTGGTCAGCCTGGCCTTTAATTTGCTGGGTGATGGCTTGCGGGACATTTTCGACCCACGCAGCTGAGGAGAATGCTTTGGATAACAACATCAAGCTGGAAGCGGACGATTTGCGGGTGCGCTTCGCCACCCGCGACGGCCTGGTCGACGCCGTGCGCGGCGTGTCGTTCAAGGTGGGCCGGGAAAAGCTGGCGATCGTTGGCGAATCGGGCTCCGGCAAATCCACTGTGGGCCGTGCCTTGCTGAAGCTGCATCCGGCCAGCGCCCGGATCGAAGCGCGCACCCTGCGCTTTGGCGACGTGGATTTGCTGCGCGCCGATGAACGGCAGATGCGCGCGCTGCGCGGACGGCGCATGTCGATGATCATGCAAGACCCGAAGTATTCGCTGAACCCGGTGATGCGGGTTGGCGACCAGATCGCCGAGGCGGTGCTGGTGCACCAGAAAGTGCCGAAGGCGCAAGTGCGGGAACAGGTCATCGCCATGCTGGAAAAGGTGCGCATCCGCGAGCCGCAGCGCGTCTACGACTTGTATCCCCACGAGATTTCCGGCGGCATGGGGCAGCGCATCATGATTGCCATGATGCTGATCCCGAACCCGGAACTGGTGATTGCCGACGAGCCGACTTCCGCGCTCGATGTGTCGGTGCGCTCGCAGGTGCTGTCGGTGCTCGATGAACTGGTGGAAGAGCGCGGGCTGGGGCTGATTTTCATCAGCCATGACTTGAACCTGGTGCGCAGTTTTTGCGACCGCGTGCTGGTCATGTATGCGGGCCGCGTGGTGGAAACCATCGCGGCGGCGGACCTCGACCGTGCGCAGCACCCGTACACGCGCGGCTTGCTGGCGGCGCTGCCTTCGATCGATGTGAAACGCCCCATCTTGCCGGTGCTGCGGCGCGACCCTAGCTGGTTGACAGCATGAAAGGAAACGACATGATTACCGTAGACCGGCTGGCGCTGTCATTTGGCGACCACCAAGTGCTGCATGACGTGAGCTTCGACGTGAAGGAGGGCGAAGTGTTCGGGCTGGTGGGCGAATCCGGTTCCGGCAAGAGCACGGTGTTGCGCTGCCTGGCGGGATTGCATACGCACTGGCAGGGCGCCATGAGCATCGATGGCCAGGGGCTGGGCCACCGCATCGACCGCGAGCGGTGCCGGCTGATGCAGATGGTGTTCCAGGACCCGTATGGCTCGCTGCATCCGCGCCACACGATCGATACCGCGCTGTCGGAACCTTTAAAAATCCACGGCATCGGCGAGATCGATGACCGCGTGTGCGACATCCTGGTCCGGGTCGGGCTGAATCCCTCGTTCCGCTACCGCTATCCGCACCAGCTGTCGGGCGGGCAGCGGCAGCGCGTCGCGATCGCGCGGGCGCTGATCCTGTCGCCCCGCATCCTGCTGCTCGACGAGCCGACGTCGGCGCTGGACGTGTCGGTGCAGGCGGAAATCCTGAATTTGCTGGAAGAGTTGCGGCTGCGGGAAGGGTTGACGTACCTGCTGGTGACGCACGATTTGGGCGTGGTGGTGCACATGTGCCAGCGGCTGGCGGTGATGCAGCAGGGGCGCATTGTCGATACGCTCGACAGTGAATTGCTGCGCTCCGGCGCGGCCAGCCATCCTTACACGCGCAGTTTGCTGGCCGCCTCGCGCAGTTACCAGCGCGAGGCGGCCTGACTTTCGTCGCGCGGGGGCGGGCTTATTTACTGAGCGTAATCCACGCGCTGACTCGCGCTTCAAGCAGGGGCAGCGGCAAGGTGCCTTCGCCCAGCACCACCGCGTGGAACGCCGGGTAGCTGAATTTGCTGCCCAGTTCACGCTGCGCCTTGTCGCGCAACTCGAGGATCTTCAGCGAACCGACCTTGTAGCTGAGCGCCTGCGCCGGCCAGACCATGTAGCGCTCGATCTGGTTTTTCGCGCGGGCTTCGGACACACCCAGCGTTTCCACCATGTAGGCGATGGCTTGCTCGCGGCTCCAGCCCAGCGCGTGCATGCCGGTGTCCACCACCAGGCGTACGGCGCGCAGCATTTCCGCGTTCAGGTGGCCGTAGTACGACACCGGGTCGTCATACAGGCCGAAATCCTTGCCCAGGGTTTCCGCGTACAGGGCCCAGCCTTCCGTGTAGGCCGCGTTGTTCTGGTTTTCCGTGCTGAACATGCGGAAGTCCGGCAGCGGCATTTCCTTCAGCAGCGCGGCGTGGAAGTGGTGGCCCGGCACGCCTTCGTGCAGCAGCAGGCTGGCCATGCCGGTGCGGCTGTAATCCCTCGGATCGTTGACCACGGCCCAGAACACGCCCGGGTGCGATCCGTCGGCGGCCGGCGGCGTGTAGTGGTCGGACGCGGTGGCGCGCGTCAGTTCCGGTTCCAGCTCCACCACCAGTTTGGATTTCGGCACCAGCGTGAAATACGCCGGCAGTTTGCTTTGCAGTGCATCGTACATCTTGCGGTAGGTGTCGAGCACTTCCGCTTCGGTGGTAAATGGCTTGAACTGCTTCTGGTCGCGCACCCACTGCGGGAACGCCTGCGCCGGGCCATCGTAACCAAGCTTGCCCATCAAACCCTGCATCTGGCCGCTGATGCGCGCCACTTCCTTCAGGCCCAGGTCGTGCACGGCCTGCGGCGTCAAGGGCAGGTTGGTGCTGTCGTTGATGCGGGCCGCATACCACTTGTCGCCGTTCGGCAGCGCGCTCCAGCCGGTGCTGTCACGGCTGGCGGGCAGGTATTCGGTTTCCAGGAAGCGCGCCAGGCGGGCCAAAGCGGGGTTGAGCTGGTTCACGGCGGCGCGGTAATCGCGCGTCAGGCGGGCCTTGTCGGCGGCGGAAAACGCTGCAGGCATGCGTTTAACCGGCGAGTAGTAGGCGCTGGTTTCCACCGTGGCGCTTTTCAGCGCGGCCATTTGCGGCAGCATCGCCTGCGTGATGCTCTTCGGTTGCACGATGCCTTGCTTGACGCCTTCGCGCATGTTGGCGATGGCCTGGTCGATCCATGGCGCCAGCTGGCGCACGCGGCTCAGGTAATCCTGGTATTGCTTGACCGTGCCGAGCGGCTGGGAACCGGTGCCGCCCGCGTAATTGGCCAGGGTGCTGGGGATGTTGTCGAAGTGGTTCAGCGGCAGCAAGTGTTCGGGGAACGGCGCCAGCGCCAGGGCGGCTTCCAGTTCATAGGCCAGCAAGTCCAGGGTCATCTGGTCCCGACCCGGCAATTGCGTGCGCGGTATCGCGGCCAGGCGCGTTTGCATCTGGCGGTACGTGGCGAATTGCTTGGCCCGTACGGCGGGGGCGATGGCCATGCCGATCTGGTCGTTGTATCGGCTGTCGCCGTTGGCGGTGGCAAACAGCAACGGATCGAAACGGGCGCGGGCGACGTGGAATTCTTTGGCCAGTTGCGCCAGCTGGCGCTGGACCGGGCTGGCCTGCTGCGCAGCGGCACGCTTGGTTGCCGGCGCTGCCAGGGCCGGACTGGTGGTGATGGATGCGGCCAGCAGGCTGGCGGCAAGGACCGTGATCGCGAAACGGTGTGGCAGCATGAAAGTATCCTGAGCGAAGTCGGAAAGGCGCTCAGGATACTCCAAAATGTGAGGGGATTGGGCCGTTTGGTAACTTGTCGCTGGCGGTATTCCGTAGGGTGGTTTCCGCCGGGGGCGCCGAGCCTTGGCGGAAGCCGCCGTGCTGGCGTCGTCACCAGGGCGGGCGGTATCGGGATGCCGGCGTGGCGGCTTGATGAAGCCAAACCGCCCTACGGAGTGACGGCGCGGATTGCCGGTCCAGGCGGTGGCCTGGACCACCCGCGTCAGTGCTTGGCTTCGCCCGCGTGGATCAGTGCTTCGGCCGGTTCATCGCTGGCGAACAGTTGCGCGCAATCGACCTTGTCATACTCGTAGTGCTTGCCGCAGAAGTCGCAATTGATGGCGACCGTGCCCAGTTCTTCGAGCACGCTGTCGATTTCCGGCTTGCCCAGCGTTTTCAGCATGTTGCCGACTTTTTCGCGGGTGCAGCTGCAGTGGAACGACGGGTGGACCGGATCGAACACGCGGATGGTCTCTTCCCAGAACAGGCGCTGGATCAGCACGTCGATCGTGGTGCCCAGCATTTCCTCTTCTTTCAGGGTCGAGCCCAGCACCACGGCGCGGTTCCAGGTTTCCAGCGCTTCGTCGGCCGACACCGGCTGCGCTTCGGCCTTGCCGCCATGGTGCGGCAGTTTTTGCAGCAGCATGCCGCGCGACACGCTGTCGTCGGCCGCCAGCCACAGGCGCGTATCGAGCTGTTCGGAACGCAGCATGTAATGTTCGATCACGGTGGCGACGTCGTCCGCGTCCAGCGGCACGATGCCCTGGTACGGCTGCTGGCCCGGCACTTTTTCGGCCGGATCGAGCGTGATGATGAAGCGGCCTTTGCCATGTTCATTCAGCAGGCGGGTCAGGCCGGCATCGTCGCTGACCACCGCGTCATGGCGCAGCTTGGCCGTGGCGCGCAGGCGCAGTTGCGCATCGCATTCCACCACCAGCAGGCGCACCGGACCGTCGCCATGGATTTGCATGACGATGGAACCGTTGAATTTCAAATTGGCCGACAGCAGCGCCGCCGCCGACACCATCTGGCCCAGCAGGCGGCGCACCGGCGCCGGGTAATCGTGGCGGGCCTGGATTTCGCGCCAGGTGGCGGAGACGTCGATCAGCTCGCCGCGCACGGTGGCGTTTTCAAAGATGAATTTTTGCAGCGTGTCCTGGCTGGTCGCGAGGTCTGGGGTCTTGCTCATTGTTTTTCCTGATATATGGATGCCCGGCCTGAAGGCCCCGCACCCAGGTTATTTATTATATGGATGCCCGGCCTGAAGGCCCCGCACCCAGGTGGTCGAGTTGTTTCAGTTGCGTTTTGAACAGCCTGCCGCGCTGCACGTAGCTGTCGGCGCTGCCTTGCAGGCGGGCGACATCGTCCGGCGTCAAGGTGCGCACGGCCTTGGCCGGCGAGCCGATGATCAACTGGTTGTCCGGGAATTCCTTGCCTTCCGTGACCAGCGCGCCGGCGCCGACCAGGCAGCCTTTGCCGATCTTGGCGCCATTGAGCACCACGGCCTGGATGCCAATCAGCGAGCCGTCGCCAATGGTGCAGCCATGCAGCATGGCCTGGTGGCCGATGGTCACGTTGTTGCCCACGTCGAGCGGGTAACCCATGTCGGTATGCATCACGGCGCCTTCCTGCACATTGCTGTTTTCACCGATGGTGATGCGTTCATTGTCGCCGCGCAGGGTCGCGCCATACCAAACCGACGCATTCGCGCGCAAGGTGACTTTACCGATCAGGGTCGCATTGTCAGCCACAAAAGCCGATGCATCAATGTCGGGCGCGTGATCGCCCAATTGGTAGATCGTCATGGAATGCCTTGAAGATGGGGGAATACCGCTATTTTACGCCGAGGTTGCGCCGAGTCCGCCAAAACCCGGCAAAATGGCTCCGGACTGGCGGGATCTGCGATTTTCGCACGATCGTGCTAAACTCTGGACTGGCCGCCAGGAAAACCTGTCATCCCGGCTTCAGCAGTCCCATATGGCGCCATGTGCGCTCCTTTCAAGGTGGAATCCCATGCATAAACCGTCCCGCTCCGAATTCATTGATGTACGCGGCGTGCGCACGCATATCCGTCACTGGGGCAGGGAAGGCGCACCCAAGATTTTCATGGTGCACGGCTGGATGGATGTGTCGGCCTCGTTCCAGTTTGTCGCCGATTGCCTGCAGGGCGACTGGCATGTGATTTCGCCGGACTGGCGCGGTTTCGGCCTGACTGAAGCGCCCAAGGTCGATACCTACTGGTTCCCGGATTATTTGGGCGACCTCGATGCGATCTTGCGCCATTACCAGCCGGACGGCGCGGTCAACCTGCTCGGCCACAGCATGGGCGGCAATATTGTCGGCCTGTATGCGGGCGCGCGCCCGGCGCGCATCCGCCGCCTGATCAACCTGGAAGGCTTTGGCTTGAAATCCACGACGCCGGACCAGGCGCCGGGCCGCTATGCGAAATGGATGGATGAATTGCTGGAACCGCAGGAAATGAAGGGCTATCCCGACCTGGCCGGGGTGGCGAGCCGCTTGCAAAAGACCAATCCCCGACTGCGCGACGACCGCGCCACGTTCCTGGCGCAGCACTGGTCGGCGCAGGATGCGGATGGCCAGTGGCGCATCCTGGGCGATTCCGCCCATAAGCGCACCAGTCCGCTGCTGTACCACGTGGAAGAAGTGATGGCCTGCTGGCGCGCCATTACCGCGCCGGTGCTGTGGGTGGAGGCCTCCAATACCAATATGTGGCTGTGGATGGGGCCGAAGGAGGAGGCGCGGGTGGAGGTGGACCGGCGCCTGGGCCACCTGGCCAACGTGACGGCGAAAATGATCGATAACGCTGGCCATATGCTGCACCATGACCAGCCGGAACAACTAGCCGCCATGCTGGAAGAGTTTCTCGCCTGACAATTGGCAAGGGCGGGGTACAATGATGACTTCCCCTGTTCCCAGCGATTTGTAACTATATGTTGAAAGTCGACTTGCATTGCCACTCCAACGTCTCTGACGGTGTGCTGCCGCCCGCGAAAGTCGCGCAGGTGGCGCGCCAGGGCGGGGTGGACGTGTGGGCGCTGACCGACCACGATGAAGTCAGTGGCATTCCGGCCGCGCGCCAGGCGGCGGCGGAACAAGGCATGCGTTTCGTGCCGGGCGTGGAAATTTCCATTACGTGGGCGGGGGAAACCGTCCATATCGTCGGCCTGCAAATCGATGAGACCAACCCGCAACTGGTGCAGGGTTTGCACCAGACCCGTTCCGGGCGCGACCGCCGTGGCCATGAAATTGCGCGCCAGCTGGCGCTGCATGGCATTCCGGACGCGTATGAGGGGGCCCTGAAATATGTCGACAACCCGGATTTGATTTCCCGTACCCACTTTGCCCGCTATATCGTGGAGTTGGGCAAGTGCCGTACGGTGTCGGAAGTGTTCAAGCGCTACCTGGCCGAAGGCAAGCCGGGTTATGTGGAACATCGCTGGGCGTCGCTGGAACAGGCCGTGCAGTGGATTTTGGGCGCGGGCGGCATCCCCGTGATTGCCCACCCGGGCCGCTACAAATTTTCCGACATGGCGCAGGGCGTGCTGTTTGATGAATTCAAGCAAATGGGCGGCAGGGCCATCGAAGTGGTGACGGGCAGCCACACGCCGGACCAGTATCCTGAATATGCGGAGCTGGCCAACCGCTACGGTTTCCTGGCGTCGCGCGGCACGGATTTCCATGCGCCGGGCGAGGCGCGCGTGAGTTTTGCCGAATTGCCGCCCTTGCCGGCCAATGTGAAACCGGTCTGGCACGACTGGTTCTGAACTTGTTTTTGAGTCACATCAGCCGCATCTAAGCGGCGGACCCATTTCTCTGCGAGTTCACCATGAAACGTATCGTCCTGTTTATTGCAACCAACCTGGCTGTGATGCTGGTGTTGTCGCTGGTGCTGTCGGTCTTGGGCATTGCGCGGCCGGGCGGGGCTGGCGGATTGCAGCTCGGTAACCTGATGGCCTATTCGCTGGTGATTGGTTTCACCGGCGCGATTATCTCGTTGCTGATCAGTAAGCCGATGGCGAAGTGGAGCACGGGCGCCCGCGTCATCGAGGCGCCGCGTGATTCCACCGAACAATGGCTGGTGTCCACGGTACAGCAATTGTCGCAGCGCGCCGGCATCGGCATGCCGGAAGTCGCGATTTATGACGGTGAGCCGAATGCCTTTGCCACCGGCGCGTTCAAGGATTCCGCGCTGGTCGCGGTCTCGACCGGCTTGCTGCAATCGATGAACCGGGAAGAAGTCGAAGCCGTGCTGGGCCACGAAGTGGCGCACGTGGCCAATGGCGACATGGTGACCATGACCCTGATCCAAGGCGTGGTGAATACGTTTGTTGTGTTCCTGGCGCGCGTGGTTGGCTATTTTGTCGACCATGCCCTCAGTGGCCGCCGCGATGGCGACTACCGTCCTGGCATCGGCTACACCATCACGACAGTCATTTGTGAACTCTTGTTTGGCTTGCTGGCCTCGATCATTGTCGCGTGGTTTTCGCGCCAGCGCGAATTCCGCGCCGATGCCGGCGCGGCCGGCCTGATGGGTAGCAGCGTGCCGATGCAGCATGCGCTGATGCGCCTGGGCGGCTTGCAACCCGGCGCCTTGCCGCAAGACATGGCGGCGTCCGGCATCACCGGTGGCGGCGGCTGGTCGGCCTTGTTTTCCACTCACCCTTCAATGGAAGAGCGTATCGCAGCCCTGCAGAGGCTGCCGCGTTGACGGCCGTTTCAAAACGCCCGCAGCGTTGTTGCGGCGCCTTGCCGTGCAGGCGCACTGTCTGCGGCGCCGCGCCTAGCTGCGGTCATTTTGAATCAACCGTTAAAATGAATATATGAGCCAATATTTCCAGGTCCACCCACTCAATCCCCAGCTGCGCCTGATCAAACAGGCGGCGCAAATCATTCATGGCGGCGGCATCGTCGCGCTGCCAACCGATTCCTGCTATGCGCTGGTGTGCCACCTGGATGACAAAGCCGCCGTGGAACGGCTGCGCCGCATCCGCGGCATCGATGAAAAGCACCATTTGACGTTGCTGTGCCGCGATCTCAGTGAAATCGGCGTCTATGCGCGGGTCGACAATAAACAGTTCCGCATGCTGAAGGCGGCCACGCCGGGCCCGTTCACCTTCATCCTGGAAGCAACCCGCTGCGTTCCGCGCCGCCTGTCGCACCCGTCCCGTAAAACCATCGGCTTGCGCGTCCCGTCGACGCCGATCGTGGAAATGCTGCTGGGCGAGTTGCAGCAGCCGCTGCTGGGCACCACCCTGATCTTGCCGGGCGACGATGAACCGCTGACCGATCCGGATGAAATCCGCGAACGACTGGAAAAACAGGTTGACTTGATCGTCGATGGCGGCGCCTGCAGCTTTGAGCCGACCACCGTGGTGGACTTGACGGGCGACGAGCCGGAATTGGTGCGGCGCGGGCAGGGCGATCCGGCTGTGCTGGGCATGTAACTTCCCCGATAAACTTTCCTCCAATCACCTCCCGCCGGACCGGTTGTGCCGGTCTGGTAGAATCTTCCGTTATGAATGATCTTAGTTACATGATGCAGAACATCGCGGTCTACGCGATACCTGTCCTGTTTGCGATTTCCCTGCACGAAGCCGCCCATGGTTATGCCGCCCGGTATTTTGGTGACCCGACGGCCGAACAGCAGGGGCGCCTGCGGATCAATCCGATCCACCACATCGACCTGTTCGGTACGGTGATCTTGCCGCTGTTGCTGTACTTGAGCACGCACATGGCGTTCGGCTATGCCAAGCCGGTGCCGGTCGATTACAGCCGTCTGCGCAATCCGAAGAAACAGATGGGCTTTGTGGCCGCCGCCGGTCCTGCCGCCAACTTCGTCATGGGCGTGGCCTGGATGGCCTTGCTGATCTTGCTGATTTCTTTCGGGGTACAGGAAGAATTCCTGTTGAAAGTCGCCGATGCGGGTGTCAAGACCAATGCCGTGATGTGCGCGTTCAACTTGATTCCCGTGCCGCCGCTCGATGGCGGCCGCATTTTGACGGCCCTGCTGCCGATGGATTTGGCGCGCCCATTTGCCCGTATTGAACGCTATGGTCCATTCGTGTTCCTTGGCCTGATCCTGCTGAGCTATACCGGCATGCTGACGCCATTCCTGGGAACGCTGGTGGCCATCACGGTCTGGCTGTTCAGCCTGGTGGTCTATCCCCTCACATTCTTGCTGACCTGATATGTATCCCGACCGAGTCGTCTCCGGCATGCGTCCCACCGGGACCATGCATCTGGGCCACTACCATGGCGCGCTGACCAACTGGGTCAAGATGCAGGCCGAGCAGCCGTGCCTGTTCTTTGTCGCGGACTGGCATGCGCTGACCACGCATTACGACGATCCGGACGTGATCGAGCGCAGCACGTGGGAAATGCTGGTGGACTGGCTGGCGGCCGGGATCGATCCGTCGCAGGCGACCCTGTTCATCCAGTCGCGGGTGCCAGAACATGCGGAACTGCATTTGCTGCTGTCGATGGCGACGCCGCTGGGCTGGCTCGAGCGGGTCCCGACGTACAAGGACCAAATCGAGAATCTGGCCAATAAAGACCTCGCAACGTACGGCTTCCTCGGTTATCCGCTGTTACAGGCCGCCGACGTGCTGATTTACCGCGCGAGTGAAGTGCCGGTGGGCGACGACCAAGTGCCGCATATTGAAATGATGCGTGAAATTGCGCGGCGTTTTAATCATTTGTACGGAAAAGAAAAGGGTTTCGAGGAAAAAGCGCAAGATGCCGTGAAAAAGCTCGGCAGCAAGCGTGCGCGCCTGTACAACGAATTGCGCACCCAGTTCCAGCAAGATGGCGATGCCGAGGCGCTGGAACAGGCCAAGGCCATGCTTGATGACGCGCACAACCTGTCGATGGTGGACCGCGAACGCCTGTTCGGCTACCTGGAAGGCAGCCGCAAGCTGATCCTGGTGGAGCCGCACGCGAAGCTGACGGCGGCGTCGCGCCTGCCGGGCCTCGATGGCCGCAAGATGTCCAAGAGTTACGGTAACGCCATTGCGTTGCGTGAAGAGAAGGATGTCGTCACCAAGAAAATCCGCACCATGCCGACCGACCCGGCCCGGGTGCGCCGGTCCGATCCGGGTGACCCGGCCAATTGCCCGGTCTGGCAATTCCACCAGGTGTATTCCGATAACGCCACCCAGGAATGGGTGGTGAAGGGCTGCAAGTCCGCCGGTATCGGTTGTATTGAATGTAAACAGCCCGTGATTGACGCTATCATCCGGGAACAGGAACCCATGCACGAACGGGCCCAGCCGTATTTGGACGACCCGTCGCTGGTGCGCGCCATTGTCGCGGACGGCAATGACGTGGCCCGCAAGCTGGCCCAGGAAACCATGCGCGATGTGCGCGAAGCAATGGGTCTCAGTTATTTTTAATGGTGATTTTTGACGTCCGGTCCGTAGGAGAGGTTGATGAGTGATGTGATTTCCCCGTGGGTGCAACGCTTCGCCCCCTTGATTCCCAGTGGCGATGTGCTGGACCTGGCTTGCGGCACCGGCCGCCATGCGCGCCACTTGGCGGCGCTGGGCCACGCCGTGGTGGCGGTGGACCAGAACGCCGATGCGCTGGTGGAAGCGGCCGGCCAGGGTATCGTCACTTCGCAAATCGACCTGGAAGCGGACGACGCGGTCTGGCCATTCGGCCCGGAGCGCTTTGCCGGCATCGTGGTCACCAATTACCTGCACCGTCCGCTGATTGCCGACATGGTCGGCAGCCTGGCGCCGAATGGTGTTTTAATTTATGAAACTTTTTCTGAAGGCAACGGCCAGTTCGGCAAACCGTCGAACCCGGCATACCTGTTGACACCCGGCGAACTGCTGGGTTGGGCTGCGCAGCACGGATTGCGCGTGATTGCTTTCGAGGACGGCCTGGTGGAAACGCCAAAACCGGCGCTGGTGCAGCGCATCGTGGCTGTGAAGGCGGAATTCCCGCGTGTTGCCGCACTTTTGCCGGCTTTTTAATATGTGAATATATGTGATATGCCAGCCACCTGCGGCAGGCTATCGTCTACAATCGTTGTTTTATCTTACTGTTTATCATTCCTATGATTAAGGGCAGCATAGTAGCAATTGTCACCCCGATGAACGCAGACGGCAGTCTGGATTATCCGGGTTTGAACAAGCTGGTTGACTGGCATATTGCCGAAGGCACCGATGCCATCGTCATCGCCGGCACCACGGGTGAATCGGCGACGGTCAGTGTCGAAGAACACTGCGCACTGATCAAAGCGACTGTTGAATATGCCAAGGGCCGCATCCCGATCATCGCTGGCGCGGGCGGCAATTCGACGGCCGAAGCCATCAAGCTGACGCAATACGCGAAAGAAGCGGGCGCCGATGCGACCCTGCAAGTGGTTCCTTACTACAACCGTCCGACCCAGGAAGGCATGTACCAGCACTTCAAGGCGATTGCCGAAGCGGTGGACTTGCCGGTGATCCTGTACAACGTGCCGGGCCGCACCGTGGCCGACATGTCGAACGACACCATCCTGCGTTTGGCGGCGATTCCGAACATCATCGGCGTGAAAGATGCGACCGGCAATATCGGCCGCGGCCTGGACTTGCTGCGCCTGGCGCCGAAGTCGTTTGCCGTGTATTCGGGCGATGACGCGACCGCCGTGTCGCTGATGCTGGCGGGCGGCAAGGGCAATATCTCGGTGACGGCCAACGTCGCGCCAAAAATCATGCACGAAATGTGCAAAGCCGCGATGGAAGGCGAGATCGCCAAGGCTCTGGAACTGAACAATAAAGTGTTCGCGCTGCACCAGAAGCTGTTCATCGAGCCAAATCCTGTGCCAGTGAAATGGGCACTGGCGGAAATGGGCATGATGCCTGCCGGTATCCGCCTGCCGCTGGTGCCGCTGGCCACCGAGTTCCA
Organism: Pseudoduganella sp. GW821-FHT12E03; assembly: GCF_058807115.1. Lineage (NCBI taxonomy): Bacteria > Pseudomonadati > Pseudomonadota > Betaproteobacteria > Burkholderiales > Oxalobacteraceae > Pseudoduganella > Pseudoduganella sp. GW821-FHT12E03. Next base: position 305,088 of record NZ_JBXAQJ010000009.1, on the reverse strand, counting down.
CGAGTCCGTGCGCAGCGCGCTGCGCGAAGCCGGCCTGATTAACTGAGCCCTCGGCCCGAGCGGACTCTTATTCCAGTAAAACATGACTATTCGCAAGACAGCTTCCCTTACTCCGCAGCGCGGCCTGGTCCTGGCCGCCCTTACCGTTAGCCTGACCGGTTGCGGCATGATCAGCTCGGTGGTTGGCACCGACAAGGTGGATTACAAATCGGCAAAGAAAGCCAGCACCCTGGATGTTCCGCCGGATTTGACGCAATTGCAGAAAGATAACCGCTATTCGCTGCCGGATTCGAACCGTGGCGTGGCCACTGCTTCCGGCTACAACGCGGCGCGCGGCACTGGCCCGGCGGCCGTGCAGGCGGCGCCCGCCAACGAAGTCGCGACCACCGGTTCCGACAGCGTGCGCGTCGTGCGTGCAGGCAACCAGCGTTGGCTGGTGGTCAAGCAGGCGCCGGAGCAATTGTGGCCGCAACTGAAGGGCTTCTGGGAAGAGTCGGGCTTCACCCTGGCGGTGGATGCGCCGGCGGCCGGCATCCTGGAAACCGAATGGAATGAGAACCGCGCGAAGATCCCGCAAGACTTCATCCGCAATTCGATCGGCAAGGTGTTTGACGGCCTGTATGGCAGCGGCGAGCGCGACAAGTACCGCACCCGCCTCGAGCGCCTGCCGGATGGCACCACGGAAATCTACATCAGCCACCGTGGCGCACAGGAAGTCATCGTTGGCGCGCAAAAGGAATCCACCCAGTGGACCGCGCGCCCGAACGACCCGAACCTGGAAGCCTTGTTCCTGGCCAAACTGATGACCAAGCTGGGCGGCGGCAAGGATGAGGCGCAGGCGCGCACGGCCGTCGATAACGCGGCCCTGCAACCGCTGCACGCGTCGCTGAAGGGCGCGGGCGACACCCGTCACGTGGAAGTCGATGAAGGCTTCGACCGCTCGTGGCGCCGCGTGGGCCTGGCGCTGGACCGCGCAGGCTTCACGGTGGAAGACCGCGACCGCGTCAATGGCATTTACTTCGTCCGTTATGTGGATCAGGATGCAGGCACCGCGAAAGGCTTCTTCTCGAAACTGTTCAGCTGGAATTCGGACAAGGATAAGGAAGCGCAGCGCTACCGCATCACGGTCAAGGCCGGCGAAGGCAGCATCAGCAAAGTTGGCGTGCTGAGCAACGACGGTAAACCGGAATTGACGCCGACCGGCGAGAAGATTCTGGTGTTGCTGCACGAGCAGTTGAAGTAAGGATTGAAATAACGGCCGGATAACGGCTGTTACAAGCAGTAACAAAAAAAACCGGCTCCGCAAGGGCCGGTTTTTTTATGCCGCCACTACTCGACATTATGGGGCCTGGCCCCAATAGCACTATCGTGCGGTGACGGGCGTATAGATATTCGCTATGTGACTAAAGCTATGGGCGTAAAAAAACCGGCCCGCAGGCCGGTTTTTTCAAGCTGTCGAAGATTACTTCGAAGCAGCTGGAGCAGCAGCAGCAGCGGCCGAAGCGGCAGCGGATGCAGCCGAAGCAGCAGCCGAAGCAGCAGCAGCAGCGTCGGAAGCAGCGGTAGCGGCAGCAGCAGCAGCGTCAGCGGCTGGAGCAGCGGCAGGAGCTGGAGCAGCTGCTGGGGCTTCAGCGGCTGGGGTTGCTACTGGAGCTGGTGCAGGAGCTTCTTCTTTTTTCGAGCAAGCAGCCAGAGCAACGGCCAGCAGGGAGGCGATCAGCAGGGATTTTTTCATGATTTTCCTTAATTAATTCAAAAATAAACAACAATGTTGCGATGAATAATTACCGGTAATTATCGCTCATTAGGGTGTCTTCGTAAGCCTTCGTACCACAAGGTGCATGACAGACAACAAAAACTTCCTAACCCAATATTATAGCGATTTTTGGTGCATCGCAATAGCAAAAAAAGCCGATTTCACAACTATTTTGCAGTAACGCAATAAGTTGTTACTTCAGCCAATTGCCTGCAACGCCGGGTATTAACGGCATACTGTCGAACAGCCAGCATTCTACATCGATAAGGCTCAGAGTCCAGTAGTTCCCGCATGCAAACCGGGTATGGTCTCAGCCCATATCGCCGCAAACCGTTCCAGGGGGACTTGCGTATCCGGCTCGGAGTCGTATACTGCTTGCCCCCGCAAGTGGTCGGAATGGAAGCGCCGCACGATGTGGCGCTGGTCCGCCACGCAAAACGAATCGGTCAGCTGCTTCAGTGATGGCGCCGTCAGGCGGCATTCAATCGCATGGCTGTAATCGGCCAGCAGGCGCAGGAAACGGGGCGCGTGGTGTTCCAGTACGGCATTACTGTGGGCCACCAGTTCGAGTTTGCCATGGTGCGATAAAAAGTGCCTTAACAGCGCATCCATCTGCGAACTGCCCAGCTCCCACAGCGAAAAGTCCGGATCGAACAGGCGCAGCTGTAATTGCGCACTGGAAATGCACTGGCGCAGCTGTTCTTGAAAGACGGCGCGTGTATCGAAGGAGATCACGCGTTTTTCAATGCTGGTTGACTGCATTTCCATGGTGCTCTCCTTGATCAAGTCAAGCCAAGGGGCCGGGCCTTCAGGCCGGGCATCCTCAGGATTTCAACTCCAGCCAGCCGTCGCCATACCACGCGTACAGCGCATCGATCACGTCGTCCGACGCATCGGCCAGCGCCGCGCCCTCCAGGCGGCGGTCGTTGGCCAGCGCCAGCAGGGTGGCCTTGTCGGCGCGGCCAATGGCGAACGATTCGCCATTGATGAAGATATTGCTGCCGCGATACAGCATTTGTGTCTTCGGCGACAACGTCAGGCCCTTCTTCGCTGCTGATTGGAGGAATCGTTCTAATGTCAGCGGTTTTTCCAGCGGCGTGAAGAACACATTGTGCTTCGGCTCGGATAAATACTCGCCCAGGAAGATCGTGATGTCATCGGCCGTGAAGCGCACTTTATTCAATTCTTCGGCGATGGTGTCGAGCATGTGCTTCGGGATTTCCGCCGGCTTGGCCGACGCCTGCAACTCCGGATCCGCATAACGGCCTGGCAAATCAATCGAATCGGCCATGAATTGCAGGAAATTCTCGCCCAGTTCCTGGTACGACGGCGAACGGAAGCCGATCGAGTAAGTCTGGCAATCGCCAATGGCCACGCCGTCGTGGGCGTAGTGGGGGGGCAGGTACAGCATGTCACCCGGCTCGAGCACGAATTCTTCTTCGGCTTCGAAGTGGCTGAGGATCTTCAGCGGCAAGCCTTCGATCAGGCTCAAGTCTTTTTGCGCGCTGATGCGCCAGCGGCGCTGGCCCTGCGCTTGCAGCAGGAAGACGTCGTAAGAGTCAAAGTGCGGGCCGACGCCGCCGCCATCGGTGGCGAAACTCACCATCAAGTCATCGAGGCGGGCGTCCGGAATGAAGCGGAATTCGCGCAGCAGCGCATCGGCTTTGGCGTCTTGCAGGTTGACGCCCTGGACCAGCATGGTCCACTCCTTTTGCTCACGGGGCGGCAGGGATTCCAGCGGGCCATGCTGCATGTTCCAGTCGCCGTCGGTATGGGTCACGAGGCGCGATTCGACGTAATTCTTGGTGGCCAGTTCGGCCAGCTTGTCGAAGGACAGCAGCGGCTTGAAGCCGGGCACGGCCTGGCGGATCAGCAGGGGTTTTTTATGCCAGTAGTCGCGCAGGAATTGCGCAGGCGTGATGTCGCCTAGAAGGGTCAATTTTTTCATGCGACATTATAGCCCCCGATCCGGCCGCAATTGTCGGACAAGGTATAATCCGGGGTGCTTATATCAGAAAGGAAGCCATAATGAAGATCGCCAAAAATACCGTTGTGACCGTGAACTACAAACTGTCCGACGCACAAAATAACCTGATCGAAGACGGTCGCCAGCCTATGGTTTACCTGCACGGTGGCTATGAAAATACGCTGCCGAAAATCGAAGAAGAGCTGGACGGCAAGGAAGTCGGCTATGCCTCGACCATCCAGATCGAACCGGAAGACGCGTTCGGCGAATACGATTCGTCGCTGGTGAAGGTTGAACCGCGCAACCGCCTGCCGGAGCCGCTGGAAGTGGGCATGCAATTCGAAGGCATGCCGGAAGGCGACGATGGCGAAGAAGCCATGATTTTCACGGTGACCGATATCGCCGATGACAAGGTGGTACTGGACGGTAACCACCCGCTGGCCGGCATGGCCCTGCGCTTCGAACTGACGGTGGTGGAAGTGCGTGCCGCCACCGATGAGGAAATCGCCCACGAACACGTGCACGGCGCCCATGGCCATCACCATGACGAAGATGAAGACGGTGACGAAGACGGCGATCACTTCCGCTCGCACCCGATCCATTAATTAGGGCGCGTCTGATTCCTTGAGACTGAACAGGGAGGCCGTGCCAGGCACGATGCGCACGGTTTCCCATTCGCCCGCCACCCCCAGCCGCCCGAGATTGCCGCGCCATGTGATTGCCGGCGTGACTTTCGCCTCCCCCTGGCTGTCCACCAGCAGTACCTTCCCTTTGTATTTCTCAGCAAACGTCCGCACCTGCTTGCGCACGGGCGCGTAGCCATCCTGTTTGGCCGAGAAGCCGGACAGCAGCGAAAAGCCTTCTTCCACGTGCGCCTTGATGTCGCCGTCGGTAAACAGCACGATGCCTTCCATATTGCGCCGCTGCGCCATCAGGAACAGGCGGTGCAGCCACGCGCGGTTGGCCACCAGGCGGTCTTCATATTCGCTGTTGCGGCCCGCTTCGGGCAGGTAGTGGTTGTTGTTGTCCGGGATGTTGAGCGTGGCAAACAGGATGCCGCCCTGTTCCCAGTACGCGTTTTCCGCGTAGCTGCGGAATTTCACGTTGGCCGACAGCCGGGTCAGCGCCAGGCGGCGCACGCCCAGCGACTGGCTGTCGGGATAAAACACTTCACGCAGCCGGTTCAGGCGTTCGATGGCGTTCGAGCGGCCCGCGGAATTGCGGCAGCCGGCCCAGTCGCTGCCGGCCGGCAGCAAGACCAGTGGGCGCGGACTGCCGTCGAGGATGTCGCGCCGCTGCGCATACAGCCGGTCGCTGCACGCCTCGGCCGGCGCCTTGATGCCGGTGGCGACAATGAAGGCGGGCTTGTCCTGATTGGCTTCGGTAATCGCCCGCCGCAGCAGGTTTTCATCGGTGGCGGCGCGGAACGGGTGGCCGAGCGTGCTGAAGTGGAACGGGCGCGCCGGCTGGGCCGGCGCGCCGCCGCCTTCGGCGGGGATCGCGGCGGCGCATGGCGCCGCAAGGAACAGCACCATGGCGGCCGTCGCAGCGGCAGTGATGGCAGTGATGGCAGTGATGCCAGTGGTGGCAGTGATGCCAGTGGTGGCAGGGGCGGTGGCGGTTGTGGCCGTGGCAGCGCCAGCCATGCCGGTGGTGGCGTGGGGGCCGGCGGCGGCCGGCGCCGTGGCCAGTGCGCGCCACAGCGCGCGGACGCGACGGGCAAACTGGGGCAGGCTGCCGGGCCGGATGTCCGGCCAGGCGCGTGTCGCGGGCTGCGCGCCGCGCTGCCTCATGCCAGCGCCGGTTCCGCCAGTTTCTTCAACTGGTACAGGCGCTCCAGCGCTTCGCGCGGCGTCAATGCATCCGGGTCGAGGTCGTCCAGCGCCGACAGCAGCTCGCGCAGCGCCGGATCATCGGCCGGAGATGCGGCGGCTACCGCCTGCGGCGCCTCGTCGTCATTGGCGTCCGCCACCGGCGCGGCAAACAGGTCGAGCTGCGGCTGGGCGTCGAGCGCCTGCGCTTCCAGGCGCGCCAGGTGCTTGCGGGCCGCCTTGATGACGGCTTGCGGCACGCCGGCCAGCTGCGCCACCTGCAAACCGTAGCTTTGCGAAGCGGGGCCGTTTTGCACCGCGTGCAGGAACACGATGGAATCCTTGTGTTCGACAGCGGACAAATGCACGTTGGCGGCGGTCGGATGGCTTTCCGGCAGTTGCGTCAGTTCGAAATAGTGGGTGGCGAACAGGGTGAAGCTGCGCGACACGTCGATCAACTGGCGCGCGATGGCCCAGGCCAGCGCCAGGCCGTCAAAGGTCGAGGTGCCACGGCCGATTTCATCCATCAGCACCAGCGAGTGTTCGGTTGCGCCGTTCAGGATCGCGGCGGCTTCCGTCATTTCCACCATGAAGGTCGAACGGCCGCCGGCCAGGTCGTCGGTGGCGCCAATACGGGTGTAGACGCGGTCGATCGGGCCGATGGTGGCAGCCGTGGCGGGCACGTAGCTGCCGACATACGCCAGCAGGGTAATCAATGCCACCTGGCGCATGTAAGTCGACTTACCGCCCATGTTCGGACCGGTGATCAGCAGCAACCGGCGGTCGTTGACGAAGCGGCAGTCATTGGCGATGAAGCGCTCGATCTGGCCTTCCACCACCGGGTGGCGGCCTTCGGTGATATTGATGCACGGCTCGGCCACCAGTTGCGGCGCGCACCAGTTGTTGCGCAGCGCGTGGTCGGTCAGCGCGGTCAGCGCATCGAGCTGCGCCAGCGCCTGGGCAATGCCCTGCAAGGTGCCGATCGACGGCGCCAGGTCGGCCAGCAACTGGTCGTACAGGATTTTTTCCCGGGCCAGCGCGCGGTCTTGCGCGGACAGGGCTTTATCTTCAAACGCTTTCAATTCCGGCGTGATGTAGCGTTCGCAGTTTTTCAGGGTCTGGCGGCGGCGGTAATCATCGGGCACCTTGTCGGCCTGGCCGTTGGTGACTTCGATATAGAAGCCATGCACCTTGTTGTATTCGACGCGCAGGTTGGCGATGCCGGTGCGGGCCCGTTCACGGGTTTCCAGGTCGACCAGGTACTGGCCGGCGTTTTCCGACAGCCCGCGCAATTCATCGAGTTCCGCATCGAAGCCACGGGCAATCACGCCGCCGTCGCGCACCAGCGTAGCCGGCTCGGCCATCACGGCGCGCACCAGCAAATCAAGGCACTGCTCCGGCGTGGCCAGCGCGGTTTCCAGCGTGCCGAGCAGGGCGGCGCCATCCTGTCCCAGGTCCGGCTGCACGGCGCGCTGGGCCAACTGGCGCAGCGCCGGCAATTGCTGCAAGCCGTCGCGCAGACTGGCCAGGTCGCGCGGACGGGCCGACAGCAGCGCGATGCGGGTGGTGATGCGTTCGATATCCGGCACCTGCGCCAGCACGTGCGACAGCGATCCCGTTACGTCGGCCTGCGACAGCGAGGCAATCGCCTGGTGGCGCGAGCGGGCCACGCGCTGGTCGCGCTTGGCGTGGTGCAGCCAGTAGCGCAGCAGGCGCGAACCCATCGCGGTGCGGCAGTGGTCCAGCAGCGAGAACAGGGTCGGCGATTCCTGGCCGCGGATGGTTTCCGTCAATTCCAGGTTGCGGCGCGTGGCGGCATCGAGGCCGATGAATTCCGATTCGGTTTCCACCGTGATGGAATTGACGTGCTGTAAACCTTTGCCCTGCGTCGATTGCGCATAGCGCAGCAGCGCGCCGGAAGCGCCGAACGCGGCGCCCAGGCCATCGGCGCCAAAGCCGGTCAGGGTCGACACGCCCAACTGCTCCATCAGCGCCTTGTGGCCGGACACCACGTCGAAGTGCCAGTCCGGCACGCGGTTGACGTGGCACATTGGTGCGCCGCCGCCGGTTTCGTCAAACAGTTCCGCGTCATCGCCGCGCAGCATTTCCGCCGGGGCGATGCGTTCCAGTTCCTGCTGCAACCGCACGGACACGGTGCGCGCATCACCGGAAAATTCCATCAGTTTCAGCGCGCCGCTGGCCAGCGACAGCCACGCCAGGCCCGCCGTCGCCACCTTGCGCTGGCTGATCACGCACATCGCCAGCAGCGGGCGCTCCGCTTTTTCCGGCAGCAGGTCGGCATCGGTCAGCGTGCCCGGCGTCACCACCCGCACCACCTTGCGTTCGACCGGTCCCTTGCTGGTGGCCGGGTCGCCGATCTGTTCGCAAATCGCGCACGATTCACCGATTTTCACCAGCTTGGCCAGGTAGCCTTCCAGCGAGTGGAACGGCACGCCGGCCATCTTGATCGGCTGGCCGTTTTGCGACCCGCGCGCCGTCAGCGTAATGCCCAGCACGCGCGACGCTTTTTCCGCATCGTCGTGGAACAGTTCATAAAAGTCGCCCATGCGGTAGAACACCAGCATGGTCGGATAGTCGGCCTTGATGCGTAAATATTGCTGCATCATTGGCGTGACCTTCTCGGTCGGACTGGCTTTGATGGCGGCGGCGTTGATTTCGGCGGGAACAGTGGTCATCGTGGTGTGTTTCGGCAAAGCGGCGCAGGTGGCGCATTGAGTGCGGCTGCCGGACATCGTCCGGCTAGTTATAAGGGCGACATTTTACCTGTTTCACGGAGGTGCGCCGAGATTGTGTGCGGATTGGGCACAGCTTCCGAGGCCTATACCCAATCTATTTCGGCGTTAAGTCGTGGTCTATGTTGCTGCATTTGCGTCGAAAGGAGAGGGCAGAGAAGCAAATTCTCGTTCGAGCGGCTTGGAATTCGCATTTCTTACACTGGCACTCATAATTGTTTGGCAGCGACGTATCTCGATCATGGGCACGTTGATAACGCCGCTGCGGTTCAATCGGAGGCGGGCTATCGCGTTAGCCAAGCTTGCCGGTAGTGTGGCCCATCGCTGACACGCTCTAGGTAGGCAAACGTGGGCTTGTCGAGCCCCATTCTCCTGACAAACTCCTTGCGCCAGATATCGCATCCTGTCCTGAACAGTTGGAGCTCGAGACTGGGATTAAGCAGACCTAGTTCAAGCGCTGTCCGAAGAGATTTGCTGGTGAAGTCGCCGGCATGTAAATCGCTGTTTGCCGCGATGAATGAGATCAAGGACACCGCGTCTAGAAGCGCGTCGCTATCCAATGGCTTTGCTTTTTCGTGGGCCGCCAAAAGGAAATAAACCTCCCAGAGGCGAGCTGAAAATGAGGCCGTGACGTCGTTCTGAGCAAGCAGAGCATACCTGACTAAAACTCCAAGCGCTGTCAGGCTATCCGGAGGAGCCCCCGGCCTCCTCATAGCTTTGGCTAGCCAAATGGCCATGAGCGAGGCTATAGATATCGTCGAGCTGGTTTCATCGCTCAACATTGAGGTTAAAAGACAGCCAGCATGGTTTTGAAGCTCCATATGAGAAGCGTTGGCTCGGTCCCACATGCCGTTGAAAATAGCCATGCGCCAGGGCGACACCTTGAACATCTCCACGCCGGCGCTTACATCTCGTGCGGTGTTGATATCAGGCGGAATGGCCGCGAGTTGCCACCTATGCTCAATGGCCAAGCCGACTCCCCACTGACATAGCTTGCCAATTCTTTCGGCCACGTTCACAGTCGAGATCTTGCCTTGTTTTTCAAGCGTTGCGAGGATATCCAAGACGCAGACGCTTTGAAATGTCGGGTCCGCCTTCCCGCAGAGAACGCGCATATACAGGTCATCTGAATATAGGAGATAGGGCCGCTCCCAGGACAGAGCTTTCATTTCTTCGGTGATTCTCAGCTCGCCATCTTTTGAGTTGATCTCCGTTGAGCTGGCCCGCGGCTGGAGGACTCGATCCAGCTTGTCCCGTAGCGCGCTTTGAAGGGAAGCGCATTTATCCCGCGCAAGCGAGCCCGACAGAGGATTGACCAGCCGCCCGAGCTCTATCATGGTTTCTTGCGACACCGCTATTTTGGGGAAAAGAGCGAACATCATTTCGAGCATGTCCAGATCCTGGGCCACCAAGAGGGATGCGAGATCCATCAAGGGAACTCGGTCCCGCATGGCTTCCCATGGCAGCGCCGTCCAGTCGGCCCCGGCCATTCCCAGCAATAGCCTCTGATCCGCGCCCGCCGCCTTTTTGGTCATTTCCCACAGCTCAGGCAGATCGCGGGCTTCGCTGATAAATTTGCTTGGGCGCCACGCGTAGGGGATATGCGTGTTCCCTTTGTTCATGAGGTCCGCTCTTGCTTGTCGGGCCTTAATCTCCTCCGGGCTGTCGCCAATCAATCGCATGATGGTGTTGAGCATCTCCTCGGGCGAGGCGTCCTCCTCGAAGGTCGCGGCTCGCAGGATAGGCGAGTCAGGGAATTTCGCGTTGTATGCGCTTAGTCGATCCCGCAGCTCGGCGCCATTGTGATCTGGTTCGTCATCGGGTATTGCGGCCGTGATCATCATGCCCAGAAAGGCGCCTTCGTCCATTACGTCGTTTTGATCGCCTATCTCCCCAATGCGCCAAGCGACATTGCTGGCTCTTGGATCTGACGGGGCTTTGGAGCGGATCAGGTTATGCAGAATTCGCAAATGCCGGATTTTCTTTTCAGGCTCGATCGATGAGGAGACAAGCTGCTCCGCCGCGCGAATGGCCTCTTCAATAAATCCGCAGCGCGTGGCTATGTCTATCTGCGTGTAGAGGATGAAATGGTCTGTGACGCCTTGCTCCACGATCGGCAAAAGTAGCTCCCTTGCCTCCGCCGTGCGGCCCAGCCGGTCGAGCGCGAGCGCTTTGACCGCCGCCAGCGTTTTGTCGTCGCCATGCCTTCCTTCGGCTTCGTCCAGAAAAGCCAACAAATCGTCCCAGCGTTCGAGCGTTGTGAGAGCTTGCGCCAAGTGCAGCATCCCATCCAATTCCAGGAGCTGGTTCTTCCTTATGACCTCGGCGACGGGGATGATTTTCTCCGCGTCTTCGGCGTTCGTCGGCCGAAGAGCTTGGAACAACGGCGCCGCGATGGCCAATGGCCTTGTCTGAGCTTCGAAGCTCTTAAACAACGCGTCAATGGCCTGCGGGCGCTTAGCTTCGTTCTTAGAGACGGCCGAGTGGAAATCCCATAGCGCTTTTTGAGGCGCCAGCTCGGGCATGCTGGCGAGCAGCGCGAGCCAAGTTTTTGTCAGGTCGGTTCTGACCAGCCGATCAGCCGACGAGATGGCGGCGAGGAGCGTCTCGCCAAACGCAGGGCTCTTTTGATCGAAGGTTGGGAGGCTCTCTTCAAACAGGGCCACGCATTCGGCGTCCCTTTTGGCCGTGTGCAGCAATGCGATCTTGTGGAGCGTCCTCATCGGGGATGGTCGCTGACGCTCGTTGGCCTTCAAGGCCAACGCAACGTCGTCGGTGTGGGCCGCGAGCGCCTCCACCGCCGCTTGGAGCGTTGGCAGCGTCGGTCGCTGCTCGGCGGCTTCCGCGAGCATCGACAAAGCTTCGCTTTCCTTGTCCAAGATAGACGCCGTTGCGCGCAGCATGTCCGCCACAAACTCGATATTCGCCGGCCAGCCTGCCGATCGAAGTCCATTCATCGCGCTCTTCATGCCCTCCCAGGCGTCGCGCAACATGGCGAGGTTCATGCCCGGCTTCCCAGTGAGTGGAATAAGGGCCAAGCCGCTGCCTGGGCTAGGGGTGATGTCGAGGGCCAAGTTGAACTGAGCTCTTGCTTTGAGGGTCGTAAACAGCAGCCTAGTCGAGTCGTTGAGGCCGCTCAGCGCCAAGCCCTGATCGCAAGTTTCAAGAGCTTTCGGAGAATCGCAGCGCATGGTGAGGATGATGGCCTTGGTCGATAGTTGCTCCGAGCCCGAGAATGACTCCAGAATTTCGTCGGCCTCCGAGTAGCGGCGCTCGGCGGCCAACAGTCGCGCTTTAATGGCGAGGATCGCCGGGGCCGACGATGTGAGGGCCGCGTAAACTTCGGCGAAATCGTTGGGGCCGTCGATGCTGAAATCAATCACCATGCGTGTTTCCGCCCACGCCGCAGCATACTTCGGAACATCAGGCTCAGTCTCCATCGCTTTCGCAAAAGCTTTGCAGGCTTCCTCTTGCTCCAGCCGCAACAGGAGAAGGCGGCCTTTGAGGTGCCAATAATCGGCCTGCTCAAGCGACACGGATTCTGTCAACAGTTCCAAGGCCGACGTCAGCGCCTCTTCCGCTTTCGCAGACTCTCCGGCGTTTAAATATCGATCAGCCTCATGCAGCAGCCAAGCCATTGAGTCTTTGGGGCGGTTGGGCCACACCGTGGTTGGGTCCTCGGCGAGGGACTCCATGAGGGACAGCCCTCGCGCACCGAACCCATTCGGAATCTTTTCGAGCAAAGCCACGCGAGCGTTGGCGTCCATCGCAGGAGAGCGCTTTTCGAACGTCATATCTAGGGCCACGCCGATGTCCGCGAGCGCCTTGAACTGCGCCAGATCGGCGGATAGCTCGGTGTCTCCATTCAGCTCATTGGATTTGAGGACATGCAGGGTGACGAAGCGCTGCTCATCGGCGAGGTCGTGAGCGTTGATCCGTCGCAGCTCGTCAGGAATCCATGCATAGTAAAGAGGGCAATCGATCGCCTTTTCGCTCACGCTTAAATCGCAGAGCACCAGAAGGATCGGCTCCGTGAACCGCCTGTAGTAGCGGATGGTGGATGCTTTTAGCTGGATTGAAAAATGAGTTCCCTCCGCGTTTAGCGCGGGAACCGTTGTGCCTTTCAACTGCACGCGAAACACATCGCTGGCTTCATTGTTCACCAGCGCTTGCACTTGATAGTCGATGCCGAAATCGTCAGGGCCTTCCACGCTTTTGTGACGCCAAGTTTCAGGTATGCGCGCGCCGAAGCATTTGTCAGCCCTCGCTCCAATATTTTGGGCGTCGCTGGAAGTTGGTAATTGGCCTGTTTCTGGCATCGCGGTTCCCCTCTGTTTTCTTCATTGTAATCGGCGACAGCTTGGAGTTTCACGTTGGGGCTTGGCTCCTCGCGTTGCCGTTTTTTTGCCCGGCTCATGGTTTGCTTACTTATGTTTACTAATGGTAGATTACGAAATTGATATTCATCAATAGTTGTTGAGCGTCGGCTAAAGGTATCGATTTGCAATTGACTGGCCACGGGCCAATTCGTTTTCGCAAAGGGCTGGGAAGAGATGAAATTGATTCGTGTTCGGGCGCAAAATTATCGGTCGGTGGAGGACAGCGGGGAGTTCGAGATCGGCGATCTCACCTGTCTTGTCGGAAAGAACGAAGCCGGAAAGACGGCGTTGCTCAGCGCGATAAGAGGGCTGCGCCCATCGCAGCCTTTTGAATTCGATGAGACCATAGACTACCCGCGCCGATTCGCGACGAGGTTTGAGGACCGCCATGAGGACGGCTCGGCGGAGGTGATCCGCGCTTGGTGGCGGCTTGGCGACGCGGACAAGGCGGCGGTGGCGAAGCGCTTTGGCGATGGCGTCCTCGTGGGCGACACGATCCAAACTCATTTTGGCTTTCGATACGAGGAGAATCTGCCGGAATGGATCGTTAAGATTGATCACGCGAAATGCCTGGAGCATTTGGTGAGCAAGCATTCTCTGGACGCCACGGAGCGGAACGTTCTGCACGGGGTTCATAACGGCCCCTCTGCCGATAAGGCGCTTTCATCCTTGGCTGAGCGCTCGCTCAAGCAAGAGGCTCTGTTGCAGGAGATTAGAAAATCGCGCGAGTCGGATTTTGAGCTTGGCGTGATCGACATTCTTTCGGCGCGACAGCCAAAATTCTTTTTCACCTCGCACTTCGAGCGGATGTCGGGCATGGTCTCGATCCCAAAGCTTCAGCAGGATAAGCAGCAAAATACGGTCTCGGTGGGCGACAAGATATTCTTGGATTTCCTGGAATACGCTGGAACCACCTTGGAGGGGCTGCTTCAAGCTGATCGCCGCGAGGCGTTGAAGGCGAATTGCGAGGCCGCCAGCAACGAGATCACCGACGAGATTTTCCAGTTTTGGAGTCAGAACAACGCTCTTGAAGTGGTTATTGAAATCGACAACGCCAAGGCCGCTGACAAGCCGCCGTTTAACGCGGGCTTGGTCGCCGATATCCGCATCAAGAACACGAACCACAAGGCCACCTTGCCCCTTTCCGAGCGCAGCGCGGGCTTTGTGTGGTTCTTTTCCTTCCTGGCTCAGTTTAAGCAACTCAAGAAGAACAACGGCAACGCCATCATTCTGCTGGATGAGCCAGGTTTGACGCTTCACGGCAAAGCGCAAGGGGACTTGCTGCGATACATCGTCGAACGCTTGTTGCCCGACCACCAAGTCATCTTTACAACCCATTCGCCTTTCATGGTGCCGATGGATCGGCTGGCTGATGTCCGCATCGTTGAGGATGTCGTGATTGAGCGTCCAAGCAAACGCCCTGAGGTGAAGGGAACCAAGGTTCGTTCCGACGTGCTGGAGGTGGGCGACGACACGTTGTTCCCGCTGCAAGGTGCGTTGGGCTACGAGGTCACGCAATCGTTGTTCATCGGCGCCAACACGCTGCTCGTGGAGGGGCCGTCGGACATCCTTTACCTGCGGGTGTTGTCTCAGGCGCTACTCAAGCGCGGACGGGAAGGCTTGAGCGGAAAATGGACGCTTTGCCCATCCGGCGGAATCGATAAAATCGCGCCGTTCGTTCGGCTCTTCGGCAGTAACAACATCAACGTTGCGGTCCTCTCGGATATCGCCAACGGAGATAGGACCAAAATCGAAAATCTCAAGAAGGCGGAGATCTTAAGGGCAGGGCATTTCTATACTTGCGCGGATTTCACGAACCAGATGGAGGCGGACGTTGAAGATCTTTTTGACGTCGAATTGTTCGTCGAGCTCCTCAACGGCGCATATAAACCCCCGGCGGCAAAAGTGGTTGGCAAAGATGCGTTGATCGCTGCGGCTCCCACGCCGCGAATCGTAAAGAAAGCGGAGGCGTTATTCAAACTTATGCCACAGGAGGTCGCGAACTTCGATCACTTCGCCCCATCCCGGTGGTTGTTGGAAAATCCGTCGGCTCTTGACGCGGACTCGCCCGCGATCACCGCCACGTTGGATAGGGCGGAAAAACTGTTTAAGACTTTTAATGGGTTGCTGGTATGAGGTGTCGTGGCGTGCCTCCAGGGACGCATGCGGGAGCGATGTATTTTCCTGTAATTAGATAGGTCTGAGCTGTCGCATTCGGTAATTCGAATTCATTGAAATAAAGGTTGGAATGGACATTTGGATAGGTAGGTTGAAGGGACTAAGTCTGTGGAGCTTTCCGATTAAGTTGATATTGCCTGCAGTTGCCACGCTATTAGGCGCCCATGCTTTAGGAGTGATAAGCGAATATGCAACCTACACATATGCATTTAAACATGGTGTGCGCGTTCCATTTGAAGGTGTACCTTATTTAAGTGCAATGGTTACAATGGGGAGTATTTTTCTGCTAATGTTTGGTTCTGTTATATTTATTGCGACCTATGCTGTTCTTCGATTTTTTCTCCTGCCTATTAAATGGAGTGAAAAAATAAAGAATCAATTGCGATTGTGGTTTGGGGAGGAGGCTCTTATAAACAGGGAGATTGTAAAAATTGACCCTCGAAAACTGTCCCTTATGAGGCGCTGGATTATCGTGCTGGCCGGAAGTTTGGTAATGGCAGGTATTATGATTGCGATGTTTAATTTTTCGAAATCCGAGATCATTTGGCAAGATATGACAGGGGAAAAATGGGGGCAATTACTTACTATTCCGTATTTCTTAATAATATTTTCTGCTATATTGATACCGCCGACGATTTGGTTTTCCGCAGCTGGGATAGTAATTTCTTATTTCATTGGTGCTATATTCCTTATGTTGCAGCCAACAGAGTATGCAAATTTTCTGCGCAAGGTAGGGTATGGGGGCGACATTCCTATTGTTCTAGAGACAAAAAATCCAGCGTTGCAGAAACGCTTAGAATCTGTGGAAGTGATTTTCCTGATTCTTAAGACAAACGATACTTTTATTATTCGGGATATTGAGAATATGGTGCTCGAAGTACCGCGGTCAGAGGTTACATATTGGCGCTACCAGAAGCGGGTAGGCAATCGACTGCCTTGGTTTATGCCCTAAGGGTCGCGGAACTTCAGGTGAATCTTACTGGTATTTTCCCGCGCTGCGCAGCCACACCGGGTCATCCTTGAGCTTGCGGATGACGGGCGCCAGCTTGTCGTACACGGCGGCTTTCGTGTGGGGCACCAGGAAACGGCGTTCGGTCTGCTGGCCCGGCAAGTCGGTCAGCTGGAATTTGTCCGTCAACGCATGGGTTTTCAGGTAATAGCGCGCCACCGATTCCGCCACGGCCACGCAATCGACGCGGCCCAGCCGCAGTTTTTCCAGGTTGATGTCTTCACTGAGGGCGTCGTTGCGCACCAGGCCGTGGCGCGCAATCCACTCATCGATGCCCGGGTAGACGTAGCCCAGCACCAGCCCGATGCTGCGGCCCGCCATCGACCCTTTTACGTCCGGGTTGAAGCCGTAGCCGATGCGCGAGACCAGCACGAAGCGGTCGATGGCGAACGGCACGGTCCACAGGTATTTTTGCTGCGCCGCATCGTCAAACCATTGCGGCATCATGCCGATCACGATGCCGTCCATGCTGCCTTCTTCGAGTTTCAATTGCAGCCGCTTGCGGGGCAGGTACGTCAGCTTGAAGGTCAGGTTGCCCAGGCGCTGCTGGTTCAGGTGATCGACCAGGTCAAAGTAAACGCCCCGCGTGTTGCTGATCACCAGCGGCGCAAAATTGGCGCTGGTATACACGTTCACCACCTCCGCCCGTGCAATTGCGCAACAGCTGAGGAACAGCGCGAGCAGGGCGGTAAGGGATACTCTCATAGGAGAAATATAGCATGGGTGAAATATCGTGCCCATTGGACATTGGTGGTATGGCCAGCATGGCAATTGTTTCTGCTAGGATCGTTTTAGTTGGTCCACTGTGGAGTTCGCCATGCGTTTCCAGGTCAGCCCGCCCCTTGCCGTCATAGCGCTCACTGCCATGGCGGACGCCGCCGCCCAGGCGCCGCCGCTGGAGACCGTGATCGTGACCGCCCAGCGCCGCGCGGAAAACCTGGCCGACGTGCCGATGTCGGTGTCGGCGCTGAAAGACGAGGGCCTGGACTGGCTGACCGCCAGCGGCCGCGACATCCGCATGCTGGCGGCGCGCACGCCCAGCCTGCACGTGGAGTCGGATTTCGGCCGCTCCTTTCCCCGCTTTTACCTACGGGGCTTGGGCAATACGGATTTCGACATGAATGCCGCGCAACCGGTGTCGGTGGTATTTGATGACGTGGTGCAGGAAAGCCCGCTGTTAAAAGGCTTCCCCCTGTTCGATGTGGATCAGGCCGAAGTGCTGCGCGGCCCGCAAGGCACCTTGTTTGGCCGTAACGCGCCGGGTGGCGTGGTGAAATTCGCGTCGAAAGCGCCAGTGTTTGCGCAGGAAGGTTATGCGGCGGTGGGCGCCGGCAATTTCGGGATCGTCAATGCCGAAGGGGCCGTCAACGTGCCGTTCAGCGACACGGTGGCGCTGCGCGCCTCGTTGCAGGGGCAGCACCGCGACCACCGCGTGTTCAATCCGCGCCCGGCGCCGGCCACTTCGGCGTTCGAGGGCTACCACGACAATGCGGCGCGGCTGCAATTGCTGCTGAAACCCGGGGCGGATTTCAGCGCGCTATTCAATGTGCATGGCCGCCGCATGGCCGGCCGCGCGACGGTGTTCCGCGCCAATATCATTGCGCGCGGCAGCAATGACCTGGTGCCCGGCTTTGATTATGCGTCGCTGCCGACCGACGGCATCAACCGCCAGTGGCTGCATACCCGGGGCGCCAGCCTGCGGCTGCGCTGGGCGTTGCCGGGCATGGCGCTGCACGCGGTCAGCGGTGTTGAAGCGGCGCGTTTTTACAGCCGGGGCGACGTCGATGGCGGCTATGGCGCCGCGTCATCGCCGCCGATGGGACCCGGCACGATCCCCTTTACGGCGGAGACGGCTGATGGTTTGCCGCAACACCGGCAACTGACGCAGGAAGTGCGGCTGGAATCGGCCACGCCGGGACCGTGGTCCTGGCTGGCCGGCCTGTATTACTTCAATGAAAAGATCACAGTCGACAGTTTTAATTTCGATACCTTGGCGGGCAACCGGCAAAACGCCTATGCCTACCAGCGCCAGCACAGCCGTTCGTGGGCCGCGTTCGGCTCGCTGGGCTGGCAGCCCGTATCCAGCCTGAACGTGCGCGCGGGCCTGCGCCACACCAGCGACGACAAGGATTTCATTGCCGCGCGGCCGCAACCGGCGCCGGGCGGCGCCGTCATCGCGGGTTTGACGGCGCATCCGCATTCCACCAACCTGAGCTGGGATACCAGCGCGTTGTGGAGGGTGACGCCAGCCACCCGGCTGTATGCGCGGGTGGCGACCGGTTACCGCGCGCCCAGCATCCAGGGCCGTATCCTGTTTGGCAATACCATCTCGGTGGCCAACGCGGAACGCGCGCTGTCATGGGAGGGCGGCGTGCGCCACGAATGGCTGCAGCGGCGCGCCCGCGCCTCGTTCGGCTTGTTCGGCTACCGGGTGCGCGATATGCAGTTGACCGCCGGCAGCGGCACCGTCAACCAGAACCGCCTGGTCAACGCCGCGCGCGTAACGGGGCAGGGTGCCGAAGCCGAGTTGCAATGGCGCCCCGGCGATGCCTGGCTGGCCAGCGCGGGCGCCAGCTATACCGCCACGGCAATCCGCGATCCCGGCCTGTTCGTGCTGCCATGCGGTAATGGCTGCACGGTACTGGACCCGAAGGGCGGCCCCGGCGCCACCTCGGTCTCGGTGGCGGGCAATCCGCTGCCGCGCGCGCCGCGCTGGCTGGCCAATGGCAGCGTGCGCTATGCGATGCCGGTGGCGGCCGGCGAAGCTTACCTGGCGGGGGACTTGACGTACCGGGGCCGCTACAACTTCTTTTTGTACGAAGCGAAGGAATACCGCGCCAAGCCGCTGCTGGAAACCGGGCTGCGGCTGGGCTACCGCTTTGGCCAGGGCAGGCAGGAAGCCGCCTTTTTCGTGCGCAACCTGGCCAACCGCGTGGTGGCGGTGAACGCCATTGATTTTAATAACATGACGGGCGTGGTCAGCGAACCGCGCATCATCGGGGTCCAGTGGCGTGGCGCCTACTGAACCTCCGGATATAAAGAGTGAAGCTACCAGGCAACAATAGATGGCCTAATGTAACATTTCGTCACAGCCGTACCGGTCCCCGGCGATACCGCACGCTATAATTTGAGGATGGAAAAACTCAAAGATTACGCGCAGGTCGTTGCCGAAGCGCGCACTGGCCGGCTGGCATTTCCTACCAGCGTCAATGCGGCACTCCAGTTGCAGCAGGCGCTGGCGGACCCCGATTGCCATGTCGAAGACGCCATCCGCAAAGTGCTGGCCGAACCCGTGCTGGCCGCCCGCTCGGTGGCGCTGGCCAATTCCGCCGTGTTTACCCGCAATGGCGGGCCGCAGGTGACCAGCGCCCGCGCCGCCGTGATGCGGGTGGGTTACCGCAACTTGTATTCGCTGGCGTCGGCCATGGTGGTGCGCCAGTTCGGCGCGCGCATCCGCGACCCGCAATTGCGCGCCAAGGCGGAACAACTGTGGCGCCATTGCGCCTCGGTGGCGGCGCTGAGCCATGTGCTGGGCCGCGAACTGACCCATGCCGATCCCGATACCGCCATGTTTGCCGGCATCATGCATGAAGTGGCGGGCTTTTATCTGTTGGCGCGCGCCGACGAGATGCCGGGGCTGTTGGACGACCCGGATGAACGCATGGGCGCCGTCCACGAAATCCTGTCGCGCGAATTGCTGGCGAAATTACAAGTGCCGGAGCCGGTGGCGGCGGCCATCGCCTCGCTGCGCGGCGGCGCCATCTCGATTCCGCCCGGCGGCTTGCGCGACACCTTGT
Source organism: Pseudoduganella sp. GW821-FHT12E03 (assembly GCF_058807115.1). Taxonomy (NCBI): domain Bacteria; kingdom Pseudomonadati; phylum Pseudomonadota; class Betaproteobacteria; order Burkholderiales; family Oxalobacteraceae; genus Pseudoduganella; species Pseudoduganella sp. GW821-FHT12E03. The sequence goes on along the minus strand of NZ_JBXAQJ010000009.1, from coordinate 285,439 downwards.
TGCTGGCCAAGCGCCTGGCGCCCCAGCGCGCACCGCTGGTCTGGTGCGACGACGCCGTGCTGGGCCGGACGGCGGCCGTCGACGCCTACCTGAAGGGCAACCGCGCGATCGACGACATCCTGCTCGAGTCGAACGAGGACGCCAAATCCATGAGCAGCGCGCTGCTGGTGTAGCGGCAATCGCCCCCCGCACGGTTGAAAGCCGGCGGGCGCGGGTTCTGGTATAAAGTGGCATAATGGCAAATAAGGTTGCGAAAAAGAAAATATTTTGCAACCATGCGCGAGCGCCCGCGCAAACTTGGTAGTATCGACCAGGCTGCCACTTATCAGAAATGCCACCGTGAATGCACCGATCAAACTCCTTGTAGTCGATGACGTCGAGCAAAACCTGACCGCGGTCGGGGCGCTGTTGACGCGTCCCGGCGTGACCTTGCTGACTGCCTCGTCCGGCGCGCAGGCGCTGGAACTGTTGCTGGAACATGACGTCGCCCTGGCGCTGATCGACGTGCAAATGCCGGGCATGAATGGCTTTGAGCTGGCCGAACTGATGCGCGGCAGTGAACGCACCCGCGCCATTCCCCTGATTTTCCTGACGGCCGCCGCGCGCGACCAGGCCTACACCTTCCGGGGCTACGAAGCGGGCGCCGTGGATTTCCTGTTCAAGCCGTTTGATGGCCAGGTGCTGGTCAACAAGGTCAACGTGTTTGTCGAACTGCACCAGCAAAAGCGCCAGTTGTCGGCGCAGCTGGACGAGTTGAAGCGCTCGCTGCACCTCAATGAATTGTTCACGGCGGTGCTCGGGCATGATTTGCGGACACCGCTGTCGGTGGTGATGAATGGCGCGATGCTGTTGCCCATGATGACGGACCATCCGAAAGTCGCCGTCACGGCGCAGCGCATCCAGAGCAGCGCCAAGCGCATGGCGCAAATGGTGGACCAGTTGCTGGACCTGGCCCGCATCCGTTCCGGCGACATGCGGCCCGAGCTGGCCGAGGCCGATTACGGCGCCCTGTGCCGCTTGCTCGCCGATGAATTCACCCCGCAAGACCAGCCGTCGCGCATCACCGTGGAAACTTCCGGCGATATGGTCGGCGTGTGCGACAGCGGCATGCTGTCGCAAGTGCTGTCGAACCTGATGGGCAATGCGCTGATTCATGGCGAACCGGAGTCGCCGGTGCGCGTGACGATCGACGGCAACGATCCCGATGCGATCACGGTCAGCGTGGCCAACCGTGGTGAAATCGCCCCCGAATTGCTGGGCAGCGTATTCGAACCCTACAAGCGCGGCGCGGCGCGCAAATCCGGCCAGGGACTGGGCCTCGGCCTGTACACCGCGCGCATGTTCATTGTGGCCCATGGCGGCGACATCACGGCGGCATCGAGCAAGGAGGAAGGGACCGTGTTCACTTTCAAGACGCCGCGCCGCGCCGGATCGGAGTCCCTGCCATGAGCGCCTTTCCCCAAACGCTGGCCTCCGCCCTGATGCCAGGCGGCATACCGGACGCCGCGCCGGAATCCATACCGGAACCCATAGCGCTCAGCGCCGCAGGCCACGACAGCAACAGCCGGCCGGTGACGGAGGAATTCCTGCGCATGGCGCAGGAAGCCGGCGGCATCGGCAGTTTTGAATGGTTCCCCGAATCCGGCCGCATGGTGGTGTCGGCCACTTACCGCAAGCTGTGGGGGCTGGCGCCTGGTGTGGACGTGACGGCCGAGATGCTGGTCAGCATGACCGACGAGCGCGATCGTGCGCGGCTGGGGCCGCAACGGATGAGTGCCGACAATCCCCTGGAATATACCGAATACCGCATCCGCCGCGCCGATACCGGTGAACTGCGCTGGCTGGCGCGCCAGGGCGAAGTGGTGGCCAGGCCGGGCGAACCGCGGCGCTATATCGGCGTGTCGTTCGATATCACCGGGCGCAAGCAAACCGAACAGGCGCTGCGCGCCAGCCAGGACCGGCTGGCCGCGATTTTCGGCCAGGCCTCGGTCGGCTTGTCGGAACTGGATTTGACGGGACGCTTCCGGCGCGTCAACGGTGCGCTGTGCCATATGCTGGGCCGCACCGAACAGGAAATGCTGGGCCTGCACATGGATGACATCATTCACCCGGAAGAGCTGGAAGAAAACCGCTCGCTGGTGCGGCGGCTGGTGGCGACCGGGCAACCGTTCACGCTGGAAAAGCGCTACTTCAAGCCCGATGGCGGCTGGGTATGGATTTCATCGAGCATGAGCCGCCTCGACGATGAAGCCGGCCAGCCGCAAGGGCTGATTGCCGTGAAGACCGACATCACCGAGCGGCGCCGGGTCGAAGCGGCGTTGCGCGATTTGAATGACACCCTGGAACAGCGCGTGGGCCGGGAAATCGCCGAGCGCGACAAGGCGGAAGAAGCGCTGCGCCAGTCGCAAAAAATGGAAGCCGTGGGCCAGTTGACCGGCGGCGTGGCGCACGATTTCAACAATGTGCTGCAAATTATTTCCGGCAACCTGCACCTGCTGCAATTGCAGGCGCGCGGCGAGCAGGCGCGCGGCGAGCAGGCCGGTGGGGACGCCACCATGCGCAAGCGGCTCGACATGGCGATTGCCGCTGTCGAGCGCGGCGCGCGGCTGTCGTCGCAATTGCTGGCGTTTGCGCGGCGCCAGCCGCTGCAACCGGTGGTGTCGAACCTGGGCCGCCTGGTCGGCCGCATGGATGATTTGTTGCGCCGCACGCTGGGTGAAGCCATCGAAATTGTCACGGTGGCCGGCAGCGGCTTGTGGAATACGCTGGTCGATCCGGGCCAGATTGAAAACGTGATCCTGAACCTGGCCATCAATGCGCGCGACGCCATGCAGGGCGCCGGCCGCCTGACGATCGAAGTGGGCAACTCGGTGCTGGACGAGTATTACGTCAACAACCTGCTCGATGTGCCGTCCGGCCAGTACGTCATGCTGTCGGTCACCGACACCGGTTCCGGCATGACGCCGGACGTCTTGCAGCGCGCGTTTGAACCATTCTTCACCACCAAGCGCGAAGGCGAGGGCACCGGCCTGGGCCTGTCGATGGCATATGGCTTCGTCAAGCAAAGCCGTGGCCATATCAAGATCCTCAGCGAACCGGGGCAGGGCACCAGCATCAAGATTTACCTGCCGCGCAGCCTCAGCGATGAAGCGCACCAGGAAGACGCGGAGCGCGCCCACGAAACCGGCGGCACGGAAACCATCCTCGTGGTGGAAGATGACCCGGGCGTGCGCACCGTGGTGCTCGACATGCTGGCGGCGCTGGGCTACCACGTGCTGGCGGCGGAAAACGGCGCCGATGCGCTGGCCCTGCTGCAGCGGCAGCATGCGGACTTGCTGTTTACCGACGTGGTGATGCCGGGGGCGTTGCGCAGTCCGGAGCTAGCGGTGGCGGCGCGCGAATTGCAGCCGGATATCGCCGTGCTGTTTACATCCGGCTATCCGCAAAACGCCATCGTGCATGGTGGCCGCCTCGATGCCGGGCTGGAGTTGTTGAGCAAGCCGTACCGGCGTGAAGACCTGGCGCGCAAGCTGCGCCACGTCTTCAATAACCGCGAGCAGGAAATCGCGGCGCGCCAGCGCCAGCTGGAAGCGGCGGTCGGCCTGTTGCCGCCGCAGCCGCCGATTGCCGACCACTCGCTGCGCGTGCTGGTGGTGGAAGACAATGCCGATTCGCAAGCCATGGTGTGCGAACTGATCGGCATGCTGGGCCACACCGTCAACGGCGTCTGCAATGGCGAACAGGCCTGGGACATGCTGCAGGCGCACGATGTCGACATCTTGTTTACCGACATCAGCCTGCCCGGCATGTCCGGCATCGACCTGGCGCACCGCGTGCGCGAATCCGGCAAACCCGTGCGCATTATTTTTTCCACCGGCTATGGCAAGGAAGCGCTGGACCAGTCCGGCCTGCATGCCACAGTGCTGCGCAAGCCGTATGACTTGATGGAACTGAAGGCGGCGCTGGACAATTCGTGACGCCCTGAACAGCCCCGATCACGCCTGATTCCTACGCGCGGTGCAGCCGCCGTCCTATACAGGGCGGCGGACACGGCGATTATGCTGGGGCCATGACGGAATGGTTGCGGAGGCGCCATGGTGCACACAGTAAAAAGCGCGCGCAAGGCGGGCACCACGCGTGCTGGCCTGATCAATGATTTACTGCGGCATGTGTTCGGCATGGGCGCGCTGCGCCCCGGCCAGCGCCAGGTCATCGATTCCGTGCTGGCGGGACGCAACACCCTGGCCATCATGCCGACCGGCGGCGGCAAATCGCTGTGCTACCAGATTCCCGCCTCGCTGTTGCCGGGAACCACGGTCGTGGTGTCGCCGCTGATTTCGCTGATGCAAGACCAGCTCGATAAACTCGATCAGCTCGGCATCGACGCCGCGCAAGTCAACAGCAGCCTGCCCCGCGCGGAAGAACTGGAGGCGCTCGACAGCATCCGCAGCCGCGCCAGCGATATCGTGTTTTGTACACCCGAGCGCCTGGCGACACTGGACTTCCAGGAAGTGCTGTGCGCTGCACGGGTCTCGCTGCTGGTGGTCGATGAGGCGCATTGTATTTCCCAGTGGGGCCACGACTTCCGCACGGCTTTCCTGGAGATCGGCGCGGCCGTCGCCGCGCTGGGCCATCCCCCCGTGCTGGCGCTGACGGCCACGGCGACGGACGATGTCATTGCCGATATTGGCACGCAACTGGGACTGGGCGGCCTGCACGTCATCAACACGGGCATGTACCGGCCCAACCTGTACTACCGCGTCCTGCAAAGCACCAATGCCGAAGAAAAGCTGGCGCAGGCGCTGGAACTGGTGCGCTCGAGTGATGGCGCGGCCATCGTCTATGCCGCCACCGTGAAGGCCGCCAAACAGCTGCACGCCCTGCTGGAGGAGCAAGGCGAAAGCGTGGCGCTGTACCACGGCAGGCTGCCGGCCGCGCAGCGCAAGCTGCACCAGCAATGGTTCATGGGCGGTGAGCGGCGCGTGATGGTGGCAACCAATGCCTTTGGCATGGGGATCGACAAGCCCGATGTGCGCCAGGTCATACACCTGCAGGTGCCGGCCAGCCTGGAAGCGTATTACCAGGAATCGGGCCGCGCGGGCCGCGATGGCGAACCAGCGGACTGTACGCTGCTGTACTTCCAGGATGACAAGCGGGTGCAGCAGTTTTTCCTGGCCGGCGCGCGTGGCGACAAGCTAGAGCGCGACCGCGCGGCGCTGGAACTCATGGTGGGGTATGCGCAAAGCGGCTATTGCCGCTGGAAGCTGTTGCTCGATTATTTCGGCGCCAACGAAGACGCCATGGAAAACTGCGGCTGCTGCGATAACTGCATGACGCCGCCGGGCGTGGCGTTCGAGGAGGACGATCCGGGCATGGCGCTGCCCGCGTCGGCGCCGCCGCCACCGCAGCCGCACATATCGGTTGGCAATGAGGTGCGGGTGCCGAAGTATGACGTGGGAACGGTGCTGGCGGTGGCGGGCGACCAGGTGACGATCGCTTTTCCCGGCGACGAGCCGCGCACCTTCCTGGCCGATTATGTGCAGCCGGTATAGGGAGGGGCGATGGGGGCGACGGGGGCGAGGGCTGATCTGGTGGTGGTGCGCAGGGAAGGGCTGTATTGCGTGCCGGGCGACTTTTACATCGATCCGTGGCGTCCCGTGGCGCGCGCCGTCATCACGCACGCCCATGCCGACCATGCGCGGCAAGGGCATGGGCATTACCTGACGGCGCAGCCGGGGGAAGGCATCCTGCGCGCGCGGCTCGGGCCCATCGCGGTCGATGCCCTGGCGTACGGCGAGGTGGTGGAGCACAACGGCGTGCGCATTTCACTGCACCCGGCCGGTCACGTGCTGGGCTCGGCGCAGGTGCGCATGGAATACCGGGGCGAAGTCTGGGTCGCGTCGGGCGACTACAAGATCGAAGCCGACGCCACCTGCGCACCATTTGAAGCGGTGCGTTGCCACACGTTCATCACGGAATCCACCTTCGGTCTGCCGATCTACCGCTGGGCGCGGCAACAGGAAGTGTATGCCGACATCAATGCCTGGTGGGCGCGCAATGCGGCCCAGGGCCGCGCCAGCGTCCTGCTGGGTTACGCGTTCGGCAAGGCGCAGCGCATGCTGAGCGGGCTTGACGCCTCGCTGGGGCCGATCGTGTGCCATGGCGCGGTGGAAGCGCTGAACCGCGTCTACCGCGCCGGCGGCGTGGCGCTGCCCGACACCTGCATGGTGTCGGACCTCGCGCGCGAAGCCTTGCGCAGCGCCATCGTGCTGGCGCCGCCGTCGGCGGCCGGGTCGCCATGGATCAAGCGTTTTGGCGACTACAGCGACGCGTTTGCCAGCGGCTGGATGCTGGTGCGGGGCGCGCGCCGCCGGCGCGGGGTGGACCGGGGTTTTGTGCTGTCCGACCATGCGGACTGGCCCGGCCTGATGGCGGCGATCCAGGCCACCGGGGCGCAACGCGTGATTGTCACGCACGGCTCGGTGCCGGTGATGGTGCGCTGGCTGCGGCAAAACGGCTACGAAGCGGGGGCGTTCGAGACCGAGTATGGCGATGAGGAAGCCGGGGCGGAGCAGGTGGACCCGGCGGGGCAGGCGGCGGAAGCGAACGTGCCGGACGGCGGCCATGCGTGAATTTGCCAACCTGTATGCGGAGCTCGATGACACCACGTCCACCTCGCGCAAGCTGGAAGCGCTGCAGGCTTATTTCGGCACGGCGGCGCCCGACAATGCCGCGTGGGCCGTGTATTTCCTGGCGGGCGGCAAGCCGCGCCAGGCGGTGCCCGTCAAACTGCTGCGCCAGTATGCGACCGAATATGCCGGCCTCGATAGCTGGCTGTTCGACGAGTGCTACCACGCGGTGGGGGACCTGGCGGAAACCATCGCGCTGGTGTTGCCGGCGCCCCGTGCGCGCAGCGACGCGGGTCTGGCGCACTGGGTCGAGGAACGCATCGCACCGCTGCGGGGCGCCGCGCCGGAGGCCATCCGCGCCGCGCTGTTTGATTATTGGGATCAGCTGGAAACCCGCGAGCGCTACCTGCTGACCAAGCTGATCGGCGGTGGCTTGCGGGTCGGCGTGTCGCGCCTGCTGGTAACGCGCGCGCTGGCCGCGCTGTCCGGCGTGGATGCGAAAATTATCGCGCAGCGCCTGATCGGCTGGACCGATGGCCGCGCGCGTCCCAGTGGCGCGGCCTTCCTGGCGCTGACGGGCGCGCCCGACGATGACGAGCACGCGCGGCGCGGCGGCCATCCTTATCCGTTTTTCCTGGCCCATGCGCTGGCCGGCGATCCGGCCGCGCTCGGGCCGGTGGGACACTGGCAGGTGGAGTGGAAATATGACGGCATGCGCGCGCAACTGGTGACACGCGCCGGGCAGGTGTGGCTGTGGTCGCGCGGCGAAGAGCTGATCACGGAGCGCTACCCGGAACTGGCGGCGCTGCGCTTGCCCGATGGCACGGTGGTCGATGGCGAAATCCTGGTGTGGCGGGACGCGGCGGGCGCGCCCGCGCCATTTGCCGACCTGCAAAAGCGCATCGCGCGCAAGGCCGTATCGGCCAGGTTGCTGGCGGAATGTCCCGCCCTGCTGGTGGCCTATGACCTGCTGGAGCGCGGCGGCGCCGATGTGCGGCAGTTGCCGCAATGGGAGCGGCGCGCACTGCTGGAACAGCTGGTGCGGCAAACCGCGTCGCCCGCGCTGCGGCTCTCGCCGCTGGTGACGGCGGACAGCTGGGAGGCACTGGCGGCGCTGCGTGCGCAGTCGCGCCAGCGCGGCGTGGAAGGCATGATGCTCAAGGCGCGCGAGGCGCGCTATGGCGTCGGCCGTACGCGCGATGTGGGCACGTGGTGGAAGTGGAAGATCGATCCCTACAGCGTGGACGCCGTGCTGGTGTATGCCCAGGCCGGGCATGGACGGCGCGCCTCGCTGTACACGGATTACACGTTTGCGGTATGGGGGCATGATGAGCACGGGACGCGGCAACTGGTCCCGTTCGCCAAAGCGTATTCCGGATTGACCGATGCGGAAATCGCGGCGGTCGACCAGGCGATCCGCCGCACCACCATCGAGCGCTTCGGCCCTGTGCGCAGCGTGCAGCCGAGCATGGTGTTTGAAATCGGCTTTGAGGGTATCGCGCGATCGCCGCGCCATAAATCGGGCATCGCCGTGCGCTTTCCCCGCATCCTGCGCCAGCGCACCGACAAGGCGGTGGACGATGCCGATACCTTGGCCACCCTGCAAGCATTGCTGGGAGCCGGGGCATCATGAGCAGGCTGGCGCGCCAGTTGCGCGGCAAGGCTGCAGTCGCCGCTGCAGCCGCCGCGTCCCGGAATCCCGGCGCTTGTGCCGACCCGCTGGCGCAGGCCGAACACTGGTTCGCCCGACGCGGCTGGCAAGTGTTCCCATTCCAGCGCGACGTGTGGCGCGCGGCGTGCGAGGGCCGCTCCGGCCTGCTGCACGCCACCACCGGCGCCGGCAAGACTTATGCGGCCTGGTTTGCCGCCATGCTGCGCGGCGCACAGCAGCAGGGCAGACCGGGCCGCCAGCAGCGCGGCCTGCGCGTGCTGTGGGTCACGCCGATGCGGGCGCTGGCGGCGGATACCTTGCGCAGCCTGCAAGCGGCGGTCGACGACATGCAGCCGGGATGGAGCGTGGCGGCGCGCACCGGCGACACCTCGTCCGGTGAGCGGGCGCGCCAGGCCAGGCGCTTGCCGGAAACGCTGGTGACGACGCCGGAAAGCCTGTCGCTGATGCTGAGCCGCGCCGATGCGCAGGAGCATTGCGCGCAGCTCGATATGGTGGTCATCGATGAATGGCATGAACTGGCCGGCAACAAGCGCGGCGTGCAAGTGCAGCTGGCGCTGGCGCGGCTGCGGCGCTGGCGGCCCGGCCTGCCGGTGTGGGGGCTGTCCGCGACCCTGGGCAACCTGGAGCGGGCACTGCACGTGCTGGTGGGCGACGCCGCCGGCAATGCGGTCATCATCGAAGGGGCCACGCCGAAGGCGATTGTGGTCGATACGCTGGTGCCGGCGCATCCGTCGCGTTTCCCATGGGCCGGGCACCTGGGCCTGTCGATGCTGCCGCGCGTGGTGGACGAGATCGAACGCCACGCGGCCACCCTGGTGTTTACCAATACCCGTTCACAGGCGGAATTGTGGTACCAGCATTTATTGGAGGCGCGGCCCGACTGGGCCGGACTGGTGGCGCTGCACCATGGCTCGCTGGACAAGGCGGTGCGCGAGTGGGTGGATCAGGGGCTGAAGGACGGCAGGCTGAAAGCCGTGGTCTGCACTTCCAGCCTCGACCTGGGCGTGGATTTCCTGCCGGTGGAGCGGGTGCTGCAGGTGGGGAGCGCGAAAGGCGTGGCGCGGTTGCTGCAGCGGGCCGGGCGCTCCGGCCATGCGCCGGGGCGCGTCTCGCGCGTGACCCTGGTGCCGACGCACAGCCTGGAATTGCTGGAAGCGGCGGCGGCCAAGCAGGCCGTGCAAGAGCGCCGCATCGAAGCGCGCACGGCGCCGGACAAGCCGCTCGACGTGCTGGTGCAGCATTTGGTCACGATTGCCGCCGGCGGCGGTTTCACGCCGGATGCGCTGCGGGACGAAGTGCGCAGCGCCTGGTCATACCGCGATTTGCACGACGAGGAATGGCAATGGGCGCTGGATTTCGTGGCGCGCGGTGGCCAGAGCCTGACCGCGTATCCGGACTACCACCGGGTGCGGCCGGATGAACACGGCGTTTGGCGCGTGCGCGATGCGGCCATTGCGCGCCGCCACCGCATGAATATCGGCACCATCGTGGCCGACGCCAGCATGCAAGTGCAATTCTTGCGCGGCGCGCGCCTCGGCACCGTGGAAGAAGCGTTTATCGCGCGCCTGAAACCGGGCGATCATTTCCTGTTCGGGGGACGCATCCTGGAATTCGTGCGGGTCCATGAAATGACCGCCTACGTGCGCCGGGCGCAGCGCGCCCAGGGCGCGGTGCCGCGCTGGCAGGGCGGGCGCATGCCGCTGTCGTCGGAACTGGCGCAGGCCGTGCTGGCGCAACTGCGGCAGGCGGCGCAGGGCGTGTACGCGGGGCCGGAAATGCAGGCGGTGCGGCCGTTGCTGGAAGTGCAGCGGCGCTGGTCGTCGTTGCCCGGGCCGGAGCTGACCGTGGTGGAGCGTCTGCACTCGCGCGAAGGCCATCATGTCTTCCTGTACCCATTTGCCGGGCGCGCCGTGCATACCGGGCTGGCGTCATTGCTGGCCTGGCGCCTGGCGCGCGAGCGGCCCGCGACGTTTTCCATGGCGGTCAACGATTACGGGGTGGAATTGCTGGCGCCGCACCCGTTTGACTGGCCCGGTCCGGCCCTGTTCGATGACGCCCATTTGCTGGAACACGTGCTGGCCAGCCTGAACGCCACCGAATTGTCGCAGCGGCGCTTCCGCGACATCGCCCGTATCGCGGGGCTGGTGTTTTCAGGTTATCCGGGTGGCCAGAAGAGCGCGCGCCAGCTGCAGGCGTCGTCGTCGCTGTTTTTCGACGTGTTCCGCAAGCATGATGCGGGCAACCTGCTGTTGACGCAGGCGCAGCGGGAAGTGCTGGAACAGGAATTGGAACTGGGCCGCCTGCGCGCCACGTTGCGGCAATTGCAGCGGCGCGCCACGGCGCTGCATACCGTGGCGCGCGCCACGCCGTTCGGCTTTGCGCTGATGGTGGAGCGCTTCCGTGAAAAACTCAGTACGGAAAAACTCGCGGACCGGGTGGCGCGCATGTTGCGCGAACTGGAAACAGCAGCGGGGCCGGAGCCTGGACCATGAGCGTCCTTGAAACCGTCATTGCCGGGGAACGGGTGCTGCTGTTGCCGCACAAGGTGCTGTACTGGCCGCGCGAACGCTTGCTGGCCGTGGCGGACATCCACTTTGGCAAGGCCGCGGCATTCCGCGCGCACGGCGTGCCGGTGCCGCATGGGACCACCATGGACAACCTGGCGGCGCTCGATGCCGCGCTGGCGGCGGTGGACGCGGCGCACCTGGTGTTCCTGGGGGATTTCCTGCACGCGCAGGCGGCCCATGCGGCGACGCATGCGTTGCTGGCGTGGCGCGCGCACCATGCGGGTTTGCGCATCACGGTGGTGCGCGGCAACCATGACCGCCATGCCGGCGATCCGGCCGCGGCACTGGCGCTCGATGTCGTGGACGAGCCGTACCACGTGGCACCGCTGGCCTTTTGCCACCATCCGGATTGTCCGGCCGGCAGTGGCCATGTGGTGGCGGGCCACGTGCATCCGGTGTACCGGCTGTCCGACGGACGCGATGCGTTGCGGCTGCCGTGTTTTGTTGCCGGAGCGCAGCGCACGATCTTGCCGGCGTTCGGCGCTTTTACCGGTGGCCACGCTTTACAGCTGAGCCAGGGCGATCGGGTGTTTGTTGTCGCTGGAGATGCAGTCTTTTCTGTAGGAAAAATAACATCCAGTACGTAAGAAAAGGATAGTCACTTGTTGTAAGACTGATCCTACATTGCCTACTGCATGAGTCCTATGTCCTCCTCTACAGCGTTGATCTACCATGAAATTGCCCCGTACGGGCATCACTGAGAGCCCCAACAAGGCTCGGCAATGCAGTACAACGAATCAAGAGGAGAATGTGATGGCATCATCAAAACAAGGCGACAACAATGCTGGCAGACGTGACGTCTCGGCGACGAATCAATCCGGCAATCAGTCGGGCAACAAGGCAACAGGCAGCAAGCAAAGCGGCGATACCAGCAGCCGCGGTTTCGCCTCGATGGACCCTGCACGACAGCGGGAAATCGCGGCCCAGGGCGGACGTGCCGCCCACCAGAAAGGCACGGCGCATGAATTTACGCCGGAAGAGGCGCGCCGCGCCGGCAGCATGAGCCACAAGAACAGCCAGAGTGCGCGGACCGCTTCCAGCAGCGGTACCGGCCAGAATGCCGCCGGTCATCCAGCCAGCGCTGCCAGCCAGGGTGTTTCATCCAGCCAGCAAGCCAGCCAGCAGGGCGGCAGCCAGCAACAGGGCGACCAGAACAAGCAGTAAGCTCCAGGGCCCGCATGGCGGCGCGTGTTTTCCGCCATGGGCCCGAACCGCTGAAATGACAACCGCCGCGCGGCTTCCCCTCGGGAAAGCGGCGCGGCGGTTTTGGTATGGCCGGACTTTGGGACTTAGAACAGGAAGTTCGCCGTCAACTGCGCCGAACGCGGCGCGCCGATGGTGGCGCGCGAACCGCCGTTGTTCAGGGTGCCGACATAGAATTTGTCGAACAGGTTATACACGTTCAACTGCAGGCTGATGTTCTTGTTGACCTTGAACGAAGCCATCGCGTCGGCCACGGTGTAGGCCGGGATGCCAGGCGTATTTTCCGCTGTCATGATCGCGCCCGGGTTCACCACGCGCTTTTGCTCGGACGTGTGGCGTACGCCGCCGCCGAAGCTCAGCGCATCATTCCACTTGTAGCTGGTCCACAGGGTGGCCGTGAAGTCCGGCGACCAGCGCGCCGCCGCACCGGCCGCATTGTTGGCGGTGGTGCCTTGCAAGACCTTGGTATCCATCGTGGCCAGGCCGGCGATGATGCTCCAGTTGCGGGTGATCTGGCCGACCGCGCCCAGTTCGATCCCTTCCACGCGGCGTTTGCCCAGCTGGGAAATTTCCAGGGTGGTGGTGTTTTGCACCGTCAGCTCATTCTTGTTGTCGGTGCGGTACAGCGCCGCCGTCAACGCCAGTTGCTTCTCGATCACGTCCCACTTGGTGCCGAACTCGATGTTGGTGGTCTTTTGCGGATCCAGCGCGGAGTTCGAGTTGCTGTTGGCGTTTTCCGCCGCCAAGGTGAAGTTGGTGCCGCCCGGTGGCAGGTACGAAGTGGCGTATGACAGGTAAATGCTGCCGTTGTCGGCTGGCTTGTACAGCACGCCGGCTTTCATGCTGTTCAGGTTGTCGGCTTTCGTGATGCGCGGTGTCGCGACCGTGGCGCCGGTGGCCGGGGTCTGCAGGGTTTCAGCGCTGTAGTGCTCGGTGCGCAGGCCGCCATTGACTTGCCACTGGTCGTTCAGCTTGATCGTGTCGAACACATAGACGGCAGCCGTGTTGGTTTTGCCGATGGTGGCCGCGCCGGTCAGCACCGGCTTGTAGCCGACCAGGACATCGCTTGGATTCGGCGCGTACAGGTTGGCGGCGGGGATGGCTGTGGAATTGGCTGCGACCGTGCCGAGGCCGGCGCGGCCCAGTGACGTTTGTTCTTCCGACATGAATTCCAGGCCGGCCGAGACCGTGTGGTTCAGGCCGCCGGTGGCGAATTCCGACACCACGTTGGTGATGTTGGCCAGGATCTTGTTTTCCTGCAGTACGCTTTGGCGGGTACGCGCAATGGTCCAGGTGCTGGTGTTGGCGCCGCCGGTGGGCGTGATGCCGTTGACGCCGGTCAGGACGCGGTCGATGCTGGAGCGGCCATAGCGGCTGATGTTGGTCAGCGTGGTTTTCGCACCCAGTTCGTGTTCGATTTTCACGGTCGCCATGTCGGCGTCCTGTTTTTCATAGTCGGTGGCGAAACCATAGAAGGCTTCGCGGCCGACGCGCGGCGCGGAACGGGCCAGGGCCATGTTGGCTTCATTGACTTCCTTGGTGCCGCCGATGAAGGTCGGGTTGAAACCCTGGATACCGATGGCTGGTACGCCGCCGTCCGGGGTGCCTTCCGAGCGCACGTGTTGCGTGTACAGGTAGGCGCGGGTTGGCGTGCCGAGACCGAAGCCGATCGACGGCGCGATGGCCTGGCGTTTCTTGTCGATGACTTTACGGCCCATCAGGCCGCCATCTTCGGCCATCACGTTCAGGCGGAACGCGGCGTTGTCGCCGATGGTGCGGTTCAAATCGGCGGTGGCGCGGGCTTTTTCGCCGGAGTTGTAGCTGGCGGTGCCGGAAATCGCGTTTTCACGCTGCGGCAGCTTGGACGACAGGTTGATATAACCGGCGGCGGCGCCACGGCCGATGTCGGCGCCGGCCGGGCCTTTCGAGACTTCGATTTGTTCGACGTTGAAGACGTCGCGCGTCACCGCGCCCAGGTCACGGATACCGTCGACAAAGATCGACGACTGGGCGGAAAAGCCGCGCATCTGGAAGGTGTCGCCGGCGCTGGTGTTGCCGTTTTCACCCAGCTGCAAGGTGATGCCCGGGGTGTTTTGCAGCGCTTCCACCAGCGACGAGGCGGCTTGTTCCTGCAGCACTTCCTTTTTAATGACGGTGATGGTTTGCGTGGTGTCGATCAGCGGTTGCGTCAGCTTTGGCGACGACACTTTTTCCGCCTTGAACGGGACGTCGGCCGCCGCGTTGACCTTCACTTCCGACAGGGTCTTTTCCTGTTGCGCCGTGGCGCCCAGCGGCAGGGTGATCGCTGCCAGCGCCAGCAGCGACTGGTTCAGGCGGGCGTGGTTGAGCATCGACTGCGTCAGCAGGGGTTGGGTGGCAGGGGTGTGCTTGCGGCTGCGGATAACGGACACGGAAAATCTCCAGACAGAATTGGTGAAAAGCTGGCTGGTCCGAAGCGGGATTGGCTGGCAAATTAGTAGTGTTGACGCAAATGATAATCGTTCTCACTATCATTTTCAATACCATTTGCAATGGTTTGGCAATATACGAGCAATAAATCATGATTTATGTAAATTTCAGAAGGCTTGATTGACTCCGCAAATGATAATGATTATCATTTTCGAGTCACTAGCAGTTGCTGTTGCTATTCCTACTCATCAGAAGGCATTCCCTTGAGCGTTTCCAAGCAAGCCAGCCGCGCGGTCTGGCTGAAAAACCTGCACCAATGGCACTGGATCAGTTCCGCGCTGTGCCTGATGGGCATGTTCCTGTTCAGCATTACCGGCATCACGTTGAACCACGCGTCGCAAATCGAAGCCAAGCCCGTCATCACGCGGCTGCAGGCGACCGCGCCGGCGCCGCTGGTGGCGCAATTGAAGGCGTATGCGGAAGAACACGATGGCGCCAAGGACGCGTTGCCGGAAGCGGCCGAACAGTGGCTGCGCGCGACTTGGTCGATCAATGTCGGCGGCCGCGGCGCGGAATGGTCCAGCGATGAAGTGTATGTGCCGCTGCCGAAGGCGGGTGGCGATGCCTGGGTGCGCATCGGCCTGGAAGATGGCGCCACGGAATATGAAAATACCGACCGGGGCTGGATTTCCTGGCTCAACGACGTGCACAAGGGGCGGCATACGGGCACGGCCTGGAACTGGTTCATCGATATTTTCGCCGTGGTCTGCCTGGTGTTTTGCATTACCGGTTTCCTGATTTTGAAGTTCCACGCGGCCAACCGGCCATCGACCTGGCCGGTTGTCGGCTTCGGCGTACTGGTGCCGTTTGTCATTGCTCTGCTGTTTATCCATTGAAGGTAACACTGATGAAATTACGCTACTCCATCGCCATGACCCTGCCGCTGGCCGGCGCGCCGGCCATGGCCGCCGACCTGGCGGTCAAGTTTGAAATCCCGCAATTGAACGTGGCCGAATACCACCGCCCGTACGTGGCCGCCTGGCTGGAAAACGCGGACCAGAAAGTTGTCACCAACCTGGCGGTGCTGTATGACGTCAAGAAAAAAGACAATGCCGGCACCAAGTGGGTCAAGGACATGCGCCAGTGGTGGCGCAAGGCCGGCCGCGACGTGACCTTGCCGCTCGACGGCGTGTCCGGCGCGACCCGCGCCCCGGGCGAACACACGCTGACCTTCAATACCGCCACCGCCGCCCTCGACAAGCTGCCGGCCGGCCAGTACCAGCTGGTGATGGAAGCCGCGCGTGAAGCGGGCGGCCGCGAGCTGGTCAAAGTACCGGTGACCTTGCCGCTGAAAGCGGGCCAGTTGGGCTCGGTAAAAGGCAAGGAAGAGCTGGGCAACGTGACCGCACTGTATAAATAAGGACTGAACATGATGAACCCGACCAAACCGCTGCTGGCCCTGACCCTGGCCGGCTTCGCGCTGAACGCGTATGCGCACAAGCCATGGCTGCTGCCATCGACCACCATGGTGGAATCCAAGGATGCGTGGGTGACGGTCGATGCCGCCATCTCGGAAGACTTGTTTACGGTTGACCACCAGCCGCTGAAGCTCGACAGCCTGGTCGTGATCGGCCCCGATGGCGCCAAGGTCGAGCCGAAAAATGCCGTGACTGGCCGCCTGCGTTCCACCTTTGACGTGCAGATGGCCAAGGCCGGCACCTATAAAGTCGCGGTGCTGCAGCAAAACGTGATGGCCAGCTACAAGCTCAATGGCGAAAGCAAGATGTACCGTGGTAACGAGGAAGGCTTGAAAACCCTGCCGGCCGGCGCGGAAGACGTCAAGGTGTCGCGTACCGAAGGCCGCCTGGAAACCTTCGTGTCGGCCAACAAGACCGATGAGGCGGTCTTCAAGCCAACCGGCGCGGGCCTGGAAATGGTGCCGGTCACGCATCCGAACGATATGCATGCCGGTGAAAAAGCCACCTGGCGCTTCCTGCTTGATGGCAAGCCTGCCGCCAACCAGGCGTTCAGCCTGATCCCGGGCGGCGTGCGCTACCGTGGCACCCTGGGCGAAATCCGCCAGAGCACCGATGCGAAAGGCGAAATCACGTTCACCCTGCCGGATGCCGGCATGTACCTGGTGACGTCGAATTGGCCAGTCGTGGCGGCGCCGCAACCGGGCCAGCCGCGCCCGTTCGTGCCGCGCCGCGTGACGTACGCGGCCACGGTGGAAGTGTTGCCGCAATAAGCCGGGCTTAGCGGAATCGGCATGCGCCGGGTCTTGTTACCGCACCATATCGCCGCCGACCCGGCGCCGGCCGGCGCCGCCATCCACGACTTCGCGGGCCGCAGCATGGGCACCACGTGGTCGGTGCGGCTGGCGGCGCCGGCCGGCAAGGCGGTGCCGGAAGCGTTACAGGAGTTGCTGCAACAGCAGCTCGATATCGTGGTGGCGGAAATGAGCCACTGGGAAGTCGATTCCAACCTGGGCCGCTTCAATCGCGCGGCCCCCGGCAGCTGGCATGTGTTGCCGCGCGCGTTTTTTGATGTATTGACGTATGCGGTGGAAGTCGGACGCCTCAGTGGCGACGCCTATGATCCGGCAGCCGGGCACATCGTCAATCGCTGGGGATTTGGTCCAGCGATTGCCGGCGCACGCCACGGCGACGATGCGTTTACCGTGCCCGATCCCGACGAAATCCGCACCCTGCGCCTACAGCGCGAAGCTTTCCGCATCGCGCTTGACCCCGACCGCCAGCGCGCGCTCCAGCCGGGCCGCGTGCAGCTGGATTTATCGTCGGTGGCCAAGGGTTACAGCGTCGACCGTCTCGCGTATTTCCTGTCGCATCACGGCGTCAGGCATTTCCTGGTCGAAGTGGGCGGCGAATTGCGCGGCGCCGGCATGCGGCCGGACGGGCAGCCGTGGTGGGTGGAACTGGAACCCTTGCCGGACAGCGGCCTGCCCGGGATGGTGCTGGCGCTGCACGGCTTGTCGGTCGCCACCTCCGGCGATTACCGCAAATTTTTTATGCAAGATGGCCGGCGCTATGCGCACACCATCGATCCCCGTACCGCCATGCCGGTCTGCAACGCTCTGGCGTCCGTGACGGTGGTGCATCCGCAATGCATGGCGGCCGACGCCTGGTCGACCGCGCTGACCGTGCTGGGCCCGGAGCAGGGGCTGGCGCTGGCGGAGCGGCAGGGCTTGGCGGCGCGGTTCGTGTTGCGCGGCGGCGAGGGTCCGGCATGTACTGAATTGATCAGCAGCGCCATGCGCGCCATGCTGGACGACGAATAAGATTTCCCATGATAGTCACACTCGATACCACCCGGCTGGCGCTGACGGCAGCCTGCCTGGTCAGCTATGCACTGGTGTGCGCACCGGCGCTGCTGGGCTGGCGCCGCCGCAAGGCCCATGACGCGGCCGAGCGCGCCGCCGCGCGCGCCGCCGGCCCCGGCTGGATCGTCGCGCACGCCAGCCAGACCGGCAACGCGGAACAACTGGCCACCCAGACCGCCGACACCCTGCGCCTGGCCGGGATACCGGTGCGGCTGTGCACATTGTCGGCGCTGAGCCGCGATGAATTGCAGCAGGCCGAGCGCATCCTGTTCGTGGTCAGCACCTATGGCGAAGGCGATGCGCCGGATGCCGCGGCGGCCTTTGTCGGACGCATGATGACGGGCGCCGTGCCGCTGCCGCAATTGCACTACGCGGTGCTGGCGCTGGGGGACAGCAGTTATACGCAGTATTGCGGCTTTGGCCGCGCGCTCGACAGCTGGCTGCAAGAGCAGGGCGCGCAGCCGCTGGTGGCGCGGATTGAAGCGGACCGGCTGGCCGACAGCGCGATCGGGGCTTGGCGCCATGCGTTGAGCCACCTGGCCGGCACCACCGATGCGCCGGACTGGAGCGCGCCGGCCTTTGGCGCCTGGCGCCTGGCCGAGCGCCATTGGCTCAATGAAGGCAGCAGCGGCGCCCCGATTTACCATATCGAACTGGAGCCGGAAGACGGCGCATTGCCGGACTGGCAATCCGGCGACCTGGTGCAGGTGGTGGCGCCGGCCGAGCCGGACAAGCCGCGCGAATATTCGATCGCCTCGATTCCGTCCGATGGCCGGGTGCACTTGCTGGTGCGCTTGCACATGCACGACGATGTATTGCAGGGAGGTACCGGGATCGCTTCCGGCTGGCTGTGCCGTGAAGCGCCGCTGGGCGCCACCCTGCAAATGCGCTTGCGCCAGCACAGCCGCTTCCGGCTGGAGGGCAATGAACACCGGCCGCTGATCCTGATTGGCAATGGCAGCGGCATTGCCGGCTTGCGCGGCCATTTGCGCGCGCGCGCCCGGGCCGGGCAGGGCCGCAACTGGCTGCTGTTTGGCGAGCGCCACGCGCAGCACGATTACCACTACCGCCACGAATGGGATGCGCTGCGCGCGGCAGGGCAGTTGCAGCAGCTCGATGTGGCCTGGTCACGCGATGGGGCGGCGGAGAACGGGGTCAAGCAGTACGTTCAAGACATGTTGCCGGCGCAGGCGGCGGCCTTGCGCGACTGGGTGGCGCAGGGCGCGGCGATCTATGTGTGCGGCAGTTTGCAAGGCATGGCGGCGGGCGTGGACCGGGCGCTGAGCGATATCTTGGGGCGTGACAAAATGAATGAACTGATAACAGAAAATCGATATCGGCGCGATGTTTATTAGCAACAAAATAGTTTGTCTGTGGCTAAAGCGCAACAATTGCCTTCGTTTTTAGGTCAGTTAACCGGAATTAAATTTGATTTGATACAAACATTTCTAAACATTCTCCTTTTATTGCAATTTCGTGTCCGTTTTGTAACGGAATTGCTAAAAAAGCCTGTCCGTACATGACAAACCCGTTACATAATCCGTTCCCATTGAGCAATGGCTGGTAGTTCCTGCACCCGTCGCTGAGCTAGTTCTCGTTCCATTTCCTGCGCTTTGGGCTTGTCGTTACAAGCCTTTCCCCCGCATACGATCTGACAGACCGCCAGGCACGATTTTGCATTTGCATTCCCCTTGCTCATGTGTTTTTTACCACATTACAGGGAGTAATGAATGAATTTGCAAGAGAAGATCGGCGCCCGCAACGTGCGTCTGGCACTGGCAGTCCTGGCCGGTTCGGCCCTGTTCGCCGGCGCAGCTGTCGCTGAAGAGCAAGTCCAGAAAGTCGAGATCACGGGTTCCGCGATCAAGCGCATCAACGTTGAAGGCGCACTGCCAGTACAACGCCTGACGCAAGAGCAGATCGCCAAGTCCGGCGCGGTAACTGTTGCAGACCTGATCCAGGCTCTGCCAGCAATGCAAGGTTTCACCATCGCTGCAATCGCTGCCGGTACCAACTCGGGCGGTAACGTGACGGCATCGATCCACGACATCGGCGCCAGCTACACCCTGGTTCTGCTGAACGGCCGCCGTATTGCTCCACAAGGCTCCGGTTCGTCGATCAACCTGAACGCGATTCCAATGAGCGCGGTTGAGCGCGTTGAAATCCTGACCGACGGCGCATCCGCCCTGTACGGTTCCGACGCGATCGCTGGCGTGATCAACTTCATCCTGAAGAAAAACTACCAGGGCGTGAACGTTGAAGCATCGTACGGCCAGCCAAGCAAATCCAGCGACGGCCGCAACAGCAACTTCAGCGTCACCGCCGGCTTCGGCGACCTGGAAGACAACCGCTACAACGTGTTGCTGTCGTACCGCCACGACGAGCAGACCCAGGTGAAAGCAACCGACCGCCCATTCGGCGCGACTGCTTACCTGCCGTTCATGCACAACGGCACCAAGTACATCTACGACCGCACCAGCACCGCGACCATTCCGGCCAACGTGTCGGTTGGCTTCACGCCAGCCAGCGGCCTGCCAGGCGTGGGCTTCAGCCCGTACCTGAAAGCCAACGGCAAGTGCCCTGCGCTGAACTTCGAAAGCCTGGTCAACACCGCCCTGGTGCAGAACTGTGCATTCGACTTCGTGACGATGGTTGAAATCGTTCCGGAAAACAAACGTGATTCGTTCTTCGGTAAAGCTTCGTTCAAAGCAACCCCGGACATCACCGTGTTCTCGGAAGTGGCTTTCTCGCGCCTGGACCTGACCGCCCGTATCGCTGCGAACACCGCACCGTTCACGATCGTCAAAGGCACCGACATGTACAACAAGTACGTGGCGCCTTACCTGACCACCGCGCAGCAAGCAGCGATCCGTTCGATCTCGGGTAACTACCGTACCTACGACTGGGGTTCGCGCGCCAGCCAGACCATCACTGATTCGTCCAACCTGGTGCTGGGCGCCGAAGGCGATATCGGCGCATGGTCGTTCGGCACCGGCCTGACCTGGTCGCGTAACAAACTGAACGAGAAATATGTTGGCGGCTACGCGAAGAACACCGAGTTCCGCGACATGCTGGCCAAGAACCAGTTCGACCCGTTCGCACCGATCGGCGCGCAATCGGACGCCACCAAGGCCCTGATCGCCAACTCGATCTTCCACGGTTCGATCCGCGAAGCGTCGACCACCCTGAAGGGTATCGACGTCCGTGGTTCGCGTGAACTGTTCGCCCTGCCAGGCGGCAAGTCGCAGATCGCAGTGGGCGCGGACTACCGCGACTACCACTACGTTCAGACCCCGAACGCGACCGGTACCGACATCTACAACTTCAGCGCATCGCCTGCATACGACATGCAGCGCGCCAACTACGGTGTGTTCACCGAGGTGGTTGCTCCGATCGTGAAGACCCTGGAACTGTCCGGCGCGGCCCGTTACGACACCTTCGACGGCGTGAAGAACGCCCTGGCGAACCGCACCATGGGTTCGAAAGAATCGTCGAACACCTACAAAGTGTCGGCACGCTGGCAGCCTTCGCAGTCCATGCTGTTCCGTGGTTCGTACGGCACTGGCTTCAAGGCGCCTTCGATGCTGGACATCGGCCAGCCACTGGTTAACGCCGGCTTCACCGCCAGCTCGTGGAACTGCCCGGACGTTCTGCGCGCGGAAAACCCAATCTACTGCCGCAACGGCAAGACCCAGTACAACGTGATCTCGGGCGGCAATGAAGGCCTGAAGCCAGAGAAATCGAAACAGTACGCAGTGGGCTTCCGTCTCGAGCCGACCGCGTCGTTCTCGATCCAGGCTGACCTGTGGGATGTGAAGATCCGTGACGCGGTATCGTCGGTATCGGAATCGCAGATCTTCAACAATGCTGCCAAGTTCCGCAGCCTGTTCACGACCTTCACCGAACCTTCGACCGGCGACACCTACTGGGCGAAGAAAACGCTGTCGATCAACATCGGCCAGACCCACAACCAGGGTATCGACTGGGAAACCACCTACCGTCACCGCTTCGGCTTCGGCAACTTCACCACGGTCCTGAACGGCACCTACCTGATGAAGTCGGACTACACCGAACCAGGCACGGATGACAAGTGGACCAACAGCATGAACTTCTACGGTATCAACGATGCCGTGTCGTTCCGCCACGTGATCCGTTGGGCCAACACCCTGGATACCGGCGCGTTCAGCAACACGGTCACGGTTAACTACCGCAACGGTTACACCGACGCGGAACAGACCAACCGTAACACCACCACCAACGCGCTGGAAACGTTCCGTCTGCAAGTTCCTTCGTACCTGACCATCGACTGGCAAGGCAAGTGGACGATCACCAAGCAAGCAAGCCTGCGCGCTGGTATCAAAAACCTGGCTGACCGCAACCCGCCACTGTCGCTGCGCGCTTCGTCGGGCCACCAGGTTGGCTACGACCCACGTTACGCAGACACGATGGGCCGCACGTTCTACATGACCGGTTCCTACAGCTTCTAATCGAAGCTTGAAAGATTGCCGGCCGCCACAAGCGGCCGGCAACGGTCAAAACAAAACCCCGCAGGGCTCGCGCCTTGCGGGGTTTTGTTGCTTCCGGGGGGGGGGCTTAAATGGCGGCTTCTTCGAGTCCGCGTGCCAGGCTCGACACGCTGGGGTTGTCGACAAACACGCAGCGTTTCCCGGTGCGCTTGCAGTAATCCTTGACGCGCCAGTACGCGCTGTGGCTGATGCAGCCGGTCTGGCAAATCACCAGGTCCGCTTGCGCCATGCTCGATTCCAGCCGCGCCACATTGTCTTCCAGGCCGCCATCGTGATGTGAAAACTGGCCGCCCACCTGTTCCACCAGCGCCCGGTAACTGGCCACGTTGCCGCTGCGGCCGCCCACGCACAGCACATTGCGCTGCGACAGCCAGATCACGTTCGGCAGGTCGGTTGGAGCCGGTGGCAAGACGCTGTCGTGCTCCGCCTGGCTGGCCAGGGTTTCCCGGGCGCGCGCATGCTCCTGCTGCTGTTGTTGCAAGTCCTGTTTTAAATCCTGGATTTGCTGGCGCAGCGCGCGCTCGCGCTCGTCGGCCAGCGCCAGGCGCCGGGCCAGGCGATCGCGGCTTTCCAGGCCCGGGATCGAGGCGCGCAACTGTTCCAGTTCATGGCGCAGCGAATCGACCATGCTGTCGCGGCCCACCACTTGCGCGCGCAACTGCATCAGTTGCGCGCCATGGCGATCGCGCTCGGCCTGCCATTCCTGTTGCAGGGCGGCGTGGCGCTGTTGCAGGCGCGCGGTTTCGCGCACCAACTGGGTGTTTTCTTCGATGACGGCGTTGAAGCGCGCGAGGTCGGCGCGCACGCAGGCGCCGGCCTGGTGCTGGATCATGTGCAAGTCGCGGCACAGTTGCTCTTCCAGCTCCGCGGTGCAGCGCGCATGGGTCAGCGCGGCCCAGAAAGCGCCGGCCACGTCGCCATTGACAACCGCCGCCTGCCACAAGCTGGCGACCTGTTCCGTTTCCTTGGCGGCGCGGAAGCGCTGCAGGACGGCGGTGTAACGGCGGTCCAGTTCCTTTTGCAGCGCTTCGGATAAACGGTTACGGGCGCCGCATTCCGTGACCACACCGACGTGGAGTTCGTAATCGCCCGCGACCACGGTGCCGCCGGTGACCTTGCCCACCAGCTTGCGCAGCGCCGCCAGCGGCATGCCGACGCCGACCAGCGGGCAGTGGCAAGCATGCGACAGTTCCCACAACTTGCGGCGGCGCGACGGCTGTGCCGCATGCGCGGCATGCGCGGGGCTTGCGTTGCCCACTTGCCGCGATGCACGGGAATCTTGCGTTTGCTGCGGCGCGTTGCTGCCGCGCGGAGGCTGCGCGGCAGGGGCGGGCATGCCCGCCCGCGTAGCGTTGGCCAGCGCCATTTCCACCGCCAGCGCGGCGCTATGGCTGGCGCGCTGCGGGCCCGGTGCTGCCTGGTGTTTATCGCACATCGCGGCCTCCGTCAGATGGCCGCGGGCTGGGCCCGGTGGCGGGCCATGATGCGGGCCAGGAAGCTTTCCTGTACCGGCATCGCACGCTCGACTTCATTGGCCCACTGGTCCGACAGTTGCTGGCAGGTCGCGGCCAGCACCGGCGCCAGGCCGGGCAGGGACGCCAGCGCCTTCAGGTGGCGCTCGATCACCGATGCGAGCTTGACGCAGCCGCCTTCGCCCGCATTGGCGGTGTAATGGGACATCAGGTGCAGCACGGCGGACAGCATCAGTTCCGGACGCTGGCTCGGCTGGGCACTGCTCGGGGACGCCGGATCAAACAGGGGATCAAACAGGGGATCAATAAGCGGGTCAACAAGCGGGTCAACAAGCGGATCAATGCGTGGATCGGTACGGTCGATGATGGCCATCAGGCTCTCCTTGCGAAGTCGGATACGTGAGGAGGCTGGCTACCGGGGGAACGGATGGCTGGCGGGCATTACAGATACGGCGACGCGTGCGGCGTCAGGTGCGGCGGAAGTCGCTGCGGCTGGTACGGTGGTTGATGCGGTGGCTGGAACCTTAGGCGGTGAGGATCAGTTTGCCCAGCTGGGTGATGCGCAGGCGGTAAATCTTGTTGTTGTGCTCGATCTCGACTTCACGCTGGTCTTGCATTAGGGACGCGCTGGTGACGCGGCGGACAGGAGCAGGCGCGCTGGCCGCCACCGGGGTGGCTGGGACGGCGGCGATAGGCGAAGTATTTTTGACACTGTGCATGCGATGGCTCCTAATAAATGATAATGATTCTCATTTGTATTATTGAGCATCGCTATCAACTTTGCAAGGGGATTTTGCAAAGCCGGATAAATGAGGTGCCCGGCCTGAAGGCCCGGCATCGGCGAATAATAAAAAAAGCCCGCAAGGAGCGGGCTTGTTGCGGCGCGTGGCGGGCGTTCAGGCGGTCGCCAGTATGGGCGCCGGCGCGGCCGCGGCCGCGGCTTCGGCACGCGCCCGCTGGCGGCTGCGCGATCGCGAGGGCGGCAGGCGGCGCAGGTTTTTCAGCGCTTCCGCATCCTTGATGCCGATGGTGCGCTGGTCCACGCTGATCAATCCCACTTCATTGAACGCCGACAGGGTGCGGCTGACGGTTTCCAGGGTCAGGCCCAGGTAGCTGCCGATTTCGTGGCGCGTCATGCGCAGGTTGAACAGCTTGCTGGAGTAGCCCATGGCGGCAAAGCGGTCGGCCAGATTCACCAGGAAGCGCGCCACGCGCGCTTCGGCGGAGAGGGCGCCGAGCATGCCGATCATGGTTTGTTCGCGCACCAGTTCGCGGCTCATCACGCCGTACAGCAGGTTTTCCAGTTCCGTGTGGGCGCGGCCCAGCGCCGCTAGTTTGCGGAAGGGCAGCAAGATCAGGTCGCAATCGGACAGCGCCACGGCTTCCGAGGCGTAATGGCGGGTGTGGATGCCATCGACCCCCATCATGTCGCCTTTCATGGGGAAGCTCAGCACTTGCTCATTGCCGAATTCATCGATGAGGACGGTTTTCAGGAAGCCGGAATTGACGACAAACAGGGTGTCGAAGGCCTGGCCGATGGTGTGGACACGTTGGCCCTGCTTGAATTGCACATGCTGGAACAGCAGTTCGTCCGATGACGGAATGTTGGTGGTCGGTATGTGCAGCAAGTCGCAAACTTCCCTGAGATTCGACCAGAGGCGGCCCTGGCGCTGGCGGCCCGCCTCGGCGCCAGATGGCTGCGCTTGCGCCGGACGGAAGTCGGAAATGTGTGTGGACTGCATGGTGATCTCCTGGTGGCGTTGTCCATCCCTGGGACTGTATCGGTTGTTGTGCCGGAGTTATGACTATTCGGCAACTTTTTGAATGGTTTCAGTATGCCAACCGAGGCCAAGCATGGATATCAGCGGGCGCTGAATCTATGGGTAGGAGACGGCGCAGCTTTGTAGGAATATTCCTAACGAAAGTCTGCGCGCAGGGGAAGGGAATTACGTCTTGAAGGGCGCCAGCAAGCGGTGTGCGACCGCGTATTGCACCATCTCAGACAAGGAACTCATTCCCATTTTCTGCATGATGCGGGTCTTGTGGGTGCTGACGGTTTTCACCGACAAATGCAGGTTGTTGGCGATGTCGGTGATGGATTTGCCGCCGACCAGCAGGGAAAATACTTCGAATTCGCGGTCTGACAACTGTTTGTGCAACAAGTTCTCGCTTGGCATCATGATGTTCAGCGCCAGTTGTTCCGCCACTTCCGTGCTGATGTACGGCCGTCCCGACGCCACGCGGCGGATCGCGCCAACCAGTTGCGTGCCCGCGCTTTCCTTGGTCAGGTAACCCTGCGCACCGGCGCGGATCGCGCGGACCGCATACTGCTCTTCCTCGTGCATGGTGAGGATCAGGATATTGAGCTTGGGCGCCTCAATCTTGATTTGCCGGATCAGTTCAACCCCGCTGCGGCCCGGCATGGACAGGTCCAGCAGTAATAAATCAAAACCGCCCTGGCGGACCTGGGTGAGAACTTCGAAGCCGTCGGTGGCTTCGCCGGTGATGTCGATGTCCGGCGCGCCGTCGAGGATGCGCTTGAGACCTTCGCGCATGATGGTGTGGTCGTCAGCGATGACTATTCTGATCATGTTGGCCTTGTCGATGGCGGCAGATAGTCACTGCCGCCGGGTTCTATCTATCACCTGACGGTTAATCCGGCAGGGGTTCTTTCAGTAACCGGTGCACCAGCACCGGGATTTTCGAGTGGGACAGCACCTTGTTGGTGACGCTGCCCAGCAGCAGCTGGCCCCAGCCGCTGCGGCCGTGCGATCCGATGAAAATCAGGTCGCAGCCATGTTCATTGGCCACATCGACGATTTTCTGCGCCGCGCTTTCCGCAAAGGCCGTCACACCCTGGCATGCCAGGCCTTTTTTCTCGCATGCATCGAGGATCGCCTGCACATGTTCGCGTCCGGCGCGCTGCATCGCGGCGCGGTATTCCTCCTCGCTGGGATAGCTGGGCGGAATGATTTCCACATATATCGGGTATTGATATTCCGGCGCGACAAACAGCGCCAACACTTCCGCCCCCATTTGCTGGGCGAATTTCACGCCGGCACAGGCTGTCATGCTGGAAACCGCGGAACCGTCGGTGGTAATCAGGATTTTCCGGTACATATCAAGCTCCTTTCCCTCGGGTGATGGCGCTGGCACCTTCATTGTAGCCCCGGATTGAACCACGGGAGGCTGATAACGTCTTGATAATTGTCAATAATCCGCGCGGTATAGCGCAAATTAAATAATCGCGGTGCTGTAATTTTTGCATGGAAGCATCGAAATAACATTCTCCGCGCCCCTTCCCGGGGCGAGCGATGATAGTATCTGCAAATACAACAGTAAACTTGGTTTTACCCACGCCGCAGGGGGATGGCAAGCGGCTTTCCTGTCCCGGCGATTGAACAACCGGCTTGCGCCCTGCTAAACTCGCACCAGCGGTTTTGAT
Organism: Pseudoduganella sp. GW821-FHT12E03; assembly: GCF_058807115.1. Lineage (NCBI taxonomy): Bacteria > Pseudomonadati > Pseudomonadota > Betaproteobacteria > Burkholderiales > Oxalobacteraceae > Pseudoduganella > Pseudoduganella sp. GW821-FHT12E03. The sequence goes on along the minus strand of NZ_JBXAQJ010000009.1, from coordinate 258,176 downwards.
ATTGCCGGGCATCATTAAATGTCCGCGCCCAGGTAAAACAGCAGTGATGCAGCATATGCAGCAACCAATACAGACATGGAGAAGCAGGAATGACCAACGCCGCTGATGATTTCGACGCACTATTTGATGAAGTGTCTGCGCAACGCGCCGCAGATCCAGCACCAGCGGCGCCGGCTCCGGCGCCGGCAGCCTCAGCGGAAGATGACCTGGAAAGCCTGTTTGACGAAGTAGCCGCCTCCCGCGCGCCTGAGCCCGCACCTGCCGCGCCAGCTGCGGCAGTGGTGGCCGAGGCCGCGCCCGCAGCGGCGGAAAGCGACAGTGACGGCGATTCCGGCAACCCGATGTTTGAACGCCTGGGCGGTATCGTGCGCCTGCTGCACGACTCGCTGCGCGAACTGGGCTATGACAAGGCGCTGACGGAAGCGTCGGCGCAAATCGGCGATGCACAAGACCGCCTGGAATACGTGGCCAGCCTGACCGAGCAGGCCGCCAACAAAGTGCTCAATACGCTCGACGATGGCATGCCGGCGCAGGATGTACTGTCGAAGAAATCCAGGGAAATGGAAGACCGCTGGGCCGCGCTGTTTGCCGGCAAGCTGTCGATCGATGAATTCAAGGTGCTGGCGGGCGATTCGCGCGCCTTTGCCGCCGCGGTGTCGGAAGCGACCGAAGCGGAAAAAGCCCGCTTGCTGGAAATCATGATGGCGCAGGATTTCCAGGACATCACGGGCCAGTTGATCAAGAAAGTCGTGGTCATCACCAAGACCGTGGAATCGGAACTGGCGCAACTGTTGCGTGACAACGCGCCGGCGGACAAGCGCGAGAAGATGGCGCAAAAAGAGGTGCAGCTGATGAGCGGTCCTTCGGTGCCGACCGTTGCGCTGAACCAGGACAGTGTCGATGACCTTCTTGCCGATCTGGGATTCTAATGGACGATATGCTCAAGGAGTTCGTCGTCGAGGCGATGGACCTGGCAGTAAATGTTGAAGAACACTTGTTGCGCCTCGAACGCGACCCGGAAAATAAAGAAACACTGAATGCGGTGTTTCGCTCCTTCCACACGATCAAGGGCGGCGCCGGTTTCATGAACCTGCCGGCGCTGGTCGCCGCGTGCCACCTGACGGAAAACCTGTTCGATGCTTTGCGTACCGGCGCCGCGCCGGTGACGCCGCTGTCGATCGAGGCGGCGCTGCAGGCATCCGGATTCGTGGCCGACCAGTTGTCGGAACTGAATAACGGCGTGCCTTCGGAAAGCTTGGGCGCGATGCCGGCCGACCTGGAAGCCATCCTCACGGATGCGATCGAGGGTAAGACCAGCGCGCCAGCCAAGAAGGCGGCGGCCCCGGCCGCGCCTGCACCGACGGCGGCCCCGGTTGCCGCCGCGCCTGCGCCAGTGGCCACGGCGGCGCCTGCCGCGCCGGCCGCGGTGGGTGGCGATGGCCTGGACTGGGAAGGCATGTATATCTCGGTGGTGCCGGAAGGAACTTATACGCGCAGCGCAGCGGCGCCGGCAGCGGTTGCTCCGGCCCCGGCTGCCGCTGCCGCTGCCGCCGAAGCCCCTGCCGCGCCAGCGCCTGCCGTCGCGCATGCGGAAGGCGTGGCGGAAGCGCAAGCGGCCGCTGCGGCGGTGGCGCCGGCGCCGCGCGCCCGTCCTGAAAAGGGCGACGACAAGCCGAATAACGCGCCGGCCAAGGAAGAAAGCATCCGGATCGACGCGGTCAAGCTGGACGCGCTGCTGGAAGTGGCGGGCGAATCCGTGCAGGCCGCCAACCAGGCTGCCGTGCTGCTGGAACGCCTGCAGCAATTCAAATTCGAAGGCCAGGCCGCGACCCTGATGTCGGCGCTGACGGAAACCCTGGAACGCGCCTCGCGCTATTCCAGCGAACTGCAGCGCGCCACCCTGGCGACCCGCATGCAGCCGGTCGGCCGCCTGTTCCAGAAATTCCCGCGCCTGGTGCGCGAATTGGCCAAAGACCTGGGCAAGGAAGTCGAACTGACCATCGAAGGCGCGGAAACCGAAGTCGACCGCGTGGTGGTGGACAGCCTGTACGACCCGCTGGTGCACATGCTGCGCAACGCGCTGGACCACGGCGTCGAAGGTCCGGACGCCCGCATCGCGAACGGCAAGTCGCCGCGCGCGTTCATCTCGCTGAAAGCCTGGCAGGAAGCCAACAGTGTGATGATTGTTTTGCAAGATGATGGCCGTGGCATGGACCCGGTGGCGCTGCGCCGCAAGGCTGCCGAAAAGGGCCTGATCTCGCCAAATGCGAACATGACCGACGACGAATCGTATCAGCTGGTATTCTTACCGGGTTTCTCGACCAAGGAAGTGGCCTCCAGCGTGTCCGGCCGCGGTGTCGGTATGGACGTGGTGAAGACCGCCGTGGAAAAAAACCGCGGCGCGATCCACATCGAATCGATGCTGGGCAAGGGCACCAAGTTCGCCATCCGTCTGCCGATCGAACTGTCCATCGTTCCGACCATGCTGGTCTCGACCTCCGGTGCGCAACTGGCGCTGCCGATGGCCGTGGTCCAGCGCGTGGTGGAATTGCCGGAAGAGTTCATGGAAGTCGGTGGCGCGCCGGTACTGAAAGACCAGGGCCGTCCGCTGCCGGTCCGCACGCTGGCCGGTGCACTGGGTTATGCCCCGGTGTCCGAGCGCGTGGGGATCGTCGTCAACGCGCCGCAGCCATACATCCTGGCCGTGGAAGCGGTCGATGGCACGGCCGACCTGGTTATTAAACCGATGACCGCGATCGCGGTTGAAGGGATTACCGGCACGGCGCGTTCGGCGGAGGGCGATCTGGTGCTAGTGGTGGGGCTATCGTTCCTGATGGAAGGGTGCAGGAGTAGTGTACGCATGGCGGCCTGATACACGGAGGGCCGCGGCAAAAAACACCAAAGCCTGCGAGATCCGCAGGCTTTTTTTATGTTTCAGTTACGGGTGCCGGGCCTTCAGGCCGGGCTCCCTCTAACTAGATGAACAAGGCGTCATATGGTGGTGCTTACCCCAGGCCGCATCGGCTCACGAGGCGGAATTTCGGGCTTGGTTTTGCATTGCACAAACTATGGCATAATCAAAGTGAATATCTAACCAGGCAGTAGCAGCAATCATGAAGACGCTTTACGACAAACTCTGGGAATCCCACGTGGTGCGCACGGAAGAAGATGGCACCACCATCCTCTATATTGACCGCCACCTGGTGCACGAAGTCACCAGCCCGCAAGCATTTGACGGCCTGCGCGCCGCCAACCGCCAGCCATGGCGCGTCTCGGCCAACCTGGCCGTGGCCGACCACAATGTGCCGACCACCGACCGTTCGCAAGGTATCGAAGACCCTGTCTCGCGCCTGCAGGTCGAGACCCTGGACAACAACACCAAGTCCTACGGCCTGACCTATTTCAACATGAACGACAAGCGCCAGGGCATCGTGCACGTGATCGGCCCTGAGCAGGGCGCGACCCTGCCGGGCATGACCGTCGTGTGCGGCGACTCGCACACCTCGACCCATGGCGCCTTCGGCGCGCTGGCGCACGGCATCGGCACCTCCGAAGTCGAACACGTGCTGGCCACGCAAACGCTGCTGCAAAAGAAATCGAAGGCCATGCTGGTGCAGGTCGACGGCGTGCTGGGCGCGGGTGTGACCGCCAAGGACATCGTGCTGGCCATCATCGGCAAGATTGGCACCGCCGGCGGCACCGGTTATGCGATCGAATTCGGCGGCTCGGCGATCCGCGCGCTGTCGATGGAAGGCCGCATGACGGTCTGTAACATGGCGATCGAAGCGGGCGCGCGCGCCGGCATGGTCGGCGTGGACGAGACCACCATCAACTACGTCAAAGGCCGTCCATTCTCGCCGGTGGGCCCGCACTGGGACCGCGCGGTGGAATACTGGCGCACCCTGCACACCGATGCCGGCGCCAAATTCGACCTGGTGGTGACGCTCGACGCGGCGGCAATCACGCCGCAGGTGACCTGGGGCACGTCGCCGGAACAAGTGGTGTCGGTCGATGCCCGCGTACCGGATCCGGATCAAGAGAAAGACCCGGTCAAGCGCGACGCCATGGAAAAGGCGCTGGTCTACATGAACTTGAAGCCGAACACGCCGATCGAAGATATCCGCATCGACAAAGTGTTCATCGGCTCCTGCACCAATTCGCGCATCGAAGATTTGCGCGCGGCGGCGGCCGTGGTGCGCGGCAAGCAGCGCGCCTCGAACGTCAAGCTGGCGCTGGTGGTGCCGGGTTCCGGCCTGGTCAAGGAACAGGCCGAGCGCGAAGGGCTGGACGCGATCTTCAAGGCCGCCGGCTTTGAATGGCGCGAACCGGGCTGCTCGATGTGCCTGGCCATGAATGCCGACCGCCTGGAACCGGGCGAACGCTGCGCCTCGACCTCGAACCGCAACTTCGAAGGCCGCCAGGGCCAGGGCGGCCGTACCCATCTGGTGTCGCCAGCGATGGCGGCGGCGGCCGGGATCGCCGGCCACTTTGTCGACGTGCGCTCGCTGCGTTAATTCGCGCGAATTTAATTTATACCGTTTAGTTCAAGAGACATATCATGAAATCCACCATCGCCCTGATCGTTACCACCCTGGCCATCATTACCCTGTCCGGCTGCAACACCATTTCCGGCATCGGCAAGGATGTGCAAAAAGTCGGGCAGGTTGTCACGAGCGCGGGTGGGAAATAACAGCTCGGCAGGCCGGCGCGGCTGATGCCGCGCGCCTGCCGGCGCATTGCAGAAAACATCATGGAAAAATTTACGATACATGAAGGCCTCGTGGCTCCGCTGGACCGCGCCAATGTCGATACCGACGCCATCATCCCCAAGCAATTCCTGAAATCCATCCATCGCACCGGCTTCGGTCCGAACCTGTTCGACGAATGGCGCTACCTGGACCATGGCGAACCCGGCATGGACAACAGCAACCGCCCGCTGAACCCGGACTTCGTGCTGAACGCGCCGCGCTACCAGGGCGCGTCGATCCTGATGGCCCGCAAGAATTTCGGCTGCGGTTCGTCGCGCGAACATGCACCGTGGGCATTGGACCAATATGGTTTCCGCGTGATCCTGGCGCCCAGCTTCGCGGACATCTTCTTTAATAATTCCTTCAAGATCGGCCTGTTGCCGATCGTGCTGACCGAGCAGCAGATCGACCATCTGTTCAACGAAGTCAAGGCTTTCCCGGGTTATCGCCTGGTGGTGGACCTTGAAAACCAGCGCATTTCCACCAGCAACGGCTCTCTCTCCTACCCCTTCGAGATCGATGCCTTCCGCAAATACTGCCTGATGAACGGACTTGACGATATCGGCCTGACCCTGCGCCACGCGGACGACATCCGCGCGTACGAGGAACGTCATCTGGCAAACCAGCCCTGGCTGGCCAACGTCATCTAAAACATCATGAAAATTGCAATCCTCCCGGGCGACGGCATCGGCCCGGAAATCGTGTCCCAGGCAGTCAAGGTCTTGAATGCACTGGACGAAAAATTTGAACTGGAAAGCGCGCCGGTCGGCGGCGCCGGTTACGCCGCGCACGGCCACCCGCTGCCGGAAGGCACGCTGGCGCTGGCCAAGGCCGCCGACGCGATCCTGTTCGGCGCGGTGGGCGACTACCAGTACGACAACCTGGAACGCGCGCTGCGTCCGGAACAGGCGATCCTGGGCCTGCGCAAGAACCTGGGCCTGTTCGGCAACCTGCGTCCGGCGATCCTGTACCCGGAACTGGCCGGCGCCTCGACCCTGAAGCCGGAAGTCGTGTCGGGCCTGGACATCCTGATCGTGCGCGAACTGACCGGCGACATTTACTTCGGCATGCCACGCGGCGTGCGCGAGTGCCCGGACGGTCCATTCAAAGGCCAGCGCGAAGGTTTCGACACCATGCGCTATGCGGAAGGCGAAATCCGCCGCATCGCCCACGTGGCGTTCCAGGCCGCGCAAAAGCGCGACAAGCGCCTGACCTCCGTGGACAAGGCCAATGTGCTGGAAACCTTCCAGTTCTGGAAAGACATCATGATCGATGTCGCGAAAGAATATCCGGACGTCGCGCTGGACCACATGTATGTCGATAACGCCGCCATGCAACTGGTGCGCGCGCCGAAGAAATTCGACGTGATCGTCACCGGCAACATGTTTGGCGACATCCTGTCGGACGCGGCCGCGATGCTGACCGGTTCGATCGGCATGCTGCCATCGGCTTCGCTGGACGCCAACAACAAGGGCCTGTACGAACCATCGCACGGTTCCGCGCCGGACATCGCCGGCAGGGGTATCGCGAATCCGCTGGCGACGATTTTGTCGGCCGCCATGATGCTGCGCTTCTCTTTGAGCCGCGCCGAACAGGCCGATCGCATTGAAAACGCTGTCAAACAAGTGCTGGCGCAAGGCTTGCGCACCGCCGACATCTACGAGGAAGGCACCACCAAGGTGGGCACCGAGCAGATGGGCGATGCGGTGGTGAAAGCGCTGGCATCCTGAGATTTGCGCTTGATAATTTGTGGATGCCCGGCCTGAAGGCCCGGCACCCAGGGAAAAATAAAGGGAAAGAAAATGAAACTCGTAGGTCTGGTAGGTTGGCGTGGCATGGTCGGTTCGGTCCTGATGCAGCGCATGCAGGAAGAGGGCGACTTCGCTCACATCGAACCGGTGTTCTTCTCCACCTCGAACACGGGCGGCGCGGCGCCATCGATGGCGAAGAATGAAACCACGCTGAAAGACGCGAACAACATCGATGAACTGAAACGCTGCGAAATCATCATTTCGTGCCAGGGCGGCGACTACACCACCGAGGTCTTCCCGAAGCTGCGCGCAGCCGGCTGGAATGGCTACTGGATCGATGCGGCATCGACCCTGCGCATGGAAAAAGACGCGGTCATCGTGCTGGACCCGATCAACCTGAACGTCATCAAGGACGCGATGGCCAAGGGCGTGAAAAACTTCGTTGGCGGTAACTGCACCGTGTCGTGCATGCTGATGGGTCTGGGCGGCCTGTTCAAGCAAGACCTGGTGGAATGGATGACGTCGATGACGTACCAGGCCGCTTCCGGCGGCGGCGCGCAGCATATGCGCGAACTGCTGACCCAGTACGGCACCATCAACGCTTCCGTGAAACCGCTGCTGGACAATCCTGCTGCCGCGATCCTGGAAATCGACCGCCAGGTGCTGGCGACCCAGCACGGCCTGACGGCTGAAGAAACCAAGCAGTTCGGCGTGCCGCTGGGCGGCAACCTGATCCCGTGGATCGACAAGGACCTGGGCAACGGCCAGTCGAAGGAAGAGTGGAAGGGCGGCGCGGAAACCAACAAGATCCTGGGCCGTGGCCTGGACTTCGGCACCGCAGCGATCCCGGTCGATGGCCTGTGCGTGCGGATCGGCGCGATGCGTTGCCACTCGCAAGCGCTGACCATCAAGCTGAAGAAAGATGTGCCGCTCGATGAAATCAACGACATCATCGCCAACGACAACCAGTGGGTGAAGTTCGTGCCGAACAATCGCGAAGCATCGATGCGCGACCTGACCCCGGCCGCCGTGACCGGCAGCCTGACGATCCCGGTCGGCCGCGTGCGCAAGCTGTCGATGGGCGGCGATTACCTGTCCGCGTTCACCGTCGGCGACCAGTTGCTGTGGGGCGCCGCCGAACCGCTGCGCCGCATGCTGCGCATCGTGCTCGACAAATAAGCTTGATAGGTGGGTGCCCGGCCTGAAGGCCCGGCACCCATGGTGTCGGATTAAAAGGCCGGTTTCCCAGTGAAACCGGCCTTTTTTCTTTCGATCGAATTCGAAATTCAGCACCAAGGTGACAGATGCGCCCGCAAAGCTTGCATGCGTCATGGCATGGTGTTATGTTGGCCCTATCCGGGAATGCAACTTTTTCCAATCAACAACTACACATCACACTATGCACGTTAGCCACCGCTCCAAGCCCCTGTCGTTTGCGTTGAAAACACTTACCAGCGCCGTAGCCTGCGCAGTATTGCTGTCTCCCGTCGCCAACGCAGCCGGGCTGGGCAAGCTGACTGTGCTGTCGTCGCTGGGCCAGCCGCTGCGCGCGGAAATCGAATTGACGTCAGTGGCGGCGGAAGAATCGTCCGACCTGACGGCCAAGCTGGCGCCGGCGGAAGCGTTCCGCCTGGCCAATATCGATTTCAATCCGGCCCTGCTGTCGCTGCGCTTTGAAGTGGAAAACCGCAATGGCCGCCAACTGATCCGCGTGTCGTCGTCGCAGCCGATCAATGAACCGTTCGTCGATATGCTGCTGGAGCTGAGCTGGACTGGTGGCCGCCTGGTGCGCGAATACACGTTCCTGCTGGATCCGGCGGAAATGCGCAGCGCGCAGTCGCCGCAGGTGGCGGCGCCGGTCGATGTGCCGGGCCGCGCCGCGGCGGCCGCCGCACCGGCTGCCCGCGCACCGGCCCCGCGTCCGGCGCGCGAACCTGCCGCGCCGCGCGAACGCGATGGCGCCAATGAATACAAAGTCAAACCGGGCGACACGCTGGGCAAGATTGCGCGCCAGCTGAAGCCGGTCGACGTGTCGCTCGACATGATGCTGGTGGCGCTGTACCGCGCTAATCCGGAAGCCTTCGCCGGCAACAACATGAACCGCCTGAAATCCGGACAAATCCTGAACGTGCCGGATTCGGACGCGATCAAAGGCGGCGCATCGGACGGCGAAGCGCATGGCGTGGTGATTGCGCATGCGGCCGATTTCAATGCCTACCGCAACAAGCTGGCCGGCCAGGTGGCGTCCAGCACGCCGGCGCAAGGCGCCGAGAGCAGCCAGTCGGCGGCGGGCAAGATCACGGCCAAGGTGGAAGAGCGCGCCACGCCGGCCAATGAAGCCAAGGACCAGCTGAAACTGTCGAAGGCGGCAGGTGGCGAGGGTGGCGCGGGCAAGACGGCCAAGGCCACGGAAGAAGACAAGATTGCGCGGGAAAAACAGGTGGCGGAAGCCAATGCGCGCGTCAAGGAACTGGAAAAGAACGTCACCGATCTTGAAAAGCTGATGGCCGTGAAGAACAAGGCCATGGCGGACAAGCAAAAAGCCGCGTCCGCGCCGGCTTCCGTCCCGGTCCCGCCGGCACCGGTGGTGGCCTCGGCGCCGGTGGAAACCCCGGTACCGAAGAAACCGGTCAAGCCGGTGATCACCGAGCCATCGCTGATGGATACGGTGATGGACAATATCCAGCTGATCGGCGCCGGGCTGATCGCGCTGCTGGGTGGCGCCGGCCTGATCGCGGCACGCCGCCGGCGCGCCGCGCAGGCGGCGCCGGCCACCGAAACGCCGAAAGCCGAAGTGAGCGTGCTGGGCGATCCCGGTCTGCAGGCGCAGCCGCTGATTGCGGAAACCGGCGGCCAGAGCGTCGACACCAACAACAGCGTGTTCAATTCGAACTTCGCGCCATCGGCCAGCCAGCTCGACACCAATGAAGTGGATCCGGTGGCGGAAGCGGACGTGTACATCGCCTATGGCCGCGATGCGCAAGCGGAAGAAATCCTCAAGGAAGCGCTGCGCACCCATCCGGAACGCCACCCTGTGCGCCTGAAGCTGATGGAAATCTTCTCGAACCGCAAGGATGCGCGTTCGTATGAAGCGCAGGCCTCCGAACTGTATTCGATGACCAAGGGCCAGGGCGACGAGTGGGCGCAAGCTGCCGCGATGGGCCTGGCGCTGGACCCGAACAATCCACTGTATGCCGGCACCGGCGCCGCCGTGGCGGCCTCGATGGCATCGATGGATGCCCCGGCAGCGCCGGCCACCGATGCACCGCTGTCGGCCGACGACTTCGCCAGCATGTTTGCCGAACCGGCGCCAAGCGCGGCGCCAGCGGCCGAAGCGCACGATTTCTCCGGCCTGGACCTGGACTTGAGTTCGGATGCCACGGCGGCGACCGAGGCGCCGGTGCACGCCATGGACTTCTCGCTGGACGACCTGACCGCGCTGCCATCGCTCGATGACACGCCGGCCGCCACGCAAGCGCCGATTCCCGCAGCCGATGCCGAGCACTTCCTGGACTTTGACCTCGGTGGCCTGAGCATGGACACCACGCAGGCGCCGTCGGTGGCGCCGGTGGAGCCGGCGGCCGAGGAACCGTTCGACCTGGCCTTTGACCTGGAAGCGCCGCCGGCCGCCGCCGTGGCCGAAGCGCCCGCCGCCGAGCCGGGTGCGGCGCCGTTGACGGCCGATGATTTCGCCATGGACTTCGGTCTCGATGTGCCGACTTCGGCGCCAGCCGTGGACTTGCCAACGGCGGCACCGCCGGCTGCGGCGGACCCGCTGGCCGAACTGGACATGATGGACTTCAACTTGCCGGGCACGGCCACGGAAACCGCGGCGCCTGAACTGGCGGACGATGCTGCCGAGCCGGCGCTGGCGGCCAATGACTTTGCCATCCCCGACTTCCCTGAACTGGACATCGCGGCCACCCAGGCGCCATCGGCGCCACCGACGGCGGCGGACTTCGACCTGTCCGGCATCGACCTGGACCTGATCGGCAGCAACGCCAAGCTGGCCACGCCGGCCGAAGGCGGCGAAGAAATGTCGGCGCTGCAAATGGAAATGGACACCAAGCTGGACCTGGCGATCGCGTACCAGGAAATCGGCGACAAGGAAGGCGCCCGCGAATTGCTGGACGAAGTCATCCGTGGCGGCACCGGCGACCAGATCAGCCGCGCCAACGCCATGCGCAGCGCCCTCGGCTGACAGTCGTCACGCCCTCCCCGAAAGCCGGCCCCCACGCCGGCTTTTTTATCGCCCACAGCGGAGGCAGCAGTGGGGGCAGCAGTGGGGTCAGGCGTGCATTCGTGCATAAAATCCGTGGGGCCAGGCGTGCATTCGTGCACATTCTTCATAGTGGAAAGTGGTGGAGGCGGTGCATTGTCGGCCAGCCGGGCTGGCTTGCGAACTAACCGGGCTCGTCAGTCAGAAGCGAGCACCCGTGCGGTTTGCCGGCCAAATGAATGCACGAATGCACGCCTGACCCCAACGGGTGGATGCATCAACGCACGCCTGACCCCGGGGGGACCTGCGGGTATAATGCGGCGATCCCCATTTACCATGAGCAGCCATTGAAACGCATCGCACTCGGCGTCCAGTATGACGGCCAGGCCTGGCAAGGCTATCAAACCCAACCCAGCGGCCATACCGTGCAAGACCAGTTGGAGGCGGCCATCGAGCGTTTTGCCACCGTGCGGCTGGGCACCACGTGCGCCGGGCGGACCGATGCGGGCGTGCATGCGCTGGGCCAAGTGGTGCATTTCGATACCGGCATCCAGCGCGAAATGCACGCCTGGGTGCGCGGCATCAACGCCTTCCTGCCGCCGTCGATCGGGGTGCGCTGGGCCAGGGAAATCCATGACGTGGTGCCGGACGAGCGCCATATCGAGGGCGACTTCCATGCGCGCTTTTCGGCCCGCTCACGCACCTATCACTACCTGCTGCACAACCACCAGGTGCGCTCGCCGCTGCTGGCGGGACGCGCCGGTTTTTGCCACCGTCCGCTCGACGTGGAGCGCATGCGCGCCGCCGTCCCGGCGCTGCTCGGCGAACACGATTTCACCACCTTCCGCGCCGCTTATTGCCAGGCCAAAACGCCGGTGAAAATCATGCATGAAATTAATATTGAACGGCATGGCGAATTAGTGGTGTTCACTTTGCGCGCCAGCGCCTTCCTGCACCACATGGTGCGCAACCTGGTGGGTTCGCTGGTGTATATCGGGCAGGGCCGGGAGCAGCCGGAATGGCTGGGCCAATTGCTGGCGGCCAAGGACCGTACCCTGGCCGCGCCGACCTTCATGCCGGACGGCCTGTACCTGGCCGATATTGAATATGACGACAAGTGGGGCATACCGCGCGAAACCGGCCGCCCGCTGCCGTGGTTTTGACAAGGAACCGAGCACATGCAACGCACCCGTATCAAGATTTGCGGCCTGACCCGTCCGGAAGACGTGGCCGCGGTGGCCGCCGCCGGCGTGGATGCCGCCGGCTTCGTGTTTTACCCGAACAGCCCGCGCTATGTGACGCCGCTGCAAGCCGGCGAGTTAATCGCAGGCATGCCGCCGTTCATGACCGCCACCGGCCTGTTCGTCAATGCCACGCCGGATGAGGTGGCCGCCACCGTCAAAGCAGCGCGCGTGACCTTGCTGCAATTCCACGGCGATGAAAGCGCCGACCAGTGCGCCCAAGCGGCCGAGGCCGCCAATACCCGCTATTTGCGGGTATTCCGGGTCAAACCTGACACGCATCAAGATGAACTGCTAGAATATGAGCGGATTTGCCGTGCCTCCAGCCCGCTGTTTGCGGGTTTGCTGCTCGATACCTGGGTGGATGCGTACGGCGGAGCAGGAAAGGTTTTCGATTGGTCTCTCGTCCCAAAAGATCTCGCGCATCGGGCCGTTTTAAGTGGTGGCTTGAGCGTACGCAACGCGACTGGCGCGGTGGCGCAGCTACGCCCTTACGCGGTTGACATCTCCAGCGGTGTCGAAGCGTCCAAGGGCATCAAAGATCCCGAGCGGATCGCCGCCTTTGTGCGCGCGGTCCGCGCAGCCGACGCAATGTAGTGGCGCCTGACCCAAGCGGTTGCCGGCGCCACGCCAAGAGAAAGTGACCTACGCCATGACCACGCCATCCAACGCGAACGCCGCCCCATTGTTCCACGCGGCCGACTACGAACTGCCCGACCCGTCCGGCCACTTCGGCCCTTACGGCGGTTCCTTCGCCGCAGAAACCCTGACTTACGCGCTGTCCGAACTGAAGGAAGCGTACGCCAAATACAGCCAGGACCCGGCCTTCCTGGAAGAATTTCGCTACGAACTGAAGCACTTCGTCGGCCGCCCATCGCCGATTTACCATGCGAAACGCTGGTCCGAACAGATGGGCGGCGCGCAGATTTACTTCAAGCGCGAAGACTTGAACCACACCGGCGCGCACAAGATCAACAACGTGATCGGCCAGGCCTTGCTGGCCAAGCGCATGGGCAAGCCGCGCATCATCGCGGAAACCGGCGCCGGCCAGCACGGCGTCGCCACCGCCACCATTTGCGCCCGCTTCGGCCTCGAGTGCGTGGTGTACATGGGCAGTGAAGACGTCAAGCGCCAGGCGCAAAACGTGTACCGCATGAAGTTGCTGGGCGCGACCGTGGTGCCGGTGGAGTCCGGTTCCAAGACCCTCAAGGATGCGCTCAACGAAGCCATGCGCGACTGGGTCACCAACATTGAAAACACCTTCTATATCATCGGCACCGTGGCCGGTCCGCACCCGTACCCGATGCTGGTGCGCGACTTCCAGTCGGTGATCGGCGAAGAGTGCCTGGTGCAGATGCCGGAACTGGCGGGCCGCCAGCCTGATTACGTGGTGGCGTGTATCGGCGGCGGTTCCAACGCCATGGGGATTTTCTATCCCTACATCGACCAGAAGCAGGTGCAGCTGATCGGCGTGGAAGCGGCCGGCGAAGGACTCGACACCGACAAGCACGCGGCCTCGCTGACCAAGGGCTATCCGGGCGTGCTGCACGGTAACCGCACCTACCTGCTGCAGGATGAAAACGGCCAGATCATCGATACCCACTCGGTCTCGGCCGGCCTCGACTATCCAGGCGTGGGCCCGGAGCACGCGTACCTGAAAGACAGCGGCCGCGCGCAATATGTGTCGATCACCGATGACGAAGCGCTGCAGGCCTTCCACGACAGCTGCCATATCGAAGGCATCATCCCGGCGCTGGAATCGTCGCATGCGCTGGCCTATGCCGCCAAGCTGGCGGCCACCCTGCCGAAAGACAAGATCGTGCTGGCCAACCTGTCGGGCCGTGGCGACAAGGACATGCATACGGTGGCGGAGCGGATGGGCATGAAATTCGGTTAAGCGCCGAGCCCTTCATCGTCCTTCACTCATTCGATAGAAAGAACATCATGTCCCGTATCGCCCCTACCTTTGCAGCACTGAAAGAGCAAAACAAAACCGCGCTGGTCACCTTCATCACCGGTGGCGACCCCGCCCCTGAACTGACCGTCCCCCTGATGCACGCCTTGGTCGCCGGTGGCGCCGACGTGCTGGAACTCGGTGTGCCGTTTTCCGACCCGATGGCCGAAGGCCCGGTGATCCAGCGCGCCTGCGAACGCGCGCTGGCGCTGGGCGTCACCATGCGCGACGTGTTCGGCTATGTCCGTGAATTCCGCCAGACCAACCAGACCACGCCGGTGGTGCTGATGGGTTACGCCAACCCGATCGAGCGTATGGGCTGGGATGCCTTTGTCAGCGCCTCGAAAGCAGCCGGCGCCGATGGCGCCATCGTGGTCGATTACCCGCCGGAGGAATGCGAAGAATTCGCCGCGAAAATGCGCGCGGCCGAACTCGACGTGATCTTCCTGCTGGCGCCGACCTCGACCGAAGAACGCGTGCAGCAAGTGGCCAAGGTTGGCGGCGGCTTCAGCTATTACGTGTCGCTGAAAGGCGTGACCGGCGCCGGTAATATCGACACGGCGGACGTGGCGGCGCGCCTGGAAGGCATCCGCAAGCACGTCAAGCTGCCGATCGGCGTCGGTTTCGGCATCCGCGACGGCGCCACGGCGCGTGCCGTGGCCGAGGTGGCGGACGCGGTCGTGATTGGCAGCCGCATCATTCAAGAGATTGAAAACACACCGAAAGAGGGCGTGGTGGCCGCCGTGCAAGCGTTTACGCAAGGCATCCGCACGGCGCTGGACGCGTAAATCCCGGCACGGGCGCGGTATAAAATCTCACGCCCGTGCTGAGAATTGCAAGTTTTGAATGTTCGACATGGCAAGCTAAAACGGCTACACTTCCGCCACTCAAGTTGATGCACGCTGTTTACTGATATGTGGATGCCCGGCCTAAAGGCCCTGCACCCATGTTGTCTGGATCTGTAGTGAGGGTGTTCTGGCAACATTGCCGCCCTTGCATAACAGCCCCGGCCGGGCGGTTTTTCCGCAGGCGGGGCCATGTCCGTTCAGGACCATAGGAGAGATATATGAGCTGGTTGGAAAAACTGCTGCCGCCGCGCATTCAACGCAACGAAGCCGCCGCACGCAAGACCATGCCGGAAGGCCTGTGGGTCAAATGCCCATCCTGCGAAGCGGTACTGTACCGTACCGACCTGGAATCGAATCTGCACGTTTGTCCGAAGTGCGATCACCACATGCGGATCCGCGCCCGCGAGCGCCTGGACGCCTTGCTGGACGCCGAAGGCCGCTATGAAATCGGCCAGGAAACGCTGCCGGTCGATACGCTGAAATTCAAAGACAGCAAAAAATACCCGGACCGCCTGAAGCAGGCGATGGAAGCCACCGGTGAAACCGATGCGCTGATCGCCATGGGCGGCGCCATCATGAGCTTGCCGGTGGTGGTGGCCTGCTTTGAATTTGAATTCATGGGTGGTTCCATGGGTTCCGTGGTGGGTGAGCGATTTGCCCGTGGTGCGCAAATCGCGCTGGAACAGAAAGTGCCGTTCATCTGCATCACCGCCACCGGCGGCGCCCGCATGCAGGAAGGCTTGCTGTCGCTGATGCAGATGGCGAAAACCACCGCCATGCTGACCAAGCTGTCGGAGAAAAAACTGCCGTTCATCAGTGTGCTGACCGACCCGACCATGGGCGGCGTGTCGGCCTCGTTCGCCTTCATGGGCGACGTCGTGATGGCCGAACCGAAAGCCCTGATCGGCTTTGCCGGTCCGCGCGTGATTGAAAACACCGTGCGTGAAAAACTGCCGGAAGGCTTCCAGCGCGCTGAATTCCTGGTGCAAAAAGGCGCCGTCGACATGATCGTCGACCGCCGCCAGATGCGCGAAGAAATCGCCCGCCTGCTGGCCCTGCTGCAAAACCAGGCAGCCGAAGTCATCGCCTGAAGTCCCATGTAATGCGCGCTTGATGCATTGCCAGCGCGGCGGAGTTACAATCCGCCGCGTTTTGTTTTTCCGCCTGCCGTATCCCCAGGAACTCCACCATGTCGACACTCCCCACCACCTTGCCGGCCTGGCTGGCGCTGATCGAATCGCGCCACGCCGTCACTGAAATCAACATGGGCCTGGACCGCGTGCGCGCCGTCAAGGAGCGCATGCAGCTGCAGTTTTCGTGCCCCGTCATCATGGTGGCCGGCACCAATGGCAAGGGTTCCACCTGCGCCATGCTGGAGTCGATGCTGCTCACGGCGGGCTATAAAGTCGGCCTGTACATCAAGCCGCATTTCCTCGACTTCAACGAGCGCGCCCGCCTGAATGGCGACCTCGCCACCGATGACCAACTGGTGGCCAGCTTCAATGTGGTGGAAGCCGCCCGTGGCGACACCATGCTGACGTATTTCGAATTCACCACCCTGGCGATCATGCACTTGATGGCCAATGCGGGACTCGACGTGGCGATCCTCGAAGTGGGCCTGGGCGGCCGCCTCGACGCCGTCAATGTGATCGACGCCGATGTGTCGATTGTCACCAGCGTCGACATCGACCACGTGGATTACCTGGGCGGCACCCGGGAACAGATCGGCTTTGAAAAGGCCGGTATTTTCCGCACCGGCAAACCGGCGATCTGCAGCGATCCGGTGCCACCGCAGGCGCTGATCGACTACGCCACGGAAATCGGCGCCGACCTGTGGCTGATGGGCCGCGATTTCAATTACTCGGGCGACAAGCAGCAGTGGAATTACGGCGGCCGTGGCATGCGCCGCAATGCGCTGGCGTATCCGAGCCTGCGCGGCGCCAACCAGCTGCTCAACGCCTCGGCCGCGCTGGCCGCGCTGGAAGCGCTGAAAAACGTGCTGCCGACCGGCGCGCAAGATGTGCGCACCGGCCTGGTCACGGTGGAATTGCCGGGCCGCTTCCAGGTCTTGCCGGGCCGCCCGACCGTGATCCTGGATGTGGCGCACAACCCGCACGCCGCCGCCGGCCTGAACCAGAACCTCGGCAACATGGGGTATCACGCGTACACCTACGCGGTGTTTGGCTCGATGCACGACAAGGATATCGATGGCGTGATTGCCGCGATGTCCGAACACGTGGACCACTGGTGCCTGACGAACCTGCCTTCGCCGCGCGCCGCCACGGCGTCCGAACTGGCCGCCAAAGTGCAGGCGATCCAGCCGGAACGCGACGCGCGCACCATCAACATATTCGACGATCCGGTCCAGGCGTTTACAAATGCCATGAGCCGGGCCACCGAGAATGATAGAATTGTGGTCTTTGGATCGTTTTACACGGTTGCCGGCGTCATGGCAGCGCGCAAAAACGCTCTGCACTGAAGAATTGATTGTCTGATATCGAATTGACGCATGGGCTTGTTCTCGAAACTCTCCAAAAACAAGCAGGAAGCCGCCAGTCAGGACAGCGGCTACTATAGCAAGGCCGATGACCAGGCCGTGCTGGAGCGGGCCAGGTCCAAACGCGCTGCCGGCGCGGACGGTCCTGCGGCCCGCCGTTCCCGTTCCGGCGATGATCCGGCCCTGCCGGAAAAGAAGCGCGCCCGCCGCCGTCTGGTCGGCGCCGTGGCGTTGGCGCTGGGCGTGGCCATCGGTTTGCCGATGTTGCTCGATTCCGAACCCAAACCGCTGGCATCCGATATCGCGATCCAGATTCCCTCGAAAGACAAGATGGCTGAGGCGGCTGCCGCTGCCCAGTCTGGCGCCGGCAGGGGCGTGCCCGATGCCGCCGCGCTCGACAAGAATGAGGAAATCGTCGATGCGCCGGCTCCGGTCAAGCCTGCCGCCGCACCGGCGCCGGCCGCCGCGACACCCGCCGCCACCCATGCCGCCACGCCAGCCGCAACGCCCGCCGTCACCTCGGGCGCCAGCCCGGCCGCAACCGCCGCCGTGACGGCGCCCGCCACGGCCAAGCCAGTCACGCCGGCCGCGCCGGTGGCCATGGCGGCGAATCCAGCCAATCATCCCGCCGCCGCGCCGGCCGTCAAGCCGGTGCACGCCGAGCCGCTTGCGGCGCCGGTCAAGGATCCCGCCAGGGAAGCCGCGGCCAAAGCCGCCGCCGACAAGCTGGCGCTGGACGCCAAGCTCGCGAAAGAACACAAGGCGCAGGAACTGAAAGACGCGAAAGACCGCGCGGACGCGAAAGCGAAGGCGGAGCACGAGCAAAAACTGGCCGATGCGAAAGTGGAAGCCAAGGCCAAAGCGGAAGCGGAGGCGAAAGCCGCCAAAGCCAGGCTGGAACAGGAACAAAAACTGGCCAAGGCCAAGGCGGACGACGCCAAGCAGGTGAAACCCGACGACAGCGCCCGCGCCATGGCGATCCTGGAAGACAAGCCGTCCGATACCCGCTATATGGTGCAGGTGGCGGCCGTGGCGTCGCAGGAAAAAGTCGATGAATTGCAAGCCAAGTTGAAAGAAGCCGGGATCAAGTCGTTTACGCAAAAGGTCAATACCGCAGGTGGCGGTTCGCTGACCCGGATCCGGGTGGGCCCGTTTTCCAGCAAGGATGAAGCGGAAAAAGTCCGTGCCAAGCTCAGCAAGATTGGCTTGAGCAGCAGCCTGGCCACCTCGTAACACGGCAGGTGCAGCGTGATACAGGATGGTGCGGCAGCGATGTTTGGTGAATTGACCCTGTTCGATTACCTGGTGATCTTTGTCTTGCTGGCGTCGGTCATCATCAGCACTTTGCGCGGACTGGTGCGGGAAATGGTGTCGCTGGCCGGCTGGATGGTGGCGTTTGTGGCCGCCAATGCCTATAGCGCCCAGTTGGCGCAATGGTTGCCGGACGTGGTCCCGGGAGAGGTGGTGCGGCTGATCCTGGCATTTATCGCGCTGTTTATCGGCGTGCGATTACTGACGGGATTGTTCGGGATGGCAATCGATGCATTGATCAAGGCGGGCGGTCTGACCATGGCCGACCGTGGCCTGGGCAGTTTGTTCGGCCTCGGGCGCGGCCTTGTGATTGTGCTGGCCGCCGTCATATTGTGTGGGATGACGTCGATCCCGCAGCAGGATTTCTGGAAGAAGGCACTGTTGAGTCCGTACGCGGAGACCGGAGTGCGCACTGTCAAACCCTTCTTGCCCGCAGCGCTAGCGCAGCATGTGCAATTTAGCCACATGGATGCCGGGCCTTCAGGCCGGGCATCCACAGAATAAGCAACGTGGGTGCCGGGCCTTCAGGCCGGGCATCCACATAACAGTATTCGTTAAATCCGCAGTACCAAGTCCAGGAGCACTACCATGTGTGGCATCGTCGGCGTCGTTTCCCACCAACCCGTCAATCAATTGCTGTATGACGCGCTGCTGCTGTTGCAGCACCGCGGCCAGGATGCAGCAGGCATCGCAACCAACCACAGCAGCATGTTTTCCATGCACAAGGCCAACGGCCTGGTGCGTGACGTCTTCCGCACCCGCAACATGCGCTCGCTGGCCGGCAATTCCGGCATCGGCCACTGCCGCTATCCGACCGCCGGTTCGTCGAGCGAAGAGGAAGCGCAGCCGTTCTACGTGAACGCGCCGTTCGGCATCACCCTGGCGCACAACGGCAACCTCACCAACTGGGAACAGTTGAAAGAGGAAATGTTCAAGAATGACCGCCGCCACATCAACACGGATTCCGATTCGGAAGTGCTGTTGAACGTGCTGGCGCACGAAATCCATAAAGCCACCAGCGGCCTGGTGCTGGATCCGGAAGCGATCTTCAAGGCGGTCCAGGTGCTGATGCGCCGTGTGCGCGGCGGCTATGCCGCCGTGGCGCAAATCGCCGGCGTCGGCTTGCTGGCGTTCCGCGACCCGAACGGTATCCGTCCATTGTGCCTGGGCATCAATGAAACCGAGCAGGGCGCCGAATACATGATCGCCTCGGAATCCGTGGCGCTCGAAGGCATGGGCTTCCGCTTCGTGCGCGATGTGGCGCCGGGCGAAGCGTTGTTCATCGACGCCGACAAGCAGCTGCACGCGCAGCAGTGCGCCGACAACCCAACCTTGCAGCCGTGCGTGTTTGAATTCGTCTACCTGGCCCGTCCGGACTCGGTGATCGATGGCGCCTCGGTGTATGCGACCCGCCTGAAAATGGGCGAATACCTGGCTGACAAGATCAAGCGTGAAATTCCGGAAGGCGAAATCGACGTGGTGATGCCGATCCCGGATTCGTCCCGTCCGGCCGCGATCCAGCTGGCGCTGCGCCTGGGCGTGGAATACCGCGAAGGCTTCATCAAGAACCGCTATATCGGCCGTACCTTCATCATGCCGGGCCAGGCTGCGCGCCGCAAATCCGTGCGCCAGAAACTGAACGCGATCGGCGATGAATTCAAGGGCAAGAACGTGCTGCTGGTGGACGACTCCATCGTGCGCGGCACCACGTCGCGTGAAATCGTGCAAATGGCGCGCGATTCCGGCGCCAAGAAAGTCATCTTCGCGTCCGCCGCGCCACCAGTGCTGTACCCGAACGTGTACGGCATCGACATGCCGACCCGCGACGAACTGATCGCCCACGGCCGCACGGTGGAAGAAGTGTGCAAGGAAATCACCGCCGATTACCTGGTGTACCAAGATATCGACGCGCTGAAAAAAGCGATTTCCGACGTCAACCCCAACCTCACCAGCTTCGAAGCCTCGTGCTTCGACGGCGTGTATATCACCGGCGACGTGTCGCCGGATTACCTGGACAAGCTGGAGCATGCCCGCCACAACCCCAAAAAGGCAGTGGTGGAAGACGCGGCCCGCACCCAGTTGAACTTGAACGCGGCCACCACCGAAGGGTGATGCTGGCCTGACTCAAGCCCGGATGCGTTCCGGGCTTTTTAATTTTAGCGACGGGTGCCGGGCCACTTCCCTTGGCCGGGCATCCGCACCTCAGACCATGACTGAAAAGAAAACTTACGGCTTTACCACCACCATCCTGCACAACGACCGCCAAAAGCCCATCGAGCACGGTTCGCTGCACAAGCCGGTGCACACCTCGGTGACGTTCGGCTATGCCGATGCGCGCCAGCTGGCGTCGGTGTTCCAGGGCAAGGAACCGGGCTTCCGCTATGGCCGCCAGGGCAATCCGACCGTCTCCGCGCTCGAAGACAAAGTCAGCAAGATGGAGCAGGGCATTGCGACGCTATGCTTCGCCACTGGCATGGGCGCGATCGGCGCCGTGTTCCAGGGCTTGCTGCGCGCGGGCGACCACGTGGTGTCGTCTTCTTTCCTGTTCGGTAACACCAACTCGCTGTGGCAAACCGTGGCCAGCCAGGGCGTGGCGGTCGACTTTGTCGACGCCACCGACGTGAGTAACGTTGAAGCGGCTTTGACCCCGGACACCCGCATCGTGTTCGTGGAAACCATCGCCAACCCGCGCACGCAAGTGGCGGATTTGAAGCGCATTGGCGAGCTGTGCAAGGCACGCGGCATCCTGTACATCGTCGACAACACGATGACGACGCCGTACCTGTTCGCGCCGAAAGCCGTGGGCGCCGGCCTGGTGGTCAATTCGCTGACCAAGTCGATCGGCGGCCACGGCGCGGCGCTGGGCGGCGCGCTGACCGATACCGGCGAATACGACTGGACGAAGTTCCCGAACATTTACGAGAACTATAAAAAAGCCGCGCCGGTGCAATGGGGCATCACGCAAATCCGCGCCAAGGGATTACGGGACTTCGGCGCCTCGCTGGGTCCGGAAGCGGCGCACCACATCGCGCTGGGCGCGGAAACACTGGCCCTGCGCATGGAACGCACCTGCGCCAATGCGCTGGCGCTGGCGCAATTGCTGGAAGCCGACGACCGCGTGGCCGCCGTGTATTACCCCGGCCTGGCATCGCACCCGCAGCATGGCGTGACGTCGGAACTGTTCCGCGCGGCGGGTTCGCTGCTGAGCTTTGAGCTGAAAGACGGCATCGATTGCTTCGACTTCCTGAACAAGCTGAAACTGGCCGTGCCGGCGTCGAACCTGGGCGACACGCGCACCCTGATCATTCCCGTGTCGCACACGATCTTCTTTGAGATGGGGGCGGAACGCCGGGCCTCGATGGGAATCGCGGAATCGCTGATCCGGGTCTCGGTAGGAATTGAAGATACGGCGGATTTGCTGGCGGACTTCAGGGATGCGCTGGCGGCGTTTTGATGACATGCCGGGCGGCGCTTTGCCGCCGCTCACCGTAGTCTCAGAGGTTCAATAAGGCAGGTGCGATATTGAAAGCGCCTGTAATCTTTTCCCGCGTTGCTTTCCGAAGTTTGTCGCTGGCTTCCTGTTGCGCGTAGGCGGATTGGGAAATATCCAGGCGTTCCGCTACTTCCTGTTGCGTCAGTCCAAGATGCTCGCGCCATGCGCGCACGGGAGTCCAGTCATTCTTGACCATCATGCCGACCACTTCATGCGGGGTATGGTCGCCGTCGCGCAGGCGGCTTACCAGGGAGCGGCCCCTTCCATCTGATATGGATGCCGCCACCCCGGCAGCGAGGCGATCCGGTCCAGCCACGCCTGCACCCGTGGCGGATAGCTGACCTTGGCCTGCTCCGGCCAGAACAGGTAGCCGCAGATGGAAAAATCGGCGACCGTCAGCTGGTCATCGAGCAGGAACAGGCGGCCATCCGATAACTCGTCGTCCAGCCGCGCGATATCGGCATCGAAGCGATGGCGGAACCACTGCAGCACCGTGCCCGCGTAGGCGACCGGATCGAACTTTTGCCCATAGCGCAAATGCGCCATGGAAAAGCCGATGCGGTTGGCTTCCCAGAACAGCCATTCCCGCACGCGCTCGAGCCGCTGCCGCGACTCGCCGCCGTAGGCCTGTAAATGCTCGGCCAGGTGCAGCAGGATCGCGTTCGATTGCACATACGCCTGGCCGTCATGCACGAGCAACGGTACTTCGCCATATTTGGCCAGGCTGCGGAACGGCTCCGGCCGGTCCAGGCGGTCCAGCTTCAAGTCGATCTCTGTATAGCTGTGCGCAACCCCGGCCACTTCCATGGCCAGTTTGACCTTATAGCTGTGGCCGGACTCGCAATTGCCGTAAAGCTGGAACGCACTCATTAGTGCCAGGTCCGCAGCAAGCCCACCGCCAAGCCCTCCAGCGCGAACTCGTCGGCTTCCGGATTCACCGTGATGACCTTGAAGTCCGGGTTTTCCGGCAACAGTTCAATGGTGGAGCCGGTTTTGCGGTAGCGTTTGACGGTGACTTCGTTGCCGATGCGGGCCACCACCACTTGCCCGTTCTTGGCGCTGTCGACTTTTTTTACGGCCAGTAAATCGCCATCCATGATGCCGATGTCGCGCATTGATTCGCCGCGCACTTTCAGCAGGAAGTCCGGTTTGGCGGAAAACAGGGCCGGGTCGACGTTGTAGCTGGTTTCCAGGTTTTCCTGGGCCAGGATGGGCGAGCCGGCTGCCACGCGGCCGATCAGGGGCAGGGACAGCAAATTACTGACGGCCGCTGCCGCGGCGGCGGCGGCAGCACCGGCGGCCGCGCGCGCCGATTCCGCATGCGCGCCAAGCAGGCGGATGCCGCGCGAGGTGCCGGCGGCGATTTCAATCGCGCCTTTGCGCGCCAGCGCTTGTAAATGTTCTTCGGCCGCGTTGGCGGACTTGAAACCCAGTTCCGCCGCGATTTCCGCGCGGGTTGGAGGGAAGCCGGTGTTGTCGATGGCATCCTTGATCAGATTGAGAATTTGTTCCTGGCGTGCGGTGAGCTTGATCATGATGCGGGAGCTTATAAAAGCTGTGGATATAGACAGTCTGTATTTTTGTACAGTGTGACCGCTATTGCAAGGGTTTTTCGCTGTGCGGAACAAATTATTTTCATGGAGGGCGCTCCAGGGAATGGGTATGTGGCGCGTGACGTGATGTTGCGATTGCTCAGAAAGCAGGCTATAATCGAGGGCTTACCTCTTCCCACACCCGTCTTGACGCCGGGGTGGGCAATTATCACAGTCCTTAAGGGAGTTTTCATGCGTCACTATGAAATCGTATTTATCGTCCACCCGGACCAAAGCGAGCAAGTTCCTGCGATGATCGAACGTTACAAAGCCAGCGTGACCTCGCGCGGCGGTAACGTACACCGCGTGGAAGATTGGGGCCGCCGTCAAATGGCTTACTCGATCCAGAAACTGGCTAAAGCACACTACATCTGCCTGAACATCGAATGCGACAACGAGACCCTGGTCGAGTTGGAAACCGCCTTCAAATTCAATGATGCCGTGCTGCGTCACCTGACCGTGAAAATGAAGAAAGCGGAAACCGCTCCTTCGCCGATGATGAAATCGGTACAACGTGAAGACGCGGCCAAGAGCCATCGCGCCGAAGCCCAAGCTGCCGCTGCCGCCTAAGTACTGATCAGGAACCACACTGGATAACCAGCTTGTTGTAACCGCCCTGATCACCGAAAGGGATCTGGTCCGTTATACCCCCGCAGGACTGCCGATTGTGAATGCCACGTTGCAGCACAGTTCGCAGCAAACGGAAGCCGGCATACAGCGCCTGGCCGAGTTTGAGATCTCCGCTGTTGCAGCGGGTGAGATTTCAAGCCGGTTCAGCCAGGCGCCGCTCGGCGGGCTGTACCAGTTCAAGGGATTCCTGGCCAAGAAAAGCCGCAATAGCAAAAGCCTGGTGTTTCACATCATTGATTTTCGTTTATTAGATACAGGAGCCTAAAATGGCATTCGGTAAAAAGTTCGACAAAAACAAGCTCAAGCTGAAAGAAAAGCGCAAACAGCAAAACCCGCTGTTCAAGCGTAAGAAGTTCTGCCGCTTCACCGCCGCTAACGTTGAGCAAGTGGACTACAAAGACGTAGACACTCTGAAAGATTTCGTTCAGGAAAACGGCAAAATCATGCCAGCACGCCTGACCGGCACCAAAGCACACTACCAGCGTCAAGTTGACACCGCGATCAAACGCGCTCGCTACCTGGCCCTGCTGCCGTACACCGACCTGCACAACGCTTAATTGCGGCAGTCGATAGAATCTGGAGAATACTATGCAAATCATTCTGTTGGAAAAAGTTGTTAACGTCGGCAACCTGGGCGACGTGGTGAAAGTCAAAGACGGCTACGCACGTAACTTCCTGATCCCACAAAAGCTGGCTCGCCGTGCGACCACCGCTGCTGTGGCTGAATTCGAAGCCAAGCGCGCCGAACTGGAAAAAGCAGCTGCCGCCAAGCTGGCCGCTGCTCAAGCCCAAGGCGAAAAGCTGAACGGCATGACCGTGACCGTATCGCAGAAAGCCGGCGTTGACGGCCGTCTGTTCGGTTCCGTGACCAACTTCGACATCGCTGAAGCCCTGACCAAAGCAGGTTTCCCTGTTGAAAAAGCAGCTGTTCGCATGCCGAACGGCCCGCTGAAGGTCACCGGCGAGCACGCCGTGTCCGTAGCGCTGCACACCGACGTGGTGGTCGACGTGACCGTCGCCGTCGTTGGCGAAGCTGCTTAATATTTCCCCAAGGGAATATTAAAGGTAGACTTGTTGTACAAATAGAAAAGCCGGGCTTGTCCCGGCTTTTTTATTGCAACCAACTAAGGCAAGTTGTGGTTTTTTAACGTGAAATTCACAACTGTTAGCAGGTATAATTCGCGACCATGAGCACCCCAGCATCCGATCCCCAGGTAGATTCGCTACGCATTCCGCCGCATTCGATCGAGGCAGAACAGTCCGTTATTGGCGGCCTGCTGCGCGACAATGCCGCGTTCGACCGCATTGCGGATTTGCTGAATGCGGATGACTTTTACCGCTACGACCACCGCATCATTTACGAGCAGGTGATCCGCCTGATCAACTCGTCCAAGCCGGCCGACGTCATCACTGTGTTTGAAGCGATGACGATGCTGGGCAAGCAGGATGATATCGGCGGCCTCGCGTACTTGAACGCGATGGCGCAAAACACGCCGTCCGCCGCCAACATCCGCCGCTATGCGGAAATCGTGCGCGACCGCGGCATCTTGCGCAAACTCGTGACCGTGGCGGATCAGATTTCCGGCGATGCGTTCAATCCGCAAGGCAAGGAAGTCAAGCAAATGCTGGACGAGGCGGAGTCCAAGATTTTCGCGATTGCCGAACAGGGCGCCCGTGGCGCGGTCGGCTGGCTGCCGGTGCAGCCGCTGCTGACCCAGGTGGTCGAGCGCATCGACGAACTGTACAGCCGTGACAATTCCAGTGAAATCACGGGGGTGCCAACCGGCTTTGCCGACCTCGACAAGATGACTTCCGGCTTGCAGCCGGGCGACCTGGTGATTGTTGCTGGCCGTCCATCGATGGGCAAGACCGCGTTCTCCGTGAATATCGGCGAGAACGTGGCGATCGAAGCCGGCTTGCCGGTGGCGATCTTTTCGATGGAGATGGGCGGCGCCCAGCTGGCCATGCGTATGCTGGGTTCGGTCGGTGAGCTGGATCAGCACCGCCTGCGGACCGGCAAGCTGATCGATGAAGACTGGCCGCGCCTGACCCTGGCGATCCAGAAGATGAACGATGCGCAAGTGTTCATCGACGAGACGCCGGCATTGAACCCGATTGAAATGCGCGCCCGCGCGCGCCGTTTGTCGCGCCAGTGCGGCAAGCTGGGCCTGATCATCGTCGACTACCTGCAGCTGATGCAGGGTTCCAAGCCCGGCGATAACCGCGCGTCCGAGATTTCTGAAATCTCGCGCTCGCTGAAGGGCCTGGCGAAAGAGTTGCATTGCCCGCTGATCGCGCTGTCGCAGCTGAACCGCTCGCTGGAACAGCGCCCCAACAAGCGCCCCGTGATGTCGGACTTGCGTGAATCGGGCGCTATTGAGCAGGATGCGGACGTGATTATCTTCCTGTACCGCGATGAAGTGTATAACCCGGACTCGCCTGAAAAAGGCACCGCTGAAATCATTATCGGTAAACAGCGTAATGGTCCGATCGGCGCGATACGCCTGACCTGGCGCGGCATGTATACCAAGTTTGGCAATTACAGCGGTAGCTTGAGCACGTATCAGGGCGACTGATCCGGACGACTGTTTTACCTGAACCTACCCCCGCTATACCCCGCCGGCCGCTTCACATGGCGGCTGTCCGTAGTACTGATGTTCCTGAATGGAGAATGAAATGTTTGGACGCTTGATGCCCACCGAGGGCAAGTTTTTTGACCTGTTCAACCAGCACGCCGAATTGTGCGTCAAAGGCGCCAAGGAAATGGTTGGCCTGATGACCAACTTCGACGACCTGGAAAATCGCGTGCATGCGATTGAAGGTATCGAAAAACAGGCTGACAAAATTACCTACACCGTGGTCGACCTGCTGCACAAGACCTTCATCACGCCGATCGACCGCGACGACATCCACAAGCTGATCACCAAGATGGACGACATCCTGGACTTGATGGAAGACGCCGGCCAGACCGTGTCGCTGTACGACCTGCACGCCGTCACGCCGGAAGCCAAGCGCCTGGCCGAACTGGCGCTGTCCTGCACCGAAAAGGTCAAGGACGCCGTGGCCCTGCTGCACAACATGGACAACTCGCGCCAGATCGTCAGCATTTGCGAAGAGATCGACCGCCTGGAATCGGACGCCGACCATGTGATGCGCGCCGCCATGTCCAAGCTGTTCCGCGACGAACCGGACGTGCGCAACCTGATCAAGATGAAAGCCATTTACGAAATCCTGGAAACGGTGACGGACCGCTGCGAAGACGTGGCCAACATCATCGAAGGCATCATCGTCGAAAACGCGTAACGCCCGCACAACCCAAAAGATAATTTCATGCAAACTCTGGAAATAAGCATCTACGCGCTGGGCCTGTTGATTTTCCTCGCGCTGGTGTTTGACTTCATGAATGGCTTCCACGACGCGGCCAATGCGATCGCGACCGTGGTATCGACCGGCGTGCTGAAGCCGCAGTCGGCCGTGGCCATGGCAGCCTTCTTCAACTTTGTCGCCATCTTCGTGGTCGGACTGAAAGTCGCGACCACCATCGGCAAAGGAACCATCGACCCCGCTGTGGTGGACCACTATGTGATCTTCGGGGCGCTGGTGGGGGCCATCGTCTGGAATCTGATCACTTGGTACTACGGCATTCCATCGTCGTCGTCGCACGCGCTGATCGGCGGCCTGGTCGGCGCCGCGGTGGCCAAGTCCGGCACCGGCGCGCTGATCTCCGGCGGCCTGATCAAGACCGTGACCTTCATCGTGGTGGCGCCGCTGCTGGGCTTCGTGCTCGGTTCGCTGATCATGCTGATCGTGTCTTGGGTGTTTGTCCGCACCACGCCGCGCAAGGTCGATACCTGGTTCCGCCGCCTGCAGTTGGCGTCCGCGGCTGGTTACAGCCTGGGCCACGGCGGCAATGACGCGCAAAAGACCATGGGCATCATCTGGATGCTGCTGATCGCGACGGGCCACGTGGCCGCCGACGCGAAAGCACCGCCGGACTGGGTCATCATCGCCTGCTATGGCACGATTTCGTTTGGCACCTTGTTCGGTGGCTGGCGTATCGTGAAAACCATGGGCCAGAAAATCACCAAGCTGAAACCGGTCGGTGGCTTCTGCGCCGAGACCGGTGGCGCCTTCACCCTGCTGATGGCTTCGTTCTGGGGCGTGCCGGTCTCGACCACGCACACTATCACCGGCGCGATCGTCGGTGTCGGTTCGTCGCAAAAGATGTCGGCGGTGCGCTGGGGTGTCGCGGGCAACATCGTGTGGGCCTGGATCTTCACCATTCCGGCGTCGGCCTTCGTGGCGGCGATCGCGTGGTGGGTGGGTAAGCACATCATGTAATGACGGCCATGCGATTTAGCAAGTTGGGTGCCGGGCCTTCAGGCCGGGTATCCACGTAGCAAGAAACAAGGGAGCTTCGGCTCCCTTGTTTCTTGGCTGCTACAATGGCCGGATGTTGAGTTCTTTCCTGAACCGGATCAAGCCGGATTCCTTCACGCTGGCCCTGCTGGCCACCGTGGCCATTGCCACCGTGGCCCCGTGCACCGGCCAGCTGGCCGTCGCGTTCAGCGACATCACGGCCGTTGCCATTGCCGCATTGTTTTTCCTGCATGGCGCCAAGCTGCCCCGGGAAGCCATCATTGCCGGCATGACGCACTGGCGCTTGCATGTCACCGTGCTGGGCTTCACGTTCGTGCTGTTCCCGTTGCTGGGATTGCTGATGACGCCAATGATGGGCGCGGTACTGACGCCGGAGCTGACGATCGGCATGCTGTTCCTGTGCATGCTGCCGTCCACCGTACAGTCGTCGATCGCCTTCACCGCGATGGGCCGGGGCAATGTGCCGGCCGCCATCTGCAGCGCCTCGGCGTCGAATTTCATCGGCATCTTCCTGACCCCGCTGCTGGTGTCCGCCTTTGTCATGCAGGGCGCGGCGGGGCGCTCCGCCGGCGATGCGGTGCTGGCCATCGTGATCCAGCTGTTGCTGCCGTTCATTGCCGGCCAGTTGCTGCGGGGCTGGATCGGCGCCTGGGTCGACCGCCACAAGCCGGTCTTGAAATATGTGGACCAGGGCTCGATCTTGCTGGTGGTGTATACCGCCTTTTCCGAGGCGGTCAGCGAAGGCATCTGGAGCAAGCTGGGATTGCCGGCCCTGGCCAGCCTGCTCCTGGTGTGCTGCGTGCTGCTGGCGGTGGTGCTGTGGCTGACGGGGTATGTCAGCCGCCGCCTCGGCTTTTCGCGCGAAGATACCATCACGATCGTGTTTTGCGGTTCCAAAAAGAGCCTGGCGTCCGGTGTGCCGATGGCCAAAGTGCTGTTTGCCACCTCATCGCTGGGCATGGTCATTTTGCCGCTGATGCTGTTCCATCAAATCCAGCTGATGGTATGCGCCGTGCTGGCGCAGCGTTTCGGCAGCCGTTCCGAGGGAGAATAAATGGGCAATTCAGCAGGAAAACTGGCAATCGCACCGGAAGATCCGTCGTCGCCCGACGCTGTGCGGCTGATGGCGGAATTGTCCGCGGTGCTGGCCGCCATCACCGGCGACAGCGGGTTGTCGTCGTTCGGCCCGGACGATGTGCGGGTGCCGCGCTCGCGCTTCCTGGTGGCGCGCGACGACAAGGGCAGGGCGGTCGGCTGCGGCGCGTTGCGGCCGCAGGACGGCGCCGCGGCGGAAATCAAGCGCATGTATGCCGCGCAAGGCGGCGGCGGTGTGGGCGCCGCACTGCTGGCGGCGCTGGAGCAGGAAGCCGAGGCGCTGGGGTACCATGTGATCCGGCTGTCGACGCGTATTGTCAATACCCGCGCGGTGTCGTTTTACGAGCGGCACGGCTACCGCCTGATCCCGAACTTCGGCCGCTACAAAGGCAGCCATGACTCGGCCTGTTTTGAAAAGCAATTAATCCATCACGAATGAACCGCTTCCTGAAATTTACCGTGCCCGCCATCGCCCTGGCGGCCGGCGCGTGGCTGTATGCCACCCCCTACCTGGCCTTCCACGGCATGAAGAGCGCGGCGCAAGCGCGCGACGCGCAGCGCCTGTCCGGCTATATTGATTTCGTCGCCGTGAAGGCCGACCTGAAAGAGACGCTGAACGCGAAAATCACCGGCAACGCGCGCGCCAGCGACAACCCATTGGGCGCCATGGGGGCAGCGCTGGGCGCGATGGTCATCAACCCGATGGTCGACCTGTTCATCACACCGGAAGCCATCGCGGAAATGATGAAGGGGCACCAGCCGAAACTGGCCGGCCAGGGCGGTGGCGCCCCTGCCGATAACGATGCCAAGGCGGACACCACGATGGGTTACGAGGGGCTGAACCGCTTCGTGGTCGCGGTCCGCCGACAGGGCGACGAGGGCGAACCGCTTGCCATGGTGCTGCAGCGCGACGGCCTGGCGGGCTGGAAACTGGTGGCGCTGCGGCTGCCGCTGTGACGCCGCGTGGTCATGTTATTTGATGCAGACCGCCCGCACCATCTTGATGTCGGTAATTCCTAGCAGCACTTTTTCAATGCCATCCATTTTCAGGGTCAGCATGCCGTCTTCCAGTGCGGCGGCCAGCAGCTGGGCCACGCGGGCGTGTTCCTGCAGCAGTTTTTTCACCTTGTCGGACCCCAGCATCAGCTCGTGCAAGCCGACCCGGCCCTTGTAGCCCCGGTTGCATTCGTCGCAGCCCACCGCGCGGTACATGGTGAACTTGCCGTCCTTGTCGGTGTAGCGTTCGCGCCATCCCTTGAGCACGGCGGCGCGGCCGGCCTTGGCGTCTTTCTTGAAGCTTTCCGTGTTTTGCAATTCTTCGCAAAATTCCGTCAGCAGCAATTCCAGTTCGATCTCGGCCGGCTGGTAGGCTTCCTTGCAGTTGCCGCACAGCCGCTTGGCCAGGCGCTGCGCCAGGATGCCCAAGAGCGCATCGGCAAAATTGAACGGGTCCATGCCCATGTCCAGCAAGCGCACGATGGATTCCGGCGCGCTGTTGGTGTGCAGGGTGGCAAACACCAGGTGGCCGGTCAGTGACGCTTCAATGCCCATGCCGACGGTTTCCTTGTCGCGCATTTCACCGACCATGATGATGTCCGGGTCGGCCCGCAGGAACGCCCGCATCACCGTGGCGAAGTCGAGCCCCGCCTTGCGGTTGACCTGCACCTGGCGCAAGCCTTTCTGGGTGATTTCCACCGGGTCTTCCGCGGTCCAGATTTTCGTGTCCGGCGTGTTCAGGTAATTCAGCACCGAGTGCAGGGTGGTGGTCTTGCCGGAGCCGGTCGGGCCGCACACGAAAAACAGGCCATACGGCTTCTCGATCGCGGAGCGCAGGCGGTCCAGGTTGAACGGCAGCACCCCCAGCTTGTCGAGCGGGATCGGTTCGCCGGCGGCCAGGATCCGCATCACGATGTCTTCCACGCCCCCGGTGGACGGGATGGTGGCCACCCGCAATTCAATGTCGAGCGGGCCGTACTTCTTGAACTTGATTTTGCCGTCCTGCGGCTTGCGGCGCTCGGAAATATCGAGGTCGCACATGATCTTGATGCGGGCCACCAGCGCGCTACGGTAAGCGTGCGGGATTTCAATGTACGGCACCAGCGAGCCATCCTTGCGAAAGCGCACCCCGGTCTTGCCCTTGCCGGGCAGCGGTTCGATGTGGATGTCCGAGACGCCCTGGCGGTAGGCGTCGATAATGATCTTGTTGACCAGCTTGACCAGTTCATTCTCGACCGCTTCCGAGACCTGTTCCTGCTCGCCGCCTTCTTCATCCTGCTCGTCCAGGCCGGACAGTAATTCGCCGACCGTGCCGCTATCGCTGGCGGCGCCATAAAACTGGTCGACAGTCTGTTCGAATTCCAGGTTGGTGGTGACGCGGTAGACGATTTTCGAGCGCGGGAAAATCTGGTTGACGATGCGGGTATTGGCCACCTGTTCCGGGTCGGTCGCCAGCACCAGCAAGCCATCCTTGTTTTCTTCCAGCGGCAGCCACCAGCACTCTTCCACATATTGCCGCTTCAGGTTGCGCAGCAAGTCGATCGGCTTGATGCGGTCGGCTTTATATGGTTCGTACGGCACATTGAAGTGGCGTGACAGGGCCTGGCCCAGCACGGGCAGCTTCACGTGCATTTCCTTGAGCAGCACTTCTTCGACCGCGATGTCGTTCTTGCGCGCCGAGCGCGTCGCCATTTCCAGGTCGGCGGTGGAAATCACGGCATCGGACACCAGGCCGTCATATTTGGTGCGCACATATTGCGGCGGTTTCATGCGCTGGCTGAGCGCCACCGACAGGGTGTCGCACAGTTCCTTCACGCCATCGAGCGCGATTTGCGAAAACGGCCCGCCTTCGCGGTTGTTGATGAACTGGACCACGCCCAGCAATTCCTTCGACTGCACGGAAATCAACGGCGCCACCAGCATTTCACGGGTGCGGTAGCCGGTGCGCTGGTCCACGCCTTGCTGGAAGCGCAAGTCCGGCGACAGCCGCTTCAATTCGTTTTCATCGTAGACGTCGGTGATGTTGACGGTCTTGTGCGTCAGCGCCACGTAGCCGGCGATCGAGTGCGGCGTCACGGCCAGCTTGAGGTCGCGGAAGGTGGTCAGCCCGGTCTTGACCTTGGAGACGATGTAATCCTTCTCATGGTCCATCGCGTACAGCGTGAAGCGGTCGCAATTGAACAAGTCGCAGAACTCCATGCCCAGGTCGAGCATGATCTCATCGAGGTTGTTGGTGGCGTGGATCTTGGTGGTTACCGCATGGAGCTTTCTGAAGAACGCCAACCGCAGGTCAACCTCGCTGGGTTTTTGACTTAAATGGCCGGCGTCGTTCATGGTTTCCTTATAGTTCCACTTCCAGTCCCTCGTAGGCGAGGAACACTTGCAAGCCTTCCGGAATGATGGCCGCGTGGCGCGCCATCACTTCCGCGAACACGGCTTCCAGCTCGTCATCGCTGCGGGTTGGTTCGTGGTGCGTACAGTACAGCCGTTTGGCGCCGGCCTTGATGGCCATTGCCAGCGCGGAATCAAACGTGCCATGGCCCCAACCCTTTTTGGCCGGATATTCTTCGCGGGTGTAGGAACAGTCTACTATCATCGCGGTGACGCCGCGCACCATGTCTTCAATCGCGCGCACCCGTTCTTCGATGTGCAGCTGGTACGATGCGTGGTCGGGATGGTCTTCCGGGTAAATGTTGTAGTGCGGTTCATGATCGCCCGTGAAAAACACGGACTTGCCATTGCACTCGATGCGGTAGCCCAGGTCGATGACCGGGTGGTTCATCACCACATTGGACACTTGCGCATCGCCCACCATGATGGTTTCGCCCAGGCCCAGCGTGCGGTACTCGATGGTCGCGTCCATCTGCGTTTCGCTGACGGGGAAATAGCTGTTTTGCAGCTGAACGCCCATCACATGTTCAATGCCGTTGCCGGTATCCGGGTCGGTGGCGCCGTGCAGGCGCACGCGGCTGCCCTTGATGAACAGCGGCGTGAAAAATGGCAGGCCGTGGATATGGTCCCAGTGGCTATGGGTGATGAAGATGTTGGCGTGGACCGGTACTTTTTTTTGGGCGATCAGGGACTGCGCCAGCGCGAATATGCCGGTGCCGCCGTCAATCACAATCAGGGTGTCGTCATCACTGCGCACTTCGATACAGGTGGTATTGCCACCGTAGCGCGCAGTGCGCGGTCCGGGAGAGGGAATGGAACCCCGAACCCCCCAAAATTTGAATTTCATGCTCTAAGCCCCTAACCGTTCTTATTGTCCCGCACTTGCTCAGCTTCATCTTCATGGTTGAACAGGCAAGTGACAGTCAGAACCGATGATAGCCTTTTTTTCACGAAATCTGGGCCAAAAGTTGCGAATTTGAAGTACAAATCCCCTTTGGGGCACGGCAATGGGGGTATAACTGTAATTCCAATGTACAGCGGGCTGCACGGGAGCTAAACTGTCAATAATTACGTCTGGGCATCAAATTAAACCATGCAAGAGCTGAACCATACCCAAATTGCGCAGAGGCTGGACCAGCTGACCGAATTGAGCGTGGCGCTTGGCGCCAGCTACAACACGGACGAGCTGCTTGAGCGCATCCTGATGGTGGCCAAAAGCATGACCCATGCCGACGGCGGCACGCTGTACCGGCCCAGCGAGGACGGCCGCAGCCTGTGCTTCCACATTTCCGTCAACGACACCCTGGGTATCCGCCAGGGAGGCGCGCATGGCGACAAGATCGATATCCCCGCGGTGCCGCTGTATGACGAGCATGGCGACAAGAACCTGGCGTCGGTGGCGGCGTATTCCGCCAACTTCCGGTTGTCGGTCAATATCGAAGACGTGTACCAGGCCGACGTGTTTAACTTCTCCGGCATGCGCATGTTCGACCAGCAGCGCGGCTACCATTCGCAATCGTTCCTGACCGTGCCGATGGCCGACCACGAAGGCGAACTGGTCGGCGTGTTGCAACTGATTAACGCCAAGGATCCCGTCACCGGCGACATCCTGGCGTTCACGCCGACCGACCAGCGGTTCATTGAAGCGCTGGCGGCCCAGGCGGCGGTGGCCATCACCAACCAGCGCCTGATCCTGCAGCTGGAAGAATTGCTGGAGTCCCTGGTCAACCTGATCAATATCGGCATCGATGAAAAGTCGCCGTACACCGGGCGCCACTGCCAGTTCGTGCCGGAACTGACGATGATGCTGGCCGAGGCGGTGCACAATGCGGACAGCGGGCCGATGGCCGACTTCCGCATGACCGACGCCGACCGCAAGGAACTGTGGCTGGCGGGCCTGCTGCACGATTGCGGCAAGATCACCACGCCGGTCCATGTGGTGGATAAAGCCACCAAGCTGGAAACCATTTTCGACCGTATCCAC
This sequence comes from Pseudoduganella sp. GW821-FHT12E03, assembly GCF_058807115.1. Classification (NCBI taxonomy): domain Bacteria; kingdom Pseudomonadati; phylum Pseudomonadota; class Betaproteobacteria; order Burkholderiales; family Oxalobacteraceae; genus Pseudoduganella; species Pseudoduganella sp. GW821-FHT12E03. Next base: position 223,046 of record NZ_JBXAQJ010000009.1, on the reverse strand, counting down.
ACGGTATCGACCCGTTTCGAAGTGCTGATGCGCGATGCGGAAATCCGCGCCCTGAAAGCCAAGCTGGCCGGTGGCGACCACGCCGCCATCGACGCGCAACTGGCGGAAGACCTGGCGCGGATCGAAGCGGACCGCCAGTTCCTGCGCGCGGCCAACATCGGCGGCGAGGGCATGAAGCCGGATGACCAGGAACGGGTGCGCCAGCTGGCGAAACTGCGCTGGCTGGGGCCCGTCATCCAGAAGAAGGAGCCGGGCGGCGAAGAGCCGCCGTTCGTGCGCATCGAACAGGATTTCCTGACCCAGGAGGAAGTCGACAACCTGACCATCCGGTTTGGCACCCTGACCGATCCGGAGCGCAAGGAAATCAACAACCACATCGTCATGACGATCCGCATGCTGGAGTCGCTGCCGTGGCCGAAGCACTTGCAGAACGTGCCGGAATACGCGGGCGGCCACCACGAGCGCATGGACGGCAAAGGCTATCCGCGCGGCCTGACCAAGGACCAGATGTCGGTGCAGGCCCGCATCATGGCCATTGCCGACATCTTCGAAGCGCTGATGGCGCGCGACCGCCCGTACAAGAAGGGCAAGATGATGTCCGAAGCGATGCGCATCCTTGGCAACTTCAGCCTGAACGGCCATATCGATCCGGACTTGTTCGACATCTTCGTGCGGCAAAAAGTGTACCTGGCCTTCGCGCAGAAAAACGTCGACGAACGGCAGCGCGATTTCATCGACGAATCGAAAATCCCGGGCTATACGCCCTGATCACCGGCGCAAGGAGTTGGCGTGCCCCTGAAAATTTCCGGATTCACGGACAAGGCAGTCAAGTCGCTGCAAAAGTATTACCAGCGCTGGCTGATGGGGCTGGTGCTGACCTTGCTGGCTTGCCTGCAGTTGACCGGGGTGCTGCATCTGGAAACCATCGACCGGATGGAAACCGCCGTGGCCGATTTCCGTATGCGGCTGGAAAAGGCGGAACTCGATCCGCGCATCGTCATCGTCGATATTGACAGTAAAAGTCTGACCGAGGTGGGGCGTTTCCCCTGGAGCCGCAACCACGTGGCGGACCTGGTACGCCAGTTGACGGAAAAGTACCAGGTCAGCGCGATCGGCTTCGACGTCTCGTTCCCGGAACCCGATACCAGTTCCGGCTATGGCGTGCTGCAAAAGCTGGCGCAAAACGAATTGAAGCAGGTGCCGGGACTGCAATCCCAGTTGCAGCGCCTGGAATCGGCCATGGATTACGATGGCTTGCTGGCCGCCGCCATGAAAGACCGGCCCGTGGTGCTGGGCTATAACCTGTCCGGCACGGAAACCAAGGGCGTCTTGCCCGAGCCCGCGTTTACCGAGGAAAAACTCAATGGCAGGGCGCTGACAGCGCTGGAGACGCGCGGCTACGAAGGCAATATCCAGCGCTTGCAGGATGCCGCCGCCACGGCCGGCAGTTTCTCCGTGGTGACCGATCCGGACGGCGTGGTGCGCAGCACGGCACTGCTGCAAAAGGTGGGGACCGGTTATTACTCCACTCTGTCGCTGGCCACGGTGGCGGTTGCCGTGGGGGCGCATGCCATCGCGCCTTACCTGGAAGGCACGGTCGATACGCTGTCCGAGAGTGAAAAAGACAGCGGCGGCATCGACAAGATCGCCATGTTCAGCAAAGAGGGAAACCGGCTGATCCCGGTGGGGGACGGCCTGATCACTCGGGTGCAATTCCGTGGCAGGGGCGGGCCGGATGGCGGCGCATTCCGCTACGTGTCCGCGGTCGATGTGATGACGGGGAAAGTGCCGCAGGACGTCCTGGAAGGCGCCATTGTGCTGGTTGGCACGACCGCGCCGGGCTTGAACGACTTGCGGGCCACGCCGGTCAATGCGGAATACCCCGGGGTGGAAATCCACGCCAATATCATCAAATCGATCCTCGACGACCAGTTCAAGGTGCGACCTGATTTTTGGCTGACGATCGAGCTGGGATTCGTGCTGGCGATGGGGCTGCTGCTGACGTTCGCGCTGCCGGTTCTGTCGCCGCTGTGGGCGATCATGCTGTCGCTGGCCGCCATGGCGGCGGCGGCGGCGGTCAATTACTACTTTTATGTGCACCTGGACTGGGCGCTGGGCCTGGCGCTGGTCCTGCTGCTGGCGGCCGGCCTGTTTGTCGCCAATGTCGCCTGGGGCTACTTCTTCGAAGTGCGGCGCGGGCTGGCGCTGGTGTCGCGTTTCGGCGAATACGTGGCGCCGGAACTGGTGGCCGAGATGGCGGAAGACCCGGAAAAGTACAACATGGATGGCGAAAGCCGCGAACTGACGGTGCTGTTCGTCGACGTGCGCGGCTTTACCACGATTTCCGAAGGCTTGACGCCGAAACAGCTGCGCGAATACATCAATATTTACCTGACCGCGATGTCCAAGGATATCCGTGACTACTATCGCGGAACCCTGGACAAGTACATCGGCGACGCCGTGATGGCGTTCTGGGGCGCGCCGGTGGCGTTCCCCGACCACGCCAGCCGGGGCGTGGCCACCGCGCTGAAAATGCAGGAAAGCGCCCATAAGCTCAATGACGACTTTATCAAGCGCGGCTGGCCGGAACTGAAAATCGGTATCGGCTTGAATTCGGGCCCGATGCACGTGGGCGACATGGGTTCGGAAATCCGCCGCGCCTACACCGTGATGGGCGACGCCGTGAACCTGGGCTCGCGCCTGGAAGGCATCACCAAGGTCTATGGCGTCGGTATTTGCGTGGGCGAAGTCACGCGTCATGCCGCCACCGAATTCGCGTACCGTGAATTGGACCTGGTGAAAGTCAAGGGCAAGAACGAACCGGTGGCGATTTTTGAACCGGTCGGCCTGGACAAGGATTTGCCGGAAGCCGACAAGGCGGAAATCGCCCGCTGGAACGAGGCGCTGGCGCTGGTGCGCGGGCAGCAGTGGGATGCCGCCCAGACCATGCTCGAAGCGCTCAACGCCGCCCATGCCCGGGGCTTGTACACCCTGTACCTGGAGCGCATCGCGATCTACCGCGAACATCCGCCGGGCGACGACTGGGATGGCGTGACCAAGTTTGAAACGAAGTAGCCGCCTCGATAACACACGGCGCTGAAAGTGTCTCCCGCCTGCATCAAGCCGCCCGAAAATTGCGGACTTCAATCCTAAATCGGACTAAACTTAAAGTAACAACCATTTCTTATTAGCCAAATTATCAGATGGCTACCGGAGGTGGTTGCGCTGCTGTCCGGAGGCATCATGAGGTGTCGCATTGCGCACATGCTGGCTGCAACGGCCTTCGCCGCTGCCGCAGGCATCGCACACGCCGCCTCCGCCACAATTTCCGATGAGCAGGATAAAAAGGACGACAGGCCCAGCCTGACGGGGACGGCGGTACTGGATAACAGCGCCAGCAACGTGCGCGCAGGTGTTCAGCTTGGCTATTCCATTCCATTGGCCGGTAACACGCTCGATGTCTATGGCAGCTGGTCGCAGGCCGGCACTCGCTACGGCGGTCCGGCCGGACCCGGGTTGCAAGGCTGGCCGGGCGGATCAAGCAGCGCGGCGGACAGCGAGCGCCGGCTGTGGGACGGTCCCGGCAAAGGCGCGGCCGTCGGTGTGCGCTGGAACCGGATGCTGGCGTCCGGCGGTGGGTATGAATCGCGGCTCAGCCTCGGCGCCGATGTGCGCGGCTACCGCGCCAACGGTCCACTCCTGGAGGTGGAACCGGGCAACGACGTCACCGTCGCGCCCTTGAGCGTGAACGTCAGCGGCAACTGGACCTTGAACGAGGGCACCGTGAGTGGATCTGTCACCTGGCTGCACAATATTGGCGCCCCGCGCGGCCACCAGGATGACATTGCACGCCTGCGGCCCGGCGCCAGCGCCAATTACAGCATCTTGCGCCTGGCGGGCCAGTTGACCCGCGACTTGCCCAGCGATTTCCAGGTCCGTGCCGGGGTCCGGGGCCAATACACCAGTGACGTGCTATTGCCGGGCGAACAGTTCGGCGCTGGCGGCGCCGGCGGCGGCTTGCTGGTGCGCGGCTTCAATGACCGCGCGCTGGCGCGTGACAGTGGCCTGGCCGCGCATGTGGAACTGTATTCGCCGGAATGGTGCGGCGCCTATATGCGCTGGCGTTGCCGCGCGCTGGTGTTTTACGACAAAGGCTATTTCCGCAGCAACCGCGACTTGCCCGGCGAGTTGCGCAGCAACACGGTGCGCAGCATCGGCGTCGGCGTGCGCATGAACATTTATAAAAATGTAGACCTGCAAGTGGACTATGGCCGCGTGGTCCGGTCCAGCATCGTTCCGCAAGAAGACAAGAACCGCCTGCACGTGCGACTCGGCATGCGCTGGTGATCCCGCCACAGCAAACATAGGAAGGCAAGCGATGAATCTCCATCCCGTCCATCACGGACTGCGCCGCAAAGTGCTCGTTGTCCTGATCGCCGCCTGCTATACCTCCGCATCAGCCAACCCCACCGCCCCGCAAGTCATCGCCGGGCAGGCCAGCTTCCAGCAGAGCGGCAACCTGTTTTCCATCACGAATTCCCCCAACGCGATCATCAACTGGCAAAGTTTTTCCATCGCGCCCAATGAGATCACGCGGTTTATCCAGCAAAACGCCGACAGCCGGGTCCTGAACCGCATCACCGGGCAAGATCCCAGCCGCATCCTCGGCGCGCTGCAATCGAACGGCCACGTGTACCTGATCAATCCGAACGGCGTCCTGTTCGGCAAGGGCGCGCGGGTCGATGTGCAGGGGCTGGTGGCGTCGTCGCTGGCGCTGTCCGACAACGACTTCCTGACGGGACGTCACCGCTTCACGGGTGTCAACGCGGGGAAAGTGTCGAACGAAGGCGCGATTGTCACGCCCAATGGCGGCAAGGTATTCCTGGTCGGCTCCAGTGTGGAGAACAGCGGCGTGATCACGTCGCCGCAGGGGGAAGTGGTGCTGGCGGCGGGCCACACGGTGCAACTGGTCGATTCAAGCGATCCGTCGGTGCACGTGGTGGTGTCGGCGCCGGATGGCCAAGCGGTCAATCTGGGCCAGGTGCTGGCCTCGGGCGGACGGGTGGGGATTTTTGGCGCGCTGGTCAACCAGCGCGGCAAGGTCAGCGCCGACAGCGCGCTGCGCACCGAGAGCGGCAAGATCGTTTTAAAGGCGTCCGGCACCACCTTGCTGGAAAAAGGCTCCAGCACCAGCGCGGTCAACAGCGCGGGGCAGGGCGGCGACATCCGGTTGCTGGGCCAGCGCGTTGGCCTGATGGACGATGCGCAAGTCGACGCCAGCGGTGAACAGGGCGGCGGCCAGGTCTTGATCGGCGGCGGCTACCAGGGCCAGGATGCGAAGGTAGCCAATGCGCAGCAAACCTATATCGGCGAGCAGGTGCAGGTACGCTCGAACGCGCTGGGCAATGGCAACGGCGGGCGCATCATCGCGTGGGGCGACAATGCCACGCGCGTCTATGGCAGCCTGTTCGCCCGTGGCGGCGCGCAGGGCGGCGACGGCGGCTTCATTGAAACTTCCGGCCATTACCTCGACATGCAGGGCAATGCCGATACCCGCGCGCCGCGCGGTAAAACCGGGCAGTTGCTGCTGGACCCGACCAATATCACGATTATCGGCGGCTCACCATCGAATGGCAGCAATGTGCAGGTGACCGGCAATGTGTTCGCGGAAGCCGGCAGCAGCACCGACAGCGAGCTCGATACGGGACGGCTGAATTCCGCACTGTCCGGCAACAACATCACGGTCACCACCGCCAACAGCGGCGCCGCCGCGGCTGGCAACCTGACGGTGGATTCATCCGCCACGATTAGCTGGGGCACGACCAACAAGCTGACCCTGCGGGCGGACAATAACATCGTCATCAATGGCGCCATCACCAACAGCAACGCGCCGGTCGAATTGAACGCCGTCGGCGGCTCGATTTCGCAGAGTTATCCGATCACCGCCGCCTCGCTGACCGCGACGGCGCCCGCCGGCAGCATCACCTTGAACCAGAGTGCGAACGCCATCAGCGGCGCCGTGACGGCCTCGGCCTCCGGCAACATCCTGCTGGCCGCGAACGCGCTCACCACCGGGACGGTGACCTCCAGCGGCGGCGGCATCATCCAGGCCGCCAGCACGTCCGGCGCGCTGACCATCAATGGCAATATCAGCAGCAATGGCGGCGCCATCACCCTCGAATCGTATTTCGGGTATGGCATTGCGACCGGCAGCAGCACGGCCATTTCCAGCGGCGGCGGCACGGTGATCCTGCGTGGCGACGCCATGGATTTGCAGGGGACTGTCAATGCCGGCGCCGGCGGCATTACCACGATTGCGCGCAGCACCAGCCAGTCGGTGCACCTGGGCGGCACGGAAGCCGATTCCAGCAATATCCTGGCGCTGACGGAAGCGGAAATCCAGCGCATGAACACCACCGGCGCGATTACCCTGACGAACAATGGGGTGACGGGCAGTCCGGACATCGAAGTCAATGCGTTGAATGTCGCGTCGTCGCACCCGACCGGCGCCTTCAATATCGTGGCGCAGGGCGATTCCGACATCAGCGTGCTGGGCAATGTTGCCACCAACGGTGTCCTGGTGGTGACCAGCGGCAATACCAGCACCTCGCGCATCACGCTCGATGGCTCGCTGACGTCGGCCAGCAGCGTGGTGATGTCCACCGGCTACCTGAACGCGAACCAGAACATCACGGCGCCCTCAATCGGCCTGGTGTCGAAAAACTCGATAGACGTGGGCGCGGTCAATGAAGCGGTCGGCGTGCTGAATATTCCGACCGCCATGCTGCCGCGCTTCAATACCACCAGTCTGCTGCTGCAGGTCGACAATACCATCACGACCGGCGATATCTCGTTCAGCCAGCCATTCTCGTGGACCGGCACATTGTTCCTGAATGCGAAGGACCAGTACAACACCGGCAATAACGCGATCAGCGTCTCCAGCCAGCTGGCGCTGGAAAATGGCACGTGGAACCAGGTCAGCGCCAGCCTGCCATCGCTGAGTGTGGCGAAACTGAAACTCACGCAGACCGCGTTTACCCGCGCCCTCGGTGGCGACGGCAGCAGCACCACGCCGTATCAGATCACGGACGTGTATGGTTTGCAGGGCGTGGGAACGGCCAGCAACACCCACAATTTCATCCTGGCCAATAACATCGACGCGTCATCCACCGCGACCTGGAACGGCAATACCGGCTTTGCCCCGATTGGCACCAGCACCCTGGCCTATGCCGGTATCTTCGACGGCAACAATAAAACCATTTCCGGCCTGACCATCAACCGCACCAGCCTTAATGGCGTTGGCCTGTTTGGCTACCTGGGCGCCGGCACGGTGAAAAACCTGACCCTGTCGGGCGGTTCCATCGCCGGGCAGCAAATGACGGGCGCGGTGGTGGGACAGATGACCAGTGGCGGCGGCCTGGTTTCCGGCGTGACCAGCAGCGTTCCCGTCTCCGGCACCTTTGCCGTGGGCGGCCTGGTCGGCGAGGCCGACCAGGGCACCATCACGGGTTCGTCCGCCACCGGCACGGTGAGTGGATCGGGGTCGTCCAGCCTGGCCAAGGTGGGCGGGCTGGTGGGATATAACGCCGGCGCGGCCATCACCAAGTCGTTTGCCACCGGCGCGGTCAGCACCGCGGCGGATGTGGCGGGTGGCCTGGTTGGCTACAACAGCGGCACCGTCACCAAATCGTATGCCACCGGCAGTGTGACGGGCGGCGGCCATGTCGGCGGGCTGGTTGGCTATAACGCCGGCAGCGTGACCGATGCCTATGCCACCGGCAGCGTCTCGGCCAATGCCACCGACAGCGGCGCCACCCATGCCGGGTTGGGCGGTCTGGCCGGCACGTCGACCGGCTCCCTGGCCACGTCGTACAGTACCGGGACGCTCAGCGCCGGCAGCTTTACCCTGGTGCATGGCGCGGTGGGCGACTATAACGATGGCACCGCGACCAACCTGTTCTGGAACAATGAGCAGAGCGGGGCTGGCGGCACGGACCCGGCCGCCACCGGCAGGACGGCGGCCCAGATGAAGCAGCAAGCGAGCTTCACCGGATTCGATTTCACCAATACCTGGCAACTGTACGACGCCACCACCAACCCCTTGCTGCGCGACTTCCTGGTGCCGCTGACGATCACCCTGACCGGGGGCACCACCAGCAAGACCTATGACGGTTCGGCGCAATCGTTCAACGCCACCCCGTCGTACAGCGGCTTTACCGGCGGCGATACCGAGTCCAGCCTGGGCGGTGGGCTGATCTGGGGCACCAGCGGCGCGCTGCACGCCGGTTCCTACACGCCTGGCGGCCTGTCGTCGACCAAATACAGCATTACCTATACCGGCGCCGCGTCGTCCCTGACGATTTCCCAGCGCCCGGTGACGGCGGTGTTCAGCGGCAGCAAAGTGTATGACGGCACCACGACGCTGGCGTCGCCAACCTACACGATCAGCAACGTGGTCCCCGCCGATACCTCCAACCTGACGCTGGATGGGAGCGCGTCGTTTGCCGACAAGAACGTCGGCACATCCAAGCCGATCACCCCCAGCGTGACGCTGGCTGGTTCCGCCGCTCCTGATTACACGCTGACGAGCACGTCGGGCACCGGCACCATCACGGCCGCGCCGCTGACCATCAGCGGCCTGACTGGCGTAAACCGCGTTTATGACGCCACCACGGCGGCCACGCTCAATACCGGCTCCGCCACCTTGTGTTGCAAGGCGACCGGCGATACCGTCACGGTCTCCTATACGCCGGGCTTCACCACGTTTGCCGACAAGCATGCAGGCACCGGCAAGGTCATCACGATCGGCAGTTCGGCATTTGCGCTCAGCGGCGCCGACGCCGGCAATTACACCATGACGCCGCCGACCGGCATCCTGGCCGACATCACGCCTGCGCCGCTGACCGTCAGCGGCCTGTCCGGCGTATCGCGCATCTATAACGCCACCACCACCGCCAGCGTGACCGGCACCGCCGCCCTCAGCGGCGTGCTGGGATCCGATGTGGTCAGCGTTGCCGGTTATGGCAACGGTACCTTTGCCGACAAGAATATCGGCACCGGCAAGGGCATCACCTTGCCGGGAAGCGCGTTCAGCCTGACCGGCGCCGACGCCGCCAATTACAGCGTGACGGCGCCCACCGGGCTGATGGCGAATGTGACCGCCGCGCCGCTGACGGTCAGCGGCGTCACCGCCAGCAACCGCACCTACGACGCCACGACCGTTGCCGGCCTGGCCGGCACGCCGGTGCTGTCCGGCATCTTCACGGTGGCCAGTGTGACCGACGACGTCAGCGCCAGCCCGACCCTGGGCAACGGCGCGTTTGCCGACAAGGCGGTCGGCACCGGCAAGGCGGTGAGCGCGCCCGGCAGCGTGATCACCCTGCTGGGCGCCGACGCGGGCAACTACACGGTGTCGGCGCTGACGGGCCTGACGGCCGATATCAGCCAGGCGTCGCTGACGGTGTCCGGCCTGACCGCCGCCAACCGCACCTACAACCAGAGCACGTCGGCATCGACCAGCGGTGGTTCGCTGGTTGGCCTGCTGGCCAGTGACGTGGTGACGCTGGGCAGCGTGACGGCGGACTTCGATACCAAGAATGTCGGCACCGGCAAGACCGTGACCGTGTCCAATGTGGCCACCAGCGGCGCGGATGCGGGCAATTACAGCGTGACCCTGCCGACCGGCCTGACGGCCAATATCACGCCGGCGATCCTGACGGTCAGCGGCATGACGGCCAACAGCCGCGTGTACGACGCCACCACCGTGGCCAGCACCACGGGCGGCGCGCTGGCTGGCATCCTGGGCGGCGAAGACGTGGCGATGGGCGCTGCCACCGCCGCCTTTGCGGACAAGAACGTCGGCACCGGCAAACCCGTGACGGTGTCGTCGATCGCGCTGACTGGCGCCGATGCCGGCAACTATTCGGTGACGTCGCCAACCGGCCTGACGGCCGCCATCACGGCCGCCGGCCTGACGGTCACCGGCGTCACGGGCACCTCGCGCGCCTACAACGGCGGCACCAGCGTCAATCTGGCCGGCACGCCATTGCTGGCCGGGGTGGCCGGCGGTGATACGGTGACGCTCAACGCGTCGCTGGGCACCGGCAATTTCGCCGACAAGCATATCGGTACCGCGAAAACCATCACGATACCGAACGGCGCCCTGACCATTACCGGCGCCGACGCCGCCAACTACACGCTGACCATTCCAACCGATGTGACGGCCGATGTGACGGCGGCCGGCGTGACGGTGTCGGGGCTTGCCGCCACCAGCCGCCCGTATAACGGCGGGACCAGTGTCGCCACCACGGGCGGCTCGCTGCTGGGCGTCATCGAAGGCGAGCTGGTCAGCATGGGCACGGTCACGGCGGACTTTGCCGATAAGAACGTCGGCACCAGCAAGCCCGTCACGGTGTCGCAAGTGCTGCTGACCGGCGCCGACGCGGGGAACTACACATTGACCTTGCCGACCGGCCTGACGGCCAACGTCACGGCGGCGGCGCTGACGGTCTCCGGCATTGCCGGCCTGTCCCGCGTGTATGACGGCACCACCGGCGCCAACACCAGTGGCGGCACCCTGTCGGGGGTGTTTGGCTCGGACGCGGTGGCGATCGGCGCCGTCTCGGCATCGTTTGCCAATAAAAACGTCGGCACCCTCAAACCGGTGACGGTCAGCGCCGTCAGCCTGACGGGCGCGGACGCCACCAATTACACGGTGACGGTGCCGACCGGTGTGACCGCAACGATTACGCCGGCCACGTTGACCATGCCCGGCATCACCGGCGTCGCGAAGCAGTACGACAACACCACGGCGGCCAGCACCACGGGCGGCGCGCTGGCGGGCGTGATCGGCAGTGACGTGGTGACGGCCGGCAGCTTCACGGCGACCTATGCGGACAAGAATGTCGGCACGGCCAAACCGCTGAGCCTGACCACGATCGCGCTGACGGGCACCGATGCGGCCAACTACACCCTGACGCAGCCAAGTGGCGTGACGGCGGACATTACGCAGCGGCCGCTGTCGACCTGGACCGGCGGCGCCGATCTGTTCTGGACCAACAGTAATAACTGGGCCGGCGGCGTTGCGCCGGATGGCGCCAACGTGGCGGCGGCCGTGTTGCCGCTGGCCAGTGGTGACGTGATCCTGAACACCGGTTCCGTCACCCTGGAAACCCTGACCGCGTCCAGTGGGCAGAAAGTCGTGATCAGTGGCGGTGCACTGACCTTGGGCATCAACGCCAGCCAGGCGTCGAACATTGCCGCCATGGACCTCAATAGCGGCAGCGTCAACGTGGTCGGGACGCTGAGCGGCTCCAATTACGTGCAGGCGGGCGGTGCGCTGGGCGGTTCCGGCGGCGTCACGTTCAGCAGCTTTGCGCAGGGCGGCGGCACGGTCAGCGGATTGGGTTCCCTGACCGTGACCAATAACTGGGCGCAAAGCGGCGGCACGTTCGCGATTCCCGGTACGCTGTCGATCCAGCAAAACACCGGCAGCCTGGCGATGCAAGCGACCACCGCGCAAACCAGCATCACGCTCGACGTGACGGAAGGCGGCAGTATTTCCCAGAGTGGCGCACTGATCACCAATGCGCTGTCGACCAATTCGCAGAACGGCGTTACCCTGACCAACAGCGGCAACCAGATCAAGGCGTACAGCGGCACCAACAGCAGTACCGGCGGCATTTCGCTGGTCAACACCACTGGCGGCAATGTCCTGGCGCTGGGCCCCGTGACCAGCACGAATGGCGGCATCACGGTCGACAATACCGGTTCCGGCGGCATCCATGTCAGCGGCACATTGAGTGCACCGACCGGCGCCATCCAGCTGACGGCCCACAGCCCGATCAATGTGTCGGCGGCGATCCAGGCCGACAGCATCGGCCTCGATGCCAGCACCAATATTTCGCTGTCGAGTGGATCGTCGCTGTCCGCCGTGCATAACATTACGCTTGGCGCGGGGAGCGGCATCGACCTCGATGGCGCGATTTCCAGCACCTCGGGTTCGGTCTCGATGGTGGCCAACACCGGTAATATCGTGGCCACCAGCGGCACGTCGATCAACAGCCCGGGCGGCGTCAGCATGACTACCGTCACCGGTTCGGTGACGGCGGCCAACTCGATCTTCGCCAGCGGCACCACGCCGACGATCAATGACGCGGCAGCCGTTGCCGCCGCCAAGGCCGCCGCCGAAGAAGCCGCCGCCAAGGCTGCGGCGGAAGCGGCCGCGAAGAAAGCCGCGGAAGAGGCGGCCGCCAAGGCCGCGGCGGAAGCCGCCGCGAAGAAAGCGGCGGAAGAAGCGGCGGCCAAGGCTGCGGCGGAAGCGGCCGCGCAGAAAGCGGCGGAAGAAGCGGCCGCGAAGAAAGCGGCGGAAGAAGCCGCCGCCAAAGCGGCAGTGGAAGCGGCCGCGAAGAAAGCGGCGGAAGAGGCCGCCGCGAAGGCCGCGGCGGAAGCGGCTGCGCAAAAAGCCGCCGAAGAAGCCGCCGCCAAGGCTGCGGCGGAAGCGGCGGCCAAGGCGGCGGAAGAAGCGGCGGCCAAAGCAGCAGCCGAAGCAGCGGCCAAGGCGGCGGAGGAAGCGGCAGCCCAGGCGGCGGCCAAGGCGGCGGAAGAGGCGGCCGCCAAGGCTGCAGCGGAAGCGGCCGCCAAGGCGGCCGAGGAAGCCGCTGCCAAGGCTGCGGCGGAAGCCGCCGCCAAGAAAGCCGCAGCGGAAGCGGCCGCCAAGGCAGCAGCGGAAGCCGCGGCGAAGGCGGCGGCCGAAGCGGCGGCCAAGAAAGCCGCGGAAGAGGCGGCCGCCAAGGCGGCAGCGGAAGCGGCGGCGCAGGCGCAGCAGACCAAGGAAGCGGAACCCGTCCGCGAAGCCATCAATACCGCCGTGAATTTGATTAATACGGCGGCCAACAACGTGGTCGACACCACGCCCGCCAACACCGCCACCGGCGGTGGCGGCGGCGCTTCATCGGCCAGTTCGTCGTCGAGTTCTTCGTCCGACAGCAAGTCGGACAGCGATTCCAAGAAAGAGGAGAAAAAGGATGGCGTTGCCCCACAGGACAGCGCGCCTAAGAAAGATGAACCCGTCAAAAAAATGTATTGCAACTGATCGTATTGCCACCGAAGGCATGGCAGGCCGCCGCCAGCGGCGCACCGTACTGGCGGCGCTGGCCATGCTGGCCATGGCCGCCGCCATGCCGGCGCCGGCCGCCACGGTGGCCGGGACGGTCACCCAGCTTAGCGGCGCCATGAGCGCCAGCGGGCCCGGTGGCGAGGTGCGGCAACTGGCGCTGAAGTCGGAAGTCGCCAGTGGTGAAACGCTGACCACCGCCAAGGACAGCTATGCGGTGGTGACCTTCGTCGACCACAGCGAAGCCGTCCTGAAACCGGTCACCACCCTGGCCATCGAGCATTTCCGGTTCGATCATGGCAAGCCGGCGGAAGACAGCGCGGGCCTGCGGCTGGTGCGTGGCGGCCTGCGGACCGTGACCGGCCTGCTGGGCAAGCGCAACCGGGAAAAGTTCAGCTTGCAGACGCCCAGCGCCACCATCGGCATCCGCGGTACCACGTTTTTCCTTGAATACCTGACTGGCAGCGCCGATGGCGCCAGCGCCAGCCAGCTCGACCCGGGCTTGCACGTGTACGTCAGCGACGGCGGCATTTCCCTGACCAACCAGGCCGGGTTCTTCCAATACGATCCGGGCCAGTATGGCTACATCAAGGACGACAAGACCAAGCCGGTCAAGATGAGCGCCAATCCGGGCATGCAGTTCGACTTGCCGCCGGGGTTTGGCGCCAGTGGCTTGCCCGGGAAGTAACTTTGTAACGAAATTATTTCAAATAAGCATTATTTGTTGTTTCTGTGATAGCATCCCGTTGCGCTGCGTCCATCGCGGTCTGCAATGGGAGTTGTCTCATACAGTTGCAAAATTTCTGAATGCCGGGCGCAACGGGCCGGTCCTGAGTAATAATTCCATACAGCACAAGAACAACCCACGAGCCGATACATGAAACGACAACTAGCGCGCTTATTTGCAGGTTCCCTCCTGGCCGCCGCCGTCAGCACCGCCTGGGCCGCAGAACCGGACGACGGCGTGGTCCGGTTTGAAATCACGCGGTTTACCGTTACCGGCAATTCCTTGTTGCCGCAGGCGGAAATCGACAGCGTGCTGGCGCCATTTGCCGGCCAGCGGCGCGACTTCGGCGACGTGCAGCGTGCCCTGGAAGCCCTGGAAGCGGCGTTCCATGCGCGCGGCTACAACATCGTCACGGTCGAATTGCCGGAACAGGAACTCGATAAAGGCGTGGTGCAGTTCAAGGTGGTGGAAACCAAGATCGGCCGCATCAAGGTCAGCGGCAATCAGCACTTTGATGAAGCCAACGTGCGCCGCGCGCTGCCGCACCTGCAGGAAGGCAAGACGCCGAACCTGAAAAAAGTGTCGGCCGGCCTGAAACTGGCTAATGACAGCCCGGCGCGCAAGATTGCCCTGAAGCTGCAAAGCAGCGACGAAGATGGGGAAGTCAATGCCGCGCTCGACGTGACGGATGAAAATCCGTGGAAAGCCATGCTCAACGTGGACAATACCGGTACCGACTCGACCGGCAAGACCCACGTCGGCGTGGTGCTGCAACATGCCAACCTGTGGGGCCTGGACCACGTGGCCAGCCTGCAATACACCACCACGGCGGAAAAGCCGGGCCAGGTCAAGGTGTATGGCCTGGGCTACCACATTCCGCTGTACAGCCTGGGCGACGCGATCGACTTGTTTGCCAGCTACTCGAACGTGGATTCGGGCGTGGTCACAGCCGGCGTGCTGAGCCTGGCGGTGAGCGGCAAGGGCGCCGTATATGGCGCCCGCTACACTCACAACATGGCCAAACGGGGCGACCTGGAATCGCGCCTGATCTACGGTCTCGATTTCAAGGCCTTCAAGAATAACGTGACGTTCCTCGGCACCCAGCTGGGCAACGATGTGACCGTGCATCCGCTGTCGGTCAACTATGTGGCCAACTGGGCCAAGGATGGCACCGACCTGGGCGGTTCCGTGACCCTGGTGCACAACATCCCGGGCGGCGACAAGGGGGGCTCGGACGATTTCAACCGCGCCCGCACCGGCGCCAAGGCCCGCTATACGGCGCTGCGCCTGTCGGGCAGTGCCGGCCGCGCGCTGGCCAATGACTGGCAATTGCGCGCCATCGTCAATGCCCAGCTGACGTCGGATGCGCTGATCCCCGGCGAACAGTTTGGCGGCGGCGGCGCCGGTTCCGTGCGCGGTTTCGCCGAACGTGAAATTTCCAACGACAGCGGCCTGGGTGCGAACCTGGAAGCGTATACGCCGGACTTTTGCAATTCGGACCGCTGGCAGTGCCGCGTGCTGGGCTTCTATGACATGGCTTACGTCAAGCGCAACCACGCACTGGCAGGTGAATTGACCAGCACGACCATTGGCAGCACCGGCCTCGGCTTGCGCGTGCTGATGGGCAGTTCCTTCAACCTGCAACTCGACTACGGCCATGTGATACAGGCCGGGGCCACGGGCCGCAACGGCGCCAACCGCCTGCACGTGCGATTGGGCCTCGCTTATTAGACAACATGGGTGCCGGGCCTTCACGCCGGGCGCCCATTTATCAGGCAGGATAGTTATCATGAATTCCCCCGGGCGTCCGCTGTACCTCAAGCGCAAAGCGCTGGCTGTCATGGTTGCCGCCTGTTACGGGGCGGCGTACGCCAATCCCCTGGCGCCGCAAATCATCGCGGGCCAGGCGGCATTCCAGCACAATGGCAAGGTGTTTTCCATCACGAACACACCGAACGCCATCATCAACTGGCAAAGCTTTTCCATCGCACCGGATGAAGTCACGCGCTTCATCCAGCAAAACGCCGACAGCCGGGTCCTGAACCGCATCACGGGCCAGGACCCCAGCCGCATCCTCGGCGCGCTGCAATCGAACGGCCACGTGTACCTGATCAACCCGAACGGCGTCCTGTTCGGCAAGGGCGCGCGGGTCGATGTGCAGGGGCTGGTGGCGTCGTCGCTGGCGCTGTCCGACAACGACTTCCTGACCGGGCGTCACCGCTTCACGGGCGCCAATGCCGGCAAGGTGGCGAACGAAGGCGCGATCGTCACGCCCAATGGCGGCAAGGTATTCCTGGTCGGCGCCAGCGTGGAAAACAGTGGTGTGATCACGTCGCCGCAGGGGGACGTGGTGCTGGCGGCGGGCCACACGGTGCAACTGGTCGATTCCAGCGATCCATCGGTGCACGTGGTGGTGTCGGCGCCGGATGGCCAGGCGGTCAATCTGGGCCAGGTGCTGGCCTCGGGCGGACGGGTGGGGATTTTTGGCGCGCTGGTCAACCAGCGCGGCAAGGTCAGCGCCGACAGCGCCGTGCGCGGCGAAAACGGCAAGATCGTCCTGAAAGCGTCCGGCACCACCTTGCTGGAAAAAGGGTCCAGCACCAGCGCGGTCAACAGCGCGGGGCAGGGCGGCGACATCCGGTTGCTGGGCCAGCGGGTCGGCCTGACGGACGATGCGCAAGTGGACGCCAGCGGGGCGCAGGGCGGTGGCCAGGTCTTGATTGGCGGTGGCCAGCAGGGCAAGGACGCTTCGGTGCCCAATGCCGAACAAACCTATATCGGCGCGCAGGTATCGGTGCGCGCCGACGCCGTTGGCAGTGGCAATGGCGGGCGCGTCATCGCGTGGAGCGACAAGTCCACCCGCGTCTATGGCAGCCTGTCCGCCAGGGGCGGCGCGCAAGGCGGCGACGGCGGCTTCCTGGAAACCTCGGGCGGCTACCTGGACATGCAGGGCCAGGTCGACACGCGCGCCCCGGCCGGCAAGGGCGGCAAGCTGTTGCTGGACCCGACCGACATTGAAATCGTCGCCTCCGGCACCTCCGGCGGCATGTCATCGAGCACGCCGTTCGTGCAGACCACCAATTCCAGCAGCAGCACCATCGCGGCCTCGCAGTTCACGTCCTACCTCAACTCGGGCACCAGCGTGGAAGTCTCCACCAGCAACGCGCTGGGCGGCGGCACCGGCAACCTGACGGTGTCGGCGCCGGTGTCATGGACCGGCGCATCGACGCTGACCTTGACCGCCAGCGGCGGCGCCATGGCCATCAATGCCAACCTGACGGGCAGCCATGCCAGCGCCGCGCTGGTCTTGTCCGCCACCGGCGATATCACGCAAAACAGCGCCAATTACATCAAGGTGCCGAGCGTCACGGCCACCTCGTCCACCGGCGGCATTTCGCTGATGGGCTCGCAAAACGAGATTTCAACGCTGTCGATGTCGGCCTACAAGGCCATCGACGCCTTTACCGCCAATTTCCAGACCTCGGTCACCAAGGCCACCTCCAGCACTACCAGCGTTTCGGACAATGGCGACGTTACGCTGATGAGCGACGGCATCATGACCATTGCCGGCCCGGTCTCCACCGCGCGCGGCGGCGTCACCATCGAGAGCTTACAGGGCATCATCGTCAACGGTTCCGGCAGTATCGCCACCA
Organism: Pseudoduganella sp. GW821-FHT12E03; assembly: GCF_058807115.1. Taxonomy (NCBI): domain Bacteria; kingdom Pseudomonadati; phylum Pseudomonadota; class Betaproteobacteria; order Burkholderiales; family Oxalobacteraceae; genus Pseudoduganella; species Pseudoduganella sp. GW821-FHT12E03. The sequence goes on along the minus strand of NZ_JBXAQJ010000009.1, from coordinate 205,552 downwards.
GCGGCGGCGATATCGCGTTTACGCAGGACAGCGGCTATTCGGTCGACATCAACGCCGGGGCGACCGTCAGCAGCAGCGGCGGCATGATCAGTATTTCCACCGACACGCTGACGGTGGATGGCGTGGTCGATGCCGGCAACGGCCTGTTGAGTATCCAGGCACTGTCGAGCGGACGGCCGGTGGAAATCGGCGCCACCAACGCCACGGCCACCTCGCTGTCGCTGACCTCCACGACGGTGCCGAACCTGCGCACCACGGGGGAACTGGCGGTCACGACGTCCGGTTCCGGCGGCACGGTCACCGTGTCCGGTTCGATCGATTACACCACCGGCAATGCGCAGCCGTCCACCGTGATGTTGAGCGCGGACGACCATATTGCGCTGAACGGCACGCTGAAAGTCGATGGCGACCTGGTGCTGGCCACCACGGCGGCCGGCGACAAGCGCATCACCTTTGGCAGCGGCTCGTCCACCACGGTGTCGGGCGAACTCAGCCTGACGGCCGGCAACCTGACGTTGAGCGGCACGGTTTCCGCCGACAGCGTCACGTTGAACACGGAAAATTCCATCATCGTTGGCACCGGCACCGAAGCGTCCGACACGCTGGTGGTGGCCGCGGCCGACCTGGAAAGCAAGCTGACCGCCAACTCGCTGAACCTGTATGTCGGCATCGACGCCACCAGCAGCGGCATCACGCTGAACGAAGACTTGTCGCTGGGCGGCAACCTGAACCTGTATTCGCCCAGCACCATCACGGTGACCGGCGACCTGGCCGTGAGCGGTGAGCTGACCCTGGAAGGCGGCGCCTGGTCGCAAACCGGCGCGTCGCTGCCGGCCTTGTCCGCCGGTGCGTTCTCCATCAATGGCGGCACCTTCCTGCGCGCCCAGGGCGGGACCGGCGACCTGGCGACGCCATACCTGATTACCGACGTCTACGGGCTGCAGGGCATCGGCACCTTGCTCGATACCACCCTGCATTACAAGCTGGAGAACAATATCGACGCCAGTTCCACGTCCGCGTGGAGCAGTGGCTTCCAGCCGATCGGCAACAGCGATTATCCGTACCAGGGCGATTTCGACGGCAATGGCAAGACCATCAGCGGCCTGTACGTCAACCGGCCCGGCTATAACACGGCGGGCCTGTTCGGCGAACTGGGCGGCGCGGCGAATATCCACGACCTGACCTTGTCCGGCAATGTCACCGGTGGCACGTACACGGGCGGGCTGGCCGGCTACACCGGATCGGGCGTCACGATCAGCAATATCACCAGCAGCGTCAATGTCACCGGCGAAGTCACGGGCTCGGGTTCCACCGCCAAGGTTGGCGGGCTGGTGGGCTATAACTGGGGCACCATCGCCAATGCGTCGTCCAGCGGCACGATCACCGCCGACAGCGACGATGGCACCGCCCTGGCCGGCGGCCTGGTGGGCTATAACAGCAATGAGATTTCCAATTCGCACGCCAGCGGCCCGGTCTACGCGATCGGGCAATATGCATACGCGGGCGGCCTGGTGGGCTTGAACTGGGAAAACATTACCGGTTCCTACGCGACCGGCGCCGTGTCGGCCAATGGCTCGCTGGATGGCGCGGCAGGTGGCCTGATCGGCACCAATAACGTGAATATTTCTGGTGTCTATGCCACCGGCAACGTGACCGCGTCCAACAACGCCGTGGCCGGCGGGCTGGTCGGGTTCAATGATGGCGGATTGCTGTCGGAAGTGTATGCCACCGGCACGGTCACCGGCGTCAACCATGTCGGCGGCCTGGTGGGCGACAATTCCGGCAGCATCGATACGTCGTACGCCACCGGGGCGGTGTCGGGCACCAAGAGCTATGTGGGCGGGCTGGTCGGCAGCCACGCGTATGGCACCTTGCAGTATGTGTATGCCACCGGCAATGTCTCGGCCGGCGCCTATGGCGGCGGCCTGGTGGGCGAGAACCTGGCGGAAATCTACGACGCCTATGCCACCGGCAACGTGACGGGCTACAGCGGCACGGTGGTCACCAAACAATACATCGGCGGCTTTATCGGGCTCAACGATGGCGGCACCATCAGCCGCGCCTACAGCACCGGGACGATATCGGCGAGCGGCTTCAGCAATGTGGCGGGCTTTGCCAGCTATGCGGGATGCGATTGCCAGTCCCCGGGCAACCAGGCCCTCAACGTGTATTACAACAGCACCACGGCTGGCGCCTCGGACGATTTCGCCACCCCCCTGACGAGTGCGCAAATGATGCAGTCGTCGAATTTCACGGGCTTCGATTTCGAATCGAACTGGCGCAACTACGATGGCTACACCACGCCGCTGCTGAAATCCATGCTGACCGATCTGACGGTCACCGTGTCCGGGACGCAGACCCACGTGTATGACGGCGCCACGCCGGCATTCACATTGGGCGGTTCGACCACCTATGCCGGCTTTACCGGCAGCGATACGGAAGCCTCGCTGGGCGGCGCGCTGGGCTGGGGCACGGCCGTCAATTACAGCGCGACCCCTTACGATCTGACCGGCCTGTATTCGACCAAGTACGATATCAGCTACACCGGTTCGGGTTCGACACTGTCGATCACCAAACGCACGGTGACGCCGACCGCCACCAAGACGTATGACCGCCTGACGTCGGTGTCGAGCGGCAATATCAGTTTCATCAACATGGTCGATGGCGATTCGCTGAGCCTGGTGGCCTCGGTTTCGTTCAACGACAAGAATGTCGGCACCGGCAAAACCCTGAATATCGTCGAGCCCAACCTGTTCGGCGCCGATGCCAACAATTACACGCTCAATACCTCTGGCGCCACCGGCACCATCACGGCGGCGCCTTTGAGCGTGACCGGCATGACCGGCGTGTCGCGCACCTACAATGCCGGCACGGCCGCCGCCACCACCGGCGGCACCCTGGCCGGCGTCATCAGCGGCGATACGGTCACCCTGGGCACCACCACCGCCAGCTTCGCCGACAAAAATGTCGGCACCGGCAAGGCCATCACGGTAGGCACCGTCGGCCTGTCCGGCGCCGATGCCGGCAATTACACGGTGACCGCGCCGACCGGGCTGACGGCCAATATCACGGCGGCGCCTTTGAGCGTGACGGGCCTCGCTGGCGTGTCCCGCACCTATGACATGGGCACCAGCGCCACCACCACGGGCGGCGCCTTGTCCGGCATCCTGGGTTCGGACAGCGTGGCGATCGACACCGTCACGGCCAGCTATGCCGACAAGAATGTCGGCGCGACGAAATCCGTCACGGTCAGCGGCGTCACCCTGTCCGGTACCGACGCCGGCAATTATGCGGTGACCCTGCCGACCGGCGTGACCGGCGCCATTACCGCCGCGCCACTGACGGTATCGGGCCTGAGCGCCGTCAGCCGCAGCTATGACCAGACCACCAGCGCCACCACCACGGGCGGTTCCCTGTCCGGCGTGCTGGGCTCGGAAGACGTGTCGCTGGGGGCGGTCACGGCCAGTTTCGCGGACAAGCATGCCGGCACGGGCAAGACGGTGACGGTCAGCAACGTGGCGCTGACCGGTACGGCCATCGCCAATTATTCCGTGACGCTGCCGGGCGCCCTGAGCGCCGATATCACGGCGGCGGCGCTGACCGTCACCGGCATGACCGGCGTGTCGCGCACCTACAATGCCGGCACTTCCGCGTCCACCACGGGCGGCACGCTGGCCGGGGTCTTCAGCGGCGATAGCGTGACATTGGGAGCGGCCACGGCCAGCTTTGCCGACAAGACCGTCGGCACCGGCAAGGCCATCACCATCAGCAATATCGGCCTGTCCGGCACGGATGCCGGCAATTATTCGGTGACCGCGCCGACCGGCCTGACCGCCAACATCACGGCGGCGGCGCTGACCGTGAGCGGCATGACGGCCGACTCGCGCGTCTACAATGCCGGCACGTCGGCCACCACCACCGGCGGCAGCCTGTCCGGCGTCCTCGGCTCCGATAGCGTGGCGCTGGGTTCCGTGACGGCGGCGTTCGCCGACAAGCAGGCCGGCACCGGCAAAGCCGTGACGGTCAGCGGCATTGCGCTGTCGGGGACGGACGCCGGCAATTATGCGCTGACCCTGCCGAGCGGCTTGAGCGCGAACATCACCGCGGCGCCGCTGACGGTGACCGGCATGACGGGCGTGGACCGCGTCTACAACAGTGGCACGGCGGCCGGCACCAGCGGCGGGTCGCTGTCGGGCATCCTCAGCTCGGATGCGGTATCGATCGGCACTGTGGCGGCCAGCTTCGCCAATAAAAATGTGGGTACTGGCAAGGCGATTACCGTCAACACGGTTGGCCTGACCGGTACCGATGCCGCCAATTACACGGTGACGGCGCCATCCGGCCTGACTGCCGATATCACGGCGGCGCCATTGACCGTCACAGGCATGACGGCGGTGTCCCGCACTTACAACGCCGGTACTGGCGCCAGCACCACGGGCGGCACGCTGTCGGGCATCTACAGTGGCGACACCGTCAGCACCGGCACGGTGACGGCCAGCTTCGCCGACAAGAACGTCGGCACCGGCAAAACCGTGACCGTCAGCGGCGTCACGCTGAGCGGTACCGACGCCGGCAATTACACCGTGACCGCGCCGACCGGTTTGACGGCCAATATCACGGCGGCGCCATTGACCGTGACCGGATTGACCGGCGTGTCGCGCACCTATGACGCCACCACCGTGGCCGGCACCACCGGCGGCGCGCTGTCGGGCATCCTGAGTTCGGACGATGTGTCGGTGGGAACGGTGACGGCCAGCTTTGGCAGCAAGACGGTCGGCACCTCGAAGCCCGTCACGGTGTCCGGCATCAGCCTGTCCGGCGCCGACAGCGGCAACTATGCGCTGACCCTGCCGAGCGGCCTGACGGCCGACATCACGGCCGCCTCGGTCACGGTGTCCGGCCTGCTGGCCGCCAACCGCACTTATGACGGCACCACCGCGGCGTCCGTCAGCGGCGGTACGGTGACCGGCGTACTGTCCAGCGACGTGGTGACGGTGGGCGCCATCAGCGCCAGCTTCAGCGATAAAAACGTCGGCAGCGGCAAGACCGTCACCATCAGCAGCGCCGGCCTGTCCGGCGCCGACGCCGGCAATTACACCCTGGTGCAGCCATCCGGCCTGACGGCGGACATCACCGCCAAGGCCTTGAGCGTGACCGGCATGACGGGCGTGTCCCGCGTGTATGACACCACCACGACGGCCACCACCAGCGGCGGCGCCTTGTCGGGGATCGTCAGCGGCGACACGGTCACCAAAGATGCCGTGACTGCCAGCTTCGCCGATAAAAACGTCGGCGCCTCGAAGGCCATCACGGTCTCCAGTATTGGCCTGGCTGGCGCCGATGCCGGCAATTACACCGTGACCTTGCCTTCCGGCTTGAGCGCCAGTATCACGGCGGCGCCGTTGAGCGTGACGGGGATTACCGGTGTATCGCGAGTATACGACGCCACCACGGCCGCCACCACCACCGGCGGCGCGCTGTCCGGCCTGCTGGGTTCGGACAATGTCGCGATGGGGGCGGTCACGGCGGCCTTCGCCAGCAAGAACGTGGGGACGTCCAAGGCCATCACGGTCTCGGGCATCAGTCTGTCCGGTAGCGACAGCGGCAATTACACGCTGACCTTGCCGGCCGGCGTGACCGCCGACATCACGGCGGCGCCATTGACGGTCAGCGGCATGGCGGCCGTCAACCGCACGTATAACGCCACGACTGCCGCCAGCACCACCGGCGGCACGCTGAGCGGTGTGCTCGGTTCCGATACCGTCACCAAGGGCACGGTCACGGCCAGCTTCGCGGACAAGAACGCCGGGACCGGCAAAGCGGTCACGGTCAGCAACATTGCACTGGGCGGCGCCGATGCGGGCAATTACACGGTGACCTTGCCGTCCGGCCTGTCGGCCGATATCGCGCAAGCGCCGCTGACGGTGACCGGCATGACAGGCGTATCGCGCGTCTACGACGCCACCATCACGGCCACCACCAGCGGCGGCGCGCTGTCCGGTGTACTGGGCACGGACAGCGTGGCGATGGATGCCGTGGCGGCCAGCTTTGCGGATAAGAATGTGGGGACGAACAAGGCCATTACGGTGGCCAGCGTCGGGCTGACGGGCGCCGATGCAACAAACTACACGGTGACACTGCCCGCCGGTCTCTCCGCCAATATCACGGTGGCGCCCCTGACCGTGTCCGGCTTGCTGGTGCCGGACCGCGCCTATAACGCGCAATCCGCCGCGGTCACGACCGGCGGCACGCTGGCCGGCGTGGTGGGCAGTGACACAGTCGCGATCGGCACGGTGAACGCCGCCTTCGCCACGCCGGTCCCGGGCGCCGGCAAGCCGGTGACCGTGACCAGTATCGGCCTGACCGGCGCCGACGCCGGCAATTATGCGATCAGTGCCTTGCCGACCGCCTTGACCGGCACCGTTACGCAAGCGCCGCTGGCGACGTGGACCGGGCCGGCCAGCGGCGCCTGGACCGACAGCGCGAACTGGACCGGCGGCGTGGCGCCGGTCAATGATTATGTGCTGGCCGCGATCCTGCCGGGCGCCTCGGGCACGGTGACGTTTGGCAGCGGCACGGTGACCTTGCAGTCGCTGACGGCGGCGGCGGGGCAATCGCTGCACATCAGCGGCGGCACGTTGACCCTGGGCAGCGCCGCGTCGGACCTGTCGTCCGTCGCGGGCGGCGTGACCCTGGCCACGGGCGGCGCCCTGACCCTGGCGGGCCAACTGACGGCCGGCAGCTATACGCAAACCGGCGGCACGGTGGGCGGCAGCGGCGTGCTGGCGGCGCAGCAATTCGCCATGAGCGGCGGCGCCATCGGCAGCCTGACCGGGCTCACCGTGGCGGGCGCCTATGGCCACACCGGTGGTGCGATTGCCATTCCCGGCAGCGCCCACATCACGCAAACCACCGGCAACCTGGTGATGGGCCCGATGTCGGCCGACACTGCGATCACGCTGGTGTCGGGCGGTGCGATCACGCAGACCGGCGCGCTGGCCAGCGCGCTGCTCACTACCACTTCGCAGACCGGCGTCACCCTGGCCAATAGCGCCAACCACGTGCTGGCCTACACCGGTGTCAATGGCGCCGGCGGCATCCATCTGGTCAACGTGACAGGCAATACCCACCAATTGGCGCTGGGCAATGTGGTGACCACGGGCGGCAACCTGACTGTCGACAACACGGGCGGCATCAATACCACGGCGTCGCAAGCCGCGCCTAACGGCATCGTGACCCTGACGGCGCACAGCCCGATTATTGTGAATCATCCAATTTCCGCGCAAAGCATCGCCTTGTCGGCCAGTACGGATATCGCGCTCAATTCCGGTGCGTCGCTGCAGGCCACCAACGATATCGGCATGTCGGCCGGCACCGGCATTGAAATGAGTGCTGGTTCCTCGCTGCAGGCAACCAACAATATCGGCATGACGGCCGGTTCCGACATTACACTGGCCGGCTCGCTGCAAAGCACGTCCGGCAATATCAGCGCGACCGCCACGTCCGGCGGCATCACGGCGCTGCCTGGCACCAGTATCAGCGCCAGCACGCCGGTGTCGTTGACCGCGGTGACCGGAACTGTGTCATCATCCGCGATTACGTTCGCGGGCGGCGCCACGCCGGTGATTAACGATCCGGCAACAGTGGCGGCGGAAGCCGCGGCCAAGGCGGCAGCCGACGCGGCGGCCAAGGCGGCGGCGGATGCGGCGGCGAAGGCGGCGGCGGAAGCGGCGGCCAAGAAAGCCGCGGAAGAAGCGGCAGCCAAGGCGGCAGCCGATGCTGCAGCGAAAGCCGCAGCGGAAGCGGCAGCCAAGCAGGCGGCGGAAGAAGCTGCGGCGAAGGCGGCGGCGGACGCGGCGGCCAAGAAAGCCGCGGAAGAAGCGGCGGCCAAGGCGGCGGCGGAAGCCGCTGCCAAGGCGGCAGCCGACGCGGCGGCCAAAGCGGCGGCGGAAGCAGCGGCGGAAGCTGCGGCGAAGGCGGCTGCAGAAGCGGCGGCCAAGGCTGCGGCGGAAGCAGCGGCGCAAGCGGCGGCGGAAGCGGCTGCGAAGGCGGCAGCGGAAGAGGCGGCGGCCAAGGCCGCTGCGGAAGCCGCAGCGAAAGCCGCGGCGGAAGAAGCCGCCGCCAAGGCCGCCGCCGACGCGGCAGCCAAGCATGCCGCTGCGGAAGCGGCTGCGAAAGCGGCTGCCGAAGCCGCCGCCAAGAAAGCTGCGGAAGAAGCGGCGGCCAAAGCCGCGGCCGAAGCGGCAGCGAAGAAGGCGGCCGAAGAGGCGGCGGCAAAAGCGTCGCAAAACCAGGGTAGCGAACCGGTGGGCCAGGCCATCAATTCCACGGTGAATATCATCAACACCGCGGTATCGACGGTCAATCCCTTGCAAGACCAGGATGACGCCAAAAAACTGGCCGCGATGAGCACGCCGTCGTCCGGCGCGTCGTCTTCGTCGTCCTCTTCATCGTCGTCCTCGTCGTCCGAGAAGAGCGCGTCGGAGGAAAAGTCCGCCGACAGCAAGGAAGAAAAGAAGGACGGCAATACGAAAACCAGCGAACTCGTGAAGAAAGACGAGCCCGTGAAAAAACTGTACTGCAACTGACAGCACGCAACCGCATTGACTTAAGAGACAGAATGAAGAAAGAGTTTTTCCCGCCGCTGACCCTCAAGCGCAAACTGCTGGCCGTGATGGTCGCCGCCTGTTACGGCGTAGCCCAGGCCAATCCGATGGCGCCCCAGGTGATCGCCGGCCAGGCCCTGTTCAACCAGCAGGGCAACGTTTTCACGATTACGAATACGCCGAACACCATCATCAACTGGCAAGCGTTTTCCATCAGCCCGAACGAGGTCACGCGATTCATCCAGCAAAGCAGCGACAGCCGGGTGCTGAACCGCATCACCGGCCAGGACCCCAGCCGGATCCTCGGCGCGCTGCAATCGAACGGCAAGGTATACCTGGTCAACCCGAACGGCATCCTGTTCGGCAAGGATGCGCGGGTCGATGTGAATGGCCTGGTGGCGTCCAGCCTGGCGATCTCGGACATCGACTTCCTGGCGGGGAAAAAACACTTCAGCGGTGGCGGCAACGGCAAGGTGGTCAACCAGGGCGCCATCGTGACGCCCAATGGCGGCCAGGTGTACCTGATTGCATCGGATGTGGAAAACAGCGGCGTCATCACGTCGCCGCAGGGCGAGATCGTGCTGGCGGCAGGCCACACGGTGCAACTGGCCGATTCCAGCGATCCGTCGGTGCACGTGGTGGTCTCGGCGCCGGCCAGCCAGGCGCTGAACCTGGGCCAGGTACTGGCCTCCGGCGGCCGGGTCGGCATTTACGGCGCACTGGTCAATCAGCGCGGCGTGGTCAACGCCAACAGCGCGGTGCGTACCGACAGCGGCAAGATCGTCCTGAAAGCTTCGGGGACCACCTTGCTGGAGCAGGGTAGTGTCACCTCCGCCACCAGCAGCGCCGGCAAGGGCGGCGATATCCAGTTGCTGGGCCGGCACGTGGCGTTCAATGGCGACGCCCGGCTTGACGCCAGCGGCGTGGCCGGCGGCTCGGTCCTGGTGGGCGGCGATGTCCAGGGCGCCAATGCGGCCGTGCCCAACGCAAGCCAGGCATTCGTGTCGGCCGATGCGTCGATCCGCGCCGATGCCAGCGGGGCGGGGCAACACGGCGGCAAAGTCGTCGTCTGGGGCGATGATGCGGCGCGCGTGTATGGTGCGATTTCCGCACAGGGTGGCGCGCAGGGCCAGGGCGGCCTGGTGGAAACGTCCGGCCATTACCTCGACGTGGCCGGCGCGCGCATCGATACCCGCGCGGCGGGCGGCAAGAATGGCCTGTGGCTGCTGGATCCGGAAAACATTGCAATCGATGCCGCCTATACCGGCCCGAATACGCTCGATGCGGTGAAAACCTTCAATGCCGGTGCGGCGACCGGCACCACCAGCATCAATCCCTCGCAGCTCAATGCGGCCACCTCCGACATCATGCTGCAGGCCCGCAGCAATATCGATATCAACTCCGCCATCAATGTGGCGCAATCGGGCGTCAAGCTGACGGCGCAGGCCGGCGGTTCGATCAATGTCGGCGCGGCCGTCACCACCCAGGGTGGCGACGTGACCTTGCAAGCCAATCATGGCGACTATGCGACCGGCAGCGGCGCGGTCCATGTCCATGCGGCCGTGGCCACCAATGGCGGCGCCTTCCATGCCAGCGGCACGCAAGTGACCATCAACAGCGCCGTCAATGTCGGCGCGGGCGCGGTCGACTTGCGCGCCAACAGCGCCGGCGGCAGCATTGCCATCGGCGGCGCCGGCTCCATCACCGGCGCGGCAACGGCGGACGACCGCCTGTTTTCCTTCATAGCCGACAATGTGTCGGTGGACGGCAGCGTCAATGGCGGCGGCACGGCGGGCGACACCACGGTATCGTTCACCCCGTACACCAGCAGCCGCCCGATTGCCATCGGCGCCACGCGCAGCGGTTCCAGCCTGGCCCTGACGGCCGCGGACCTGGGCCATGTGTCGGCGTATGGCATCAATATCGGCAGTGCCGGCGCGGCCGGCGGCATCACGGTGGGACAGGACCTGGACCTGTCCGCCAACGTGCGCAGCGTGGTGTTTGAAAGCGCGGCCGACATCAATTTCAATGCCAAGGTCAAGACCGACACCAGCGCCGGTTTCATTGTGGCGGGCGCTTATGGCAGTACCGCGAAAATCGCCTTCAACAGTGGCGGCGGCGTGCATGCCTACAATGTGCTGCTGCGCGCCGACAACATGGAGTTGGGCAGCGCGGCCAATACCGTGCAGGCGGCCGGCACCGTGAAGCTGTCGACGCAATCGTCCGATGCGCCGATCGTGGTGGGCGCCGGTGTGACGGGACCTGCCGGTACCCTGGTGCTGAGCGCCGATGAAGTGCGCGCCATCAGTGCGCCGGAAATCGACATTGGCGACCGGTCGCGCGGTACGCTTAGCGTCACCGGTGAACTCAACCTGTCGTCCGGCACGGCGGCCACCAGCAAGCTGTTGCTGGCCGGTTCCGCGCTGTCGCTGGAAGCGAATGTGACGGTGGCCGATACGCTGGGTCTGGTGTCCGATGGCGCCATCGGCCAGTTCAACAGCGTCATCAGCGCGGCCGGCGTGGTGGCGCAGGGCGACAGTGTGAACCTGTCCGGCAACAACACCGTGCAAAACCTGGCCGGTTCGGCCGGCAGCGGCGGATTTGTGTTCAACAACGCCGGTGCCCTGACTGTCGGCACGGTGGCGGGTTTCAGCGGCGTGACCTTGGCCAGCGACAATACCGGCGAGATCGGTATCACCGGCACGGCCGTCACTGTGCAGCAGGCGCTGACGGCGCCATCCGGTTCGGTGCGCGTGACCGGCGCTACGGTCACGGTGGGCAATGGCGCTGTGCCGGCCAGCGCCGCCATTTCCGGCGCCAGTGTCACGCTGGACGGTGACGCGGTGGCGCTGCAATCGGGCGCGTCCGTGAAAGGCGATGACGTGACGTTCGTCGCCGGCAACCTGGCCCTGGCGGCCGGGTCGGCCACCACGGCCGGTGACGACCTGTCGATCCAGGTAAAGTCCGGCAACGCCATGGTGCTGGGCGCCGGTGCGGCCGATGCCGCCGGCACGCTCGGCGTCAGCACGGCGGAAGTCGCGACCCTGACGGCGGACCGTCTCAACGTGGTTGGCGGTGGCGGCAATGCGACCGTCAATGAATTGAACCTGGTGACGAGCGGACATATCCGTGATCACTTGCGGCTGTCGCTGTTCAATAACATCACGCTGGCCGGACCGGTGACGGTTCCGTACAACCTGTCCGCCAGCGCCACCGGCACCGTGGCCAATAACGCCAAAGTGACGGCCAAGAGCACTCACCTGTCCGGCGGGTATTTCGCCCTCGGCGCCGGCAGCGCCATCGTGGCGCCGGAAGGTGTGACGCTGCTCGCATCGTCCGCGCCCGTGATTGCCATCGGCGCCGGCGCGGCGCCCGGCGAGGGCGGTATTGCCGTGTCGGACACCGTGATGAAAAACATCGCGACCGATTCCCTCACCATCACGAATGTCAAATCCGGCGGCAGCATCGTGCTGGGCGCGCTGGACTTGAGCGGCACGGCGTCCTACAGCGATACGGCGGTGGCCTTGAGCAGTGCCGGCGGCATTGCCGTGACGGGCGCCGTGAAAGTGCCGGATTCGCTGTTCCTGAGCGCCACGGGCGCGTTTGAAAACAGTGGCGCGATCCAGGCGAAATCGCTTGGTGTTTCCGCCGTCAATATGAACCTGGCGGGCGGCAGCTCGATCGCCGCCACCGATTACGTGTCCTTGTCGTCGCAGACCGCCGGTTCGATGGTGCTGGGCAGCGGCGCGACGGATTCGGCCACGGTGCTGGGCTTGTCGGATACGGAATTGCGCACCATCAGCACGCCTGAGATCAACCTGCACGCCACGCAGGGCGGCGTCGAAGTGCGCGCGCTCAACCTGAGCGGCGCCGGGCCGTCCGAGAGCCTGCGGATTACCGCCGGCGGCGGCGGCATCAACGTCACGGGGGCGGTCAACCTGTCGAACACGCCGTTGCTGTTGCTGTTCCCGTTGTCGGGCGGCGTGACGCAGACGGCACCCATCACGGTGTCATCGCTGTCGGTGACGGGGCTGGGCAATGTCGTCCTGAACCAGGCCAATCAAGTGGACACATTGTTTGTCACCTCTGCCACCGGCAATGTGGAATTGACCAATGCCCGCTCGCTGGCCATCGATGCTATTTCCGCGCCAAGCGGCAAGGTGACGCTGAACGTGGCCGGCAACATCACCGGTGGCGGCAGCCAGGCCATTTTGGCCGATACGCTGGATCTGACGGCCAGCGGCAGCATCGGCACCAGCGCGCAGGCGCTGAACACCTCGGTCTCGGTGTTGAGTGCGGAAAGCACGGCGGCGTCGGGCAACAGCCCGATCAATATCACCAACCAGAATTACACGGGCAACCCGGTGACCGCGCATGCCGGCCAGTTGACCGTGTACAAGCTGAAGGTCGCCAACGGCAACGCTGGCGCGGTCACGCTGAACAACACCGGCGCCACCGTGGTGGACAGCACCGGCGTGGTGAAGACCGACAGCGGCAAAATCACCCTCACCGCGCATAGCCCGTTGACCATCGACGGCACGGTGGAAACCGTCAGCGGCGATATCGACTTGACGGCCAGTTCGAGCACGGGGGGCAGCGATGCGCTGACCTTCGCCTCGACCGCGCAAGTGAAATCGACCACCGGCTTTATCAAGCTGGCGGCGGGGACCACGATTACCGGCGTGACGACGTCCACCGTCCAGGCCGCGCCGGGCAAGCTGACGCAGATCGCGGACATGACGAACAATCCGACGGCGGCGCCGACACCGACGCCAACCGCGGCGCCAACGTCAACGCCAACGGCCGCACCGACGCAGACCCCGACGGCGGCGCCAACGCAAACGCCAACGGCCGCGCCGACGCAGACCCCGACGGCCGCGCCAACGCAAACCCCGACCGCGGCGCCAACGCAAACGCCGACGGTTGCCCCGACGCAGAGCCCGACGCCGGAGCCAACCCAAACGCCAACCGTGGCGCCGACCGTGGCCCCGACCGTCGCTCCGACTGTCGCGCCGACGGTTGCGCCGACCGAAGCGCCAACGGTCGCGCCGACGCAGCCTCCGACGCAAGCGCCGACCCAGGCGCCGCCGACGGAACCGCCGACCCAGGCGCCGACGGAACCGCCGACGCAAGCCCCGACGCAAGCCCCGACGCAGGCGCCTACCCAGGCGCCGACGCAAGCGCCAACGCAAGCGCCGACCCAGGCCCCGACCACGGCGCCATCGGCGGACATCTGCGTGATCGCCCCGAATTCGGCGCTGTGCGCCGTGCTGTCCCCGCCCACGGTCAGTGAGCCCACCAAGCCGGTGAACGTGGCGAGTACGCAAGTGATCAACGTGATCAATGACATCCAGCCGGCGATCGCGCAAACCGAAGTCGTCAAGAAGGACCCGGTCCCTACCGCCGCACCGACGGAAGGCCCGGCAGCAACATCCGCGCCGGATGAAAAGACGGCAAAGGAAGAAACGAAAGAATCCAAATCAGCCGACAAGGGAACGACAAAAAATGAACAACCTGTCAAAAAACTCTATTGCAACTAAAGCCCTGCTGCTGATCGCGTTCTGGCTCAGCTGCACGTTTGCAATGGCGGCCCAGGTGGCCGGGACGGTGACCCAGCTGAGCGGGCCGCTGCTGGCCAAGAAGGCCAGTGGCGCCGTGAAGATCCTGTCGCTGAAATCGGAAGTGGAGAGCGGCGATACGCTGGTGACGGAGAAGAACACCTATGCCATGGTGAAGTTCATCGACAACAGTGAAATCACGCTGAAGCCGGCGTCCCAGCTCACCATCGACAACTTTGCGTTCGACAACGCCAAGCCCGATGGCGACAGCGCCAGCTTCAACTTGCTGAAGGGCGGCATGCGCTCGGTCAGCGGCTTGCTGGGCAAGCGCAACAAGGAAAAGTTTGCGCTGAAGACGCCGGCCGCCACCATCGGTATCCGGGGCACCACCTTCATCGTCGATTATGTGCCAGGCGGTGAGGACACGGCGCTGGCGTCGCTGCAAGCGTACCTGAACGCCAGCACGGCGGCCCTGGGCGACGCCGCGCCGATCGCGCCGCTGCAAATGGCGCAGGCGGGGTTGCCGGGGGCGGGCGGCGGCCTGGCCCCGGGCCTGTATGTGCATGTGATCGACGGGATCATCAACCTGTCCAACCGGGGCGGGGTCCAGTCGTTCAGCGCGGGGCAGTTCGGCTTTACCGCCAGCTTCATCAAGCCGCCTGTCATCGTGCCGAACAATCCCGGCATCCAGTTCACGCCGCCAGCGGCGTTCCAGACGTCGCAAGCGGCTGATGTCAACAAAACGCCGCCCAAATCCAACGCGGTCGATTGCGAAGTGCGCTGATCGCCTGACCTTCGCTTGATCTTCGCCTGACTCCCCCACGCAACACCCCGGTGCGCCGTCCTGGCGCACCGCTGCTTTCCCTCCCGAAACTGTGGTACAACGTCGCTTGACCTTCCCATCATGGGATGGTTCAAGCTGTCCGTATTACTGGAGCACACTTTGAAAGCAGACTATCCACCGCAACCCCATGTGCTGACGTTCGGCGTGCAGGGCATGACGTGCGCCTCGTGCGTGGCGCGGGTCGAGCGCGCGCTGGCCGCCGTGCCCGGCGTGGCCAGCGCCAGCGTCAACCTGGCGACCGAACAGGCGCGCGTCGAATCGCCGGCGCCGCTGGCGCTGGACGCCATGCGGGCGGCGCTCGACAAGGCCGGGTTTGGCGTGGCGGCCGACAGCGGGGCCGTGGCGCAGGCCGGACCGTCCGGCCGCAAGGAGCGTGCCGGCGGCAGTACCGTGCTGTGGTCCGCCCTGCTGTCGCTGCCGCTGATGGCGCCGATGGTGGCGGACTGGTTCGGTTACCGCCTGCTGTTGGCGCCGCAAACGCTGGCGCTGCTGCAATTGCTGCTGGCCACGCCGGTGCAATTCATTTTCGGCGCGCGCTTTTACAAGGCGGGCGTAAAAGCGTTGCTGGCCGGCGGCGGCAACATGGATTTGCTGGTGGCGCTGGGCACCAGCGCCGCCTATGGCACCAGCGCGTATCACCTGTGGCGGGCGGAAACCGCGCTGGGCTATGCGCACGCCCATGCCCACCTGTATTTCGAAGCGTCGGCCATGGTGATCACGCTGGTCTTGCTGGGTAAATGGCTGGAAGCGCGCGCCAAGCGGCAGGCGGTGTCGGCGATCCGCGCCTTGCAGGCGCTGCGGCCGGATGTGGCGCGGGTGCGCAAGGCCGGCACGGACATCGAGGTGCCGATCGCGCAGGTCGCGGTGGGCGACGTGGTGGTGGTGCGGCCCGGCGAACGCATCGCCGTGGACGGCGTGGTGCTGGAGGGCGACAGCCACGTCGACGAGGCGCTGATCACGGGCGAGAGCTTGCCGGTGGCGCGCGGTCCGGGCGAGCGGGTCACCGGCGGCGCCATCAATGGCGAAGGCTTGCTGCTGGTGCGGACCACGGCGATCGGCGCGGAAACCGTGCTGGCGCGCATTATCCGTCTGGTGGAAGCGGCGCAGGGCGCCAAGGCGCCGGTGCAGCGGCTGGTCGACCGGGTCAGCGCCATCTTTGTGCCGGTGGTGCTGGTGGTGGCGGCGCTGACCTATGGCGGCTGGTGGTACAGCGGCGCCGAACCGGAACTGGCGCTGATGCATGCGGTGGCGGTGCTGGTGATCGCCTGCCCGTGCGCGCTGGGACTGGCCACGCCGGCCGCCATCATGGCCGGCACCGGCGCCGCCGCGCGCCACGGCATCCTGGTCAAGGATATGCAGGCGCTGGAACTGGCGCAGCGCATCACCACGGTGGTGTTCGACAAGACCGGCACCCTGACGGAAGGCAAACCGGTGCTGGTGGCGCTGGAGCCGCACGCCAGCGACCGCCAGCGCTTGCTGGTGCTGGCGGCCGCCATGCAGCGCGGCAGTGAACATGCGCTGGCGCGCGCCGTGGTTGGCGCGGCGGCGCAGCGCGATTTGGTGGTGCCGGCCGCTGTCGGTGTGACGGCCATGCCGGGCCGGGGCCTGTCCGCCAGCGTGGAGGGCATGCCGCTGCTGCTGGGCAGTGCGCGCCTGATGCGGGAACACCATATCGCGCTGGCGCCGCTGGCCGCTCTGGCGGCGGAACTGGAGCAGGGCGGCCATACCGTGTCCTGGCTGGCCGACAGCGCCCGCCATGAATTGCTGGGATTGCTGGCCTTTGCCGATCCCGTCAAGCCAACCTCGGCGGGCGCGATCCGCGCCCTGCATGCGCGGGGCATTGCCACTGTCATGCTGACCGGCGACAACGCGGGGGCGGCGGAGCGGGTGGCGCTGGCGGCGCCGGTGCAGGCGGTGGAGTCCGGGCTACTGCCGGAAGACAAGACGCGCCGCATCGTCGAGCTGAAGGCGGCCGGCGGCGTGGTGGCGATGGTGGGCGACGGCATCAATGACGCCCCCGCGCTGGCGGCGGCCGATGTCGGCATTGCCATGTCCGGCGGGGCTGACGCGGCCATGCATGCGGCGGGCATCACCCTGATGCGCGCCGATCCCGCGCTGGTGGCGGGGGCCATCGATATTTCACGCCGCACCGTGCGCAAGATCCGCCAAAACCTGTTCTGGGCTTTTGTCTATAACCTGGCCGGCATTCCGCTGGCGGCCGCCGGGCTGCTGAACCCGATGGTGGCCGGCGCCGCCATGGCCGCCAGTTCCGTCAGCGTGGTGGCCAATGCACTGTTGCTGCGGCGCTGGAAGCCCACCCTTCCCAAGGAAAAACCATGAACATCGGCCAGGCGGCGCAGGCGTCCGGCGTCAGCGCCAAGATGATCCGCTATTACGAGAGTATTGCGCTGCTGAAGGCGGCGTCGCGCTCCGACGCCGGCTACCGCAAGTACGGCGCGGACGACGTGCATACCTTGCGCTTCATCCGCCGCGCCCGCAAGCTGGGTTTTTCCCTGGAACAGATCCGTGGCTTGCTGGCGTTGTGGCAAGACCGTGAGCGCGCCAGCGCGGACGTCAAACGCATCGCCAGCGCGCATGTCGACGATTTGAATGCGCGCATCCGGGAATTGACGGAGATGCGCGATACCCTGGCTTCGCTGGCCGATGCTTGCTGCGGCGATACCCGGCCGGATTGCCCGATCCTTGGGATCCTGGGCGCGCCGGACGCTAACGCATAAACATCCACACCGTCAGCACCAGGCCGACGGCCACCACGAACAGCCGCATGGCGCGTTCGGGCATGCGGTGGATCAGCCAGGAGCCGCACAGGCCGCCGGCAATGCCACCCACGCACAGGGCCAGCGCGGCCGGCCAGCTGATGCGGTCGGACAGGGCGAATACCAGCGTGGCGGAACAGTTCATGGCCATCGCCAGCATGTTCTTGGTGGCGGTCGCCATGCGGATTTGCTGGCCCGCGATGGTCAGCGCGGCCAGCATCAAAAAGCCGATGCCGCCGCCGAAATAGCCGCCATACACGGCGATGCACGACTGCACCGTGGCCAGCGCCCAGGTCGGCATGCCTTCCACCGCGTGCAGCGGCTGGCTGCGGAAACTGCCCCAGGCAAACACCGAGGTGGCAAACAGCACCAGCCATGGCACCAGTTTGGCGAAGAACGTGGGCGGCGTGACCATCAGCAGCAGCGCGCCGAAAATGCCGCCGACAAAGCTGATGATGAACAACTGGCGGAACGTCAATCCCGCCACGCCACCGGACAGATTGCGCCCGGCCACGGCGGACGTGGTCTGGCTGGGGAACATGGCGATGGTGGACGTCATGTTGGCCGCGACCGGATCGAGTCCGGCCAGCAGCAGGGTCGGAAAGGTGATGAAGGAGCCGCCGCCGGCCAGCGCATTTTGCACCCCCGCGAACAGCCCGGCCGCGGCAATGATGATGACAGTGGACAGCTCGAGGGCGGGGACGGCGGGCATAGGGTCGGGTCAGAGTGGCGGCCGACCCATTATAGCCGCGCGGGTATGGCCGCGCGGATGTCGCCGTGCGGTTCAGCGCGCGCCGGTG
This sequence comes from Pseudoduganella sp. GW821-FHT12E03, assembly GCF_058807115.1. Taxonomy (NCBI): domain Bacteria; kingdom Pseudomonadati; phylum Pseudomonadota; class Betaproteobacteria; order Burkholderiales; family Oxalobacteraceae; genus Pseudoduganella; species Pseudoduganella sp. GW821-FHT12E03. The sequence goes on along the minus strand of NZ_JBXAQJ010000009.1, from coordinate 186,967 downwards.
ACCGGGAAGCCCGCGTCGGCAATCGCACCGCGCACCTCGTCCAGCGGACGGCCCGAGACCACGTTGACGGTCTTCGCCGCCAGGTCGACCTCGACCTTCGCCGCCGCATCGAGCCGCTGCACGGCGCGCGTCACGCTGGCCACGCAGCCGCCGCAGGTCATGTCTTGCACTTCGAATGTATACATGGTGAGGCTCCTGAAGAGGGGAAAAGTATCACTGTAAACCTTCCTGCGGTAGGAAGGTCAAGCGGTATTGCCGGGATCGTCGTTATATACGGAGCCGGTGGAGCTAAATGGGATAACCGGCTATCCGGACCACGTGAATGCATCCCGGGACGGCTATGCTTGCCGACAGGATCATGTTACTTTGGTAATTTTTCATTCAACGGACATTGCACATGACATTACGGATGGCGCCAGTGCTGGTGCTGGTGGTGATATTGGCGGGCTGCAGCAAATCTGAACGTGTTCCAGGGGCACAGAACTATGCGGCGCAGGCGGAAGGGAAGCCTGCGCGCGGCAAATTCCTGGCCTATGAACATACGATCAGCATCGATGCGGCGGAAGATAAAGTGCTGCCGCTGGCGGACAAGCTGCAGGCCGCCTGCGCGGCCGATACCGCCAACACCTGCACTCTGCTGCAATCGAGCAAAGGCAGCGGGCGCGACGTTTCCGCGCACCTGCGGGTACGGGCCAAACCGGCCGGGATCGATGCGCTGATGAAGTTGGCGTCCAGCGGCGGCGACGTCGCGCACCAGGAAACCCGCGTCGATGACCTGGCCAAGGCCATCAGCGACAGCGACAAGCAGCTCGATATGCTCAGGCAATACCAGCGCAAATTGACGGAGCTGGAAAATCGCGCCGGCAACAACCTGGAAACCCTGATGAAGGTGTCCAAGGAGCTGGCGCAGGTACAGGCGGAGCTGGAACAGGCCATGGGCCAGAATGCCCATTTGCTGCAGCGCGTGAACCTGGATTTGCTCGATGTGCAGATCAGTGCGCGCCACCGGCAATCGTTCTGGACGCCAGTGCGCCATGCGCTGGACGACTTCAGTGGCGACCTGTCACGCGGCATTTCCAGCGTTGTCACGGGCGTGGCATACCTGGTGCCATGGCTGCTGGTGGGCGCCATCGCTCTGGCGGGCGGACGCAGGCTGTGGCGCTGGCGTAAAAAGCCACGCCAGTAAAACAAAGCCCCGCGCACCTTGCGATGCGCGGGGCTTGACTGGCTGCGGCCGGGGAGGGCCGCTGCGGTCGATTACAGCACGTCGGAAGCGTGATCCGCCAGGCGCGAGCGTTCGCCGCGCGCCAGGGTTACGTGGCCGCTGTGGGTCCAGCCTTTGAAGCGGTCCACCACGTACGTCAGGCCGGACGAGCCTTCGGTCAGGTAAGGCGTGTCGATCTGTGCGATGTTACCCAGGCACAGGATCTTGGTGCCCGGACCGGCGCGCGTCACCAGGGTCTTCATCTGCTTCGGCGTCAGGTTTTGCGCCTCGTCGATGATGAGGAACTTGTTGACGAAGGTGCGGCCACGCATGAAGTTCAGCGACTTGATCTTGATGCGCGAGCGGATCAAGTCCTGCGTCGCGGCGCGGCCCCATTCACCGCCTTCGCCGTCGGACTTGTTCAGCACTTCCAGGTTGTCGTCGAATGCGCCCATCCACGGCGACATTTTTTCTTCTTCCGTACCAGGCAGGAAACCGATGTCCTCGCCCACCGGGACCGTGACCCGGGTGACGATGATTTCGTTATACAGCTTGGTTTCCAGTACCTGCGCCAGGCCGGCAGCCAGGGCCAGCAAGGTCTTGCCGGTACCGGCCTGGCCCAGCAAGGTGACGAAGTCGCACTCCGGGTTCATCAGCAGGTTCAGCGCGAAGTTCTGTTCGCGGTTGCGCGCCGTGACGCCCCACACATTGTTCTTGTTGTGCGAGTAGTCGCGCAGCGTTTGCAGGACGGCGGTCTTGCCGTTGATCTGCTTCACCTGGCCATAGAATGGCGCCTCGCCATTGTTCGGCTCCAGGAACACGAACTGGTTGACCAGCAGCGAAGAAATGAATGGACCGGTGACGCGGTAGAACGTCGCGCTCTGGCCATTTTTATTTTCCTGCCAGGACTCCATGTCCTTGCCATGCTTGTCCCAGAAGTCGTTCGGCAATTGCACGATGCCGGAATACAGCAAGTCCGTATCTTCCAGCACGTGGTCATTGAAGTAATCTTCCGCCGGCAGCGCCAATGCGCGCGCCTTGATGCGCATGTTGATGTCTTTCGACACCAGCACCACGGCGCGGCCCGGCTGGTCCGCTTCCAGCGAACGCACCACGGCCAGGATCTGGTTGTCGGCTTTGCCTTGCGGCAGGCCTTCCGGCAAGTCCGCCATGTGCAGCTTGGTCTGGAAGTACAGGCGGCCCTTGGCATCCTTGTTGCCCAGCTTGGACAGCGCGATGCCCGATTCGATGGCGTCATCGTCCGTGTCCGCCATCAGCGCATCGAGCGTGCGCGATACCTGGCGGGCGTTGCGGGCCACCTCGGACATGCCCTTCTTGTGGTTGTCCAATTCCTCCAATGTCATCATCGGCAGGTAGACATCGTGTTCCTCGAAGCGGAACAGCGACGACGGATCGTGCATCAGCACATTGGTGTCGAGCACGAACAGCTTGGTCAGGCCGGACTGGTCCGCATGGCGGCTGGAGGACGACTTGACGGTGACTTCGTGTTCCTTGTGTTTGACTGGATGCGGGCCATCGACCGCTACCGGCGGCGTTTTGCCGCGCAGCGATTTGACCTTGGCTTTCGGCGTCGGCGAAATTTCCTCGGTCAGCGGCACGTGCACATGCGGCTCCGCCACCGGCGCTGCCTTGACGGCCTTGGCGGCGGCTTTGCGCGCAGGCTTGGCGGCTGGCGCTTCCGCGACGACTGGTACGACAGGGACTGCTTTTACGGCTTTTGCTACGGGCACCGCCTTCACGGATGCTTTTTTAGGCGCGGGTGGCGCCTCTTCTTCCACGGGCAAAGGCACGGGACGGGCGCCGCTGGCCTTCGGGTAATCTTTTGCGAGCAGCAGGGTCGCTGGCTTGCTTGGCATTTTTGGCAGTGGCATCAGTATCTCGATCTAAAAAAAGCTTGATGGGTCCGCCCATTGGATACGCCGCGCAAGTAGCGGCGCATGGGGTGGATGCTGACGGAAAGGTAAAACGAGACTGCCGCGGGCGAGGAACGCCCGGATTGGGTACCGGGGGGTGGCATACGCCACCGGGTACAGTGGGTGGGTGGAGTTTGACTCAAAGTACGTTAGTTTGTGACGAATTCCAAAACTTCCTCTACGTGAGTTGCAACCTTCACGCCTCTCCATTCTTTCACCAATCGGCCTTGAGCGTCAACGATAAACGTGCTGCGCTCAATGCCCCTGACAGTCTTACCGTACATTTGCTTCATCTTCATGACATTGAAGAGAGCGCAGACGGTTTCATCGGGGTCGGAAATCAGTTCAAACGGCAGTCCCAGTTTCGCCTTGAAGTTTTCGTGCGAGCGCAGCGAATCGCGGCTGATGCCATAAATCTCCACACCGGCAGCCTGGAACTGGTCGTACGCATCGCGGAACGCCATGTTTTCAGTGGTGCAGCCAGGGGTGTTGTCCTTCGGGTAAAAGAACAGCACCGTGCGCGTGGCCGGGCGGCCCAGCAGCTGGAACGTCTGGCCGCTGGTCATTGCGGCGGCAAAATCGGCGAGGGGTGCAACAGTTTGGCTGTCAGCCACGGAAGTTCTCCTGGAACGGATGGCGCTGTTTTCGGTGCTGGCAGCGTACCCAGCAATTGGAATGTGGGGGGCGAAGCGGGATATTTCAACGCCGCAATGTTGTTATTTCTTCTCGATCATGAGCGCCAGCGTCACTTTGCGGCCTTCACCCATCAAAATATTGTAGGTGCGGCACGCGGCGTTGGTGTCCATGCATTCGACGCCGATGTGTTTGCTGGTCAAAGGATTGGTCAGGCGCGGATGCACGAAGCGCTGGCGTTCGCCGGTGCCAAGGATCACCACATCGGGCTGGTCTTGCGCCAGCAATTCAAAGTGCTCGACGGTCAGCGCCTCGAACGACGCCACCGGCCAGGCGCGGGGCGCGATTTCCGGCAGCATATACAGGCTGTAATCGAACGGCTGGGCATTGATTTCGACCCCGCCAGCGAAGTAGCCGGTCACGGTCTGGTATTGCTGGGTGGTGCTGGGATGGAGCTTCATAGCGTGTATCTGAGCGTAAAGTAGCGTAATTTGGCGTAAAGGGACGCGATTTCTATTGGTATTGTAACGTTTTCACGCGATCCGGGGTCCCCGGCAGTTGCTTTAATGGGGCGCTTTCGGCAGAATGGGTATTTTCGCAATGCACCATTCAAGTTACATTGACGCGCACGGAAAGAGCAACTAAGTGAATTTTGTCGGTCAAATGACCGAATTTTCTAGCGCGGGATGCACCAAAAGCCACCAAGAAAGTTAGGATCAGATTTTGCGACCGGTTCAAAAATCGAACAAGCTGGCGGAAGTTTGCTATGAAATCCGCGGTCCCGTGCCTGAAAAGGCGCGCCAGATGGAAGAAGAGGGCCACAAGATCACGAAGCTCAATATCGGCAACCTGGCCGTATTCGGTTTCGACCCGCCGGACGAAATCGTCCACGACATGATGGTCAACCTGCCGAACGCGGCCGGTTACACCGATTCCAAAGGCATGTTCGCGCCGCGCAAGGCCGTCATGCACTACACGCAAGGCAAGAAAATCGCCGGCGTCGCCATCGACGATATCTACCTGGGCAATGGCGCATCCGAACTGATCGTGATGTCGATGAATGCGCTGCTCAACACCGGCGACGAAGTGCTGGTGCCGGCGCCGGATTACCCGCTGTGGACCGCGGCGGTCAGCCTGTCCGGCGGCACGCCGGTGCACTATGTCTGCGACGAACAGCAAGACTGGTTTCCGGACATCGACGACATGCGCAAGAAGATCACGCCGAATACCAAGGCGATCGTCGTGATCAACCCGAACAACCCGACCGGGGCGCTGTATCCGGATGAAATCCTGCTGCAGATTATCGAGTTGGCGCGCCAGCACCAGCTGATCATCTATGCGGATGAAATCTACGACAAGGTGCTGTACGACGGCAATGAACACACGTCGATCGCCTCGCTGGCGGACGACATCCTGTTCGTGACGTTCAACGGCTTGTCGAAAAACTACCGTTCCTGCGGCTACCGCGCCGGCTGGATGGTGGTGTCGGGCGAAAAACGCCATGCCAAGGATTACATCGAAGGCCTGAATATGCTGGCTTCGATGCGTTTGTGCGCAAACGCGCCGGGCCAGTTTGCCATCCAGACTGCGCTCGGAGGCTACCAGTCCATACAGGACCTGGTGGGGCCGGGCGGGCGCCTGTTGAAGCAACGCGATCTGGCTTACCAGCTGCTGACCGATATCCCGGGCGTCACCTGCGTCAAGCCGAAAGCCGCGCTGTACATGTTCCCGCGTCTTGATCCGAAGATCTACCCGATCGCGGATGACCAGCAGTTCGCGTACGACCTGTTGGCAGAAACCAAAGTACTTATCGTCCAGGGCACCGGATTCAACTGGATTGCGCCCGACCACTTCCGCGTCGTATTCTTGCCGAATACCGATGACATGACGGATGCGTTCGGACGTATCGCGCGCTTCATGGAAGGCTATCGCAAGCGCCACGGCAGCCCAATCTGATCACAACGAAAAAACCACCATTATGAAACCCATCAAAGTAGGCTTGTTAGGCATCGGCACCGTAGGCGCCGGCACGTTCAACGTATTGGCACGCAACCAGGAAGAGATTACCCGCCGCGCAGGCCGGGGTATTGAAATTGTTGCCGTTGCCGACCTGAACACTGCACGTGCCATCGAGCTGACCGGCGGCAAATGCAAAGTCGTGGCCGACGCGCGTGACATCGTCAACGATCCGGAAATCGATATCGTCATCGAACTGATCGGTGGCTATGGCATCGCGCGCGAACTCGTCCTGCAAGCAATCGCCAATGGCAAGCATGTGGTGACGGCCAATAAAGCGCTGCTGGCCACGCACGGCAATGAAATCTTCGCCGCGGCCCAGGCCAAAGGCGTGATGGTGGCGTTCGAGGCGGCGGTGGCCGGCGGCATCCCGATCATCAAATCGCTGCGCGAAGGCCTGACCGCCAACCGCATCCAGTGGCTGGCCGGCATCATCAACGGCACCACCAACTTCATCCTGTCCGAAATGCGTGACAAGGGCCTGGATTTCGACACCGTGCTGAAAGAAGCCCAGCGTCTGGGTTACGCCGAAGCCGATCCGACCTTCGACATCGAAGGCGTCGACGCCGCCCATAAAGCCACCATCATGTCCGCGATCGCGTTCGGCATCCCGGTGCAGTTCGACAAGGCGCACGTGGAAGGCATCACCAAGCTGCAGGCGGTGGACATTCAATACGCCGAGCAGCTGGGCTACCGCATCAAGCTGCTGGGCATCGCCAAGCGCGCCGTGGTGAACGGCGTCGAAGGCATCGAGCTGCGCGTGCACCCGACCCTGATTCCGGCCAAGCGCCTGATCGCCAACGTCGAAGGCGCGATGAACGCCGTGCTGGTGCAGGGCGACGCTGTCGGCGCCACCCTGTACTACGGCAAAGGCGCGGGCGCCGAGCCGACCGCGTCGGCCGTGATTGCCGACCTGGTCGACATCACCCGCCTGGCCACGGCCGATCCGGAACACCGCGTGCCGCACCTGGCGTTCCAGCCGAATGCGCTGACCGACATTAACATCTTGCCGATGTCGGAAATCACCACCAGCTACTACCTGCGCCTGAACGTGGTGGACCAGCCTGGCGTGCTGGCCGACCTGACCCGCATCCTGGCCGACGCGACGATTTCCATCGACGCCATGATGCAAAAGGAACCGGCCGACAACGAGACCCGCACCGACATCGTGATCCTGACGCACCAGACCCAGGAAAAGAATGTAGTCGCGGCGATCGCCAAGATGGAAGCGTTGTCCACCGTGCTGGGCGAAGTCACCAAGATCCGCCTGGAAAACCTGAGCTGATCGGCACAGGGTTCACGAGGAGAGCGGCGCCGGGTGCGCCGCTTTTTTTTAGGCGGTCACCAGCTTGCGTACGAACGTTTCTTCGATCAAACGCACCGCGCTGGCCACGCCATTTTCCTGCGCCATCGCGCGGGCCGCCGCCTGGGCCTGTTGCGCCATTGATGGCGTGCGCAGCACTTCCGTGATGCGTGCCGCCAGTTTCTTGGCCGTCACGCTGCGCACGTGCAGCGGCTTGCCCGCGCAGCCCAGGCGCTGCAATTCCCGTCCCCAATGTTCCTGCTCACTGATGTGGGCAATCACCACCGACGGCATGCCCGCCAGGGTCACCGATTGCGTGGTGCCCGCGCCGCCATGGTGGACCACGGCGCGGCAGCGGGGGAACACCGCATGATGCGGGGCGGCGCCGATGTACAGGATGTCCCGGCTGGATGTGAAGCCGCACGCCTGTGCGCCGCTGCTTTGGATGATGGCGCGGCAGCCGGCCAGCCGTGCCGCCTGCGTTAGGAGTTGCAAGGCGTTGCTTTGCAATGCATGGTCGCGCGGCATCCAGCTGCCCGTCGTCATGTACACGGGCGCGTCGCCCGCCGCAAGAAAATCGGCCAGTTCGGCGCCGAGCTGGCCTTCGAGCTGCATATTCGGCATGTCGAGGAAGCCCGTGACCTGGAACGCCGCCGGCCAGTCCGGCTGCCGTTCGCAGATGGCCTGGCTGACACCGACCACGGTCAGTTGCCGCGACAGCCACACTTCGTTCACCACATCGCGCACCGGCGGCAGGTTCATGCGCTTGCGCAACCGGTTGGAGTAAGAGCTGAGCGTGCGCTGCATCGCCATGCGTGTCAGCCACCACAGGAATCGGTTACCGATCCGGCCGAAGGGATGGGCAACGGGGCAATTGTGGATGCTGGGAACGGCGGCATGGGACAGCACGATGCTGACATAGGGCTTGTGCGCACGTTCGGCTGCCACCTGCAGCGGGTGCAGGAAGTAGTGGCCGATCAAAATATCGCATTCCGTGCTCAATTGCTTCGCCACGGTAAACATGGCTTCTTCCGCCGGCAGGTAGCAGTGGTCGAGCAGCGACGCCATTTGCGTCATCGGATTGCGCATGCGGACCGCGGCCGCGCCGATCCGCTCCGCCACGTCGGGTGCGATCACTGGCGAAGCAATGATGCGCAGCGCAACGCCCGCAGCGGACGTGATACCGGCATAGGCGGCGCTGTCCACGCACGTGATGGCCAGCGTGACGTCGTGCCCCGCGCGCTGCAAACCTTCCGCCAGTGCCAGGAAGGGGCGGATGTCGCCATGGCTGCCCCAGGTCTGCATACCAATCTTCATAACTGTTTCCACGTTGCAAAAACGCCATCGTGACACGGATCGTCCCGGCCTGCAATTAGCGCCGCCGGTGGTTAACCCTGCTGCCGGTACTGGCTGGGCGACATCCCGGTCCAGCCTTTGAATGCGCGTGAAAAATTCGCGGTGTCGCCAAAGCCCAGCAGGAACGTGACTTCCGTCACCGAACGGCGGGCTTGGCGCAAGTAGCTGCAGGCCAGCTCCTGGCGGGTCTTGTTCAGCAATTCCTGGAAATGGGTGCCGCGCTGCGCCAGCTTGTGGTGCTGCGTTTCCGGACTCATGCCCAGCGCCGCCGCCACCTTGTCGCGGTTGCATTCCCCGTCCGGCAGCAATTCGATGATCTTGCTGGTGACCCGCGCCACCACGTCATTGTTGTCGAGCCGCGCCAGGTATTCGATCACGATATTGTCATGCAGCAGCGCCAGCTCGGGACTGGCGCCGTGCAGTGGCGCCAGCAGGGCGGCGCGGTCGAACACCAGCACGCCGGCCTCCTGCCCGAACAGCACGGGCGCCTGGTACAGCGCGGTGTAAGGCGCCGCGCCCGGGGCCGGCACGGGGCGCCGCATTTCCACCCGCAGCGGATGGAGGCCGGGGTGGGACAGCTGGCGCATGGTTTGCACCACGAACGCGAGGAAACAGTCTTCGCTTTCACTGCAGGTCCGGGCCCGTGGCACAAAGCGCAATGTCACGTGCTGGCCCTGTTCCAGCACGGTAGCTTCGGCCACCTGCGCCACCAGCCGGATAAAGCGCGCAAAGCGGTGGCAGAAATCCAGCAGGGTGGCGCTGGCCTGCAGTGCATAGCCCAGCGCATGCAGGTTGGCCAGTTGCAGGTGGGGCGCCACCGACAAGCCGAAATACGGATCGCCGGTGGCGGTCACGCACAGGCCGTACAGGCGCGTCATCTCGGCGGTCGACACGCGCACCAGCGGGTCGTTCGACAGCGGCGCCGCGATGCCGGCCGCGCGCAGCAGGGCGGCGCCGTCGATGCCGCGCGCGTCCAGCGCGCGCGCGATGGCCAGCCCGTAACTGCCGATGGTGGTGTAGCTGCTTTCTGCGGGAACAGCGGAACGTTCGGGCATGGCGTCCTGTCTGCAAGCGAAGTGCCGATCGGCTAATCGTAGCAAGCCTGGGCGGTTTTCAGCAATGCCGCCGCGCGCCAATACAGCCAGGCCGCCACCGGATACAACACACCGGCCAGCAGCATGGCGCGGCGCAGGCCGGAGGTGGGATCGCCATCGGCCAGCCAGTCGCTGGCCATGCCGAGCACTTGCGGGCCGATCACCAGCGCACCGATGTTGGCGGCCAGCACACCGACCGCGATCACGGTGGCGCGCATGCGTTGCGGCACCAGGTTTTGCAGGATCACCCAGCTGACCGCCGTTGGCGCATAGGAAAGCAAGCCTGGCACCACCAGTAGCCACAGCGCGGTGGGGTAGCTGCCGGTCAGCAAGACGCCGGCCATGCAGGGCCAGACCAGCAATTGCGCGATGCCGCCGATCAGCACGCGGCTGCGCGGCTGGGTCCGCGCCAGGCGGTCGGACAGCCAGCCCAGCGTAATGGTGCCGGCAATCCCGGCCACACCGATCACCAGGCCGAGCGCCGGCCCCAGTTGCGCCGCGCCGACGTGGAAATGGCGGGTCAGGTAGGCGGGAATCCAGATCGCCATCAGGCTGGCGCCGGTGACCACTAAAATCACGGCGCCCAGCAAATGCAGCAAGCCCGGTTCCGCGCGGATATAACGCAGGACTTCGCCGAACGATGGCGCCAGGCCGGCGGCGCCGGCCTGGCGCGGCTCGGTGCCGCCCCGCACCGGTTCTTTGGTGGTCAGCCACAGCACCAGCGCCAGCACGACGCCGGGCGCGCCCAGCAGGATAAAAGCCCAGCGCCAGCCCCAGTGCCCTGCGATCAGCCCGGACAGCGAAAACGCCAGCACCATGCCCAGGCTGCCGCCGCTGCCGAAAATGCCGACCGCCTTGCCCCGTTCATGCGGCGGGAACAGGTCGGCAATCACCGATTGCGCCGGCGGCGTCGATCCCGCTTCCCCGACCCCGACGAAAATGCGCGCCAGCGCCATTTGCGTGGCATTGGCCGCCATCCCGCACAGCATGGTGCACAGCGACCAGATGAACAGCGACGCGGCAATCACGTTGCGGCGGTTGCGGCGGTCGGCCAGCATGGCGACGGGAATCGCCAGAGTGGCGTAAAACAAGCCGAACACGGTGCCGGACAAGAAGCCCATCATGGTGTCGGACAAGCCCAGTTCGCGCTTGATCGGCTCGACCAGGATGCCCATCACGTAGCGGTCCAGCACACTGAATGTATAGGTCAGCCACAGCAGTCCGAGCATGTAATAGCGTCCGGCGACGGGCGCCGCCGCGTCCGGGTGGAGCATGGCGTTGGTGTCGGTTTTCAATGGAGACTCCACAGTTGGGCGAGCAGGACGAACACAATCAAGAACAGCGCTTCCGCGCCCAGCAACAGCGCGGCGCGCAAGCCCACTTTACGCACTTCCAGCAGCGACGTCTTCAGGCCGACGGCCGCGATGGCAATCACCAGGCAGGCGCGCGACAGGCCGTTCAGCGCGGCGCCCAGCGGCGGCGCGATCAGCCCGGCGCTGCCGGCCGCCAGCAACACGATAAAGCCGACCAGGAAGGCAGGCAACAGCGGGGCGCCGGCGCCGGGCCGGCGCCATTCGCCATCGCCATCGGCACGGCCACGGCGCTGGCGCAGCGCCAGCGACAGTCCCAGCACCACCGGCAACAGCATCGCCACCCGCAGCATCTTGGTCAGCACCGCCACGTCGCCCACCTCGTGCGACATGCTGTAGCCCGCCCCGACCACTTGCGCCACGTCGTGGATGGTGCCGCCCAGGAAAATGCCAGCTTGCACCGGCGTCAGGCCCAAGGTCGACGCCAGCAAGGGATACAGTACCATCGCCACGGTCGACAGGACCGTGACCCCGGCCACCGTGAAGATCAGTTCGCGTTCATGCTCGCTGTTGTCGCCACTGTCGCCGCGTGGCAGCACGGTGGCGATCGCAATCGCCGCCGACGCGCCGCAAATCGCGGTGGCGCCGCCGGTCAGTATGCCCAGCCGGCGCGGCAGGCCGAACACGCGGCTCAGGGCGACGCCCAAGGCGATGGTGGCCAGCACGGCGGCGATCACCAGCGAGCCGTTGTACCAGCCCAGGCTGCCGATTTGCTCGAGCGTGATGCGCGCGCCCAGCAGGGCCACGCCGAGGCGCAAGATGCGTCGCGCGGAAAAATCGATGCCGGGTTTGGCGCTGCCGCCCATCACCGCGCTGTGCAGCGCCATGCCCAGCAGCAGCGCATACAGCAGGGTCGGGCCGCCGCGCGTATCGGCAATGAAGGTGGCGGCGGCCGCCACTACGATGCACAGCAGAATGCCCGGCCAATGGCCGCGCAGCGCCGGCAGCCAGACGGCGGCGGGTTTGTCCAGCGCGGTCATGGCCGCTTTCATGCCAGCCGCTGCAGGCCGGCCAGCTTGATCGTCACGCGGTCGAGCAGGCTGCTGGGGATGAACTTGCGCAGGTGCCACAAGGCCACCAGCGGATACCGCGCCTTGGGCTTGTCCGCTTCCAGCGCGTGGCAGATGGCGCTGGTGACCACCGACATCGGTTTCGCGGTTTTCAATTCGTTGGCGACAAAGGCCGGCATGGCCGCCATCGCCGCCGCGTAATCGGTGCCGTCATAGCGGCCATCGGCCTGTTCGCTGGGGCTCTTGTCCCAGATCGGCGTTTTGATGGCGCCCGGCTCGATGGCGCTGACCGCGATGCCATAGATCGACAGTTCGCGCCGCAAGCCGTCCGACAGCGCTTCCACCGCGTGCTTGGTCATGGCGTACACCGTCACCAGCGGGAAGGCCACGCCGCCGCTGATGGAACTGAGGTTGACGATGCGCCCCGGCGGGTGCGGGCAGTTGGCGCGCGCGCCCAGCAGCGGCAGGAAGGCCTGGGTCACGGCCAGCAGGCCGAACACATTGACGTCGAACGCTTTTTTCACATCGTCGACGCTGGTGTGCATCAGCGGGCCGGAGGGCGCCACGCCGGCATTGTTGATCAACCCGGCCAGGCCGCGGTCGCCGACCGCGGCCTGCACGGCGGCGACGGCGGCCGGCAAGGCCCGGGCGTCGCCGACATCGAACAGCAGCGGCGTGAATTGCGGTCCCAGCGCCTGCTGGACGCGCTCGGCGTCGGCGGCCTTGCGCACGCTGCCGAAAACCCGGTGCCCGCTGGCGATCAGCGCCTGCGCGGTGGCGTAGCCGATGCCGCTCGAGACGCCGGTAATGACGAAGGTCTTGCTCATGGTGGTTTCCTGGTCGGAGGTGTTGTGGTCCATGCGGCCGGGATCATGCCGGCCACGGTGCTTGAATGCTTGGAGTGTTGTTGCGTGACTGAATCAGGTGGGCGCCGCCGTGTTGGCGTGCGCCTGCCGCAGTTGCCGGCCGATTTCGCCGGCCAGCGCGTGCAGCGGTTCCAGGTAGCGCTGCACCGCCATCGCTTCCGTCAGGGTGGTGCGGTAGTGGCGCATGCTGAGCGCGCCGATCAGGCGCTTGCCCTGGTACAGCGGCACCGCCAGGCCACGGCCACGGTCGCCTTCCAGTGGCGCGGTGGTGGCATAGCCATTGCGCACCACGGTTTTCAGCAGGGCGGCGGCGGCCGGTTTGTCGCACAGCTTGCCGTCCTGGATGTCCGGCTTGCCTTCCAGTTCGGACAGGATCAGGCTGCGCTCCGCGCGCGGACAAAACGCCAGGTACGCCTGGCCGAAGGCCGACACCAGCAGTGAAAAACGGTAGTGGTAGGGCGACTGGTGGTCCGGCGCCACGTGGCTGTGCGGCGCGGTGCTGCAGCGCACCCGCATGGCCATGCCTTCCGGCGTACCCAGGTACAGCGGCCATTTATGCTGCCGGGTAAATTGTTCCATCAGCGGTTGCGCCACGTCCACCAGCAAGTCGCGCGGCTGGTAGCCGGCGTTCAGCGCCAGCACGCGCGGCGCCAGCCGGTAGCCGGCGGTGCGCGACACTTGCGCCACGTAGCCGTCCGCCATCAGCGCGCGCAGCAGCCGTACCAGCGTCGGTTTCGGCAAGCCGCTGTCCTGGTGCAGTTCGTCGAGCGTGGTCAGCGCGCGGCGGTTCAGCAGTTCCAGCACCAGCAGCGCGCGCGACACCGTCTCGATGGCGGCGCCGTCGCGCCGGCCGTCCGCGTGATCCCCGGAGTCCATGGCGTGGCCGTGTCAGGCGACGGGACGGGTGCCGATGATGGAGACGCGCTGGCCATAGCGGCGGCTCGGGAAGTAATCCCACACCGCGTGATGCTGGGTGCAGCGGTTGTCCCAGAACGTCACCATGTTCGGCGTCCATTGCACGCGGCATTGCAGTTCCGGCATGCCGGCGCAGTGCCGGTACAGCATGTCCAGCAGCGCGTCGCTTTCATGCGGCGCCAGTTGCGGGATGCGCAAGGTGAAACCGCTGTTGACGAACAGCATCTTGCGGCCGTTGCCCGGATGGGTGGCGACCACCGGGTGCTCGTTTTGTGGCCACCCGCCTTCCGGCACCTTGACTTCATAGTGGCCGCTGTACGGCTTGGCGCCGTGGTGGATCGCGGTCAGGCCGGACAGGAATTGCTTCATGGCCGGCGACAGGGTTTCATAAGCCAGGTGCATGTTGAGAAACATGGTGTTGCCGCCGCCGCCTTTTGGCGCATCGGTGATGTACAGCATGGAACCCATCGGCGGTTCGGCGTCGCAGGTGACGTCGGTGTGCCAGCCTTCGCCGGCCACGTTCTTGCTGGTTTCATCGGCGCGGACTTGCAGGATTTCCGGGTCGTCGCCGGCGCCATACAGTTCCGTCATGGCCACCGCCGCCGCGTCGCCGGCGGCTTTGGCCTTGGCCTTGGCGGCATGGATCGGGTGCGAATGCAGTTTGCCGAACAGGCGGCCGAAACGCTTGTGGTCTTCGTCGGACAAATGCTGGTCGCGGAAGTAAATCACATGGTGTTCGTTCAGCGCGGTGTTGATTTCCGCATACAGTTGCGGGCTGATCGGCTGGCTCAGGTCGACGCCGCCAATTTCCGCGCCGATCACCGGGTTGACCGGCGTGACGGTGATCAACTGGTAATCGGGCCGCTGGCGCTGGTTCCAGGCCTTGAAGGCGTCTAATGCGTGTTGGTCCATGGTGCTGTTCTCCGGTGCTGATTTTTTCTGGTTGTGAATACAGTCTAGGCCGGCGGCCGGGGCCGGGCCAGCGGTATTTTCCGGAATTCCGTGTGGCGGAATTCCGGTCTGCGAAATTTCGCTATGGCCTGCTCAGGATATGCACCGCCAACGCGGCTTCTTCGATGCCTTGCAGGCCGCCGCCGTTTTCCTGGATCGCGTGGCGCGCGCCGTGCACCTGGCGGGCGCCCGCTTCGCCGCGCAATTGCGTGACCAGTTCATACAGCTGGCCGATGCCGGTCGCGCCCAGCGGGTGGCCCTTGGATTCCAGGCCGCCGGACGGGTTGATGGGAATCCGCCCGCCGATCGTAAAATCGCCGCGCTCGGCGCACGGCCCGCCCATGCCCGGTTCCGCCAGGCCCAGGTTTTCCGACTGGATGATTTCCCCCATGGCGGATGCATCGTGCACTTCCGCCACATGCATGTCTTGCGGGCCCAGGCCGGCTATTTCATAGGCCTGTTGCGCCGCCAGGCGGCCGATGTTGCGCTCGGGCTGGTCCAGGCCGCGATGGCTGAAACTGCGCAGCACGGACGCCGCCACCTTGATGCAGCGGCGGCGGTCGGCGCCAATGCGCTTCAAGCCCGCTTCGGTGCAGACGATGACGGCGGCGGCGCCGTCCGACAGGGGGGCGCACATCGGCAAGGTGAGCGGATAGGTGATCGGCGGCGCGGCCAGGATCTCGTCCACCGTATAGGCCTGGCGGAATTGCGAATACGGATTGTGGACCGAATGCGTGTGGTTTTTCGCCGATACGGCCGCGATCTGGCGCTGCGTGGTGCCGTACGTGTGCATGTGATGGCGGCACAGGGCCGCATAAATCGCCATGAAGCGGCTGTACGGGCGTTCCGACTCGGTGCCGGGCGGCGGCGTGATGCCGGCGCCCATCTTGACCAAGGTGGCGAAGTTGTCGTCGGCCCGCGAGACATCCCAGCCCGCTTCGAAGATCGACAGCGCCCTGGCCTTGTCGGCGATGTTCATTTTCTCCGCGCCCAGCGCCAGCGCCACGTCGCAGGCCCCGGCGCGCAGGCTTTGCAGCGCCAGGTGCACGGCGGTGCTGCCGGAGGCGCAGGCATTTTCCACATTGAAGATGGGGATGCCCGAAATGCCGGCCTTGGCCAGCACCACCTGGCCGGGAATCGCCACCTGGCCTTGCAGCGGGCCGTTGGTCATGCCGGCGTAGTAGGCGGCGCCAATGTCGGCGTGGCCGCAGCCGGCATCCTTCAGCGCGCCGTTCAGCGCTTCATTGGCCAGCGAGTCCAGCGGGCGGTCGGGATGGCGGCCGAACACCGTCATGGCGATGCCGGCAATGTAGAGGTCCTGGCTCATTCTGGTGTCACTCCAGTCCCGCCATCGGCGCCCAGATATGGGTAAAGCAGCACATTTCCATGCCGCGTGTTTGCATGCCCGCACCCAGCGCGGCCGCCATGCGCTTTTGCGCGCCCGGGGTATGGGCCGACTGCAGGAACATGCCTTCTTCCCGCACCAGGTCTTCCTCGATGCTGCCGTGCTCCATGCCGGCGGCGGCCTTGGCCAGCGCCAGGGTGGCGGCCGGGAAGCCGGCAATGCGCGCGGCCAGCGCGTCGACGAACATGCCGATTTCATGGGCCGGCAGGGCGCGGTTGATCCAGCCGTAGCGTTCCGCGGTTTCCGCGTTGAAGTCGGCGCAGCCGAGGATGACTTCCAGCGCGCGCGCGCGGCCCAGCAGGCGCGGCAGGCGGACCGAACCGCCGGCGCCTGGAATGATGCCGACGCCGACTTCGGGCTGGCACAGGAAGGCGCGGCCGATGGCGGCAAAGCGCATGTCGCACGCCAGCGCCAGTTCGCTGCCGCCGCCACGGCAGCGGCCTTCGATCTTGGCGATCGTCGGTTTCGGCATGGTGCGGAAGCGGTCTAGGATGGCGTGGATCGGGCCCAGTTGTTCAGCGCGGGGCGGCGCGACGGCCGGCAACTGCGCGATCGCATTGACGTCGGCGTGGGCAATGAAAAAGTCCGGATTGGCGCTTTGCAGGATCACGACCTTGACGCTTTGATCGTCTTCCAGCATGCGGCCGGCGCGGTCCAGGTCGCCCAGCATGGCCAGGTCCATCAGGTTGATGTCGCCGTGGTCGAAGGTGACGCGCGCCACGCCGGCGCGCACGTCGATGTTCAGGGTGGTGAAATTGGTGTAGTCCATGGTTGTCTCCTGTGTCATTGTTCAGATGCTGCGGCCGGCGGCGCTCCAGTACTGCGCGCGCAAGTCTTTCTTGAGGACCTTGCCGACCGGGCTGCGCGGCAGGCTGGCGACGAAGTCCACGCTTTTCGGCGCTTTTACGCTGCCGAGTTTTTCCTTGCACAGCGCGATCAATTCGCTGGCCAATGCGTTGACCAGCGCCGCCGCGCCGATATCGTGGCCCGGGTTCAGCTCCACCACGGCTTTCACGGCCTCGCCCCATTGCGCGTCGGGCACGCCGATCACGGCGCAGTCCTGTACGGCGGGGTGGCTCCAGATCACTTGCTCCACTTCGCTCGGGTAGACATTGAAACCGCCGGTGATCAGCATGTCTTTTTTGCGGTCGGTGATGTGCAGGCAGCCCTCGGCATCGATGTGGCCGATGTCGCCGGTATGCAGCCAGCCATCGATGATGGTCTCGGCGGTTTTTTCCGGGGCCTTGTAATACCCCTTCATCACCAGGTCGCCGCGCACGCAGATTTCACCGGTGGCGCCCTGCGCCAGGATGCGGTTGCCGTCATCCATGATTTCCACCCGCACCAGCGGGCTGGGGCGGCCGACCGACGCCAGCCGCTCGTCGGACGCCAGTGCGCCCTGCGCGAAATGCTGGTCCGGGGGCAGCATGGCAATCGAGGCGGGCGCCTCGGTCTGGCCATAGCCGCCCATCATCACGGGGCCGAACACGGCGATGGCTTTTTTCAGCTTGTCGACCGACATCGGCGCCGCGCCATACAGGAAATACTTGAGCGAACTGAAATCGAGCTGTCCGATGCCCGGCACTTCGAGCAAGCGGTAAATCACGGTCGGCGGCAGGAAGAATTCCGTGACCTTGTGCCGCAGGATCGCTTGCATCATCACGGCCGGATCGGGCTTGGTGACCACCACCACCGTGCCGCCGCGCGCGGTCGCCGGCAGCGACAGCAGGCCGGCGGTGTGCGTCATCGGCGCGGCGGCCAGGTTGACGGGGCGTTCGTGGTCGCCATAGTGGCAGCCCAGCATGAAGTGCGCGACAAAGGTTTGCGTGCTGCGGTGGGTGTTCATCACGCCTTTCGGCGTGCCGGTGGTGCCGCCGGTGGGCGAGAGCATCACCACGTCGTCCAGGTCGACTTCGACTTGCGGGCAGGTGGCCGGCTGCGCGCCGCACCAGTCCAGCAATCCGGTCTCGACGCAAATCCACAGGCGCACCTTGGGCAGTTGCGGGCGCACGGCGGCGATGGCGTCCGCATAGGCTTGCGCATAAAACACCACGTCGCAGTCGAAGGCGTCCAGCAGCGCGCGGTTGTCGTCCACCGGGTTGCGCGCGCCGACCGGGATCCACGCCATGTTGGCGCGCCACAGGCCCAGTGTGCAGGTCCAGGCCTGCACATCGTTGCCGGCCCAGACCGCGCCCTTGGCGCCCGGCGGCAGTTGGCAGTCCAGCAGCTGGCGGGCGATGCGGCACGACAGTTCGCCGACCGCCTGGAAACTGTGTTCGACGCCGTCCTGGATGTAGGCCGGGGCTTGCGGCGCGATGCGCCAGCCACGGTCGAAGAAATCAATGATCGCCATGGCTGCTCCTTACAGCTGGGTGACGGTGGCGCGCGCCAGGCCGCGCTGTTCCAGGAAGCCCAGCAAATAGCGGTGGCCGAACGCCTGGCAGGCGGAAGCGAAGCCGACCTTGGCGGTGTCGCCGTCGAGCAGCCGGATGGCGGCGGCGGTCTGCAGCGCGCCGGTGGTGATGTACGGCGTGATCGACACCACGCTGGCGCGCACGCTGGCCAACTGGCCACGGCCGACCGCGATATCGACCGAGCGGTTCAGGGTGGTGCGCTCGCGCGGCGGCATCGATGGCGTGGTGGCGGCGGCGAATTGCGCCACCACCTGGTCTTGCGCGCTGGCCGGTAAATGCTTGAATTCCTCTTCCCAGCGCTTGATCAAGCCGTGCACGGTGCGCATGGCAGCGTTGTCGTAAAAGCCCACCAGCGAACGGCAATAGCGCACGCGCGGGTCGCGCTCGTAGAACACGGGCAGCGCGGTGCCGCCCCATGGCAGGCAAAAGGTCGGCAACAGCAGTTCCGGGGTGCTGATTTCCTGGTGGCTGCCGACCGGCCATTCGAGCAGGCGGTTATCCCACAGGTGGTATTGCTTGTTGCGGAACAGCTCGAAGATCGACGCGGTCGATCCCACCGTCACACCGGAGCCTTCACAGGCGCTGCGCGACAGGCTGGCCGTTTCCAGGGAATCGATGCCGGGCGTTTCCAGCGCCAGTTCGGCGGCGATTTCATTGACGGTGTACATGTACGATACCGACGCCGACAGCAGCAGCCCGGCCTCCTCATAGGCGCGGCCGAATTTTTCGCGCGCTTCCAGCATGTAGCTTTGTTCGCCCGTGGTGTCGAGGTGGTGGCAGCCGGCCTTCAGGGCCGCTTCCACAGCCTCCAGGCCGAATTTGACGAAGGGGCCGACCGTGTTGCACACCACTTTGGCGCCCTTGAAGGCGGCGGCCAGCTTGTCCACGTCGTGCTCGCATTCGATGATTTCATAGGTGGCCGATTCCAGCCGCACCACGCGCTGTTTCATCATTTCCAGCGTGCGCCCGGCGTTGCGCGCCACGGCGGTAAACGGGATGTTCTGGTCGATCAGCCAGTCCATGGTCAGCATGCCGGTGTAGCCGGATGCGCCATACACGACGACAGGATATTTTGCCATTGCGGTCTCCTTAAACGGTTGTAATGGAGGCCATTCTAGGCAAACGGCGCCGATGGAATTTGTTATTATGTGCCATTGATTTGTGATTTGATGCCACCCCTTTTCGTCCAGGATCGCCATGCCAAGCGCTGTGACCACCCCGTCGTTCCGTGCCTGGATGCTGCACGGGCTGGCCGATACCATTACCGCCATGGGCGGCGATGTGGCGGCCTATGCGGAGCGCTTCCAGCTGCCGTTGCAGCAATGCGAAAGCGATACGGCGTTGCCGGGCGAGCGCCTGGTGCGCCTGCTGGAAGCGTGCGCGCGCGACCTCGACTGTCCCGACTTCGGCTTGCGCGCCGGCTTCATGCAGGGCCGTGGTCCGCTGGGGCCGATTGCGCTGGTGGCGCTCAATTGCGCCACGGTGGGCGAGGCGGTGGACGCGATTGCGCGCTATTTGAATTTGCTGACGTCGCTGCTGTCGCTGCACCTGGTGCGCACACCCACGGGGCCGCGCCTGGTGTATGAACTGCAAGTGCTGCGCATGGGTTCCACGGTGCAGTTCGAGCAATGGGCGCTGGCGGTGGGCTTGCGCATGTACCGCCTGATCGTGTCCGACCAGTCCCGGCCGAAAACCATGCTGTTCCCGCACGCGCCCTTGCTGCCGCTGGCGCGCTATACGGACTTTTTCGGCTGCACCGTGAAATTTTCACAGCCCGTGTTTGGCGTGGACTTGTTTGCCGCCGATATGCGGCGCCCGATCGTGCGCAATGACCCGGAACTGAAGCACCTGCTCAGTGATTACATCGAACGGATGGCCGGTACCGCGCCGCTGGCG
The DNA here is from genome assembly GCF_058807115.1 of Pseudoduganella sp. GW821-FHT12E03. NCBI lineage: Bacteria > Pseudomonadati > Pseudomonadota > Betaproteobacteria > Burkholderiales > Oxalobacteraceae > Pseudoduganella > Pseudoduganella sp. GW821-FHT12E03. The sequence goes on along the minus strand of NZ_JBXAQJ010000009.1, from coordinate 166,600 downwards.
CTGCGCGATGAAGTCGAACTCATGATGCGCAAGCTGTTGCCGATCGCGCGCTGCAATGTCGCCACCGTGGCCGGCCACCTGCACGTCAGCGTGCGCACCCTGCAGCGGCAACTGGCGCGCGACGGGCTGGTGTTCGAGGACGTGCTCGACGGCGTGCGGCGCCAGGCCGCCGAGCAATACCTGCTGGATCCGGCCGTGCGGATGTCGCAGGTGGCGGGATTGCTCGGTTATACGGCGGCCAGCTCTTTCAGCCATGCGTTCCGGCGCTGGCATGGCATGTCGCCGCGCGCGTGGCGGGCGCAAGCAGCGCCAGGGAAGCGTATTATTTAAAAATTAACCAATTGAAGAGAATGGAATTCTCTGGATTCCGGATTTACCGAAGTTTCTCCTTAAACCAGTCTGTATCATTGACATCAAAAATGTTAAATATAGAATTTGCGGAATAATTAACAATCCTGGTGAGGAAAATATGGCGGAGCGCTTCAAATCCATGAAATCCGTTGCGCTGTTTGCGGCGATCATGGCCGGCGGCCTGGCGGCGGGAACCGGTGTGGCCAATGTCGTGCCGCTGCTGAAATCCTCCCCCGCGACAGCGGACAATACCGCGTATTTCCAGGCCTACCAGAGCAAGGTGGTGCTGTATGGCACCGCGTCCTGCGGCTATTGCGCCAAGACCCGCGCCTACTTCAAGGAGCGCAACATTGCTTACGCGGACCTCGATGTGGAAACATCCGCCCAGGCGCAGCGCGAATTCAAGCAATTCGGCGCGGCGGGCGTGCCTTATTTATTGATCGGCGACCGCCGTATCCAGGGCTTTAATACCAATGCCATCGACAGCGCATTGCAGAAACTGGCGAATCGTTGAACGCATAAAAAAAACCGGGCAACGATCGCTCGCGGCCCGGAAAAAATACGCTGGGTAAAGCCACTTCAACTGCGTGTCACACCTGCGGGTAGGCAGGCTTACTGCGGGGATACCACAACTGCGGGGTACTGCCACTACGGGGACTGCTACTTCAGGGGTACTACTCCTTCAGGGGTACTGCGACAGCGGGGACTGCACGGTATTACTTAGCCACAGTCAATTCGCTCTTCACTTCCTTCACGCCTTCCACGCTGGAGGCGGCCTGGATGGCCTTGGTGCCGGTATCGGTATTGGCAACCTGGCCCGACAGCGTGACCACGCCTTGGCTGATGCTGGCCGACACCCCTTTGAAGTCAGCCAGCGCGGCTTTGACTTTGGCGTTCAGTGCGCTGTCAGCGGTGGCGACAGCGGCGCCAGCCATGGCGCCTTCCTGCTGGCCAGCGGCAACAGCAGGGGACAGGGCGGCGGCGCTGAAAGCGGTGAAGGCGGCGGCGGCCAGCAGGCGGGAAATGGTATTCGTCATATTCGTAACTCCATAAAGGTTGTTCAAGAACGCCTTGTGACGTTGATCTCCTTACAGCAAAGGGCGTGCCAGCTCATTGATTTCTTTATAAATCAATGGGTTAGGATTAAGTGTTGATGCGTGGAATGATTTACCGAAGGGGTTTTGTCGGGCAGTGGCGACAGCTTGCCACCACTGCACGTGTAAAACCATGAAAATCAAGGACTTGCGTATGTCGCCATGGAGCGACAAGGATCAGGTTTCGGTCCGGAACAGCGTCGCATCGAGGTCATTGCGCTGCAATAAGCGATAAAACTCCGTGCGGTTGCGCTCGGCCAGCCGGGCCGCGTCCGCCACATTGCCATCGGTCAGCTTCAGCAATTGCACCAGGTATTGCCGTTCAAAGCGCTGTTTGGCTGCGGTATAGCTGAGCACTTCCAGCGATGGCACCTTCAGCGCACGCTGCACCAGCGACAGCGGCGCCAGGCTGGAGGTGGCCAGTGCGCACACGTGTTCCACCACATTGACCAACTGCCGCACGTTGCCGGGCCAGGCGGCGCGCGTCAGCGCTTCCAGCGCATCGGGTGCGAATCCCGTCACCTGCTTGCCATACTTGGCGGCCAGCGATTGCAGGAAGCGCGTGGCCAGCAGGGCGATGTCTTCGCGCCGCTGCGACAGCGGCGGCAGGGTCAAGGTGATGACGTTGAGCCGGTAATACAAATCTTCGCGGAACTGGCCTTCGTGCATGGCCGCGTCCAGGTCGCGGTGCGTGGCGGACAAGATGCGCACGTCAACCGGCTTGCCCACATCGGCGCCCAGTTGCCGCACCACCCGCTCTTGCAGCACGCGCAGCAGTTTGACTTGCAGCATCAGCGGCATGTCGCCGATTTCATCGAGGAACAGGGTGCCGCCGTCAGCCGCCTGCACCAGGCCTTCGCGCGCCCCGACCGCGCCGGTGAAGGCGCCTTTGACATGGCCAAACAATTCCGATTCCAGCAAGGGTTCGGGAATCGCGCCGCAATTGACGGCAATGAAGGGGGCCTTGGCGCGGCGGCTGGCGCGGTGGATGGCGCGCGCCAGCAATTCCTTGCCGGTGCCGCTTTCCCCCCGGATCAGCACGCTGGCGTCGGACGCGGCCACCAGCCGCGCTTCCGCCAGCAATTCCGCCATGGCGTGACTGCGGCTGACGATTTCTTCGCGCCACTGTTCGCCATCGACCCCTTGCACCTGCGGCGGGGCGCTCAGCTGCAAGCCTTGTGCGATGCGCTCCAGCAAGACCTTCGCATCAAATGGTTTGGTCAGGTAAGCAAATGCGCCGAGACGCGTGGCTTCCACCGCGTCGGGGATGGTGCCGTGCGCCGTCAGCAAGATCACCGGCAGTGCCGGATGGCGTGCGCGGATCTGCTGGAACAGCGCCATGCCATCCTTGCCGGGCAGGCGGATATCGCTGACCACCAGCGATGGCAGCGCAATGTCCAGTTGCGCCAGCGCGGCTTCGGCGCTGGCCACGGCGGTGACCGCATAGCCGTTGGCGGACAGCCGCAGGGACAGTAGCCGCAGCAAGTCGGCGTCATCGTCCACCAGCAGGATGGCGGCGCCTTTGTGCAGCGGATGGTTAACGTTGGCGTTCATTGGTGGTTCCCCTTGCCGGCAGGTTGCGCTCGATGGTTTTCAGGCTCTCCAGCGTTTCCGTGAGTTGATCGATCTTGCGCTGGCTTTCTTTCAGTTGCGCCAGTTGCTTGTCGCCGTGTTCCGCCAGGCGGCGCTGTTCCTGGCATTGTGCGGAGAGCAGCGCGGCCAGCGGCGCCAGCGGATGCGCGGTGGCGGCCACCGTGTCAAATTGCGCCTGCGCGCGCACCAGGTCGCCCGCACCGCGCGTCCACAGCAACACCATGCCCATTTGCAGCGCCACCCGGGGCGCCGGCTGGCGTAAGCCCAGCACGGCCAGTTCTTGCAGCAATTCGCCCTGCGCCATACGGCGTATCTGCTGGTGATAGGCCAGCAGCGGGGCGGTTTCATCGGGCAGCATCAGGGTGGCCGGTGGCGGCGCGTCGGCCGGGGCCTTGGGCAGCGTGATGGTATCCGGCAGCGGCAGCAGGGGCGTGCCGCAGCCGGACAGCAGCGTGGCCAGGAGCAACATCGCCATGCGCATCGCCATGCCTCGGTTGTTGTGGTCAGTCGTCATAAGGCAACTCAATCTGGAAAAGGGCGCCGCCCGTGGATGGCAACAGGCGCAGTACGCCGCCATGCGCCTGGATATATTCGCGCACGATGGCCAGCCCGATGCCGTTGCCGCGGCGGGCGCCGGCGGGCTGGCGTTCGCCCTGGTAAAACGGTTCGAAAATGCGTTCCATGTCTTGCGGCGCAACGCCGGGGCCTTGATCGCGGCACTCAACCACGAGCTTGCTGTTGGTATCCGACAGCGTGAACGTGACCGTGCCGCCGTGCGGCGAAAAGCGCAGCGCATTGGACAGCAAATTGCCCAGCGCCGCCGTCATCAAGTCCGCGTCCAGCGGCAGCGGGCGGGCCGCGCCTTGCACCACGCACCGCACACCGCGCGCCTGGCTTTGCAGGCGCTGCGCAACGATGACGCTGTCGAGCAGTTCGCGCGGGTCTGTCATGGCGCGGCGCAGCCGCTGGGCCGCGAATCCCGCTTCATTGAAGCGCAATAAATCTTCAATTTGCCCCTGCAGCGAACTGGTGTTCTGGCGCAGGATAACGGCAATTTCCCGTTGCTGCGCGGACAGCGGCCCGGGTACTTCATCTTCCAGCAGCGAGACGCCCTCCACCAGCGCCGCCAATGGCGTCTTCAATTCATGCGACACGTGGCGCACGAAGCGCGCCTTGTCGGCCTCGACTTCCGCCAGCCGGACGCGCAGCCAGTCCAGTTGTGTCCCCAGGCGGCGCAAGTCGCCCGGCCCCTGTACCGCAATCGCTTCATCATAGCGGTTGCCGCCCAGGCGGCCGATGGCCTGTTCAATCTGCTTTAGCGGCCGCGACAGCCAGGCGCCGAAGCCCAATGCGAGTATCGCCGCCAGCGCCACCGCGACGATGACCTGGCTGGTCAGCAGGCGGCGGCGCTGGTCCAGTTCATCGAGCAGCGCCTGGTTGCGGCGCTCGACTTCATGCCGCACCGCGTCTTCCAGCAACTGGCTCAGGGCGGGCAGGCCGGACAGCGCCTGGTCCAGGGCCTGGTTCAGCGCCCGGCGGGACGGGACGGGAGGCTTGTTGCGGGAATCGAGCACGGCCGCCACCGCCGCGCCGCGCGCCTGCCAGTCAGCGATGGCGGCCCGCTGGGTGGCGGGAACGCCGGCGGCAATCGCGGCCAGCGCCGATTGCGCCTCGCGCCAGGCATCGGCAAAGCGTTCGCGGAAGGCTGGATCGTCCAGCACGAGATACTGGCGCGCGCTGCGCTCGATGGCGACGCCGCGTTCGCCGAGACGCTGCGCATGGCCGGCCAGCGCGACCGCGTGCCGGCCCGCTTCGCGGCTATGGTCGGCAAGGCGGTCCAGGGTCAGCAGGGCGTGCACGGATGTGGCGCCGAGCAGCGCCGCAATCAGTACGAAGACGCCCAGCGATAGTTGTCGAAACGAAAGTTCCGGGAACATGGGCGCTATCAGGAAGGTCAGGCAGGGCGGGTTACTGGGTGGCGTGATGATAGTGCAAAGCCCGGAAACACGGCGTCCGGTTGGCATGGCATGACCCTATCGCCCTGTATGCGAACGATAGTGCGAAAGGGGCCAGGCCCCAAACTCAAGGCGCCAAATTCAGGTCCGGCAATTTCAGCCGGGGAAGGTGACGGTGACTTTCAAGCCCCGCCCATGGGCGCCATCGGACAATGACACCGTGCCGCCATGCAGCAGCGCGATGTCGCGCACGATCGCCAGGCCCAGCCCGGCGCCGCCCGGATTGATTTGCATCGAGGCGGCGGCCCGGTAAAACGGTGAAAACACGCGCTCCCGCTCGGCGGCGGGAATGCCGGAACCGCTGTCTTCGACTTCCAGCAGCAAGCGCGTGGCGCTGGGCAGCACGCGCACCGTGACGCTGCCGCCAGGGGGCGTGTAGCGCAGCGCATTGTCGACCAGGTTCGACACCATTTCCTGCAACAGCAGGGGCTGGCCGCGCACGGTGGCTTCCTGCTCGGCTTCCAGCGCCAGGTCGATCTGCTTGTTCACCGCCGACACCGCCAGTTGCAGCGCCACGTTTTGCGCCAGCTCACGCAAGCCGACCGGCACCGGCGCCACGTCGCCGCTGTGTTCGATGCGGGCCAGCATCAGCAGGCGGTTGGCCAGGTGCACTGCAGCGTCGGTGGTGGCGGCGATGCCGGAGACCATGGCGCGCAAGGCTTCCCGGTCCGGCGGCGCCTCGCCGCGGCTGATTTCCCGCAGCGCCAGCTCCGACTGGGTCTTCAAGACCGTCAGCGGCGTGCGCAACTGGTGCGACGCATCGGCAATAAAGCGCCGCTGCGACGCGATCAGGCTGCGGATGCGCGACATCGAGCCATTCATGGCTTCCACCAGCGGCCGCACTTCGCGGTGCACCAGCGCGGGATCGACATCATGCAAATCCGAGGCGCTGCGCATTTCCACTTCCGCCCGCAACCGCATCAGCGGACGCAACACCAGCCGCACGGCAAACCACACCAGCAAGGCCGCCGCCAGCACCACCCAGGCTTGCCAGGCCAGCGTGTCGCGCAAGATCTGGGTCGACAGGCCGCGCCGCGCATCGGTGGTTTCCGCCACCTGGATCAGCGCCATGCCGCGCATGGAATCGTCATATACCGGCTGCACCAGCGCGGCGATACGCACCGGCTGGCCGTTATAGTCCGCGTGATAAAAGCGCACCAGCGCCGGATAGGCTTCCGAGCGCGGTACATTGGGTGGCACCGGCGGCAAGTCGCCAAAGCCTGACACGGTTTCACCCGTCAGCCCCGTGACCTTGTAGTAAATCCGGCCCAGCGTATCGGTCTCGAAACTGTCGAGCGCGACATACGGCACGTCGACCACCACCTTGCCATCGCTGATCGATACCCGCTCCGCCAGCGCGCGGGTGGAGGCCAGCAGCGAGCGGTCGTAGGCCATGTCGGCCGCATCGAGCGCGTTGCGGTAGACCGACACCGCGTTGATTGCCATCAGCACGATCAGGGGAATCAGCAGCCAGCGCAGCAGTTGCGTGCGCAGGCTGCCCAGCGGGGCGCTGTCCGAGGCCGTGGCGGCAGCGCCATCGCCGGCATCACGCCCCGTGTGCGGACTGGTAGGGTGCGGTTCCATCGGCGCCGGTACCGGACGTCACGCGCCGTCGCGCGGCTGCAGCAGGTAGCCGATGCCGCGCAGGGTGGTAATGGCGGCGCCGCCCGCAAGCGGGCTTTCCAGCTTCTTGCGCACGCGGTGGATATACAGGTCGATCGCATCGAGGTTCGCATCGTCTTCCAGCGCGAACACTTCATCGAACAGTTTTTCCTTCGAGACGGCGCGACCGCTGCGCGAAATCAGCGCTTCGAGCACAGCGTGTTCGCGCGGTGTCAGCGCCAGCGCAGTGCCGTGGTAACTGAACATGCGCGTCACCGTGTCGAAACTCAGCGCGCCGCAGGTATGCACCAGCGCTTCATTGCCGACGCTGCGCCGCAGCAGCGCTTTCACGCGCGCTTCCAGTTCGGCCAGTTCAAACGGCTTGGCCAGGTAGTCATCGGCGCCCAGGTTCAGGCCCTGCACCCGTTCTTCCAGTCCGCCGCGCGCGGTCAGGATCAGTACCGGCGTCTTGCCGCGCGTGCCGGTCCGCGCGCGCAGGCGCTTCAAGACATCGAGGCCGTCCATTTTCGGCAACGTCAGGTCGAGGATCACCAGTGCGTAATCCTGGGTGTGCAGCAGGGCGTCGGCATCGGCGCCATTGTCCGCACATTCCACCGTCAGGTGGGCGTCGCGCAAGGCTTTGGCCAGCGAGCGCTGTAATTCAATATGGTCTTCCACAAGCAGGATGCGCATGATTTTTTTATCCGGGGTGTCTCCAGGCGTGCATCTTCAGGGCGCTGCGGGTAAAAGTAAAACTTTTTTCTGGTACTGTTGCAAAAGCTTGCAATGTGCTCGCAGCGACAGCTTATTGAAAGGCAATTGAAAGGATGCGAGACCTATAGTGGAGTCCTGATATTCATTTATCAGCGCTTTTTCAAAATAATTTCAAATAATTATATCTATAGGAGACGTCCATGAAGCAGTCCGCAATGACCCTCGCCATTTTCGCGGCAACCGCCGCCCTCGCCACCGGCGCGGCGCAGGCGCAGAGCAATGTCCAGGTCTATGGTTTGATCGACGCGGGGGTGGAAAACGTGTCGAACGCCGCCGCCAACGGCAACGGCGTGACCCGCGTGGTATCGGGCGGCATGAATACCTCGCGCTGGGGCTTCCGCGGTTCGGAAGACCTGGGCGGCGGCCTGAAAGCCACCTTCCAGCTGGAAGGCGGCATCCTGCTCGATACCGGTAACCTCGATGGCGCCTTGTTCCGCCGCCAGGCCAATGTGGGCCTGGAAGGCAGCTGGGGCAAAGTGGTGCTGGGCCGCTCCTTCACCAACGTGTATGAAACCGTGATTTCGTACGATCCGATGGGCTTTGCCCCATCGTATTCGTGGGGCACCAGCGGCCCGGCCACGGGGCCTTCCAAATATGGTTTCACGACCGGTTTCGACAACCTGGTCAAATACACCGGCAGTAGCGGCAACCTGAAATACGGTGTCAGCGTGGGCCTGGGCGAGCAGACCACGGGCGGCGCCGACAGCCGCAAACTGGCCACCAACGTGGCCTACAACAGCAATGGCCTGGGCCTGATGGCAACCTGGGAGCGCGTCAATGGCAACGTGGTGCCAGCCACCGGCAACCGCGATGAAAACACGGTCTGGCACCTGGGCGCCAACTATGAAACCGGTCCGTGGAAATTCTGGGGCGTGGTGCGCGACTTCCGCACCGTGGCCGGCAAGGCCGCCACGGCGGACGTGAAAGCCACCACCGTATGGGGCGGCGTCGCCTACAAGATCCAGCCGAATGTCACGCTGACCGGCGCGATTTACCATATCGACGTCAAGAACGTCGCCGCCGGCAAGGATGCCGACCCAACCCTGTATGTGGCGCGTGTGCGTTACGCCCTGTCCAAGCGCACCGACCTGTATGTGGCCACCGCCTATGCGAAATCGAAGAACGGCCAGCTGACCGGCTTGTCGCGCGACGATGCCGGCTTTGACACCAACCAGCGCGGCCTGATCGGCGGCATCCAGCACCGCTTCTAAGCCCAGCCACCGGGAGCCCGCCATGCAACGCCGCACCGCCCTGACCGTCCTGACCGCACTTGCCGCCACCGCTGCCGCCCCGGCCAGGGCGCTCGCTGGCGCGGCGGTGGATGCCATGGCGGACACGCACGCCGGCGCCACCGCAAGCGCGAAGGCCGGCGCAAAAGCCGGCGCTCCCGAGCGCTTCGAATGCATCGTGCCGTCCAAGCCCGGCGGCGCGATGGATTTGACGTGCAAGCTGGCGCGCCAGGGGTTGCAGGCGATGCCGGATGCCGGCCAGCGCGGCCGCAGCGGCATGCGCATCAGCTATGTCCCGGGCGGCATCGGCGCCGTCGCCTGGCACCAGTTGGTGTCGCAGCGGCGCGCGGAACCGGACACGCTGGTGGTGTTTTCCGGCGGCTCGCTGCTCAACATCGCGCAGGGCAAGTTCGGCAAGGCGACGGCCTCCGACGTGCGCTGGGTGGCGGCGCTGGGCGCTGATTACGGCATGATCGCGGTGCGTGCCGATTCACCGTTCAAATCGCTGGCGGACTTGCTGGCCGCGCTGAAAAAGCATCCGGAACAGGTGCTGATCGGCGTGTCCGGCACGATCGGCAGCCAGGACTGGCTCAAGATGGCGCTGGTGGCGCGCGCCGCCGGCATCGACCCGAAAGCGCTGCGTTTCGTGGCGCTGGAAGGCGGCGGCGAAGCCTTCACCGCGATGCACGCCAACTATGTGCAAGTGGTGTCGGGCGATGCGTCGGAAGCGTCGCTGAATGCCACGCCGGACAAAACCCGCGTGCTGGCGGTGCTGTCGAATGAACGCCTGCCCGGCACGCTGGCGCGGGTGCCCACCGCGAAAGAGCAGGGCATCGACGTGGTGTGGCCCGTGATCCGTGGCGTCTGGATGGGCCCGCAAGTGGCCGATGCCGACTACCAGGCCTGGGTCCATCGCTTCGACCGCATGTTGGCCAGCAAGGAATTCGCGCAACTGCGCGCGGATTCCGGACTTTACCCCTTTGCCCTGACAGGCGATGCGCTCACCGTCTATGTCAGGAAAGCCGTGGACGACTACGGCAAACGCGCCCGGGAATTCGGCCTGGTGCGCTGAAACACATACGCTTTTCAACGTCTAATAATTCGGAGATCACCATGTTTAAAACGACCCTGGCCGTCGCGGCCGCCCTCTGCACGTCTGTAGCTTTTGCACAGGTGCCTGCCGGCTACCCGGCCGATTACCAGAAGATCATCGACGGCGCGAAAAAGGAAGGCAAGCTGGTGGTGTATGGAGCCACCGACAGCAAGGCCACGCAGCCGCTGGTCAAGGATTTCTCGGCACTGTATCCGGGCATCACCGTCGAATACAACGACATGAATTCCACCGAGGTCTACAACCGCTTCATCTCGGAAGCGGCGGCCGGCGGCAATACCGCCGACGTGATGTGGTCGTCCGCCATGGACTTGCAGATGCGCCTCGCATCGGACGGCCACGCGCTGCAATACAAATCGGCGGAAAGCGCCAAGCTGCCATCGTGGGCGATCTGGGACGACAAGGCCTATGGCACCACGTTTGAACCGGCCGCCTTCGTGTACAACAAGCGCCTGGTCGATGCCAAGGAAGTGCCGCAAACCCACGCCGACTTCGTCAAGCTGATCCAGCAGCCGAAATTCGCCGACAAGGTCACCACCTATGACATCGAAAAATCCGGCGTGGGCTTCATGTTCATGACGCAGGACGCCAAGGAATATCCGAAATTCCTGGAACTGGAAAACGCCTTCGGCGCCGCCCGGGTGCGCGTGCAATCGTCGACCGGCACCATGATGGAGCGCATCTCGTCCGGTGAAAACCTGATCGGCTACAACGTGCTCGGCTCCTACGCGCTGGTGCGCGCCAAGACCGATCCGTCGATCGGCGTGGTGCTGCCCAAGGATTACACGCTGGTGATGTCGCGCGTGGTGTTCATCAATAAATCGGCCAAGAACGTCAACGCCGCCAAGCTGTGGATGGATTACATGCTGTCGGCCCGTGGCCAGACCGTGATTGCCAATGAATCCAAGCTGTATGCGATCCGCTCCGACGTGACCGGGGAAACCACGTCGGCGGACCTGATCAAACAGGTCGGCAAGGACAACATCCGCCCGGTGCCGGTGCACCCGATCCTGCTGCAATTCCTGGGCCCGCAGAAGCGCATGGCGTTCCTGAAGCAGTGGAAAGAAACCGCAGGCAAGAAGTAATTCGCATGGCGGGCCGTCCCGGCCCGCCAAACGTGTGAGGACCCGAATATGCAAACCCTGACTTTACCCGGCAATGGCCGCCCGTCGTGGATCCCGCCGTGGATCCAAGCGCTGAACTGGCCGCGCGGCGTGGTGGTTTCGCTGGCCCTGGTGGCCATCTTCCTGCCGCTGTTCCTGATTTTTTACCAGAGCTTTTTGTCGGCGCCGTTTTTCATGCCGGACAAGGAAACCGGCTTTGACGCCTATCGTTTCATTTTTGAAGACCCGGACTTCGCCATGGCCTTCAAAAATGGCACGCTGCTGGCCACCGGCCTGACCCTGATTGCCGTGCCGCTGGGCGGCGCCCTGGCGTTCCTGATGGTGCGCACCGATTTGCCGTGCCGCGGCATCATTTCGCCGCTGCTGCTGGTGCCGATTTTTGTCTCGCCGATGGTGATGGGCTTCGGCTACGTGGTGTCCATGGGACCGGTGGGTTTTTATTCGACTTGGGCCAAGGACTTGCTGGGCTTCATCCCGTGGAATATCTACTCGTTCACCAGCATCGTCATCATCGCCGGCCTGACGCACGTGCCGCACGTGTACCTGTATGCCTCGTCGGCGCTGAAAAGTCTGGGCTCGGATGTGGAAGAAGCGGCCCGGGTGGCCGGCGCGTCGCCGCTGCAGGTGATGCTCAACGTGTCGCTGCCGATGATCATGCCGGCGCTGGCCTATGCCGGTGTGCTGGTGTTCTTCCTCGGCTTTGAAGTGTTCGGCCTGGTGCTGGTGCTGGGCGATCCGGAAGGCCACCTGGTGCTCCCGACCTACCTGTACAAGTTGACGAATAAGCTGGGCACGCCGTCGTACCACCTGATGGCCGCCGTGGCGGTGTGCCTGGTGATGGTGACCTTGCCGCTGGTGATGCTGCAGCGCCGCCTGCTGAAGTCCGCCAACAAATATGTGTCGATCAAGGGCAAGGGCGCGCGCAGCAAGGCCATGCCGCTCGGTAAATGGAAATGGGTGGCGCTGGCGCTGTTGGGCGCGTGGCTGCTGTTCACCATCATCGTGCCGCTGTCGGGCATCGTGCTGCGCTCGTTCGTGCAGTACTGGGGCGAGGGCGTGAAGCTGGCGGACGTACTGACCTTGCAGCACTTCCGCGACATCCTCGGGCAGCATTCGCTGGTGCGCGGCATCATCAACACGATCCTGATCGGCGTGATTGGCGGCGGCCTGGCCGTGGCGTGCTACAGCGCGATCGCGCTGGCCATGCACCGCAAGCCGGACGGCATCACCCGCCTGCTGGACTACAGCGTGCTGGTGCCGCGCGCCGTGCCGGGCCTGCTGGCCGGCCTGGCCTTCCTGTGGGTATTCCTGTTCGTTCCATCGTGGATCGACGGCTTCTTCAAGGGCGCCGATAACTTCTTTGCGCTGTGGATAACGGAACACTTCGTGCCGGCCCTGCGTTCACTGCGCTCGACCATCTTCGCGGTGTGGCTGGCGTATTCCGTGGTGTGGCTGGCGTATGGCATGCGCCTGATTTCCACCGCGCTGCTGCAGGTCGGGCCGGAACTGGAAGAAGCGGCGCGCGCCGTGGGCGCCAAGCGGGGCCAGGTGACCCGCGACGTGACGCTGCCGCTGATCAAGTACGGGCTGCTGGGCGGCTGGCTGATGGTGTTCCTGATCTTCGAACGTGAATACTCGACCGGCGTGTACCTGCTGTCGCCGGGCACGGAAGTGATCGGCGCCATGCTGGTGTCGCTGTGGGCGGGCGGTTCGACCGACCTGGTGGCGGCGCTGTCGTTCATCAATATCACGCTGGTGGCCATCGGGCTGGGCATTGCGCTGCGCTTTGGCGTCAAGTTGCACAACTGAGCCGCAACCATAATAAGGACCAACATCATGAAGCGAGACGCCATGAACATGACCAATGACATTACCACCAACGAACTGACCGTCAACGATTTGCACCTGGAATACGGCAGCGGCACCACCGCCAATCCGATTTTGAAAGGTGTCTCGATGCACCTGCAAAAGGGGGAAGTGGTGGCGCTGCTGGGCCCATCGGGCAGCGGCAAGACCACTTTGCTGCGCGCCGTGGCCGGCCTGGAAAGCCCGAAGCAGGGCACCATCGCGATTGGCGATCGGGTGGTGTTCGACGGTGCGCGCGAGTTTGAAATGCCGGCCGAACAACGCAGCCTCGGCCTGGTGTTCCAGTCATATGCGCTGTGGCCGCACAAGACCGTGTTCGACAACGTCGCGTATGGCCTGAAATTGCGCAAGATGAATGCGGGTGAAATCAAGCAGCGCGTGATGGAAGTGTTGCAGCAGCTGGGCCTGGGCCATCTGGCCGAGCGCTTCCCGCACCAGATGTCCGGCGGCCAGCAGCAGCGCGTGGCGATTGCCCGCGCGCTGGTGTACAACCCGCCGGTGATCCTGCTGGACGAACCGCTGTCCAACCTCGATGCCAAGCTGCGCGAGGAAGCGCGCTCGTTCCTGCGTGAACTGATCGTGCGCCTGGGCTTGTCGGCCCTGATGGTGACGCACGACCAGGGCGAGGCTATGGCGATTTCCGACCGCATCCTGCTGCTCAATAACGGCAAGATCGAACAGCAGGGCAACCCGCAAAGCATGTATGAAACGCCGAACACGCTGTTCACGGCGGAATTCATGGGCAGTAACAACCGCTTGCCGGCCAAGGTCGTGCGCCGCGAAGGCGGCTCGGTGATCCTGGACGTCAACGGCGTGTCCCTGCTGGGCACGGCGCGCGGCAAGGGCGAAGCGGAACCGGCGGTGGTGATCCGGGTGGAAGAAGTGGTGGTGCGCGCGGAAAGCACGCCGAACGCGTTGCCGCTGCCGCTGATCACCTGCATGTACCTGGGAGACCGCTGGGAGTGCATCTTCGGCAATGCGTCCGGCGACCTCCACCTGCGCGCCTATTCGAAATACAAGCTCGATGCGGGGACGTACTGGCTGCACATGCCGGCGGACCGGTTGTGGGTGTTTTGACCCCCTGCCGGTGAATCAGGCGGGAAGCCCGGCATGACGGGCCTCCCGCCTGCGGGGCGTTGACGTCACTCGTTCAGCGTCCACAGATACTGCATTTGCGTCCATGACTGCTGTGGCACGCCATCCACCGTGCCCGGTTTGAAGCGGCACAATCCCAGGCCCTGCAGGGCCGCCTTGTCCAGCGACCGGAAACCGCTGGACTTTTCCACCCGCGAATCCACCACCTTGCCATCGGTGCCGATCAGGAAGGCCAGCGTCACCGTGCCCGACTCGCCATTGCGCAGCGACGCGGCGGGATAGTCGGGGCGGGTGCAATGCGATGCGTCGACCACGGCCGCCACGTGTACCGGCGCTTTCGGCGCGACGACGGACTCGCCGCCGCCATCGGGATTGATCCTGCCACGCGGCAGCGGTTCCAGCGGTAAACCGTCCGGCATCGGGCGCGCCGTCACCGGCGGCGGATCCTGCGGCAGCGGCACGGTCTCCGGCAGCGGCGGCACCACGATATCGGGACGGATCAGCGGCTCCATCGGCAATTCCGTGTAGTCGACTATGGGTGGCGGCGGCAATTCCTTTTGCGGCAAGTCGATCACCACTTCGGGCGAACGGAAAATAGTCACCTTGTTGTGGGTGGCCGCGTACAGGCCGAGCGCCAGGTGGGCGGCGGCAACGAGGGTCAGGCCGGTGTAGTTTTTACGGGTGTTCATGGGCGCTCCTGGTGGTCGGTGGAAAGATGGTTTGCTAGTTGATGGAAGAAATATATTCAATTGAATGGAAGTTTGGAAGGAATTTTGTTGGTGTTAAGTCGTGTGATAAACTTCCACTCAATGGAATAATACTTTGCTGACAGGTGGAATAATGACAATCCGGGTAATGCTGGCCGACGACCATCCGATCGTCATGACGGGATTTGCGATGTCGCTGGAAGGGCAGGGCATGGAAGTGGTGGCGCAAGTGAAGACGCCGGCCGAGGCGATGGCGCAATACCAGGCGCTGACACCGGATGTGCTGGTGCTCGATATGCGCTTTGGGGACGAATTGACGGGCATGGACGTGGCGCGCCACGTGCTGGCGCACGACCCGGCGGCGAAAATCATTTTCCTCAGCCAGTTCGACCAGGACAGCCTGATCAAGGAAACTTACCGGCTGGGCGCGCGCGCCTTCATGACCAAGGATTGCGATCCCGACGAACTGGCGGCGGCGGTGCGGCGCGCGCACGAAGGCGGGCTGTATTTCATGCCGCAAATTGCGCAGCGGCTGGCGCAGATTTCCGTGCAGGGCGAATTGTCGCCCCAGGCCCAGCTCGACGAACGTTCGCTGGCGATTTTCACGATGATGGCGGAAGGGTTGACCAACGTGGAAATCGCGGAAAAGCTCAATGTCTCGAGCAAGACCATCAGCAACATCAGCCAGGCCGTCAAGGAAAAGCTCGGCGTTGAGCGCCCGGCGCTGATTACCCGGCTGGCGGTGCGGCATGGCCTGATCGAGCCTTGAACATGCCGGCCTGGATGGCGCCGTGGCGGCGCTGGAGCCTGCGCACGCGGCTGCTGTCCATCATCATCGTGCCGCTGGTGTACATGTTCGCCACCTTTGTTTGCTACCTGTATGCCTCCGGCATCGCCGATGTCGATGAAGACCTGGCCGAGCGCGGACCGCTGGTGGCCAAGGTGCTGGCCGACAGCAGCGAATACCACCTGGCCATGGGCCGCCTGGGGGAATTGCGGCAGGGTGTGGAACGCGTGGTGCAGGCCGACCGTGGCATTTTCCAGGTCGAGGTGCTCGATGCCGCGCGCAAAGGCGTGCTGACGGTGTCCGCCAGGGGCGGCGGTACCGCGCAGCCGCATCCGCATGAAGCGCCGATCGTGCGCCGCCTGGTGTGGCTGAATGTGCAGGGCCATCCGGCGGCGCAGGGCGGCTTCAGCACGGAAACGGTGGGGTATGTACGCGTCACGATGTCGCCCACGGCCGCCATGCGCCGCCACCTGAACCGGTTCTATGTGGCGCTGCTGGTGGCGGGCCTGGGCTTGCTGGCGTGCGCCGCGCTGGCGTGGCAATTCGCCCACCATTTCAACGATTCGCTGCAATCGACCCTGCGTGCGCTGCGCGCCGCCGATGCGGAAAAGCGGCTGTTGCTGCGCAAGGTGAACAGCGCGGTCGAAGAAGAACGCAAGAGCATTGCGCTGGAAATCCATGATGAATTGAACGCCACCCTGATTGCCGTGCGGCTGGAAGCGCAGCGCATTGCCGCGCTGGCGCCGCAGCAAGACGCGGCGGCGGAGATTGGCCAGCGGGCGCAGGGCATCACGAAGCTGGCGCTGGGTTTGTATAACAGCGGCCGCGCTCTGGTGCGGCGCTTGCGCCCGGAAGTGCTGGAGTTGCTGGGGTTGCAGGGCGCCATCGAGGAAATGGTGCGCCACCACGACGGCGTGGGGCAGGGCTGCCGTTACCGCTTTCATGCCGAAGGCGACTTTTCCAAACTGGACAGCGCGGTGGCGATTTCCGCTTACCGTATCGTGCAGGAAGCGCTGTCGAACGTGGCCAAGCATGCGCGCGCCACGGAAGTCGCTGTCACGCTGGTGCGCGAAGCTGTTGCGGCTGGCGACGCGTTGCGCATCACGGTGACCGACAATGGCAAGGGATTCGATCCCGTCCTGGTCGCGGGCGGGATCGGCATCGCCGGCATGCGCGAGCGGGTGGCGGCGTATGCCGGGACGTTTGATTTGTCCAGCATGCCGGGGGCGGGGACGGTCATCACGATCCGTTTGCCGCTGGCTGCTTCAGCAGGCGCACCGTAAGGTAAGCCAACCCGGCGACGCCGGCCAGCAGCACGCCCCACAGCAGCGCGTGGTCCGAGAAGTTGATTGCCTTGCCCATCTGCCAGCCGGGCGCGGGTCCCGTGCCTGGCCGTGGCGCGGCGGGGGCGCTGGCCGCATCCGCGGCATTGGTGGTGCCAGTCCCGCCGACAGCGCCGCTCATGGACTGGCCGCCTCCAGGCGGCCCGTCATTGCCCGTGCCGCCGCCGGCACCGGGACTTCCGACAGCCGCGCTACCTGTACCGGCCAGGCCGCCGCCTGAGCCAGTCCATGGCGTTTGCCGCGCCGTGCCGGCCTGCGCCTGTGGCAGGGCGCGCAATTCCTGTTCCGTATAGCCCGGCGCAATATGGCCCAGGTCATGTTCCATCCCCGCCGCGCCGGAGCGGCCAAAGGCCAGCGTATACGGGCCATTGCCGGTGGCCAGGAACAGCAGGGTGGCCGGCGTCCATGACAGTTGCAATTTGGGCGCTTGCGACAGCGGCATGGCGGCCGCTTGCGGGCTGTAGGGCCGCACCACCCATTGCGCCAGCTGGGTTGGCGGCAGTTGCAGGCCGCCGGAGCGTTTGCGTTTGCCGTCTTGCGTGATGTCGTAAAAGGTGGCGCTGGCGATCGGGGAAAACGGATCTGGCGGCGGCGCGGGCGCATCGTCGGCCCGGCGCCGGTCATGGCGGTAAGGATGATCGCGGTGCCAGTGGTCGCGCAAGTGGTGATGCCGGTGATGCCGGCGCTCGGAAGAAGATGGCGCAGCCTGCCGGAAGGGCGCGGGCGGATCGCGATAATTGCCCAGCATGGCGGCATATACCGCGTTGGGCGTGGCGAACTGCATGCCGGCGCGTTCCGCCGGGATGCCGATGCCCGCCGTGTAGACCAGGTCGCCGGGCACGCGGCCCGGGACCGGCGCCAGCACGGCGCTGTCCATAGCCGGAGCCGTCCGATGCTGGTTGATGGACAGCGCGGTGATCCCCGCGAAGAGGGCGGGCGTGCCGCCACGCCACGTCAGGCGCGCATAGCGGAAGCGGGCGGGTTCAAACGCCAGCATGTCGCACGCCAGGATGGCGCCGTCGGTAGCGGACAGCCATTGCAGGTCGGCCGTCCCCAACGGCCGCCAGTCGCGCAAATCATCGCTGGCTTCCAGCCACACTTGCGCGCTGTAGCCGGTCTTGCCCGCAGGCGGGACAAAGCGCAGGGCCGTCACGGTGGGCGGCGTGCCGCGCGCTGGAATGCCCAGGTCCAGGATCAGCGTTTCCAGCGCAGGTCCCTGCGCCGGTGACGGCGGCTGCGTGCGTGGCGGTGCGCCGGCGCTGGTCACTGACAGAAGCCGGCCGTCGCTGTCGGTGCGCAGTTCGAGCTTGAAGTCGCCCTGCGTCGTCACGGAGGCCGGTGCGCCCGGCTGCCGGTACAAAGGGAAGATCCGCAGCGGAAGTTCGCGTGCGTCCGTATACGTATCGGTGGGCGGCGGGCGCAATGCGTAAGGCACCGGCAAGCCGCGCCGGTCGAACAGGCGCAGGTCGGCCAGCGCGGCCGATTGCGCATGCAGGTAGACCGGCGAGGGCAGCCGCAGGGCGTGCACGCCATTGTCGTCCGTCACCGTGACGGGCATGGCCCAGCCATAGGCGGCCGGCGTGTCCGGCGCCGCGGCGCCACCCGCCAGCGCGGGCAACAGCACCGCGCCGGCGCACAGCAGGAGCACGTGGCGTTTCATGCGGCACCCTGGGTGCCGCGGCGTGGCAACGGCGCCGCGTAGCCGATCGCCAGGGTCAGCAAGCCAACCCCGATAAACGCCATGATGGTCGCGAAGTTGTTACGGTCCTGCAAGTCCAGCAGGAACAGCTTGGCCAGCACCGCCACCAGCAACGCCGCGCCCACGCCCCACTGGCGCGGACGGATGCGCACGGCGGCGTGGCGCATCAGCACCAGCGCCGTGCCGCTCCACACCAGCGACAGCATGGCCTGGGTGGAGGTGGACGCCATCAGCGCGTCGAACGTGTAGGGCACATGCAGGTAGTGCGAGACACTGCGCAGCAGCATCAGGTTCAGCCACAGCCAGGCGCCGCCCGCGCCCGCCAGTTGCATGCGGCCCGCCCATTTTTCCCTGACGTGCGGCGCCGCCGCGCGCCAGTGTGCGATTGCCAGCAAGGCGGCAAAGCCGGTGGTCAAGTCCAGCGGGTTCAGTACCGGCACATAGGGTAGCGGCGCCATGCCACCATCCGACGCGAAGTTCCACGCGACCGCCACCAGCAGCGCCCAGCCGACCGCCAGCCTTAAGGTCACGCGGCGGTGCCACAGCGTCAGCGGGTACAGCGGCCAGGCGTCGTGCGCGGCGCGGCGCAGCAGCCAGGCAATGGCGGCCATCGTGCCCCACGCGGGCAGGTACAACTGCCACTCAGGACCCAGCGTGGTCATGCCGGAGGTGAGGATGCGCAGCGCCGGCCACACCATCAGCAGTGGCATGGCCACTAGTTGCAGGTGCAGCAGGGTCTGCATCGAACCCGGCGCAATCCAGCCGGTGCGGCGCCAGCACGCCAGCGCATGGCCGGCCGCGATCCACGCCATCAGGCCGGCGGCGCACAGCGCCGCATCGGGCAATTCGTCATACAGGACCAGCCAGGCCAGTGCGGCGCCGCCGGCAATCAGTTGTGCGCCAAACGCGGGCACCGACAGCCAGATCAACTGCGGCCACGCGCGGCGCTGCGCCACCTGCAACGCGCTGGTCGCCAGCGTGGCCACCAGCATCAGGTACAGCGACCAGCTGAATGGCGGCGTTTCGGTTGCCAGCCGCACGGCCGCCACGCCGCTGCCCCATGCGGCCAGCGCCGGCAGCGCGATGATGAACCAGGCAATGCCGGCAAACGACAGCAAGGCGAGATTGCCCGGGGCGTCGGGATCGGCGGCATGGCGGCGTTCACAAACGACCGACAGGCTGATGGCCAGCATCAGCGCCGAGGGGATCGCGCTGTCGATAAAGGATTCCGTGTCATAGGCCCACGACAGGTTCGTCATCAGGATGAAGGTGACGCAGGCCATCAGCAGCGCAACCTGGGCCAGCCAGCCGGCGGTCCGCCATTGCCAGCGCAGGCAGATGCCATACAGCAGGGCCGCCACGGCAATCGCGCTGCCGACCATCAAGTTCAATTCCGCATAGCCGCCCGTGTGCACGATGACTTCCAGCCATGCCCCGGCCAGCAGCCACACCGCCGCGATGGGCAGCAGCAATTCCGCGAGGCCCTTGCCGGTGTCGGCGGGGAATGGTTTCAATGCCTCCACATCGGCCTTGCGCAATTGCAGGGCAATGAAAAATGCCGCAATGGCCAGCATGGCAAAACCAATCGCCATGTGCGATTGCGCGATGGTGGTTTCATCCATCCGGCTGACGGCGCGCAGGAACGAGATCCAAGACGCCAGTTGCACCAGCATGCCAAAGCACCACGCCAGCGCGCGGCGCTGGCGCAAGCCGGTCCAGATTACACCGGCCGCTTCCAGCGCCCACGCGGCGGACATCCAGCGGTCATCGACACCATAGGGAATCGCCAGGGTGGCCGACATGATGCCGAGCGCCATGAAGGCTTCGCCCAGCAGGCGGCAGTTTTCTCCCATGCGGCGCTTGACGAAGATGGCCAGGCCCAGGTACAGGGCGCCCAGCGCCAGCGCGGAATATGCCATGCCGAAATCCACGTCGCGCATCAGGCCATACTGCAGCCCCATGGCGGCCAGCGGGGCGCCGAACACCAGCGTGCCATCGACATAGTGCGTCAGCCGTGGCGCCTGCTGCCGCGCATAAAATATGGCGACCGTGATGTACATCAGCAGGAACAGGACCAGGAAACTTTGCGACGTCTGGTAATCGTCCGTGGTGTAATTCAGCACGCCCCACGAGGTGGCCAGTACGAATGTGCACAGGAAGCCCAGTACATTCAAGACGCGCCACGATTTTAAAATGGCGATGGCAATGATGCCGGCGTTGAGGATGGCGCACCAGGTAAACAGCGCCACGTGATTGCCGCTGCCGTCGGACATCATGACCGGCGTGGCAAAGCCGCCGATGATGCCGAACACGGCCAGCCACACCGAGTCTTGCAGCACGGCCAGCAGGCAGGTAAAGGCCACGAAGATCGCCAGCAGTGCAATGGCGGTGGCGCCGGGTATCAGGTGATGGTTCTTGGACGCGGCAAAGGTGGTCAGCATCAGCAGCGCCAGCGCCATGCCCTGCACCGGCAGGCTGATGCCGGGCCGCGCGAGGCGGATGCGCCAGCCCCACGCCAGCAGCGCCAGCGCGGCGGCCGCCACGCCGGCCAGCTGGTACTCGATCCGCATCACATAGGCCTGGTTCAGGTATTTCAGCAGGAAGCCCAATCCCATGAACAGGATCAGCAATCCCAGCTTGGCCACCACGTTGCCGCCGAAGATCCATTCGCGCAGCCGTTCATTGAAATCCACCGGTGGCGGATTGCCGCCGCCGGGGTTGGGGATGGCTTGCGTATTGCCCTGTTCCATGATGGGTCCTTTCCAGTGAGGGGGCGGAGAAAAACTTAACGGACAACGAACTGGCTGGCGCCGGTGTCCGTCCGGCGCACGAAGCGCACCACGGCATCGACCGTGACGGTATCGATGCGGCCCGCCATGCGCTGGTCGAACGGATGGTCGTCGAAGGCGACATTGGCGCGGAACATGCGCGCGCCGAGGCGGGTGAGGGCGGGGAGATGTACGGTAATGGGCGTAAAGCCGGCGGCTTTCAGCCAGGCTTGCGCTTCGCTGCGGTTTTCCACCTGGCCCGGCGCGGCGCTGGCCGCCGCCAGGGTTTCCAGCAGCCACTGGTTGGAATTCTGGTAGCGCGTGCCGTACGCATACGCCAGCATGTTGTATTGCATCTGGTGCAGGCGGCGCGGCGTATGGGTGGCCAACACCTGCGCCAGCCGCTGCTGCACGGCGGCGGAGGGAATCACGACCTGGGCTTCATACAGGAACATGTCGTCGAGGAAGAAATTGCCCAGCCCTTCGTTGTACAAGGCGGAACTGGCGGTGCCGCAGCCATTCAATTCATGCACCACCAGCCAGCGCCCCTGCGGATGGTCGCGCCAGGCAAAGGCCATGTGCGAATAGCGCAAGCCATAGGCGGACAAATCCTGTCCGGCACGCGCAATCAGCGCCACTTGCGCGCCGCTGGCATCGAGGGCGTCGCGCGTGCGCAGCGCCAGGTCCATCGCTTGCACCACGTTGTGCGGTTGCAGCGGGCGGTCTTCGCAACTGGCGCCGGCATGGGCTGGCTTTCCGGCCAGCAGGCAGGCCAGCATCTCTGCTGCCACCGCCAGCCGCAGCATGGCCAGCATGGCCCTGGGCAAGGCGGCGGCGATGCCCGGCGCCACGATGGTTGCGGCGATTGCCGCCGGATGGGGGACGGTGGCATGGATGCCTGCGTGACGGCACGGGAAAGCCGGCGCGGCCATCTCAGCCTCCCACCCGGCTGTGGTGCAGCAGCGACTTGCCGGTTTCATTGGGAATGAACGCCAGCACCCGGCCCGACATGACCAGCATGTGGCCGGTCGATGTGGCCGTGACGGTGACCGCTTTGCCGGCCGCGTCCGACAATCCCAATGCCGCCGCGCCGCTCAGTTGCACCGACGCTTCCACGCCGGTGGAGGCGCCTTGCAGCACCACCACCACGCCATCGGCCACGGTGGCCACGCTGGCAATGACGACATAGCCGGACGCCGCCACCGCCGACATCGAACCCAGCACCACGATGCCGGCGGCGGCCGACAGCGCTTCCGAGGCATGGGACAGGTTGGATCCGCTGTGGGGAGCAGCCTGGGCAGAGGTTGCGCAGGCCAGGGAAGTGGATAAAACAGTGCTGTAGAGCAAAGCAAGCAAGCGTTTCATGGCGCAATCTCCGGTGGTGAAAGTGCCTGCATCATTGTCTTAACGTACATGCTTAGCAATGAATATGCTACCGGTTATGCAGATGATATGATTGGTATCAAATTTCGATACCCGATGATGGAAAACTGGCACCATGTCCCATACCAGCCTCATGATTGATGCACTGAAACGGCAATTGAAGGCGAAAGCCGTCACCTATGCCGAATTGGGCCGGCGCATTGGATTGTCTGAACCCAGTGTGAAGCGCATGTTTGCGCAGCGCAGTTTCACCCTGGAGCGGCTGGAGCAAGTGCTGGACGTGGTCGGCATGGATTTCGCGGAACTGGTGCAGGCGGCCACCGATGCGCCGCAACTGATTTCGCAGCTGACCTATGCGCAGGAAGAGGAAATCATCGGCGATACGAAATTGCTGGTGGTGGCCGTGGCGGCGCTGAACCAAATCCCCGTCGAGGAAATCGTGGCGGTGTACCGGGTCAGCGAAGCGGAAACCGTGAAGTACTTGCTGCGGCTGGACCGCATCGGTTTTTTGACCTTGTTGCCGAACAACCGGGTCAAGCTGCTGGTGTCGAGGACATTCAGCTGGATACCGAATGGCCCGATCCAGACCTGGTTCCGGCAAGAGGCGTCCGGCGATTACCTCGATACGCGCTTTGCCGGCAGCCATGAACTGATGCGGCTGGTGAGCGTGATGTTGTCGCCCCGTTCCACCAAGGCGCTGCTGGAACGCCTGAAGCAGGTGGCCGATGAGTTTTCGCAGCAACACCAGGACGATGCGCGGCTGCCGTATGACCAGCGGCATTCGATCACCTTCCTGCTGGCCGCGAGGCCGTGGATGCCGGAAGCGTTCAAAGCGTTGCTGCGCTAGGCTTTTTGGCAGTGTATATTCCGACCATTACTTAAATAACACCAACGAAACCATGAGCAAACCGAGCCAGTTCGCCTTGATGTCCCAGCGGCGCTTCGCCCCGTTTTTCTGGGTGCAGTTTTTCGGCGCTTTCAATGACAACCTGTTCAAGACCGCGCTGGTGGTGGCGCTGGGCTTTGACGCCGCCAGCTGGACCACGATGTCCGCGTCCACCATCACCAACCTGATACCCGGCCTGTTCATCCTGCCGTACGTGGTGTTTTCCGCCACGGCCGGCCAGATCGCCGACAAGTTTGAAAAGGCCGGCCTGTCGCGCCTGGTGAAGTGGCTGGAAGTGGCGATCATGGCCATGACCGGTATCGGCTGGATGACGCACACCTTGTGGCTGCTGATCCTCGGCGTGGTGGGCATGGGCGTGCATTCAACCCTGTTCGGCCCCGTCAAATATGCCTACCTGCCGCAGCAACTGAAGCCGGAAGAACTGATGGGCGGCAATGGCATGATTGAAATGGGTACCTTTGTCGGCATCTTGCTGGGACAGGTGCTGGGCGCCGTGCTGGTGGCCACGCCGGGCAACGGCCTGCAACTGGTGGCGGCCGGCACCCTGGCGACGGCGGTGATCGGCCTGCTGGCGAGCTACCGCGTGCCGACCACGCCCGCGCCCGCGCCCGGCCTGAAAATCAACTGGAATTTCTTTTCCGAGTCGATCCGCAATATCCGCCATTCGGCCGGCAACCGCACCGTGTTCCTGTCGATGCTGGGCAACTCGTGGTTCTGGTTTTATGGCGCGCTGGTGCTGGCGCAATTCCCGGTCTACGCCAAGGATTACCTGCATGGCGATTCCAGCGTGTTCGTGCTGCTGCTGACGGTGTTTTCGCTGGGCGTCGGTACCGGCTCGCTGCTGTGCGAGCGCCTGTCCGGCCACAAGGTGGAAATCGGCCTGGTGCCGTTTGGCGCGATTGGCATGACGGTGTTTGGCGCCGACCTGTATTTCGCCAGCACCGGCTATCTGAACACGGCGGCAGTGGTGTGGAACACGTTCATCCAGCAAGACAGCGCGCTGCGCATCCTGTTCGACGTGGTGATGATCGGCGTGTTCGGCGGCTTCTTCATCGTGCCGCTGTTTGCCCTGATCCAGACCCGCTGCGACCCTGAGCACTTGTCGCGCACCATCGCCGGCATGAACATCCTCAATGCGCTGTTCATGGTGGCGGCCACCGGCGTCGCGATCGTGTTGCTGGGGCAGGGCTTTACGATACCCGAACTGTTCCTGGCCACGGCCATCATGAATGCCGTGGTGGCGGTGTACATCTTCTCGCTGGTGCCGGAATTCCTGATGCGCTTCCTGGCGTGGCTGCTGATCCACACTTTGCATAGCGTGAAAACCGTCGATGGCGACCGCATTCCCGAGAGCGGTCCCGCGGTCCTGGTGTGCAATCACGTCAGCTATGTCGATGCGATCGTGATCGGCGCCGCCAGCCCGCGCCCGATCCGCTTCGTGATGGATCACCGCATCTTTAAGATGCCGCTGCTGGGCTGGATCTTCCGTACCGCGAAAGCCATTCCAATCGCCCCGGCCAAGGAAGATCCGTGGCTGATGGAAAAAGCGTTTGTCGATATCGCCCAGGCGCTGCATGAGGGCGACCTGGTGTGCATTTTCCCGGAAGGCAAACTGACCTCCACCGGCGACATGAACGCCTTCAAGGGCGGCATCAACAAGATCGTTGAGCGCAGCAAGGTGCCGGTGATTCCGATGGCGCTGCGCGGCCTGTGGGGCCATGTGCTGAGCCGCAGCCAGGACAATGTGTTTGAGCGTGCTTTCCGCAAGGGCTGGCGCTCCAGCCTGGCGCTGGCGGTGGGACAGCCGGTGGCGCCGCATGAGGTTACGCCGGAGTTGCTGCATACGCAGGTGGCGCAATTGCGCGGGGACTGGAAGTAACGCGGGCATTCGGCGGCTTGCGCTACGCGCAAACCGCCCTACGCGGTGGCCTTCGCGATCCGCTCGCCGGCGAGGCGCAGCAGTTCGTTGAAGTCGACCGGCTTCGTCAGGTGGCAATCAAAGCCCGCATCCAGGGTGCGCCGCCGCGCCTCGTTTTGCCCCCATCCGGTTAGCGCCACCATGACGATCCGTTCGGCCCCCGGCTGCTGGCGGATCATGCGCGCGGCGTCATAGCCGTCCATGCCGGGCATGCCCAGGTCCATGATGACCAGGTCCGGCGCCTGCCTGCCCGTCGCCGCCACGGCGGCATAGCCGTCGTACACGGTTTCCACGTCGTAGTTTTCCATGTCGAACAGCGCGGCCAGCGATTCCGCCGCGTCACGGTTGTCATCGACCACCAGCACGCGTGGCCGGTGGCCGGACATACTGGTCCAGCGCGGCGCGGCAGTGGGCCCCGGCGGCGGCGGCTGAGCCGGCAGCGGCAGGCGGATAACAAATTCGCTGCCCTGGCCGGTGCCCGCGCTGGATGCTTCGACGGTGCCGCCATGCATTTGCGCGAACTGGCGCGCCAGCGACAAACCGATGCCCAGGCCGCTCGACATCTGGCCACTGACGGTGCGGCTTTGCTCGAACAGGTTGAATATTTTCGGGATCGCATCGGCATCGAGGCCGATACCGGTATCGCGGATGCTGACGCAAATCTGGGCCGGGCTGGTCGCCGTGGCTTCTTCGCGCCACGCGCTCACGCCGATATGGCCCCCTTGCGGCGTGAACTTGATGGCGTTGGACAGGATGTTCGAATAAATCTGCACCACGCGCGAATAATCGACATCGAGCACGATCGGCTCCACCGGTAAATCCTGGTCCATGTGGATGCGCTTGGCGATGGCGGTCTGCAGGCTCAGTTCGATCACATGGCGCATGATTTCACTGAATTTGAAGGCGCTGCGCTGCAGCTGGATCTTGCCGCTGGTGATGCGCGCCACGTCCAGCAAGTCATCGACCAGCCGCGTCAGGTGCACCACCTGGCGTTCCACCACTTCCTTGATGCGGGCGGCCGGTTCCGATTGCGGGAATAAATGCGTCAGCAGGGTGGCGGAGGTACGGATCGGCGCCAGCGGATTGCGCAATTCGTGGCCCAGGCTGGCCAGGAATTCATCTTTGCGCTGGTTGTTTTCCCTGACCTGGTATTGCTTTTCACGGCCGCGCAACAGCGCCTGCACCGCCGTGATCAGGGTCACGGTGCGCACCGGCCGTTCCATCAGGGTCAGGTTGCCCAGGCTGGCCACCGCGCGCCGCACCAGCAGCGAATCGCCGCCTTTTTGCGCCAGCAGCAGGATCGGCAAGTCAGACCAGTTGGGCTGGTGCGTGACGAAGTCGCTGAGCACGCGAAAGCCGCTGGCCGACAGCGCTTCTTCCACGGTGACCACGGCGCCGGCGCCCAATGCCAGTTGCTCGCGCAAATCCGTGACCGTGGCGCAAATGTGCGACGGGATATGCGCGGTGGCCAGCACTTTTTCCGTCAGCGCCGCGTTCTGGCCGCCGGGCGCGTAGATCAGGATGCGCGTTTCCACGTGGCGTCACCCTGGCTGCTCATTGGCGGGGACATTGGCCGGAGTGACCAGTGTCGGCACGCCGGTCAGGATGCCATGAAAGCCGCTCAGGACCGGGCCGACGCGCGGCCCTTGCCCGGTGATGCAAAAGCGGCGCAAGGTCCGTTCATGGCTGCTGCCCCGTTTCTTGAATACGGAAATCGCTTGCTGGACTTCGCCTGCCGTTTCGAAATAGCGCACCATGAGTACGTTGTCGGCAATGTAACTCGCGTCGGCGGCGGAAGTCATGGTGCTGCCGATCAGGCCGGCCTGCACGCCCACCACGATGGTGACGACGCCGCGCTGGCCCAGGAAGGTCAGCATCTCGTGCAGGTAGGTGGCCATGAAGCGCTCATCGGGCACCGCGTTCATGTAACCGTTCAGGCTGTCGATGACGATCACGCGGGCGCCCTGGTCGGCGGCGTCCACCACGGCCTGGCTGAACTGCCCCGGCGTCAGTTCGGCGGGATCGACTTGCTGCACGCTCAACATGCCGTCGGCAATCGCATTGCTCAAGCCCAGGTTCATGCCGTCGCAGCGGTTCAGCATATTGTTGCGCGACTCTTCAAACAGGAACATGGCACAGTGTTCTCCCCGCCTGCAGGCGGCGGAAACGCATTGCGCCGCCACGGTGGATTTGCCGGAGCCGGGCGGCCCCGCCACCAGCGTGCTGCTGCCTTCCTCGATACCGCCGCCCAGCATGGTGTCGAGTTCCGGCAAGCCGGTCGACAATTGGCCGCGCGATTGGCTCACCCGGCTGTCGGATGCCACCAGGCGGGGAAACACGCGCAAGCCCCCTTGGATGATGCGGTAATCATGGGCGCCGCCACGGAAGGCGATGCCCCGGTATTTCACGATGCGCAACTGGCGCCGCTCGTTGCCATAAGCCTGGTCGATCACGGAGAGCGTAATGACGCCATGGGCCACGCTGCGCACTTGCAAATCCGTGTTCAGCGCCGTGCGGTCATCGAGGAAAATGGTGGTGCAATTGCGGCTGGCCAGGTACTGCTTGAGTGCCAGGACCTGGCGCCGGTAGCGCAGCGCGCTTTCCGCCAGCAACTGCAGTTCGGACAGTGAATCGAGCACGGCGCGGGTCGGCTGGTATTTTTCGATGGCGCCCAGGATGCGCTGGGTGGTGGTGCCCAGTTCGATTTCCGATGGGTGGAAGATCGAGTATTGCTGGTCCGGATCGAGCGCGTTCTGGTCGGTGATGATTTCTTCGACATGGATGCCATCGAGGTTCCAGCCGTGTGAACTGGCGACCGAACCCAGCTCCGCCCTGGTTTCCGCCAGCGTGATGTACAGCACGGATTCGCCAAGGCGCAAGCCTTCGGTCAGGAATTGCAGGGCCAGCGTGGTTTTACCGGTACCTGGTTCGCCTTCCACCAGATACAGCCGGTCGCGCGTAAAACCGCCGGACAGGATGGTATCCAGGCCGGGCACGCCCGATGACAGGAATCGTCCGGTTTCGCTGTTCTGTTCCATTGTTGATTACCCGGTATTTGTGTCCTTCCGATAATAGCGCAACTGGAAAAACGGCCCTGTCCGATACGGATCGGTTAGGAAATGTACTTAATTATCATGGAGTTGTAGCGTTTCCCTACATATATGTGGTTACAAAACCGCCGGTTATACCGGGCCTGTGATTCTTACAATGTGAGCTTCCGGACAACTGGGAATTTAACCAAAATGACTTACCTGACCAAAAGTGCAGTAGCTGTCTCCTTCCTCGCCACGCTGGCCGCCTGCGGCGGCGACAATGCCGCCACGCCACCCCAGGGCGCACTGCCGCCCGTGCTGAAAGCCGTGCAGATCACGGCCGATTTCAACCAGGGCATCGACGGCTGGAAGGGCGATTCCAGCGATTATTCGGACGCCGACAAGCCGGAGAGTCTGGTCTTCGAGCAGCGCCCGCTGAGCGCGCCGTTGACCGGCAAGGGCTATTACGTGGCCGGCGTGAACCGC
This sequence comes from Pseudoduganella sp. GW821-FHT12E03, assembly GCF_058807115.1. Lineage (NCBI taxonomy): Bacteria > Pseudomonadati > Pseudomonadota > Betaproteobacteria > Burkholderiales > Oxalobacteraceae > Pseudoduganella > Pseudoduganella sp. GW821-FHT12E03. The sequence goes on along the minus strand of NZ_JBXAQJ010000009.1, from coordinate 137,716 downwards.
AGTGACGACTTGTTCCTGTTCGTGAAAAAGCAATTTGGCGGCTTCGTGCCGTCGGCCAGCTACAAGGTGAACTTCACCGTGAAATTCGCCAGCGACGTCTCGACCGGCTGCATGGGCGTGGGCGGTTCGCCGGGCGAAGCCGTATGGGTGGTGGGCGCCGCATCGGATACCGAACCGAAAGTGGTGGTCAACAATGGCCGCAAGGAATTGAATATCGATCGCGGCAACCAGGGCGGCGGCGGCAAGGCTGGCCAGGTGCTGGGCACCATCAACAACAGTGTGCCCGATTGCGGCACGCCGGTGATGGAATCGAAAACCGTCAAGAGCAAGGAACCGCTGACCGTGAAAGCCGATGCCGAAGGCAAGCTGTGGCTGCTGGTCGGGATTGATTCCGGCTTTGAGTCCGGCTCGAAGCTGACCTTCCAGTCGGTGGTGGTGGACGCGGAACCGATCAAGTAATCATGTAGCAAACCCGTCAGCAGGGAAGACTGTTCCCTTAACCGTGGCCGGTCCCGACCACGGCTTTCCACCCGCCCTTCAGCTTGAGGGCGGGTTTTTTTTAAGGCATCGTTAACTTGACTTGCTTAGAATGATCGTTCATTCTATAAAAAAGAAATAACCGGAAAGTCATTAACATGAAACCTCATTCCCTGATCCTGTTGACCACTGCCGCATTGGCGGCCGGCTGCAATCCGTCCACGGCTGGAGCACCGGCGCCCAAGGCGCCGGTGCCCGAAGTGGCGGTCCACACGGTGGCGCCGCGCGCCGTGGCCATCACCACGGAATTGCCGGGCCGCACCAGTGCTTACCAGGTGGCGGAAGTGCGCCCGCAAGTGGGCGGGCTGATCCGCCAGCGCCTGTTTACCGAAGGCGCCGACGTGAAGGCCGGCGCGCCGCTGTACCAGATCGATGCCGCCACTTACCAGGCCGCGTTCAATTCCGCCAAGGCCGCGCTGGCCAAAGCCCGGGCCAACTTGGCCGCCGCCACGCCAAAAGTGGCGCGCTACAAGGAACTGGTGGCGATCGAAGGCGTCAGCCGCCAGGACTATGACGATGCCGTGGCCGCCGCCGGCCAGGCGCAGGCTGAAGTGGAGGCGGCGGCCGCGGCGCTGGAAGCGGCTCGCATCAACCTCGATTACACCAGGGTTGCATCGCCCATCAGTGGCCGCATCGGCCGCTCGTCCGTGACGCAGGGCGCGCTGGTGACGGCCAGTCAGGCCGCCGCGCTGGCCACCGTGCAGCAGCTTGACCCGATCTATGTGGACGTGACCCAGTCCAGCACGGACTTGCTGCGCCTGAAGCGCGAAGTCGAAGCGGGCAGCTTGAAGCAGGGCGGCCAGGCCAGGGTCACGCTGATCCTGGCCGATGGCAGCCGCTATGCGCAGCAAGGCAAACTGCAGTTTGCCGACGCCAGCGTCGATCCGGGCACCGGCAACGTGGTGTTGCGCGCATTGTTCCCGAACCCGAAACACGATTTGTTGCCGGGCATGTTCGTGCGCGCGGTGGTGGAAAGCGGCGTCGACGCGCAAGCGATCCTGGTGCCGCAGCAGGGCGTGACGCGCAATCCGAAAGGCGAAGCGACGGCGCTGGTGCTGAACAGGGAGAACAAGGTCGAGCAGCGTGGATTGACCACGGGCGCCGCGATTGGCGACCAGTGGCAAATCAAAGCCGGGCTGGCGGCCGGGGACCGCGTGATTATCGATGGCTTGCAAAAGGTCAAACCGGGAGCTGCGGCGGTGGCCGCACAGGGCGGGGCAACCGCGGCGGCGCAGCAGGCGCCAGGTCCGGCCCGGCCAGGGCAGCCGGTCGCATCGCACAGCGCGGCAACGCGCATGCCGCAGCAGGCGCTGGCCGCAAATCCGGGCGGCGCGGGTGCGCAGCCTGGCGCGGCGCGTTAAGGAGTCGCCATGGCACGTTTCTTTATCAACCGTCCCATCTTTTCATGGGTGGTCGCGATCGTCATCATGCTGGCGGGCGCCATCGCCATCCTGCGCCTGCCGGTGTCGCAATACCCGAGCATTGCGCCGCCCGCGATCACCATCAGCGGCAGCTACCCGGGCGCATCCGCGAAAACAGTGGAAGACGCGGTGACCCAGGTCATCGAGCAAAAGATGAAAGGCATCGATGGCTTGCGCTACATGGGTTCCAGCAGCGACGGCACGGGCGGCATCAGCATCACGCTGACGTTCGCCAACGGCGTCAATCCGGACATCGCGCAAGTGCAGGTGCAAAATAAACTGCAACTGGCCACGCCGCTGTTGCCGGCGGTGGTGACGCAGCAAGGCCTGGTGGTGTCGAAGTCCACCAAGAACTTCCTGATGGTGCTGGGTTTTGTCTCGGAAAACGGCGCCATGACGCAATCGGACCTCGGCGATTACGTCGCGGCCAATGTCATTGATCCGCTGTCGCGCGTGCAGGGTGTCGGCGACGTGACCTTGTTCGGCTCGCAGTATGCGATGCGCATCTGGCTCGACCCGTCGAAACTGCAAAGCTACCAGTTGACGCCGGCCGACGTGTCGGCGGCCATCACGGCGCAAAACGCGGAAGTGTCGGCCGGTGAACTGGGCGGCGCGCCCGCCGTGCCGGGCCAGCAATTGAATGCCACGGTGTCGGCACAAAGCCGCTTGCAGACGCCGGAACAATTTGGCGCGATCCTGCTGAAAACCACCAGCGGCGGCGCCACCGTGCACTTGCGCGACGTGGCCCGCATGGAACTGGGCAGCGAGAACTACAACACCGTGGCGCGTTTCAATGGCCATGCCGCCACCGGCGTCGCCATCAAGCTGGCGACCGGCGCCAATGCGCTCGACACCGCGCAGGCGGTGCGCCACAAGATCGACCAGCTCGGCAAGCAATTCCCGGCCGGGATGAAAGCCGAAGTGGCGTTCGATACCACGCCGTTCGTTCAACTGTCGATCGAGGAAGTGGTGAAAACCCTGCTCGAAGCCGTGGTGCTGGTGTTCCTCGTGATGTACCTGTTCCTGCAAAATTTCCGCGCCACCCTGATACCCACCATGGCGGTGCCGGTGGTGTTGCTGGGCACCTTCGCTGTCTTATCCGCGCTCGGTTACTCCATCAATACGCTGACCATGTTTGCCATGGTGCTGGCGATCGGCTTGCTGGTCGACGACGCCATCGTCGTGGTGGAAAACGTGGAAAGGGTGATGACCGAAGAGGGCTTGTCGCCCAAGGAAGCGACCTTGAAATCCATGGGCCAGATCACCGGCGCATTGGTCGGCATCGCGCTGGTATTGTCCGCCGTGTTTGTGCCGATGGCATTCTTTGGCGGCTCCACCGGCGTGATTTACCGCCAGTTCGCCGTCACCATCGTGGCGGCCATGAGTTTGTCGGTGCTGGTGGCGATGGTGTTTACGCCGGCGCTGTGCGCGACGTTCCTGAAGCCGGGCCACCCCGCGCCGGCGACGGGTTTCTTTGCCTGGTTCAACCGCACCTTTGAGCGCGGCAGCAGCCGTTACCAGGGCTGGGTCGGCGCGATGATCCGCCGGGGCGGGCGTTCGATGGCGCTGTATGCGGTGCTGGTGACTGTGCTGGCCGTGCTGTTCGCGCGCCTGCCAACGTCGTTCCTGCCGGAAGAAGACCAGGGCGTGCTGTTCGCCCAGGTGCAATTGCCGGCCGGCGCCACGCAGCAGCGCACCCTGAAAGTCATCGAGCAGGTCGAACACCACTTCCTGGAGGGCGAAAAAGCCAACGTGGCGTCGATCTTCACGGTGGCCGGTTTCAGCTTCGGCGGCAATGGCCAGAACACGGGGATCGCCTTCGTGCGCCTGAAAGACTGGGCCGAACGTCCCGGCGCCGCCAACCGTGCGAAAGCCGTGGCGGGCCGCGCGATGGGCGCTTTCTCGACAATCCGCGACGCCATGGTGTTTGCGTTTACGCCACCGGCCGTGCTGGAACTGGGCAATGCCGGCGGCTGGGATATGCAGCTGCAAGACCAGGGCGGCGTCGGCCACGACAAGCTGATGGCGGCCCGCAACCAGTTGCTGGGCATGGCGTCGAAAAGCCCGCTGCTGACGGGCGTGCGCCCGAATGGCCAGGAAGATACGCCGCAATACAAGATCGCGATTGACCAGCAAAAAGCCGGCGCGCTGGGCTTGTCGATTGCCGACGTGAACCGCGTGCTGTCGACCGGCTGGGGCAGCGCCTACGTCAACGATTTCGTGGACCGTGGCCGCGTCAAGAAAGTCTTCATGCAGGGCCAGCCGGATTCGCGCATGGCGCCGGAAGATTTGAATAAATGGTTTGTCCGCAATGCGCAGGGCGAGATGGTGCCATTCTCGGCCTTCGCCAGCGGCCAGTGGGTGTATGCGTCGCCACGGCTGGAGCGCTACAACGGCGTGCCGTCGGTGGAAGTGCTGGGCATGCCCGCGCCGGGCGTGAGTTCCGGCGCCGCCATGGCGGAAATGGAAAAGCTGGCCAGCCAGCTGCCGGCCGGTATCGGCTTCGAGTGGACCGGGTTGTCGATGGAAGAACGCGATTCGGGTTCGCAGACGCCGGTGCTGTACACCTTGTCGATCCTGATGGTGTTCCTGTGCCTGGCCGCGCTGTATGAAAGCTGGTCGGTGCCGTTTTCCGTGCTGCTGGTGGTGCCGCTGGGTGTGATCGGCACGGTGCTGGCGACATGGGGCTTCAAGTTATCGAACGACGTGTATTTCCAGGTCGGCTTGCTGACGGTGGTCGGGCTGGCGGCCAAGAATGCGATCCTGATCGTGGAATTCGCCAAGGAATTGCAAGAGCAGGGCATGGCGCTGAAGGACGCGACCTTGCAGGCGGTGCGCCTGCGCTTGCGGCCGATCCTGATGACGTCGATCGCGTTCGGCCTCGGGGTGCTGCCGTTGGCGCTGGCCAGCGGCGCCGGTTCCGGCAGCCAGAACGCGATTGGCGTCGGGGTATTGGGCGGCATGCTGACCGCGACGTTCCTGGGTATTTTCTTTGTGCCGGTGTTCTTTGTGCTGGTGCGCGGATGGTTTGCAAGACGCGCCGCGGTTGCCGCCACGGCAGTATCGGTAGGAGTGTGAAGATGAAACGAAGCCTGATTTCCCTGGCCGCGCTGGCGCTGCTGTCCGCGTGCAGCCTGGCCCCGGTCTATGAACGTCCCGCCGCGCCGGTTGCCGCTGCCTGGCCGCAGGGCGATGCCTACCAGCCCGCATCCAGTGCCACCGGTGCGGTGACGGCGGCTGACGTGGCATGGCGCGACTATTTTGCCGACGAGCGGTTGCGCGAAGTGATTGCGCTGGCGCTGGCCAACAACCGCGATTTGCGTGTGTCGGCGCTGAATATTGAAAAAGCCCGCGCGCAATACGGTATCGAGCGCGCCGCGCAAGTTCCCTCGGTTTCCGCCGCGGGCGGGCAGGCCGCGCAGCATGCCAATGGCGTGACCGGCCGCCAGTACAGCGCCAATATCAATGTGGCGTATGAACTGGATTTCTTTGGCAAGGTGCGCAACCTGTCGGAAGCGGCGCTGCAGCAATACCTCGGCACGGAAGAAGCGCGCCGCGCGCAGCACATGTCGCTGGTGGCGGAAGTGGCGAATGCCTGGCTGGCACTGCAGGCGGACCGCGAACGCCTGCTGCTGGCGGCCGATACGCTGAAGAGCCAGCAAATCACCTATGCGTTAAGCAAGCGCCGTTTCGAGGCGGGCGCCACGTCTGGGCTTGATATGCACGAAGCGCAGACCAGCGTGGAAGCGGCGCGCAATGACATGGCGGTGTACACGGCGCAGGTGGTGGCCGATGAAAATGCGCTGGTCTTGCTGGTGGGGGCGCCGGTGCCGGCGCATCTGGTTGCGCCGGTGTCGACCGCTGGCGCGGCCAGCATGGCGGCCGATGCGGTCGGCGCGGCTGCGGTGCGGCAAGCGCCGGACGTGCTGGCCACCGTCGCGGCAGTGCGCGAGTTGCCCGCAGGCGTGCCGTCAGAGGTGCTGGCGCGCCGTCCGGATGTCTTGGCGGCCGAACGCACCTTGCAGGCGGCCAATGCCAACATCGGTGCGGCGCGCGCGGCGTTCTTCCCCAGCATTTCACTGACGGCGGCTGCCGGTGCTGCCAGCGGCGACTTGTCGTCGCTGTTCCAGGCGGGGGCGGGCACATGGAGTTTCCTGCCCTCGGTACGCTTGCCGATTTTCGATGGCGGCGCCAACCGCGCCGCGCTGGGCGTGGCGCAGGCGGACCGCGATATCGCGCTGGCGCGTTATGACAAAGCCGTGCAGTCGGCATTCCGCGAAGTGGCCGATGCACTGGCGCAGCGCGGGACGCTCGACGAGCGGCTGTCATCGCAGGCGGCGCTGGTGGATGCGGCGCAAAAAAGCTTCCGGATTCACCAGGCGCGCTACAGCAAGGGCAGCGAATCGTACCTGAATGCGCTGGTGTCGCAGCGCGCGCTGTATGCGGCGCAGCAGGCGATGATTACCGCGCGCCTGGCCAAGGCGTCGAACCAGGTGGCGCTGTATAAAGTGCTCGGCGGCGGCGCGCAGTAACTTAAGCCGGCTTCCATTCCAGCGCCGCGTGGCCGCCGTCAATGCCGGTGAACTGGAAATCGCAGCGCTGGCACAGGCGCTGGGCGGGATTGCCCAGCGTGACATGCAGGCGCACGGGCAATCCCAGCCGCTCGCCATGCGCTTGCAATCCTCGCAGCAAGCCTTTGCCGATGCCCCGTCCACGGCATTCCGGCAGCAGGCTGACATCGATCAGCCGCATTTCGTGCTCGCTGAAATGCACGTACAGGCGGCCGACAGGCTGGTCGTGTTCGACGATAATGGTGATGTCCGCGCCGGGAAACTGGCGGCGCCAGTGGGTTTGCTGGGCCAGGCACTGTGCCCGCACCAGCAGCGCTTCGGCTTCGCTGTCGCAGCCGCGCAAGTGCGACGGCGGGCGGGTGCTGGCATACAGGTGCTGCAGGAAGGGCTGGTCGGCCCCGGTGGCCGGGCGCAGCGCGATGGCGGGTGTGGTTGCAACTGCGGTCTTGGCTATCATCAGAGCTGCCTCCTCGCATGAAACTATCTTGTTTTTATGATATCTCAAAAACCCGTACGAGACTTGTCGAAATTGACAAAACGTGCTGCCTTGTCCACAGTACTGGCAAGAAAGGGCACTCTTGCATGAGTAACAACGAAAAAAGACATAACGACCCTGAGCGCGCTCAAGTGCGCCGTCAGCAGGTGCTTGACGCTGCCGCCATTTGCTTCAAGCGTAGTGGTTTCCATGGCGCCAGCATGTCTGAAATCTCGAAAGCCGCCGGCATGAGCGCCGGCCATATCTATAACTACTTCGACAGCAAGGACGCCATCATTGCGGCCTTTGTCGAGCAAAACGTGGAACGGGTGTCGGCCATCCTGCGCGACCTGGAACAGCGCGCCGATCCATTGAAAGCACTGGTGGACGATGCCGAACGCAGCGTGGCCGACCATGTTGAATCCGACCGCATCGCGCTGCAGCTGGAAATTTGGGCGGAAGCGTCGCGCAATCCCGCGATTGCCGCCGTGGTGCGCGATGCCGACCTGCGTTCGCGCACCTATTTCCGCAATGTGCTGAAAGCCGCGCGCGAGCGCCACCAGCTCGATGCCAGCGATGACGCCGTGGATGGCTTGATGGAAGCCGTGATCGCGGTATTCCATGGCTTGCACGTGCGCGCCATCCATAATCCCGGCGCCGGCCGTCCGGCCATCGTCGCTTCGGTCCGCAATGCCTTGCGGGCCATGCTGTTTTCCTGACCGAGGAGCCTTCATGAGTTCCAGCTATGTTTTCCCTGTCCGTGATGTGGTCGGCCTGCCTGTCGCGGGCGCCGATGCGCAATTCCCCGTGCGGCGCGTGTATTGCGTCGGCCGTAACTATGCCGGCCATGCGCGCGAAATGGGGTCCGATCCGGACCGCGAACCGCCATTCTTCTTTTGTAAACCGGGCGACGATGCAGCCATTGTGCCGGCCAAACCGGGCATGGTGACGGAACTGCCGTACCCGCCGCAAACCAGCAATTATCACTACGAGTGCGAGCTGGTGGTGGCCATCGGCAAGGGCGGGCGCGACATCCCGGTGGCGCAGGCGCTCCAGCACATCTATGGCTATGCGGTGGGCTTCGACATGACCCGGCGCGATTTGCAGGGCCAGATGAAAGATGCCGGCCGTCCGTGGGAAGTGGGCAAGGCGTTTGACTATTCGGCGCCGATCGGCGTGATCCACCGCGCGCAGGACGTGCCGGGAATCGAGCAGGCATCGATCGCGCTGTCCGTCGATGGCCAGGTGCGCCAGTCGAGCAGCATTGCGCACCTGATCTGGTCGCTGTCGGAAACCATCGCCAACCTGTCGACCTTGTGGGAATTGCAGCCGGGCGACCTGGTGTTCAGCGGCACGCCGGAAGGCGTCGGTGCGGTGCAGCGTGGCCAGACCCTGGTGGGGGAAATTGCCGGGCTGACGCCGCTGGTGGTGAAGATCGTTTAACCGGCCCGTTTAACCGGCACGCGGGCGCAGCAGCGCATCGATCGCCTGCAGCCCCGCCAGCGCCCCATCGCTATTCCGCAATCGCGCGCACCGGCCACCGCCGGTTCGCGTGGATTGATGCGCACCAGGCGCCCGCCACCGTGCACGACCCGTTGGCCAAAATGCCGCACCGATGGAATCACCGTGCCGGCGCCCAGTTCCACCACCACCGGCCGCCGCGCCCTGGACAGCCAGCGCAGCAACCGGTCCTGCTGCGCCGCCGAACGCTGTTCCAGCCATTCCCCGTCGCCAAACATCAAGATATTCGGCCGTGCCAGTCCGCCGCAATGCGGGCAGCGGGGCGCTGCATTGACCAGCCGGCACGCATCCGGGTCGACTTCCGGCTGGAAGGCGTCGGCAGGCCAGATCGCGCCGCTGCACGGTTCCATGCATTGCAAATGGTGAATCGAGCCATGGCATTCGACGATGCGCTGTGGATCAATGCCCGCTTGCTGGAACTGGCCATCGACATTGCTGGTAAACACCGCCAGCCCGTGGTCCATGTTGCCGCCCCAGGCGCGCAGCAGCGCAAAACCTGGATGGGGCAGGGTGGCGCGGTACAGCGCCAGGCGGTGGCCATAAAACCCCCAGGCCAATGCCGGGTCGGTGCGGAAGGTGTGGGGCGACGCCACGCTGGTGAATGCCATCCGCGTCCGGCCCAGGGCGGGATACGCCGTCCAGAAGCCTTCATTGCCACGGAAGTCGGGCAAGCCGGAATCGACGCCCATGCCGGCGCCGGCGGTGACGAGGAGGGCGTCGGCATCGGCGATCAGGGCGGCGGCGCGGGTGAGGGCGGTGTTGGTCATGGCGGGTGGTCTTGGATGGAATTGGCGCGCGGCGTTTGATGGGGCATTTTAGGCGCAGCGGGGGGGATTCCCGATTTTTTAGGACTTACTAATTCGTGTTATCGCTCGATACCTTGCACTTTCCTGCCCTAACTCGTTCGATGGTCCGGCGTAGTCGAAAAAATTGTAGCAAACTTGTCGTTCCCATTACATTTTTTGGGGCGCCTGCTATAATGCGCCAGTCGTCGGGGCGTAGCGCAGCCTGGTAGCGTACTTGCATGGGGTGCAAGGGGTCGGAAGTTCGAATCTTCTCGCCCCGACCAATAGAATCAACGGGATAGGCCAGTCTTCGGACTGGCCTTTTTCGTATCTGGGATTTTTACCCCTACAATTACCCCTACGGATTTCCAGGCTCGCGTGGCACGGTGCGATATCGCGTGCAACCGGTCATGCGTTCCTGCGGCTGGCATCAATGCAATGTTGTTGCCATTGGGCGATCTCCGAGGCGTCCCAGGCGATGGTGTTGGGACCGATGGGGATCGGTCTGGGCAGTACTCCCGCCTTCACCTTGCGCCAGATGGTGGTTCGGGACCATCCGGTGGCCTCTATCACAGCAGGCAGGCGCAGGAATTTCCTTGGTGTGGTCATGACGTGCTCCTTCATTACTTGTGCGGCAAATGGGAATGGCGAAATGGTGCCGACTGTGGGGACAGTCCGTGGCGGATGTTCGGTGGAGACGGCCAGAGTCGCGCGCCAAGGGCCGGAGGCCGCGAGGGCGAACGAAGGCTAATCTACTTGACTTGACGGGGCTGACTGACAGCGTTCCGGCGCGGCTGCTAACGCAACCGCGCCGGATGCCTGTACTGTCCGGACCCTCTAACCTGTGGAAATACTCAATAGGCTTGCCTACTTCGGCAGGGCCAGCTGCTACTTTTGTCAATGTAGGTGGTGCGGGGCGCCGTGTCAAACCGTGTGTGCCGTATTACCGCGAACGTGGTACTGGCGCTGGTTATGGAAATTGTCCAGCCGCCGTTTGGATATGGTCGGTGAGAATGTGTGAGTTTTTCTAATTTGCAACATGATATGCTGCGTCATTGGCTGCATTCGGCCAAAAGCGGCCGTCCAAAATTCGAATTTGCTTACCTGCGGATTGACTTCGAATGTTAACCCATCCGATCTCCCTTATGTCGAACAACACCGTAATTGATTGCACGCAATGCTCAGTCCGCGTAAAGGCTGATATCAAGTCCTGGGTAGGCGATGCTCAGAACGAGGCGTACTTCGTCCTTGAGTGCCCTTCCTGTCAACAACCGCTTTTCGGAAAGTCTTTTGTCTACCAGGACGAGCGGGGAAATTTCGAATGGAGCAATGCAGAAAGACTGTGGCCTGTACCGGCGGCTACCGAAGTATCATCGTCAATTCCTGAGGCGGCCAGACGCGATATTAAGGATGCACAGAAGTGTCTTTCCCATGGCATCAACTCAGCTGCCGCAGTCCTTTGCGGAAAAGCGTTGGAGAGACTGATCAAGGAAAAGGCCGGGGCGAATATGATCGCGAAAGGCCTCGCCGAGCTGAAGGCGAAAGGGGTCATTGATGAGCGACTTTTCAATTGGGCAGAAGCTCTGCGCAAAGAACGCAACATCGGCGCGCACGCGTCTGACCAAGAAACGACAAAAGAAAATGCCCAGGATGTCATCGACTTCACGATCGCAATTTTTGACTACGTCTACACACTGAGCGAGAAATACGAGAGATACGTTGCTCGAAAGGCTGCACATACGCCAATTGCTTAACCCTCACCGAAATCAACAAAATTCTTGAATGGGATCGTAAATGACCGATACACTCGAATTGAATAAGCAACAGGGCAAAAAAATCTCGTGCTTCTGTCGGAGCTGTCATCGCGACACGAAGCACGAAATTATCTCTGAGGCGACCCTGACTGGGAGGGTAGAAGAAGGGGGAGGCTATTCAACTGATTGGTCTATCGAGCATCAAATCATAAGATGTCTCGGCTGCGAAACGTTCTCATTTCGCAAGGTCGCTGGGACCGAACACGACTATGTCCAAATTGGCGAGAACGAATATGAATACCAGGCCAGCGTAGATGTGTACCCCAATCCTCGCGAAGGTCGGCAACCACTTGCGGACGTAGGACTTCTGCCAGATAAGATTCAACGAATCTATGAGGAATCGCTTCAGGCATTGAATGATACTCAGCCAGTTTTGTGCGGAATCGGAATTCGGGCGATTATTGAAACCGTATGTAAAGACAGAAGTGCGACGGGCGACAACCTCTATAACAAAATTAATTCGCTCGTGGGCTTGGGCGTGCTGACAAAAGATGGATCGGACATTTTGCATAAACTTCGTACCCTTGGAAATGATGCAGCTCACGAAGTAAAGCCGCACTCTCTTCAAGAGCTTGGCCTCGCATTCGATGTAGTTGATCATCTTTTGTTGGGAGTATATATCCTGCCTGAACATGCAAAGAAAACATTCAAATAATTCGAAGAGTGTCGATAGCGACTCTGATAGTGTTCGTTAAGAATGGCGGGGGGCCGTGACCATCGGCAATGGGGCGAAAGCTGACCACCCCTTTATCTGTATTGCGGCTGACGCTGTGCGCGGCGTTGTTCCATAGCGACGCCTGACGTCTCCGAGCAAGAGGCAGAGCGGCGGGGTTGCTAAACTGTTACCAGAGTTGCGTAGAGTCCCTTCTTTGTATGGACGTGACGTCCAAACAAGTTCAAAGACGTCCAAAGACGTCCATAACTCCAATCAAGCCGAATTCCCCGCATTGCCAAGAACATAGTATGCCGCGCGCCGCTCACCGTGCTGCAGCAGTTGGCCGGATTCCTTCAGCCGCTTCAAGAGATCACGTGCCTGAATCGGCGTCAAACGGCACAAATCGGCGACGTCGCCACGGCGTACCATCCCATGCTGCCGAACATAGTTGAGCACCATTTGCTCCTGCTGCAAGCTGCTGAACCCCATCTGGCGTGTATATGCCGCCTTACTTCCTTCAACCTGATAAACGCCGGCGGCCAAGGTATAGGTACGGCCACGCGTGGCGCCATGGGCTTGCGCTAGGCCCGCCTCGACAAGGGCTTCCAGTGTGCGCTTGGCCTGCGCCGGATCGCGCTGGATGTGTATGGCCAGTTCGTCGGTCGTCAGGCGTTTCAAACCTTTCAGCGCCGCCAGGGCAATCAGACTGTCAATCGGCAGCGGACTGCCGCGCAGGCTTTCCTCTTCGATCACCCGCTTCAAAAATGCCTCGTCCGCATCCGTCGTCGCCATGCGCAAAACGACGCTGGTGGCATCGGTACGCCGATAGTCTGGCTCGGGCCGCCCGAAACGCAACATGCCACGATAGATCTTGTCGACACCGCGACCGGAACGTTCAACCACGCCTATACGCTTCATCGCATCGGCCAGGGCACGGTTGCGCGGCCTCGGCTCGGTGGTCAGCAAGTTGGCCAGCGTCACGCCGTCCATCAGTCCGCCAGGGTTGCTGATTGTCAGTCCCTCGTCGTCCATTCGCACATGCACGGCACCCAGACGGTGATAGTCACGGTGAACCAGCGCATTGGCAACGGCCTCACGGAACGCGCCCAGGTCCACCTTGGGCACCGGCACCCGGAACAGGCCGACTTGTATCTCGCGCTCGGGATTGTATGGGCGGAAATTCGTCTCCAGCCAGTCGAGCGCCTTGAGCAGCGGGAAGCGGCGGAATTCATTGAAGCGGACTGCCTCGCGCTCCAATACCTGGAATGCGAACTCGTGCGTTGGCACCAGTTCGCGCAAGGCCAGCTCCTTGCCGACCAGCAGCAGGCCGGTCAGCGTGGGCGCGCGGGCGCCGTCGCTCTGGCGCGCAGTCAGGCCCAGCGCGCCGTCGAGCGCCTCGTCATCGAGTTCAAGCAGGACGCGGTCGCCGCCGTATTGCTGCACGCACTGGCGCAGGCGTTCGCGTTCAAGCGGGTCAAGGTCGTGCAACTTGGCGCCAGCGACCACCTGCGCCGAGGCATCTACCAAGCCGAAGGTGCTGACGCGGCTGCTGCGTTCATGTGGCAGCATCGCCACGCATTCGGGCTGGCCATCGGCCTTCAGGCGCCGGCGCAGGTACACGCCGCCAGTGGTCGCCACTTCGCCGTGGGCCTTGGGTACCGCGATATGGGCCACGTTCACAGTGCCCAGCGCGACCGGCGTAACCGTGACGGCCAGCGAGGGCGAGGTGCGCGCGGCTATAAGTCCTGCCAACCCGGCGATTTGCAAGTGTTCGATGTGCAGTCCGGTTGGCGTGCCATTGTCCTCCACTCCCAGCCACAGCTCGCCACCGTCAGCGTTGGCCAGGCAGATCACGGCCTCAACCAGGTCGTTGTCGGACAGGCGTTTGCGGTCGCTTTTGAATTCGACGGTGAGGGATTCGCGGGGTGGCAGGATCGGGATCATGGTTCGGCAAGAGATGGAAGGCCAAGTATCGACAGCATTGCGACAACTGTCAAATCCGTGGCGCCGGTTAATGTGTGCCGCCAATCGGCGCCGGAAAGTCACCGGCCTAAATACACGCAAGTGACCTGTTCGCGAAAATGCCCCATGTCCATCGACAATTGGCGCCGGGCGGATTGGTCGACTAATTTGTCGGAAGCATTTAGCTGTTTCGACGTCATGCCGCCACTTGCCGGACACGGCCAGCCAGTCAACTCAGCATAGCGTCGCTGCGCATACTCATGGCGCAGCCCATGCACACCATGGATGCCCGCCTTGTCGCACTGCGCCCGAAAGCGGTTCAACTGATCCCGATATCGCATCTCCGCCGGAATCAAGCTGCCTTTACCTGCCAGCGCCTTGGCAGCATCCAGCACGGCCCGTTGTTGTACAGTGGTGATCGGTACCTCCCGGTATTTGCCGCCCTTGGTCCAGCTCTGCTGCAACCGCAAGAAATTCCCGCAATCGGCCCAGCCTGGCTGGATCTTGATGCTTTCCTCGCGCCGCAACCCAAACGCCGCCTGCAACTGCAAGGAGATCCGCGTATAGGGATCGGTCACGCGGGCCAGCATGTCGGCGCCCAGCACCTTGGCCTTCGAGACATTGGTGACGAACACCCGTTTGGCGACCCCGTATTCGCCATTGGAGCGCGCAATGATGTTCTCCTTGCCGATCTTCTCGGCCCACCAGCGCAAGGCGCTCGGCGGTTCTTGAGCGTCCCTGTACTGATGCCGTCCTGCTTCCATTTATCAAGCAGCGCCGCTACATGCTTCGGTTTCAAACTATCCGCGCCCAATTGCCGGAAGCCCCGTTCCGCCAGGTCGTTCGCACACAGGTTCAATAGGCGCTCACGGTCGGCCTGAGTCGCAAAGCTGCCGTCCCGGTTGCGATGACACAGTTGTTTGAGCTGGTGGTTCAAGTCGCGCATGGCTAAGTCCTCCTTCCGATCTATGGGGTTCAACACAACATCGATGCCGCGTGGTGTAAGTCAGTCCGGTGAGTGTTTCTGGCCACCTGTACTGCCGCAGCAGGACAGGTTTTGTATAAAGGCCTCGGGGCACCACCCCCGTGTTTGCGGTTGCTGTTACTGCCTGCCCGCGCCGCATGCGCGTATGGCACCGCTGCGCGATCCCGGAGGGAGCTGCCGCAGCGGGGACCAATTACCCAGGGTCCATGGAGTGCACCTCGTGCACGTATCGAAACAACTAACCAGCCCGAAGCGGGCGAAGACATCGCAAGGCTTGTCTGCGATGCGGGGCGCCTGGCCCCGTCACTGAACACCATCACGCGGAAGTAAACCGCTTGCCGTCAGGGTCTATGCCGCTGGCGGCGCGTCGTCACTGGCAGCACGCCGCCAGTAACGACGCGCGGGCTCGCATTCGTGACAACTGTTCTGGGTAACGCCGCTGTCGCACGGTGTGCGACGGTCGCGGCGAATCGGAAGCGCCTGCGGTGGCGCTGCATGCGCGAAGCGCTGTCTTCCAGCGATCAAACTGCCGGAGGTGCACGCCAGCCGCGCAGGACGCAACGCAGGGCTTAATGCGGCCCGCAACCACAAGGAGTTGGAGGGCCAATCTCGGCAAGAGGCTTGCCCTTGCCAAGTCGCGCCGCTTGGGCGCTCATCTTGAAAAACACTCTGCCGGGTTACGGCACTTCTCGTCGTTGGCCAGGTTGCCGTGTACGACTAAACGATGCTTTCACATCGCAACATAAAGACGGGTGACGACCGCAACGGCGGAAACGCCCGCAACGCCTGTGTCCCGCACACAGGAACATGCTCGATAGCATGGCGGTGGAATCGATATCCCACCAGCGAGAAGCCTTCATTTTATTCCGCGCACGCGAGCTTTCAAGCCCCACGATTGCCGCAATATGCTTTTGCCGTGCACGCGGGCCATGCTGAAAGCTAGGGAGACGATATGAGCCGTGACAGGTGTTCACCCAGCACGCGCCACGCCTCCCGTTTCTCGTCGGCGTAGTCATGGTGCAGATAGTGCCGCCGCACCTTGCTGCCGCCCAGCACATGGTTCTGGCAGCGGTCGATGACTTCAATACTGACGCCCAGCCGCTGCATCATGGTCGCGCCAGTGCGGCGCAGGTCGTGCGAAGTCCATGGCCCTGTCAGGCCACCGGCCAGGATCAGTGTATTGTCGTGCACGCGGTTCTTCATGGGCGGGGCAGGGGAGCCATCCTTGTTGCGCCTGAACTGGCTCTGGCGGTCCCTGATTTGCTTGGTGAATGACTTCACGTCGATATGGTGCTTGCCGTCCCGGGACGGGAAGCACCACGCGGTATCGCCTGATACCGCATGCAACTGCTTGAACTGTTCCAGCGCGAACGCGGACAGGAAAATCGTCAGGTCGCTGACATTGCCTTTCACGTTGGCCTTCGGGATGAACCATTCGCCGTTTTCCAGATCAACATGGTCCCAGCGCGCCATCGATGTCTCGCCCACGCGGGTCAGTGTCGACAGCATGATCCAGATGGCATGCCGCGTCACCGGTTCCAGCGGCTGCGCCACTACGCGCTTGTTCGGCGCGGCGCCGTATTCGGCTTGCCGTTGCGCGAAGATGCCATGCAGTTCCGTCACCTCGGCGTCGGACAGCACGCGGTCGCGGAAGGTGTTCATGTCGTAGTCCGGCGACACGATCTTTTCGATCTCAATTAATTCCATCGGGTCGCCTTCCACCAGCAGCTTGCGCCACGGCTGGCGTTTGCGCGCCCACGCGAACAGTTGCGTCAGGTTGCTGTGCAAAATCACCGCCGACCGGTTCACGCCACGCTCGACCAGCGAGCGCAGCACGGCGCGCAAGTCGTGTTCCGTCAAATCTTTTACAGCTATGGTCCCGATCTTCGGCAGCGCGCTCACGCCAAACTGGCGCAGCAGTTCCGCGTTGCCATCCTTGCGGCGCACGCCGTCCCTGATCCAGGCGTCGAACATGTCCTGCACCGTCAGCGCGGTCGTCCGCTGCACTTCCATCGCCGCCAGCTTGGCGGCGGTCTCTTCCTGCCGCTCGTGGCGAATAATTTTCTTTTCTGCGGCGGGATCGATACCAGCGGCAACTTTGGTGCGCGCTGCATCGCGGGTGGAACGGATCGCGGCCAGGCTGTCGGTCGGCCAGGTGCCGCACGAGTAGTCCCGGGACTTGCCGTCGAAGCGGTAGCGGTAGTAAAACGAGACGGCGACCTTGCCATCCGACTTGGCGCGCACGCGGCCAAACAGGTTGCCTTCTTCGCGCAAGATGGCGCCGGTCTGGTCGGCACGAACCGCCTCAAGAGTACGCTGGGTAAGCTTGGTCATATCGATATAAAGGGTCGGAAGTAGGCGATTTTTACCCCTACATTTACCCCTACAGATTTCCAAGCTCGCAGTGTATGGGAAGGAACTGGCTGAAACCAATTAATTTTATAAATTACTGATTTTAAACGGATATTTAATGATTTTTGAGATCGCGTGAAACCGCCTGAAACACCCAAAAAATCGGATGGGGTGCAAGGGGGCGGAAGTTCGAATCTTCTCGCCCCGACCAATAGAATCAACGGGAAAGGCCAGTCTTCGGACTGGCCTTTTTCGTATCTGGGCAACTCGCATTCATTGCCGGCCGCCTCGCCGGACACCTTCGATGCTGGCATTGCGGCGGCATTCTGTTTGCCGGCAACCTGATCGGCAAAAAAATTATCCATCCGCCAGGATATTTTTCAATTACTCCAATAAAATCATTGGCTTGTGAGCAAAGGTTGTCGGCAAGGAGATCGGTAAAATGTTCAGTGAAATTCATCAGTTCGAGCCGACATTGCCAAGTGACCGGCTGTGGCGAGACTTGCTCGTCTCACTTAACCTCAACTACTCGAACCGTCCGGTGCGGACCCGCATGCCGGATGGTGTGGCAGGGGATCGGTCAGTTACACTGGCCACCCCTATGCCTATATGCGGGAAAATTACCCATACTGATTTTTGGCATCCCCAAACACTACATAATGACCATTATTTTGCTCGTTAGTGAGTGATTTTAAAGGCTAAAATAATAGCCATTGCATGTCATCTCAGCTCTAGCACAAGCTCCATTAGAGAGCTAAAATAATGGCCCTATCGCCATAAATTTTCAGATAAAAGACACTATGTTGGACTTTGCCTTTGCCACCCAACAGGAAATCTGCGCCGAGCTCGGCCAGCGGCTCAAGCGCCAGCGTCTGGTGCAGGCGCTGACGCAGAAAGACCTCGCCGAGCGTGCCGGTGTCGCCCTCGGCACAGTGAAAAATCTGGAAAGCAAGGGCATTTCCTCGCTGGAATCCCTTATCCGCGTCGTCATGGCGCTGGGTTTGCTTGACGAGCTGGCTTCGCTGTTCGAGCTGCAAGCCACGCATTCGATTGCCCAGATGGAGCGTGCCCAACTGGCCGAGCGTAAACGCGCGCCCCGCCGCAGTAAATTGCCGGCAAAATATGATTAAGAAAGTCGATGTCTTTTATGAAGGCTGGGGCGAGCGCTGGCATCTGGCCACCCTGGCCGACGATGGTCGAAAGCTGCTGTTCGAATACAGTGCAGAGGCGCTGGCGCAAGGCTTGGAGCTGTCGCCACGGCATTTGAAATTGCGCGCGGCGGCATATGGTGATTTTCCCGCTCACCAGCTCGGGCTGCCGGGGCTGATTGCCGATGCGCTACCGGATGGCTGGGGCGTGCTGTTGATGGACCGCCTTTTTCGCCAGAATGACATCGAGCCGACCCGCGCCTCGGTGCTCGATAGGCTATCGTTCATAGGCCAGCGCGCCATGGGCGCATTGAGTTTCCAGCCTGCTACCGCAAACGCTTTGCCCAGCGACGATGTGGATTTGCTCAATCTCGCGCAGCAAGCGCAATCGCTGCTCAGCGGTGAAGGCAGCACCATGCTCAGGCAACTCGCACTGATGGGCGGCTCCCCGCATGGCGCGCGTCCCAAGGTGCTGGTGCATCACCATGCCGCCACCGGTCAAATGAGCACACATCCCTTTGACGGTAGCGCACCCTGGCTGGTGAAATTCCAGGCGCAAAACGAGCATAAAGAAGTCTGCGCCATTGAGCACCTGTACGCCCGGCTGGCGCGTGAATGTGGCCTGGATATCCCTGTCACGCGGTATTTCGACCTGAGCCCGCAACTGGCCGCCTTTGGCATTGCCCGCTTTGATATGGCGGGAACTATGCGTATTCCCACTCACACATTGGCCGGGCTGTTGCACGCCAACTTTCGTCTGGCCGGCTCGGTCGATTACACGACGTTCTTGCGTGCCACGCGCTTTCTCACCCGCGACGAGCGCGAAGTGCAACAGGCGTACCAGCGCACCGTGTTCAACGTGCTGTTCAACAACCGCGATGACCACCCCAAGAATTTTTCCTATCTCTTGGGGCGGGACCGCCGCTGGGGCTTGTCGCCCGCGTATGACCTCACCTTCTGCACCGGGCCTGCGGGCTATCACCAGATGGACGTCTGTGGCGAGGCGCTGCGCATCAGCCGCGTCCACTTGCTGCAACTGGCGGCGCAATGTGGGCTCGACCAGTGTTGGGCGGAGCAGGTGCTTGAGCTGCAACTCACTGTGGCCGCGACCTTTGCTGCACAAGCCTCGCAGTACGCGATTCGCACATCCACGCAGCAAGACATCGCCGCAATCATCGCGGCCAACGCTGCACGGCTCAGGGCCGCGTAAATAACAGCGACATTCTCCAGAAGGAAAGGATTATGGTCCTATGGCATCCGGCCAGGTGTTGCCTTATTGCTGCAAGACTGTTTGTTTGTACAGGCTGTATAAATAATCAGGTATCATTTGCGTGTCTAAACTGGGCCAACCTGAGGACGGCAAATGGGGACATTTTTCAAATTTCTGCTTCCTTACGTATCCATTCTGTACGGCATCGCATGGAATATCGACCAGAGCCTGGAAGGTCTAGGGTTGATATCTTCCAACTTTATTCAACTGGACGCACGTGGCGTCATTGCTGATAGTTATTGGTCTCCAGCTGAAGTCGTACGTTCAATCCTTGGTTTTCTGCTGTTGTGTACTCCGATATTGCTTGTTCTGTGGTGTGTTGCTGGATATGTTGTGGGGCGAAGAAAGGGCATGGTGATCGCTGTGCTTATCGCATGCCTGCCAGGAATACTTTCTCTGATGGATTTGTGGCCGACGCTCTCATTGGTGCCAGATTCGTTTGCCATTCAGGGAACGGGCGTACTTGGAAGTGCAAAGGGGATGTTTCCGTTACTCTGCCTTTCCATGGTTATCGGCTGGATCGGAGCGGTCATCCTGTGCGATCTGTTTAATCTGGAAGATCGGTTTTGGCATGTCTACGATCACTTATGGGTGGCTACGGCAATCCTCACCGGCATATTCTTCGTTGCGGATTCTGCGGCATTCGACGAGCGCCAGGAACTGGAGGAGCACGCACGGACTTTTCAGCATGCCAGTGTCTATCTGATGAAGCAAACCGATGCATATGCGGCTTGGTGCGCGAGGAGTGGCCAGACGCATATCGATTCTTGTGTTTGGGCGTCGGGAGTACATCAATTGCTTATTGATTACTCCACGCATCATCCTGAAATCAGTTCCCAGTTTGGGCCGAAAACGATAGCCGATGTCTATCTTCCGTACGAATGGCAAGGGAAGCGGAACAGTGTCGACGATGTACGTAGGGAGTTAGCCGAATACAACAGCAAAATGTGTCCGACAAAGGAACTGGGAGAGGGAGTGAAGCTGCATGCGCGGTTATCGCCGGTTTGTGAGAGACCACCCGCAAATTTTTGCAATGCATTCCCGGAACCCCTGGATGGCGTGGTTGATCGGAATGCGATAGCGGAACCCAGGGCGATCTCGAATGAATGTTTGATACCAACTTTGATCATGCTGAGACGGCAGCAAGAAAAGCTGCTGTCGAAAATAAAATTCAACAGCGCTGCCAAACATTACCGTTGGATCTTTTATATCGCGCTGGCGCTGGTCGCGGGTGGGAAGATTGCTGGATCAACGGCAAAAGTCGCAGCATTCACGCAGCGGGAGCAAGGGGACCGGAGACGTACCATACATCTGGCAAAGCGCGTCATGCGGTTCGTCAGGGGCGGCAGTGTTTTGACATGGAGCGTGTGCAAATTTCTCGTTGGGGGCGCGCTGCAAATGGGGCGATCGGCGCGGGCATGGCTGTCGCGGCTGCTTCTCGCCCGCCGCCCCGCGCGCCAGAAAAAATGACAGTTCATTGCGGATTAGTTGCTTACCGACGAGAGCGGTATCAGGCGCGGCGCCCCGTTCACCTACTGCCGCGGTATCCGAATCACCACCTGCCTACTCCCATCCCAGCGCCGCCCCTGCGCATCAAGCCGAAATAGCGTAAACGGTATATCCCCCGCGATATCGCCCACGCCATCCCACGTCACGTCCGCATAGGCGCCCGCGTAATCCACGTCCGACCCTTGCCGCACCAGCGCCAGCGCGGCGCCGATCGCGTCCGGCGTGACCCGGACGCCGGGCGCGTTCATCACGGCCCGCAGGCTGTCGCGGATCATGCCGGGCGTGGGGGATGTCGTGTTGTTGAGCTTGCCCGCGCGTTCGATCGCCAGCGCCATCACCATCACGATGTCGTAGATGGGCGCCGTGAAATCTTGCGGTTCGGCGGCATATTGCGCGATGTACGCTTCGCGGAAATGGCGGTAGGCGGGGCTGTCATACACGCCGAAGGTGGCGGCCGCGCCGCTGGCGCCGCCGGCGATCTTGCTGGGGTCCGCCAGGTTGTCGATAAAGGTCTGGTTGCCGGCGGCCGTGCCGGGCAGCAGCCACAGGCCGGTATACGCGGTGCCCAGCGCTTCATTGACGACGTTGGCGGAAATGTCGGCGGCCAGGATGCCGTTCAGGATCACGTCCGGCTTGGCGTCGATCGCTTGCTGCAGGTAAGGCCCGAAGCCGCTTTTCAAGCCGAATGGAATCGCCACCGTGCGCACCACGTCGCCGCCCAGCGCGCGGAAGGCGGGCGTGAACAGGTTGTTGAGCCCCGCGCCGAACGCGTCGCCTTCGTTGACCAGCACCACCGCCCGCCGTTTGCCCGCATCAAAGGCCACCTTGGCCAGCACCGGCGTGGCGTCCACGTCGGACACGCCGATGCGGTAGATCAGGTCATCGTCGGCCACCGTCGTCAGTTGCGGCGATGAACTCGATTCCGTCAGGATCGGCACGCCCCGCGCTTTCGCTTGCGGCAGCAAGTTCAGCACCCGGGTCGAGGTCGACACGTTCATGATCGGTACGCCCGCATCGAGCAATTGCTGGCCCATGTCCTGGGCTTCGGCATTGTCGCGCGCCACCAGCGCAATAGCATTGACCCGCTTGCCCAGCACGCCGCCGGCATCGTTGATGTGTTTGGCCGCCAGCAGGAAGGCGTCGCGGGTGGAGGTGCGCCAGCCAACCGAGCCGATATTGATGGCGTTGGCATCGAACATCGCGCGCACCGGGTTGGCGGGCAGGGCCGTCGCCGCGTCGCCACCACCACCGCCACCGCCACAGGAGCCCAGCAGCGCAGCCGCCAGCAGGGCCAACCCTATTTGCGCAGCCTTCATCGCGCCTCCCGCGTTAGAACCGGTATTCATATTGTGCCGCCCAGCGCCGTCCCGGTGACGGGTAATCGATCCCGCCGATGCCGGGATCGACACGGCGCTTGTCCCACGCATCGCGCACCATCAGCCGCACGTGGTGGCGCTGGCTGAATGACCAGCGCGCACCGAAGGTGGTGTCGAGGTAGGCGCGCAACTGGTATTCCTGGTTGGCCAGCAGCACGTTGGCGGTGGCGGCGGGACGCTTGCCGACATACTGGTTGTCGACCGACAGCAGCAGGCGCCGGCCCATCAGCGCGATACTGGCCCCGGCCTGTGCGCTGTGGCGGGGGAACAGTTCACCGTCGGGGCGCTGGGCCAGCGGCGCCAGCGTGTAGCGGTTCAGGCTGCGGCGGGTGCCGGCAAAATCGTAGCGCACATAGGCGTCAACCTCATCGTGCTGGTAGCGCGCTTCGATTTCCGCGCCCTGCGTGGTGCTGTCGCTGCTGTTGCGCGCCACCAGGTTGAAAAACGCCTGTTCCAAGGTCACCAGCCCCTGCACCTTGTTGCGGTACAGGGTCAGCGCGCCGCTCCAGTGCCGCACCGGCGGCGTCGCCAGCTGGACTTCCATGGTGCGCGCCGTTTGTGGCGCCAGGTCGGGGTTGCCACGGATATCGCCGGGCTGTACCGCCGTGCGGTACAGCAGTTCCGCCGAGGGCGCCTGGAAGGCCGTCCCGCCCAGTACTTTGATGCCCCAGCCGCCGGACAATTGACCCACCGCGCCCAGCCGGTACGAGGTATGCGTGCCATACACGGAATGGCGGTCGCGCCGCACACCGGCAATGCCTTGCCAGTTCCACGGTAAATCAAACTGGTATTGCGCATACCAGGCGGTATTGCGCAGCACGCGCTCGCCCGGCGGCGACAGCTGGAAGTCCGGCGCGCCAGTCAGGCTGCGGCGCACATATGATTCCAGCGTTTCGCGGTCGCGCAGGGTATCGGCGCCCGCCAGCAGCGTGCTGCGTTCATTGATTTGCCACAGCCATTCCGCGCCGCCATCGAGGGCCCGGTAGCCGGTGTCGCGCACCAGGTAGTAATCGGCGGCCCCGGTCCGCACCCGGTCGCCCGCGGCTGGTTTGCCCTCGCCATAGCCCAACTGCGCGCGCAGCGTGTGGCCAGGCGCCAGTTGCCGGCTGGCGTTCAGTCGCAGCGCGCCCTGTTGCAGCGCCACGTGGCTGGGCGGACGCAGCAGGGGATTCAAACTGGCAAACACGTCGTCGCTGTCCTGGCGCTGCCAGAATGCGCTGGCCCCCGCTTCGTTGGCACCGTCGCGCCAGCCGCCCCGCAGGTAGGCGCTGCGCGGATCGGCATCATTGGCGGCGGCGGTATTGCGTGCATAGCGCAGGTAATCGGGAGAAATGCGGGGCAGGGTCAGGCCATCCCTGTTTTCATGCGCACCCTGCAGCCCCCACGCCAGCCACCACGGGCCGCGCTCGGCGCCGCCGCTGGCCGCGGCAGTACCGGCGCCACGGCCGCCTGCGGCGCGCTCGGCGCCCAGCACCACGGCGCCGCCGGCAGTGCGCCGGGTGATGATGTTGACGGCCGCCAGCAAGGCATCCGCGCCGTACAGCACGGAGACCGGGCCGCGTATGATTTCGATCCGTTCGACCATGGCGGCGGGCACCAGTTCCAGTCCGGTCCACTGCTGCTGCGTACTGCGGAACGCCACCGGCTGGCCATCGAGCAGGATCTTGATGCCCCGGCTGGCGGACTTCGGTCCGGCGGACAAGCCGCGCACGCCGAAATTGTGGTTCAAGCCGTCGTGACTCTCGATAAAGCCGCCCCGGTGCGCCAGCGCTTCGGCGACGCTGGCATAGCCATAGCGCAGGAAATCGTCGGCCGTGATCACGGTCACCACGGCTGGCGTCGCATACAGGGGAATCGCGGTTTTGGTCGCGGTCAGTACCTTGATGTTGCGCAGTTGCTCCAGGCTGAGGCCGAACGCATCGTCGTCTTCCTGGCCATGCGCGGCGGCGTTGGGAATATGCGCGGCGGCGAGCAGCAAAGTTGCCAGTGCCAACGCCGGCCGGGGAGGGATGTAGCCAGCTGCCATGCATAGCCTCCAGCGCGTTGGGAATTGCAGGCCAGTATTCCGCAAAGTTTGCACTGCCACAAGGTTTTCATTTCCCGGATTGTGTCCTTTTCGTCACGCGCCACGGCGTGCGGCCAGTCGCTTGCATGAATGCGCTAGAATCGGTGATGTTGCTCCTGTGCATAAGGAACTTCCGCCTGTATGTGAGGACACGAGGACATAAGGACATCACACGATGGAGACGCCGGACCAGCAAGGACAGCGGACCGGGCCATGCCTGGGTTGAGCAAGTCCCCGCGGTTGCGTTGGAACAGGCTGCACGCCGGCCTGGGCCTGATGCTGTGCATGGCCGGCGTGCACGGCGCCGGTGCGCCCGACGCGTTGCCGGAACCACAAATCAAGGCGGCCTATATACTGAATTTCACCCGCTACGCCAGTTGGCCGCAGGCCGTGCTGGCCGAGGCCCCCGCGCCGCTGGTGCTGTGCGTGCTGGGACCGGGCGGCGGGGACATTGCGCGCCAGTTGCAAAGCCGCACCGCAGGCAGCCGGCCGCTGGAATTGCGGACGATTTCAAAACAGGAAGAAGCGGGACCCTGTCATGCGCTGTATTTCGGCCCGTCGCCCGGTGCGCCGGAACGGGCGCGGCAGGCTGCGCTGCTGACCCGCTTGCGCGACCAGGCCGTGCTGACGATTGGCGATTCCGCCTCGTTCCTGGCCGATGGCGGCATGATCAACATGATGATGGTCGAAGGCAGCATCCGGTTCGAGGTGAACCTGACGGCGGCGCGGCAGTCGGGGATGAGCCTGAACCCGCGCGTGCTGGCCCTGGCCGACCGGGTGCTGGGCGGGGGGGCGCGATGATGCAGGACGTCCACACCGCCAGTGCCACCGCCGCGCCGGACGGCGCGCCCAGGCGGTCGGCGGCGCCGCCGCCCGCGCCGCCCACCTCGCCGGGACTGCGCGACATGGGCTTGCAGCGCAAGCTGGTGCTGGTCTCGATCGCCACGGCGGGCGCCGCCTTGCTGGCGGCTTTGCTGGCGCTGTTTTCCTATGATGTCATGGTGGCGCGGCCACGGCTGGTGTCGGACCTGGCGGGGCGCATGGAACTGGTGTCGCTGAACCTGGACGTGGACTTGAATTTCGGCGACCAGCCTGCGGCCACCCGCACCTTGGCGGCGTTGCGCAGCAACCCCGATGTGCGCGGCGCCTGCCTGTATGACGCGCGCCACCGCCTGTTTGCCAGCTATGGACGCAAAGGCGAGATGGCGTGCGCCTGGCCGGACGACCTGGCCGCCGGCGGCCACCGCTTCCAGGGCGGATCGCTCTCCATGCTGGCGCCGGTGCGCTATGAACATGAGGTGACGGGCTATTTGCAGGTGGACTATGCCTTGCCGTCGCTGGGGGAACGCCTGCGGCAATATGGGCTGGTGCTGTCGGTGGTCTTGCTGACTCTGGTGGTGGGCGGCGTGCTGCATGCGGTGATGGTGCGGCGGCTCGTGACAGGGCCGCTGCTGGCGCTGTCCGCCGTGGCGCACCGCGTGACCCTGGAACAGCGCTATGACTTGCGTGCCGACGCCGGCGGACAAGATGAAGTGGGCCGGCTGGGCGGCGCCATCAATGACATGCTGTCGACCATCGAAGCGCGCGAAGCGGCGCTGCGGCGCAGCCAGTCGCTGCTGGAAAATATCGTGGCCCGCTCGACCGCCGTCATCTACATCAAGGACATCGCCGGCCTGTATATGCTGATCAACGAAAGCTTCCGGCTGATCTTGCCGCCGGGGACGCCGGATCCGATCGGCCGCCACGACCGCGACATTTTTCCTGCTGAGATCATCGGCATCTTGCTGCATAACGACCGGCATGTGCTGGAATCCGGCGAGGCGGCTGCCTATGAAGAATCGGTCCCGGACAGCACGGGCGAACTGCGCACGTATATTTCCGTGAAATTCCCCTTGCTGGACGAACACGGTCGGATCTGGGCGCTGGGCGGTATTTCCACCGACATCACGGACCGCAAGCGCAGCGAGGTCGAGCAGATGCAATACCGCGACGTGCTGGAAGAGCAGGTGGCGCTGCGCACCGCGCAAATGGCGGCCACCAACGGCGAGCTGGCCGACTCGCTGGAACACTTGCGGCGCGCGCAGGATGAGCTGGTGCGCAGTGAAAAGCTGGCGGCGCTGGGCTCGCTGGTGGCCGGCGTCGCGCACGAGCTGAACACGCCGATCGGCAACAGCCTGCTGGCGGTCAGTACGCTGGCGGACCAGACCCGCGAATTCCAGCGGCTGGCGGCGCAGGGTTTGAAGCGCTCCGAACTGCAAGCCTTCGTGACCGACATCGACGATGGCTGCGACATCGTGCTGCGCAACCTGCACCGCGCGGTGGACCTGGTGGCCAGCTTCAAGCAGGTGGCGGTGGACCGCGCCACGTCGCAGCGGCGCCAGTTCCAGCTGACGGAACTGAGCAATGAAATCCTGCTGGTCTTGATGCCGTCCTTTAAAAAGTCCGGTATCCGGGTGCGCCAGGACGTGCCGCCGGAAATCGCCATGAATTCCTACCCCGGTCCGTTTGGGCAAGTGTTGATCAACTTGATCACCAATGCCCTGACGCACGGCTTTGAAGGGCGCGCGGAGGGCGATGTGCTGCTGTCAGCCCGGAGCGTGGCGCCCGGCATGGTGGAAATCACCGTCAGCGACAACGGTTGCGGGATCGCCCCGGAAAACATGGGGCGCATTTATGACCCCTTCTTTACCACCAAGCTGGGACGCGGCGGGTCCGGTCTTGGCCTGAACATCGTCTACAACATCGTGTATGGCGTGTTGGACGGCAAGATCGAAGTCCACAGCGAACTCGGCAACGGCACCCGCTTCACGCTGACCCTGCCAACCAATTTCAACTAGGCGCGCCAGGCTTGCCAGGGTGAAGGCTGGCACCCCGGTCGTGCCGCTGCGCGGCGCCCGGAAATGCCACCGGCATGGATATAATGGCAATTTTTTCCGTGAGCGTCATGAGCGAATTAACACGAACGAGGATTGCTGCCGGCACTGCAGACGATATAGGCGATTCCCAGGCAACGGCTGGGCTGTTCCGTGGCACCAGCATGCCCTTCACGCTGGGCGCCAGTGATGACGCCGATATGTTCAAGGTATTTTTGAAGGCCAATATCACCTATACATTCAGCGCCGATGCGCCGCTGAAGGATCTGAAGCTGGCCGTGTTTAGTGATGGTCAGGCGCACTGGATGTTTTCTGCGGATGATATACCGACGCTCTCTCCCGCTCGCGAACTTGACAGGTTCAGTAGCGTCAGTGGTAACAGCACTACCAGCCAGGTCGCGTTCACACCTCAGGTCGACGCCTATTACTATGTCAAGGCCAGCGCCAATTCGGCGTTGGCGCTAGGCGCCCATACCTTGCGCATGTCGGCGACGACGGAGCGTGACACCTATACGGCGGACAGCACCACGCTGGGGACCCTGAAACTGAATTCGATGGCGACGGGCACCATCGACAAGCCAGGCCAGGTAGACTGGCTCAAAGTTGACCTGAGTAGCGGCACGTCTTATGCCTTCATGGTGTATGGCGCGGACCGCAGCACCTATACGCTGGGCAGCGGCGCAGCGGATGCGCAACTCAGCTTGTATGATCCATCCGGCAAACTGATCCAAAGCAGCCGGAGTGGCGGGCTTGGCGATGAGCCTCGGATCCGCTATCAGGCCGACCAGGGCGGAACATACTACCTTGCCGTCAGTGAGTATTCCGGTACTGGCACAGGCAGCTATGCTGTGACGGCGGATTACGGCTGGCTCGATAACGGTGATGACCTCCCCTACGGCAGGATCAGCACCACCGTATTCAAGCCGGGTGTACCACTGACAATCAACAATACGTTGGATACTTTGTCCGGGCTGTATCCCGACGCTGATACGGTCCAGGTATACCTGACGGCAGGTATGCGTTACAAGTTTGCTTACAGTGATGCTGCGATTGCTTCCACCATCACCGACTGGTTTGGACGCGAGGTCAAGTCTTCGTACTCCCCAGACATGTATTACACACCATCGGAAAGCGGGTATTACTGCCTGACGTCGTGGACACTCAATCAAGTCGCGAACTATACGTTGACGGGCACGGTGCATGACAAGGCGGACGACTATGCCGATGATGCCGGGACCAAAACTGTGCTGGAGGTAAACCAGCTCCGTTCCGGTTTGTTGGACGTGGCATATGACGTTGACTATTTCAGGATGGAATTGCAGGCTGGTCAACAGTACACGGTCAGCCTGGAGGCTGGTTCGTTGAAGGGCGAGTTCTGGTTTGCGACGCACCGGCTGAAGTTGGATGTGAGCGATGCTGCGGGCGGACGCATCGGTGGAACGTTTGGCGGCGTGAAGGATTTTGATACTGGGAGTTTTACCTTTGTACCGCAAGCCAGCAATACTTACTTCGTTAAGGTTGCCGGTGAATCCGAAGTGAGCGGCTACTACCGGCTGAGTTTGACCTCGCCCGATACCACGCCGCCCGCCACGCCGCAATTGATGGCGGCCGTGCCTGCGGCTGGCATGGATAACCGCGTTGCACTGTCCGGGAAGAGTGAGCCACTCAGTACGGTGCTGGCCTACGATGGCCTACGCAAGGTGGGCGAGGCAAAAGCGGCAGAGGACGGCGCCTGGTCATTGACGACGGAATTGCTGCAAAACGGTAGTCATGCGCTGACCGTGGTGGCGCGGGATGCGGCTGGCTGGTTGTCGGCAGCGTCGGCTGCCAGTACCGTCGTGGTGCAAAGCGCGGCCAACCAGCAGGGGGGCGCCGGGATCGACCAGTTTGCGCTGGCAGCCGGGAAGCATGCGATTGATGGCGGCGCGGGCACTGATTTCCTGCGGGTCGATGGCGTGCGTGCCGCTGCGGCAGTGAAAGGCAGACTGGCCGATGGCATCAGTTTGTCCTGGAGCGATGGTTCGGAAGCATTCCTGCAGAATGTGGAGCGGGTGATGTTCCAGGACGGTGTGCTGGCGTTCGATACAGCCCCGGGACAAGCCGGCGGCATGGCATACCGGCTGTACCAGGCGGCATTTGACCGGACCCCCGATGCCTCCGGGCTGGGGTACTGGATCGGACAAATGGACAAGGGGGCAACGCTGCGGGACGTGGCGCAGTCCTTTGTAAACAGCCAGGAATTCAAGTTCCTGGCGGGCGGCGCGGGCGCCGATGATGCAGCGTTCGCGGCGGCACTATACCGCAACGTCCTGCATCGTGTGCCGGATGCGGGTGGGCTTGACTACTGGATCTCCGTCCTGAAGGGCGGCGAACCGCGTGGCAATGTGTTGGCGGCGTTTAGCGAGGGGCCGGAGAATGTTGCGCAGCTAGTCGGTATCGCCGATGGTTTCCTGTACCAGCCATACGTTGGTTGACGGTTGACGGTTGACGGCCGGCGCTGGCATGCCGGCCATGGCTAGGCGGTAGCATCGTTTCAAGGAAGTGCCGTGATGCGCGGCGCGGACCGTGCGCCGCTGCCATCGCCCTGGAAAGTCCCGCGCGCGGCATTATGTGGATGTCGTCGCGCCTCGTCCACCGTCAACACCGGTGCGAAGCACACATCGGTTCCCTCCATCAGCGCGCACCAGTGGCTGCGCGGTTGCGACAGGAACAGCCTGCTAAAACGCTCTTTCAGCGCGGGCCAGCCGGCCACATCGTATTGCCGCTTCGGATCCACATCGTGCAGTTCCAGCTTGTGCAGCAACAACGCATAGAATTGCGGCTCCAGCGCACCGATCGTGATCCAGCCGCCATCGGCGCAGCGGTAGCTGTCGTAGAACGGCGAGTCATGGAACGGACTCGGTGCGGGGCCGCCTAGTTGGCCGCCACCGATGATCAATTGCGCAATCCCGCCCAGCATCGCCACCACATCGGTAATCGCCGCGTCGACCACGCTGCCCTGGCCGCTGGCGCGCGCATGCAGCACGGCCGACACCATGCCAAACGCCAGCCCCAGCGCGCCGCCCGCATCACCCAGCACGGTCGGCGGCGCCATTGGTTTCTGGCCTTCCTGCAAGCCCAGCGACAGCATGCCGGACAGCGCGAGGTAATTGAGGTCATGGCCGGCCGCCTGCGCCAGCGGGCCGTCCTGGCCCCAGCCGGTCATGCGGCCATACACGAGGCGCGGGTTGAGCGCCGCGCATTGTTCCGGTCCAAGGCCCAGGCGTTCCATCACGCCGGGCCGGTTGCCCTCGATCAGCGCATCGACTTGCGCGATCAAGTCCAGCGCCTGTTGCACGTGCTCCGGGTTCTTGAGGTCGAGCGGGACTTCACGCTTGCCCGCGCGCAGCGGGTTCGGTGCGCCGCCGCCCAGGGTGTCCGCCAGGCCGCCTTTCTGTGGCCGCGTGATCAAGGTGATGTCGGCGCCCAGTCCCGCCAGCATGCTGCCG
Organism: Pseudoduganella sp. GW821-FHT12E03; assembly: GCF_058807115.1. Classification (NCBI taxonomy): domain Bacteria; kingdom Pseudomonadati; phylum Pseudomonadota; class Betaproteobacteria; order Burkholderiales; family Oxalobacteraceae; genus Pseudoduganella; species Pseudoduganella sp. GW821-FHT12E03. The sequence goes on along the minus strand of NZ_JBXAQJ010000009.1, from coordinate 106,909 downwards.
CACAGCGGGCCGGGGCCGATGCCTTCGAATTCAATCACGCGCACGCCGGCCAGCGGCCGGATGGTGGCGCTCATGCCAGGACTCATGCCAGCACCTTCCGCGCAATCAAGTCTTTCATGATTTCATTGGTGCCGCCATAAATCTTCTGGATACGGGAATCCGCATACAGCCGCGCAATCGGGTATTCATCCATGTAGCCGTAGCCGCCGAACAGTTGCAGGCATTCGTCCGTCACCTTGCACTGCTGTTCCGTGCACCACCATTTCGCCATGTACGCGGCTTCGGGATCGAGCTTGCCATCGAGCAGGCGCTGCACGCAATCGTTGACGAAGCTGCGCACGATATGGGCGGTGGTCGCGCACTCGGCCAGCTTGAACTGGGTGTTCTGGAAGTCGGCGATGGCTTTGCCGAACGCCTTGCGTTCCTTGGTGTATTCCACCGTCAATTCCAGCGCGCGTTCGATGACGGCGGCGGCCGGTACGCACAGCAGCATGCGTTCGTAGGCCAGCTGGCTCATCAGTTGCTTGAAGCCCTGGCCCTCTTCGCCACCGAGCAGGTTCGCCGCCGGAATGCGCATGGCCTCAAACACCAGCTCGGCGGTGTCGGAAGCGTGCATGCCGATTTTTTCCAGGCGGCGGCCGACCGTGAAGCCCGGCAGGTTTTCCGTCTCGATCACCAGCAGGGATATGCCCTTCGCGCCGGCGTCGCCGGTGCGCACCACCAGCACCAGCAGGTTGGCGGTAAACCCATTGGTGATGAAGGTCTTGGCGCCATCGACCACGTAATGATCGCCATGGTCGCCGTCGAGGCGGGCGCGGGTGCGCACGGCTTTCAAGTCGGAGCCGCAGCCCGGTTCCGTCATGGCGATGCCGGCCAGGATTTCGCCGCTGGCCATTTTCGGCAGCCACTTGCGTTTCTGTTCTTCGGTGCCGTAGTCCATGATGTAATGGGCGGCAATGGTGTGCACGGCCGTGTTGGCCGGCACTTCGGCCTTGGCCAGTTCATCCTGCACCACCAGCTGATAGGCCACCGTGGCGCCGGGGCCTTCGTATTCCTCGCCCAGTTCCGGCAGCATGAAGCCCAGTTCACCGAACGGACGCCATACTTCGCGCGGGATGTAGCCCTGCTTGCGCCAGGCGGGCAGGTGGGGAACCATTTCAGCGTGCACATAGCGGCGAACCTGGTCGCGGAACGACTCGATGTCGGCATCCATCCACGCGTGTTGATGCAATTGCGGCAGCATGGTTCTTCTCCCTTACAGCCCGGCCAGGCCGCCGCCGCACACGATCAGCTGGCCCGACACATAGTTCGACTCCGGACCGCAAAGCATGAGGATGGAACCGGCCGCTTCATCCGGCTGGCCGGGACGGCCCAGCGGGATCATTTTCTTCGACATTTCCACCACCTGTTCACCGATGCCGACCTTGATTTCGCGGCCTTCGATATTGACGGTCTTGCTCTCGCCGCCGGCGAGCGGTTCCGTCAGGCGGGTTTCAATATGGCCGAACGCCACGCAGTTGACGTTGACTTTCAGGCGGCCCCATTCCTTCGACAGGGTCTTGGTCAGGCCGACGATGCCGGCCTTGGCGGCGGAATAGTTGGCCTGGCCGGCGTTGCCGTTGGCGGCGATCGACGACACATTGACGACCTTGCGGAACACTTCGCGGCCGGCGGCGGCATCAAGCTTGGCTTGCGCCGACAGCACCGGATAGGCCGCGCGCAGGATGCGGAACGGCGCCGTCAGGTGGCAGTCGATGATGGCGTACCACTGTTCGTCCGTCATTTTCTGGATCACGTTGTCCCAGGTATAGCCGGCATTGTTGACGATGATGTCGATGCCCTGGTACTGGTCGACGGCGGTCTTGATGAAGCGCTCGGCGAAGTCGGGCGCGGTCACGCTGCCAAAGCAGGCCACGGCGTCGCCGCCGGCCGCCTTGATTTCTTCCACCACCGCGTGGGCGGGATCGGCGTCGAGGTCGTTGACCACCACGCGCGCGCCTTGCGCCGCCAGTTGCAGCGCCACGCTGCGGCCGATGCCGCGGCCCGAACCCGTTACCAGTGCTACTTTGCCATCCAATTTATTCGTTAATTGAGTCATCAGTGTCTCCATCAGGTTTGTTTATGGCAGGGCGACGACCGCTTCGCCCACCAGTTTGTCTTCGCCATATTGATTGGCGCAGGTGATCGCGATTTTGACGCGCTGTTCGCCGTCCTGTTCCATTTTTTCCACCACGGTGCCGCTGCACAGCGGCGTATTGCCCAGGTGCGTGATGCCGGAAAAACGCACCGCCAGCCGCCGCATTTGCTGCTGCGGCACCCAGTTCGACACCAGCCGCCCCAGATAGGCTGTCGACAGCATACCGTGCGCGAACACGTCCGGCATGCGCGCCTTGCGCGCGAAATCGATATCGATGTGGACCGGGTTATGGTCGCCCGAGGCGCCCGCATACAGGGCCAGCGTGGTGCGGCTGATGGGCGCCAGCGCCAGTGGCGGCAACCGGTCTCCCACCTGGATGTCGTTGAAAGTCACGTGGGTCATGCCGGCCTCCTTAGCGTTGCACCAGCGAGCAGCGCAAATCCGCCACATGCTCGCCATGCTGGTTGGTGACGCGGGTTGTATTGACGGCGAATTGCAGCGCGCCGCCTTTCTTGTCGAAGATGTCGGCGATGCGGGTGTCGAAGGTCAGCGTATCGCCCGCATGGCACATCTTGTGGTACGTGAATTCCTGTTCCGCGTGCAGGATGCGCGCCATGTCGAATTGCAGCGTACCCAGCAAATCCATGACGTTGCGGCCTTCGCCTTCCAGGCAAAACAGGAAGGTCGGCGGCACCGGCAGCGACGGGTGGCCCGCATCGCGCGCCGCCCCTTCATCGAAGTACACGGGATTGGTCTCGCCGATGGCGTGGGCAAAGGCGCGCAAGCGGCCTTTTTCCACTTCCACCGTGGTCACGCCCAGTTCCCGTCCAATCAGGCTTTTATCCGCCATGGCGCGCCTCCTCAGTGTTTGCCGTACAGCGTGACGACGCAGGCGCCGCCCAGGCCCAGGTTGTGCTGCAGCGCCAAACGTGCGCCGTCCACCTGGCGCTTGTCGGCCTGGCCGCGCAATTGCTGGACCAGTTCCGTGCACTGCGCCAGGCCGGTCGCGCCGAGCGGATGGCCCTTCGACAGCAAGCCGCCGGACGGATTGGTGACCACCTGGCCGCCATAGGTGTTGTCGCCGTCTTCGACAAACTTTTGCGCGCCGCCGCGCGGGCACAGGCCGAGCCCCTCGTAGGTCAGCAATTCGTTATGGGCAAAGCAGTCGTGCAATTCCACCACATCGAGGTCTTGCGGGCCGATGCCGGCAGCCTCGTACACTTGGCCGGCGGCGGCCTGCGTCATGGAAAAGCCCACCACTTCGCGCATGTCGCGCGCCTCGAACGCGACCGCCTTGTCGGTGGTCATGGCTTGCGCCAGGATCACCACGTCGCTCTTCAAGCCATGCTTTTTCGCGAACGCTTCCGAACAGATGATGGCGGCCGCCGCGCCGCAGGTCGGGGGGCACGCCATCAGGCGCGTCATCACGCCCGGCCACACCACCGGCGCATTCATGACGTCTTCTTCCGTCACCACGGTGCGGAACAGCGCCAGCGGGTTGTTGGCCGCATGGCGGCTGGCCTTGGCGCGGATTTTCGCGAAGGTGTTGAGCGGGGTGCCGAATTCCTGCATGTGGGCCAGGCCGGCGCCGCCGAAATAGCGCAACGCCAGCGGAATCTGGTTGTTGCCGACCAGTTCATCGGCCGCCGCTTCGAACTTGTCGAACGGGCTGGGACGGTCGTTGAAGTGCGAACCCAGTGCGCCCGGGCTCATTTGTTCGAAACCCAGCGCCAGTACGCAGTCGGCCGCGCCGCTGGCGACCGCCTGGCGCGCCAGGAACAGGGCGGTGGAACCGGTCGAGCAATTGTTGTTGACGTTGATGACCGGGATGCCGGTCATGCCCACTTCATACAGCGCGCGCTGGCCGGCGGTGGAATCGCCATACACATAGCCGCAATAGGCCTGCTGCACCATGTCGTAGCCGATGCCGGCATCGTGCAGGGCCAGGGTTACGGCCTTCGACGCCATCGCGGGATACGGTTCGTTGGCGCCCGGTTTGGTGAAGGGGATCATGCCGACGCCGGCAACGCATACTGTTTGAGTCATCTCCAGCTCCTTGTAAGCTTTGTTGTGTGGCTCCAGTGTAGAAACGGCGGCCTTGCCGGACAATGGCGGCAGACATCGACATGATGGCATTTCGCCTCATTGTTGGCGTACACTGCTGCCAGTGTAACCCCCGTGAGACTGACACCATGCCCCACCATTCCCCCATGCAGCCTGTTGCGGAACCCTTGCTCAGGTTGGGTTTCGTGCGCGGCATGCTGGCGGCCTTGCAAGCGAAGGGGGCAGACATTGCGCCTTATTTGCAGCGCGCCGGGATTGCCGCCGATGCACTCGCGCAAGTCAACCATCCGGGGGTGACCACGGGCCAGTTTATCGCGCTGTTCTACGCCATTGCGCTGGATTTGCAGGACGAAGGACTGGGCATGTTTTCCCGCCCGTTCAAGCCGGGCAGTTTCCCGCTGGTGGCGCGGGTCGGCATGAGCGCGCCGGATTTGCGGCAGGCGCTGAAACGCATGGCGTCCGCCGCCAACCTGTTGCAGGACGACCTGGAATTCGCACTGGCGGAAACCAGGCCGGAGGCGGGGTTGCAGATGCGCTGGCTGCATGCGGGCCGCCTGCCCCAGCCGTTCCTGCTGCATACGCTGGTGCGCGTGTTCTGGCGGCTGGCGGTGTGGCTGACCGGCGGCGCGCTGCGCGTCGGCCATTTCGGCTTTGCCATCCCGTCCACGGACGACGTGGCGGACTATGCGGTGGCGTTTCCTGCCGAACGCCGCTATGGCCAGGCGGTGACCGGGTTCTGGTTCAGCGCCGGGCAATTGCAGACGCCCGTGATCCACGATGAAATGGCGATGCGGGCCTTCTTGTCCGATTCCTTTGGCCAGATCATTGCGCCGCCGCGCGTGCTGGGCCAGGTCAGCCAGGATGCCCGCAACGTGTTGCTGCGGGCGTATCCGGACTGGCCGGATGTGCATGCGGTGGCCAAACAATTGCACATGTCGCGCGCGACCTTGCAGCGGCAACTGGCGGCGGAGCGTTCCAGCCTGCAGCGCATCAAGGATGGCTTGCGGCGCGACCTCGCGATTTCCCGGCTATCCACGTCCGATACCGCGCTGGCCGCGATTGCCGCCGACCTGGGTTTTTCCGACAGCGGCTCATTCCAGCGCGCATTCAAGCAATGGACCGGCAAGGCGTGCGGCGAATACCGCCGCGCGCGCTGAACGGTGCTGTCCGGCCCCCTGATTTGAACGTCAGGTCGGCTTCAGGCTGTGGCGCTTGACGTGCGCGTACTTGAGGTTGGGGATGTAGAACTGGGTGCCGCCGCCCGGCAATTTCTTGCCGCCGCCGGATTTTTCCGCCAATTCATCGCGCATGGATTTGCCGCCGCCGCTGCGCGCCATCCCTTTAAAGCCGCCAAACCAGCCATACACCGGTTCCGCCAGCTCGATTTCCAGGATGAAGGCCAGCGAATTCCAGTCTTCCTTGATGACCGACGTCAGGCGGCCCCATTCGCGCATGCTGACGCCGTTCAGTTGCGCAATCTTGATGCGCTGGTCGAGACCGCCATCGTGCTTGTACGGCAGGGAAGGGCTCCACCATGGGCTCATGGGGGATGTCGGACCGAGCTTGGCGTCGCCGCCGAAGCGCGCGGGCACTACGCTCGATTCACTGTTGAATTTGTAGATCAACATGCCGGCAGGCAGCAAGTCTTTGGTGGGTTCACCGAACATCAGTTGGAACGCGTCGCCCACGGTGGCGCCGGTGCTGGAATCGGTGATGATCTTGCTCACGTCACCCCAGCTCATTTCCTCATTCAAGGCCATTTCACATTCTCCTCAGCAAGAAGTTAGAAGTATGCGCCGGTTATTGCTGGGTTTAAACAAAAAAAAGCCCACCGCGAGGGTGGGCTAAATCCAATTCTTTGGGAAGAAATGGAGGAGACAGATGCATCATACGGTGGTATCGCTATCAAGTCCAATTTTTTATGCTGATCATAGATATTCTCAGTATGAATGGTTTTCCCAGCAATTTTGCTGCGCGATACATAAAATTTGTGCAAGCATATGCAACAAAAGTAGATCACCAATACGGGGGCCATGCGCTAGACTGGCGGCCACCGTCATCCTGAAAGGAGCTTCGTCGTGACCCGTAAAACCGCCGCTGATTTTGATCCCGAAGTGTTGAAACTGTTTGACCAGTATGTCCATGGCGCCATCGACCGCCGTACGTTCCTGTCCAGCGCCAGCCGCTATGCGGTGGGCGGCGCCACGGCGGCCAGCCTGTTGACGGCGCTGAGCCCCAGCTTCGCGGCGCCGGTGGTGGACAAGGAAGACAAGCGCATCACGGCGAAATTCGTTGAATATCCGTCGCCGCAAGGGTATGGCACGGTGCGCGGCTACCTGGTGACGCCGGCCAATGCCAAGGGCAAATTGCCGCTGGTGCTGGTGGTGCATGAAAACCGCGGCTTGAATCCGCACATCGAAGACATCGCGCGCCGGGTGGCGCTGGATGGCTTCATTGCCTTCGCGCCCGACGCGCTGACGCCGCTGGGCGGCTATCCAGGCGATGAAGACAAGGCCCGCGCCGAATTTGCCAAGCTCGATCCGGCCAAGACCCGCGCCGACTTCGTGGCGGCGGCCAAGTGGCTGCAGGCGCAGCCGGGCGGCAATGGCAAACTGGGCGTGGTGGGCTTTTGCTTTGGCGGCGGGATTTCCAATTACCTGGCCACGCAATTGCCGGACCTGGTCGCCGCCGTGCCATTCTATGGCGCGCAGCCTGCGGCAGCCGATGTGCCGCGCATCAAGGCCGCCTTGCTGATTCACGACGCTGGCAATGACCAGCGCATCCTGGCTGGCTGGCCGGCCTATGAAACCGCGCTGAAGGAAGCCGGGATCAAGTACGAGCATTACACGTACCCTGCGGTCGAGCACGGTTTCAACAACGACACCACGCCGCGCTACGACGCCGCCGCCGCCAAGCTGGCGTGGCAGCGCACCATCGATTTCTTCAAGGCCAAGCTGGCTTGACGTTGTCCAGTCCGGCACCTCCGCAGTGACGCTGCAGGGGTGTCGGATTTCTTCGCATGTCTCCCTCCGGCCCTGGTCATCTCCCTGCAGTCAATCGCGCGGCATAAAAATTGCAAAGTGAATAACCTTGCCGATTGATAAAAAGGAGATAACCGTGAAACATTGCATGCTGTTCCTGCTGGGCCTGACAGCCGCCTTGCCGGCCATGGCCGATGTGATTTACCGCTGGCATACCGTCACCGCGTCGCCCGAATTACCCGACTTTGATGCGGTGTTGCAAATTACCGATGAAGCGTTTTGGCGCGGCCATGTGTTCCTTGATTTCACCGGCTGCGCGGGCATGGGATGTACGCTGGCCGCTGCCAATGCCGGCATTGTGTACACCGGCTATTCATTTGCCCAGGGCAGCCACGGCCATCAACCGCCAATGGTGATGGGCGTGTATGACAAGTTTGATTTGCAATTCGACCGCGTGGGCGGCGTGACGGGCAGCTTCCGCTATAACACCACGGAAGTGGAACTGAACATGTCCGGCCATTCGCTCTGGTCGGTCGACTTGTTGCGCGGCGATCCCTACCTCGGCACGCTTTGTGGCGGTCCCACGTATTGCAGCGGCACCACCGGCTATTTCACAGCAGACAGCCTGCCACCACCGCTACCGGTGCCGGAACCCGCCTCGCTGGGATTGATGGCGGCCGGCATGGCGGCGCTGGCGGCAACGCGGCGCAAGGTCAGCCCATGGCGGAGGCCTGCATTTCAGCCCGCGCTTCGGCATGGGCCTGGCGCGACAGGGTTAGCATGATTTCGTCCGGAGCAAAGCCTCGTTCCAGCAAAAATTTCCAGGCGGCCAATACGCCAACTTGCCGGTCCAGCAGGATGGCGTACGTTTTCACGGCCGCCGCGTCATCAAAAGGATATAAAAGTTCGGACATCACGCCCTCGCAAGTAGCTCACCTGGGATTCGGGTGGCATTGAGGTCGCGTGCAGGGGTCGGGCAGCGCAGTGGGGGGCTTCAGCTTTTATGAAGTAATTGAAGTTTACGCCCGTGATTGCTCGGGCGCAACTCCAATTCGCGGGTAAGCAACAACTTTATTGTCCAGGACGCGCCTGTTTCAAGTAGGCGATAAACAGCACGCCATACACAATGTCGGGCACCAGCAGGGCGGGGAATTGCCATCCAATCATGCCCGACATCCAGACCAGCGTCAGGCTGGCCGCCAGCATCAGTTTCAGGAACGCGCCCAGGCCCGCCAGCGACCGGTGACGCTCCGGATCGATGGCGATCATGGCATAGCCGATGCCGAACGTGATGGCAATCGCGGCAATGATTTGCAGCAGTGCGATGCCGCTGGCATTGAGCCGCAAATCGAGCAGCGCATTGGCATGGCTGCCGGCCAGCAGCAGCGGCGTGCCCGCCAGCAGGTTGAAGGCGGCGGCGGAAAAGAACAGCGGGCGGTGCGCCAGCATGGTCGCGGCTCCCTATGAAATCAGGCGCAGGATGCCGGGATAGCTGTTCGGCAGCAGGCGCGTCAGCCAGTGCACGGTGCTCGAGCGGTAGCCGGTCACAATGCGGCGCTTGCCTTTGCGCAGGCCATTGACGATATCGTCCGCGCAGTCTTCCGGCGGCGTGATCAGCAGCTTTTCCGCCTTGGCGGCAAAGGTCGCCTCCATCTCGCCGGCCGCCTTGACCCGCCGTCCGGCCCGTTCGATATTGGTGCGGATGCCGCCCGGATGCACGCACACGGCGTGCACGCCGGTGCCGTCGAGTTCTTGCCACAGGCACTCGGTCAAGCCGCGCACGGCGAATTTCGACATGTTGTAGGCGCTCTGGCAAGGGAACCCCAGCAAGCCGAAAATGCTGGAAATGTTGACGATCCAGCCTTCGCGCTGCGCCAGCATCATCGGCATGAAGGCCTTGGTGCCGTACAGCACGCCGTACATGTTCAAGTCCAGTTGCCAGCGGAATTCCTCGACCGTGGTGTTGGCCACGCTGCCGATCACGGTGGCGCCGGCATTGTTGACGATCACGTGGGCGGCGCCGAAGTCGCGCCGGACCTCGTCCGCATGGGCGACAAACGCTTCCCACGACGTGGCGTCGAGCCGGTAGCCGCGCACCTGCTGCGGACTCGTGACACCGGCGTCGCGCAACAGTTTGATGGTGCCGTCCAGGCCTTCCATGTTGATGTCGGACAGGGCCAGGTGCGCGCCTTCGCGGGCGAAGCGCAGGGCCAGGGCGCGGCCGATGCCGGAGCCCGCGCCGGTGATGACGACGGTTTTATTGTGGAACATGGTGTCTCTCTTTTCTCGTTCGATGCAGGTCAGGCCGGCTGGCGGCGCAGCGGCAGCAGGTGCAGCATGCCGAACAGCACACTGAGCACGATGCTGGTGGACAGCGGTCCCGGGTAGCGCCGCACCAGGCCAAACAGGACGATGGTTTCCAGCACATGGGCGGCCAGCACCAGCGCGGCGGCCGGCGCCAGGAGGGCCAGCGAGGCGGGCAGCAGTCCTGCCGCCACCGCCGCGCCGGAGAGGTACAGCGCCAGGCAGGCGCTTTTCAGGAAGATATTGATCATGGTTGGTCCTTGCTGAGAATGTGGATGGCCACGGCGGCTTCTTCGATGCCTTGCAGGCCGCCGCCGTTTTCCTGGATCGCGTGGCGGGCGCCAGGCACCTGGCGCGCGCCCGCTTCGCCGCGCAACTGGCTCACCAGTTCGTACAACTGGCCGATGCCGGTCGCGCCCAGCGGATGGCCTTTGGATTCCAGGCCGCCGGACGGGTTGACGGGAATCCTCCCGCCCAGCGTGAAGTCGCCGCGCTCGGCGCACGGACCGCCTTCGCCAGGCCGTGCCAGGCCGAGGTTTTCCACCTGGATGATTTCACCCATGGCGGACGCGTCGTGCACTTCAGCCACGTGCATGTCTTGCGGACCCAGCCCGGCGATCTCATAGGCGCGGTTGGCGGCCAGCCGCGCCACGTTCAATTCCGGCTGTTCAAGAGTACGGTGGCTGAAGCTGCGCAAGACGCTGGCCGCCACGCGGATGGCGCGCTTCGGATCGGCGCCGATGCGGCGCAAGCCTTCTTCCGTGCAGACAATGGCGGCGGCGGCGCCGTCCGATAGCGGCGCGCACATCGGCAAGGTCAGCGGGTAGGTGATCGGCGGCGCCGCCAGGATTTCATCGATGGTGAAGGCCTTACGGATTTGCGCGTAAGGGTTGTGCACCGCGTGCGTATGGTTCTTGGCGGAGACCGCCGCGATCTGGCGCTGCGTGGTGCCATACGTCTTCATGTGCCAGCGGCACAGCGCCGCATAGATGGCCATGAATTTGCTGTACGGCTTGTCCGATTCGGAGCCGGGCGGCGGCGTCACGCCTTCGCCCATGCGCACCAGCGTGCGGTAATTTTCTTCGGCGCGCGACACGTCCCAGCCGGCCTCGAACAGCGAAAAGGCTTTGGCCTTGTCGGCGATGTTCATTTTCTCGGCGCCCAGCGCCAGCGCCACGTCGGTGGCGCCGGCCTGCAGGCTTTGCAAGGCCAGGTGGAATGCCGTGCTGCCGGACGCGCAGGCATTTTCCACGTTGACGATCGGGATGCTGTGGATCCCGATCTTGCCGAGCACCACTTGTCCCGGGATCGCGATCTGGCCTTGCAGCGGGCCGTTGGTCATGCCGGCGTAATAGGCGGCGCCGATATCGGCGGCTTCGCAGCCGGCGTCGCGCAGCGCGCCTTGCAGTGCTTCGCCGGCCAGGTCGTAGAGGCCGCGCTCCAGGTGGCGGCCGAACACCGTCATGGCGATGCCGGCGATGTAGATGTTGCTCATAACGATTCCTTCACCAGCGGCGGGACTTGCCACTCGCCGCGCAGGGTGCGCGGCTGTGGACCGTACAGGCGGATACCCAGGTAGATCGGACCGTCCGGCGCGGGCAGCCAGTTCGATTCCCACTCCTGGCCCGGCGTGGTTCTGGCGATGTGGATGGTCAGCGAACCATCGGCGTTGCGCCGCATGGCCGGCAGCATGGCGGAATTGACCAGGTAGCGCTTGAGCGGGTTATCCACCAGCAGCTGGCTCTTGCCGTCATACATGGTGACGGACCAGAAGGCGTCGGCCGGCGGCAATTCATTGGCGGCAAAGGTCAGGGTATAGCGGTGCCTGCTGCCGTCGAGCGGTTCGCCATCGGGCAGGGTGCGTGTCAGCGCGTACTGGGCTTCGGATATGTCGATCGCGTAAATGCCGGCCTTGGCCACGGCGGCGCGTTCCAGCCAGTTGCCGTGGTAGCGTGCGCGGTCGCCGCCGGAGGCCATGAACAGGTTCCAGCCATTGGTTTTCATGCCGAATTTGAGCACCGCCGCCTTGACCTGCGCATCGCCGGCCGCCATGCCGGTGGCCAGCGCTTGCGGATGGCGCGCGGCAATGTCCGCGTAACGTGTTGTGAATTCCCCGTTGCCGATGCCGAGCTGCGCCAGCGCCGCGCGCGGCGCCTGTTCATCCGGCGTGGCGGGAATGAAGCGCAGCGCGAAGTCCAGCCAGGCAAAGAAGTGCTTTTGCACCGCTTGCGGATCGGCGGGCGGGAACGCGATGGCGGGCGCGGGTTTGGGCGCGGGTTTGCCCTGCCAGGCCGACAAGGGTTGCACGTTGTAGCCGGCCTGCACCGCTTGCACCTTGCCGATATCGCCCGGCGACAGTAATTGCGTGCGCATGCCCGCCAGGGCGAGCTCGGAACCGGAGCGGAATACCTTGCGGATGCCAGGTGGTGTTTTACCTTGCCAGTGCGGCCCCGCCACCATGTACGCGCCCGGCACGCCGCCGGTGGCGATGCTGCCGATCAGGCCGAAGTTATAGGTGCTGGCGTCGCACAGCATCACCGAGTAATAGCGGCCGCGTTCCACCGGGGGCACCGTGATGACGACCGGTTCGGCGCGCAAGTCGAGCGCGGCGAACGAATACGGGGTGTCGCTGTTGGGCGTGACCACGGCGGTGTCTTCATGGGTAAACACGCGGCCGATGTTTTTCAGCTGGTTGAACGGCGCCTTGAATTGCGGCGATTGCGTATCGACCGCATACGCGTACAGGACCGCGTAATTCATCACGATCGGCAGGCCGAAGATGTAGGCCTGTTCCGCCAGTTGTGCAATGCGGGCGGCTTCCTGTTCGTGCTGCGCTGGCGTCACGGCGGTGGCGATTGCCGAGGCGGTGGCGGGCGCGGCGCCCTGCGCAAGGGCCGGCGCTGCTGCCACGGCAGCCGCCAGCGCGAGGCGGGACAGCATATGTGCTGGAGAGTGTTTCATGGTCTGATTCCTGTTAAATGCTGCGGCCCGCGTCTTGCCAGTATTGCTGGCGCAAGTCTTTTTTCAAGACCTTGCCGACCGGGCTGCGCGGCAGCGCGGCCACGAAGTCCACCGACTTCGGCGCCTTCACGGACCCGAGCTTTTCCTTGCACAGTGCGATCAGTTCCGCCGCCGTCACGCTCTGGCCGGCGTTCAGCTCGACCACGGCTTTCACGGCTTCGCCCCAGCTGGCGTCGGGCACGCCGATCACGGCGCAATCCTGCACGGCGGGGTGGGCCCAGATCACTTGCTCGACTTCGCTGGGGTAGACATTGAAACCGCCGGAAATGATCATGTCTTTCTTGCGGTCGGTGATGTGCAGGCAGCCTTCGGCGTCGAGGTGGCCGATGTCGCCCGTGTGCAGCCAGCCATCGATGATGGTTTCCGCGGTCTTGCCCGGGTCTTTGTAATAGCCCTTCATGACCAGGTCGCCGCGCACCACGATTTCCCCGCTGTGGCCTTGCGGCAGGATGCGGTTTCCGTCATCCATGATTTCACAGCGGATCAAGGGATTGGGACGGCCCACGGATGACAGGCGCTCGTCGGCGGCGGTGCTGTCGCCGGTGAAATGTTCGTCCGGGCGCAGGAAGGCAATGGTGCCGGGCGCTTCGGTCTGGCCATAGCCGCCCATCATGACCGGGCCGATGGTGGCCAGCGCTTGCCGCAGCTTTTCCACCGACATCGGCGCCGCGCCATACAGGAAGTATTTGACGGACGAAAAATCGACTTTCCGGTTCAACTCGGGAATGTCGAGCAGGCGGTAAATCACGGTCGGCGGCAGGAACAGTTCCGTCACCTTATATTTCGGGATGGCCGCCAGCAGCATGGCCGGATCGGGCTTCGTCACCACCACCACGGTGCCGCCGCGCGCGCTGGCCGGCAGCGACAGCAGGCCGGACGTGTGCGTCATCGGCGCGGCCGCCAGGTTGACGGGGCGCTCGTTGCCGCCATAGGCGCAGCCCTGCAACAGGTGCGCCACCATGGTCTGGTACGAGCGGTGCGTGTTCATCACGCCCTTGGGCTTGCCCGTGGTGCCGCCGGTGGCGCTGACCGCCACCACGTCATCGAGGTCCACCGGTACGTCCGGCCGGGTGGCCGGATGCGGCGCGGTCCACGCCGCCAGCGCGATGGCGCCGCGCACCTGCGGCGCATCGCCATCGAGGCAGATCCACAGTGTCACTTTGGGCAGGCGTGGCTGCAGCTCCGCGATCGCGTCCGCATACGCTTGCTGGAAGAACAGCACTTCGCAATCGAAGGCGTCGAGCACGTAATGGTTTTCGTCTTGCGGATTGCGCACGCCGACCGGCAGCCACGCCATGTTGGCGCGCCACAGGCCGAGCGTGCAAGTCCAGCCGGTGACGTCATTGCCGGCCCAGACCGCGCCCTTGGTCTCCTTGGGGAAACCGGCGGCCAGCAAGGCATGCGCGATACGGCACGACAGTTCACCCACTTCGGTGTAGGTATAGGTGCGGTCGTCCTGGATGTAGGCGGCGCCGTGCGGGTTGCCGCGCCAGCCGCGGTCGAAAAAGTCAATGATGGCCATGCCGGCTGCTCCTTCTTACAGTTGCGTGACACTGGCGCGCGCCAGGCCGCGGGCTGCGCAGAAGTCCAGCAGGTAGCGGTGGCCGAACGCTTTCGAGCCGGAGATAAAACCGGGCTTCGTGAAGTCGTTGTCGAGCAGCTTGATGGCGGCGGCGGTCTGCAGCGCGCCGGTGGCGATGTACGCGGTGGTGCCGAGCACTTCGGCGCGCACGGCGCCCAGCACGCCACGGCCGATTGCCGTGTCCACGGTGCGGACCAGGGTGGTGCGCTCGCGCGGCGGCATGGCGGGGGTGGTGGCGTCGCAAATGCTCTTGAGCACGGCGTCCTGCTGTTCGACCGGCAGGTGCTTGTATTCGGCGTCCCATTTCTGGCCGATCTGGTGCACCATCTTCATGGCGTCGTTGTCATAGAAGCCGACGGTCGACACGCACGAGCGCACGCGCGCATCGTTTTCAAAGTAGACCGGCAGCGACGTGCCGCCCCACGGCAGCGAAAACACCGGCTGCATGAAGTGCGGCGACGCGATCTGGAACGAGGTGCCGAATGGATGGGCCACCAGTTTCTTTTCCCACAGGTAGCACTGTTCGGCGCGGTACATTTCAAAGATCGACGCGGTGGACCCCACCGTCACGCCGGCGCCAATGCCGCGCGGGCCACGGCACAGCGCATTGGTTTCCAGCGCATCGATGCCCGGGGTTTCCAGCGCCAGTTCGGCCGCGATTTCCGAATACGTGTTCATGTAGGCGACCGATGGCGAGACCACCAGGCCGGCCTGGCGGAACTGCTCGCCGAACTGGTCGCGCACGGCGCGCACATACCACTGCTCGCCGGTGGTGTCGATGTGGTGGCAGCCGGCCCGCAACGCCGCTTCCACTGCCGTCAGGCCGAATTTCACGAACGGGCCGACCGTGTTGCAAACCACTTTGGCGCCCTTGAATGCCTGCGCCAGGGCGTCGACATTGTGTTCCGCCTCGATGATTTCATAGGTGGCCGATTCCAGGCGCACCACGCGCTGCGCCATCATTTCCCTGACGCGGCCGGCATTGCGCGCGACAGCGGTGAAGGGGATGTTCTGGTCGATCAGCCAATCCATGATCAGCATGCCGGTGTAGCCGGAAGCGCCGTAGACGACGACAGGATGTTTTGCCATGATAAGTCTCCGTTATAGGTATAAAGATGTGGTGAAGCGGGTGTGGGGTGGTGGGGCAGGCCCGGGCTCAGGGATTGGCCCAGCCTTCCGCGTACAGTTGTTGCGCCAGGGCGCCCAGGCGCATGGTGAGGAGGGTGTTTTCACCGTCTTCGATTTGCGCGGCGCGGGCGTCGCGGAACAGTTTTTCAATCGGGTATTCGCGCGACGTGCCGGCGCCGCCGAACAGTTGCAGCGCGTCGGTCGCCACCTGCATGGCTTCGTTGGTGATGGTGACCTTGGCCGATGCGGTCACATACGCATGGCTCCATGGCGACAGGCGCGCATAGGCCAGCGAGCGGCGCGCCACGCCACGGCACAGTTCCACGCGGCGCAGCATGTCGCCCAGGCGCAGGCGCGTCAGCTGGTGCTCGATCAGCAGGCTGCCGCCCTGGCGGCGCTCGTGGCAATATTGCAGCGCCAGTTCGAACGCGGCGCGCGCCACGCCGGTGAAGGTCTGGCCCATGTGGGTGCCGGCATACGACCATGCCGAACTGTGGTTGCCGTAGTACTCATCGCGCAGCGCCACCGCAAAACGTTTCGGGACGCGCACGTTGTCGAAATAGATTTCACCCTGCGGCAGCGAACGCTGGCCGATCTTGTCGAGCGGCTTGCCCCGGCTGACACCCGGCAAGTCGAGCGGGATGATGACGGCGGCGCCGTTGACCCGGCCCTGCGCATCGTAGAAACCGTCGCCGTAATCGGCGGAGAGGTAACCCAGCGCCACTTGCGCCACGGCGCCGTTCGAGACCCAGGCCGAGCATTGGCCGTTGATGACGATTTCATCCTTGCCGACCGTGGCAAACATATTGCCCTTGTTGCCGGGCGCGCCCGGCGTCCAGTCGCGCTGCATGTCGTAGGCGGTGACGTCGGAACCCTTGTCCGGGTGGGTGATCATCCAGCAGCCGATCTTGCCGGTGCACAGGTCCACCAGTTCCTGGTTGCCGGCCGCTTGCGCCATGGTCAGCGGGAAGCTGGCCGCGCCCAGTGAAATCGCCAGGCCGGCATCGCCCCAGCCCATTTCCTCGCCGATCAGCGATTCGGCGCGCACCGCCACTTCCGGCGGCAGTTGCGCCAGCAGCGACATGTCCAGTCCCAGCTTGGCCGCTTCGGCAAACACGCTGTAATACGGCGAGCCGGGCGCCACCACCTGGTCGGCGGTCATGGCGTCGAGTTCGCGGCCCAGCGGGCGCAGCACGTCCTTGGCGAAGCGGTGCACCGATGCCTGGATCGCTTGTTCTTCTTCCGTCAGCGGCGTTTCAAAGCCGGTCAGGCCGACCGGCGGTAATTTCAATTCTGTACTCAGACGCAACATCTTGGGTCTCCTCCTTGTGATGTGCGTCCATTTTCGGCGGTGGCGGATCTGGCGGCTTTCAACAATCAGGCGTATCTTTATCAAAATCCGCTCATTGCTAAAAAAGGATTTGCCTTGCTGACACCATGGGAAAAAGTACAAGCCGAGATCGGCCACAAGCCGCTGGTGGCTGGTTACATCGGTGGTGCGGAACCGCTATATTTCGAGCGCTACCTGTATCAAATGACGGGTTTGGCGGTGTCGCCCCTGTCGTGTACCGGCTTGATCACGCAATTCGGCGGTGGCCGGGTGACGGAAATCAGCCGCCGGGACGGGGCCGGCGACGTGAATTTGCCGACTGATTCAATCCTGATACCGGCCGGCGTACCGTCGCTGTGGACCTATGCCGGCACCGTGGATTTCGCCGCCATGTATCTGCTGCGCGAAGACAGCGGCATGCAGCAGCAACTGGCGCTGGTGGCGCGGTCGCGCGGCGCGCTGGCGCCGTTCAATGACCAGCTGGTCAATGCGGCCGCGCTGCAACTGGCGTATGAATTGCAAAAAGGGCAGGGCGCCGACGAGGATTTCCTGGCGCGGCTGTCGGCCATCATGCTGGAACAGGCCTATCGCGCCCTGACCACGCCGGGCACCGGCGGCATCAGCCCGCGCCATGTGCATTTCACGCGCTTGCAGGCCGTGCTCAACCATGTGCACAGCCATGCCGATGGCGATTTGTCGGCGGAAAACCTGGCCGCGCTGGCCGGCGTCAGCCTGGCGCATTTCCGCCGTATTTTCCAGGACGCGGTGGGCATGCCGCCGCACCGCTATGTGCTCAGCGTGCGGCTGGAACAGGCGCGCAAATTGCTGGCGATGTCTTCGATGCCGATTGCCACGGTGGCGCAAGAGTGCGGCTTTTCCAGCCAGAGCCATTTGACGGCCAGCTTCCGCGCCGCGCATGCGTGCACGCCGGCCGAGTTCCGCGCGCATGAAAAAGCGCGGCGCGGGCAGGCAAGCATGGGTCAGTCCTGATCGTTCCTGAAGATGGGCGGGATGGACTCGCGCCGCGCCACCAGCCCCAGCAAGCCGACACCGACCAGCAGCATGATATACACCGGTGGTTCGGGAATGGCGCTGATGGCTTGGGGATCGGGTGGGGCCTGGCTGGCGGTGACGGCGGACTCGGCCAACGCGGCCAGGTAAACATCGTCCAGTGCTGGCAGCGCTGGAGTGGTGAACACGTCAACTGCGGCGGCACCGCGCGCAACAGTCAACAGCGTTGCTAGCAGCAACGCCTTCCTTAACACTGTATGCATTGCGCCCCCCGGAGGCTGTACTGTAACTGGCAGGCTGCCAGCCTAGCACGAATCGCCGCCGGTATGGCGCATTACTCAATCATTTAATTTTGACAATATTTCTGCGCAACTGGGGGAAGGCCAGTACACGCTTGATGACGCCGCGCGGGACGGCTTTGTGGGTCATGTAGACCCACGCATTGGCGGCGCCGCTCGATTGTTCGATCTTCAATGCGGTATCGACGTCTTCCGCCATCACTTGGTTTTGCCGGTCCGGCTGGTGCTGGTCCATCGTGCTGATCCTTATTGTAGTTTTAATGGGCACTGCTAATGGGGGCGCTGCATCCATTGCTCGCGCAGGGCGCGGCGCAGGATTTTGCCGACGGGTGTCTTCGGCAGGGTGTCTTGCATTTCAATGATGCGCGGGCATTTATAGGGCGCCAGGTTGGCGCGGCAATGCCGGGCGACCTCATCCTTGGTCAGCGAGGCGTCGCGCGGTACCACAATGGCGCATACGGCTTCACCACTGCGCTCGTCTTCCACCCCGATCACCGCCGCTTCCATCACCCCGGGCAGTGCCGCCAGTACTTCTTCGACTTCGTTGGGGAAAACGTTAAATCCCGAAACCAATATCATATCCTTTTTGCGGTCCACCAGATGCAATAAACCCTCGTGATCGAGGTAGCCGATGTCGCCGCTGCGCAAATAGCCATCGGCGGTGCGCGCCGCGGCGCTTTCTTGCGGCCGGTTCCAGTAGCCTTGCATCACTTGCGGGCCCCTGGCGCATACTTCGCCGGGCGTGCCCAGCGGCAGCGGCTGGCCGTTGTCGTCGCGGATGGAAATATCGGTCAGGGGCAGCGGCATGCCGCCCGTGCCGGTGAAGTGCACGTTGTCCGTGCGGTTGACGGTCAGCGCACCGGAGGCTTCCGACATGCCATAGCCTTCGCAAATATGCAGTCCGGTCAGGGCATGCCACCGTTCATTGACGCTCGGTTGCGTGGCCGCGCCGCCTGCCGTGCACAGGCGCAAGCCGGTCAGGTCGACCTTGAGGATGTCCGGGTGGTTCAGCAGCGCGTTGTACAGCGTGTTGATGCCGCTGAGGATGCCGATGCGGTAGTGCCGCATGGTTTTGATGAGTTCATCGAGTGCGCGCGGATTGGCGATCAGCACGCAGCAGGCGCCATGCAGTATGGTGGGCATCAAGACCAGCATCAGCGCGCTGATGTGGTACAGCGGCATGATGGCCATCGCCACGGTGCCGTCGTCTTTCATGGCTTGCAGCGCCGGCCTGGCCCATGTTTCGAGCAGCGTTTCGTGGGCGGACAGGTTGCCGTGGGTGAGCACGGCGCCTTTGGAAATGCCCGTGGTGCCGCCCGTGTACTGCAGCAGCGCGATATCGCCGCGCGCCAGGCCGACCGGACGCGGGTGGCGCGCATGGCCTTGTTTCAGCGCCGCGCCGAACAGCACATGGCCGCCGATATCCCACGGCGGCACCAGGTGCTTGACGTGGCGCGCCACCAGGTTGACCAGCGGCGCCTTGAAACCGTGCAAATCGCCGAGCGACACCACCACGACTTTGTCAATCGCGGTGGCCGGCAGCACTTGCTGCACCACATGGGCAAAGTTTTCCAGCACCACGATGACTTTGGCGCCGCTGTCGGCCAGCTGGTGCGTCAGTTCGCGCGGGGTATACAACGGGTTGCAATTGACCACCACATAGCCGCCCTGCAGCGCGCCGAAGAAACACACGGGGTAGGGCAGGATATTGGGCAGCATGATGGCGATCCGCTCGCCCCGTTCATAGCCCGCCAGTTGCAGCCACGACGTGAATTCATCGGCGTGCTGCTGCAGCTGGGAATAGCTCATGGTGGTGCCCAGGCCGGCCAGCGCGGGGCGCGAGCCATGGAGGGCGCAAGCTTCATGGAAGCGTTCGACCACGGTGTGGCCGGGAATGTCCGGATGCGGATTGACGTGGCCGGGATAATGTTTGATCCAGTGACGGTCCATAGATTCGTCCTCCCAGGATGATAGTGTGCGCTTAAATTTTGTACTCAGCTATGGCGCCTTGTTAAATTTTCGCAACAGACAATATTGCATTCTCGAGCATGCCTTGCGGCTGCCGGATACCGACTAGAATGAAATGCATTCCAACCCGACAGGAGGACGTCATGCCCGACCAGGTGGTGCTGGTGTTGCAGGGAGGTGGTGCGCTGGGGGCGTACCAGTTGGGTGTGTACCAGGCCATGCATGAAGCGGGCGTGGAGCCGGATTGGGTGATCGGGACGTCGATTGGCGCGCTCAACGGCGCCATCATTGCCGGCAACCCGCCGGCGCGGCGGCTGGACCGGCTGCGCCAGTTCTGGACCCTGATGGAACACCATTCCACCCTGTATCCGGGCATGCCGCGCGCATTCGCCAACGCGCTGACCCTGACCCAGGGCATCCCCGCCTTTTTTGCCATCAACCCGGCCACCTGGTTCAACCCGGACGCGTCGGTCGGCGTGGAAAACGCCGCGTTTTACCGTACCGGACCGTTGCTGAAAACCCTGGAATTGCTGGTCGATTTCGATTACCTGAACCGCGACGGCTTGCGCTTGACGGTGGGCGCGGTCAGCGCCCGCACCGGCCACATGCGCTATTTCGATACGAAGCGGGAAGCGTTGTGTGTCGACCACGTGGTGGCGTCCGGCGCCATCCCGCCCGCCTTTCCCGCCGTGAAAATCGATGGCGAACCATTCTGGGATGGCGGCATTTATTCGAACACCCCGATCGAAGCGGTGCTCGATGACGAGCCGCGCCGCAGTTCCCTGATCTTTTCCGTGCAAGTGTGGAACCCGGACGGCAAGGAGCCGCAAAGCGTGCTCGACGTGCTGGAAAAGCACAAGGAAATCCAGTACGCCAGCCGCGCCAGCCACATCGAACAGCAGCGCCGGCTGCACCGCTTGCGCCACGTGATCCGCGAACTGGCGCAGCACCTGCCGCCGGAGGTCGCGGCTTTGCCCGAGGTGCGCGACCTGGCGACCTGGGGCTGCGGCACCGACATGCACGTGGTGCTGCTGAAAGCGCCCCGGCTCGACAGTGAAGACCACACCAAGGATATCGACTTCACGGCGTTGGGGATTCATACGCGCTGGCAGGCCGGCTATGCCGACATGAAGAAGGCGCTGGAAGCGAAGCCCTGGGCGAGTCCGGCATCCGCCATTGAAGGGATTGCCATCCATGAAATCTGAGATTTAGGATAAAGCTATCGATTCGATTGAATCAATCAAATTTATTTATTAATCAGGCTTGCTTAGACTGGCCTCATTGTTCCAACACCCCAGGAGAGACCATGAGCCAGCCACCGCAGCATCAGCCGCAACTCACCACCGCCTCCGGCATTCCCGTCGCCGATAACCAGAATTCCCTGAGCGCCGGCCCACGCGGCCCGTTGCTGCTGCAAGACTTCCACCTGATTGAAAAACTCCAGCATTTCAACCGCGAACGCATTCCCGAGCGCGTGGTGCACGCCAAGGGTTCCGGCGCTTACGGCACCTTCACGGTCACGCACGACATCACGCGCTACACCAAGGCCAGTTTGTTCAGCCAGGTCGGCAAGCAGACCGATACCTTCGTGCGTTTTTCCACGGTCGGTGGTGAGCGCGGCAGTGCGGATACCGAACGCGATCCGCGCGGCTTCGCCATCCGTTTTTATACGGAACAGGGCAACTGGGACCTGGTGGGCAATAACACGCCGATGTTCTTCATCAAGGATCCGATCAAGTTCCCGGATTTCGTGCACACGCAAAAGCGCTGCCCGCGCACGAATTTGAAATCCGCGTCCATGATGTTCGACTTCTGGAGCAAGGCGCCGGAAAGCCTGCACCAGGTGACGATGCTGTTCTCGGACCGCGGCACGCCGGACGGCTACCGCCACATGGATGGCTTTGGCAGCCACACCTACAGCCTGATCAACGGCCAGGGCGAGCGCGTCTACGTGAAATGGCATTTGAAGACCCGGCAGGGCATCAAGAACCTGTCGGCGGCGGACGCCGTGCGGCTGGCCGGGACCGACCCGGATTATGCGCAGCGCGACCTGG
Source organism: Pseudoduganella sp. GW821-FHT12E03 (assembly GCF_058807115.1). Lineage (NCBI taxonomy): Bacteria > Pseudomonadati > Pseudomonadota > Betaproteobacteria > Burkholderiales > Oxalobacteraceae > Pseudoduganella > Pseudoduganella sp. GW821-FHT12E03. The sequence continues at coordinate 85,030 of NZ_JBXAQJ010000009.1, read as the reverse complement.
TCGCGGCGATCGACAGCGGCGACTATCCTCGCTGGGATGTCAAGGTGCAGGTGGCGACCGAACAGGAACTCGATGCGTGGAGTGCGCGCACCGGCTGGAATCCGTTTGACTTGACCAAGGTGTGGCCGCACGCGGACTTCCCGCTGCATCCGGTCGGCGTGCTGGAATTGAACCGCAATCCGGTCAACTACCATGCGGAAGTTGAGCAGGCCGCGTTTTCCCCCGCCAATGCGGTGCCGGGCATGGGCTATTCGCCGGACAAGATGCTGCAGGGCCGCTTGTTTGCTTACCACGATGCGCAGCTGTACCGGGTTGGCACCAACCACCAGCATTTGCCCGTCAACGCGCCGCGCTGCCCGTTCCACAACCAGCAGCGCGACGGGGCGATGGCGCTCCACAACGGCGGCGATGCGCAAAACTATGACACGGTGCAGGCCGGCGGCCATGGCGGTGGCGGCAATACCGGCATGGGCCATGGCGAAGGTCCGCTGGCGCTGCACGGCGCGGCAGGGCGCTACGATGGGCGTGGCCGGGAAGATGACTACACGCAGGCCGGCAATTTGTTCCGCTTGATGACGGTGGCGGAGCAGCAAAACCTGTTTGCCAACCTGGCCGGGCCTTTGAGCCAGGTCAGCGACGAGATCATCGCCCGCCAGCTGGGGCATTTCGACCAGGCCGATGCGGCGTACGGCGCGGGTGTGCGTGCCGCACTGAAAGCGGCCGGTCGCAACGTTGATTAGCACAGTTGACGTGATTCCGTAGGGCGGGTTCTGCGAACCCGCCATGCATGCGTCAACGCGGCGCAGGCATGGCGGATTTGTAAAATCCGCCCTACGCATTTTGTGGCGCAGCTGCGCGGTAAATAAACCTGCCCGCCTGCAGGACCGTTAAAATAGCGGTCCTTGGAGAACAACACGGGACACCCCCATGACCATCAAAATCAGCCAAAACTTCGATTCCGGCGCCATCGAAGTGGTGCGCGCCGATACCCCGGCCACCATCGAACTGAAGCTGCGCGACGATAACGCAGCCGATATCCGCCAGTGGTTCCACTTCCGCCTGCAAGGCGCGCGCGGCCAGGCCGTGACGATGCGCTTCACCAACGCGGGCCAGGCCACGTACGCCAAGGGCTACGAGGGCTACCACGCGGTGGCGAGCTACGACTCGGAAAACTGGTTCCGCGTGCCGACCACGTTTGACGGCGAAGTCATGACCGTCAAGCACACGCCGGACCTGGACAGCGTGTATTACGCGTACTTCGAGCCGTATTCGTGGGAGCGCCACCTGCGCCTGCTGGGCGAAGTGGCGGAAAACCCGGCGGCCCGCGTGCTCGATATCGGTTCGAGTCTGGACGGCCGCGACATGAACCTGGTGGTCATCGGCGAACCGGAAGCGGAAAAGAAGATCTGGGTCATCGCGCGCCAGCACCCGGGCGAATCAATGGCGGAATGGTATGTCGAAGGCTTGATCGACGCGCTGCTCGACGATGCGAATCCGATCGCCCGCAAGCTGCTGCAGCGCTGCGCGTTTTACATCGTGCCGAACATGAACCCGGACGGTTCCATCCGCGGCAACCTGCGCACCAATGCCGCCGGGGCCAACCTGAACCGCGAATGGATGACGCCAACCCTGGAGCGTTCGCCGGAAGTGCTGTGCGTGAAAAACAAAATCCACGAAACCGGTGTCGACATGTTCTTCGACATCCACGGCGATGAAGCACTGCCGTACAACTTCGTAGCCGGCAATGAAATGCTGGAAAACTTCACGCCGCAACAGGCCGCCGCGCAAAAAGCCTTCATCGACCGCTACAAGAACGCGTCGCCGGACTTCCAGGATACCTATGGCTATGCCGCATCGAAGTACAAGGAAGACATGCTGACCCTGGCGTCGAAGTATATCGGCCACCACTTCAAGTGCCTGTCGCTGACCCTGGAAATGCCGTTCAAGGACAATGCGGACTTGCCGGATGCGCACGTGGGCTGGAATGGCGCGCGCAGCGCCGCGCTGGGCCGCGCGCTGCTGCAGCCGATCCTGCTGTCGCTGGACGATTGAACCATGGGCATCGAGATCGAGCGTAAATTCCTCGTGACCTCCGACGCCTGGATGCGGCAGGGCGAACCCGTCCTGCTGCGCCAGGGCTATCTGTCCTCGCATCCGTCGCGGGTGGTGCGGGTGCGGATCGAAGGCGATGGCGCGGTGATGACCATCAAGGGCAAGAACGTGGGGGCGAGCCGGGGCGAATGGGAATATCCGATCCCGATGGCCGATGCAACAGAGTTCCTCGACAAGCTGTGCGAACAGCCGGTCATTGAAAAATACCGCCGCCGCATTCCGTATGCGGGCTTCGTGTGGGAAGTCGATGAATTCCTCGGCGTCAATGCCGGGCTGGTGGTGGCGGAAATCGAATTGCCCTCGGAAGACCAGGCGTTCGACAAGCCGGACTGGATCGGCGAGGAAGTCACGGCGGACAAGCGGTATCTCAATTCCAACCTGATCGCCCATCCTTATTCGGCCTGGTGAAACTGTAGGCGGCTTATGCATAGCCGCCGAGCGTGCGTCGCCACCCGGCGTCACTTTTCCACGGTGCATGTAGGGCGGCTTCCGCTGCGCGGAAACCGCCCTACATGTTTTATTGCACCTTGACGCGGCGCAGGTCGACCGCCCGCAGGTAGGCCAGCGTGCCATCGTCGTTCATGCGGATGCGCGTCGCCGACAGTTCCGGGTGGCCCTGCTGCAGGACGCCGATGCCGGTCGCCACGGTACTGACCGCGCCGGCAGGCGTGATGCGGCGGATGGTGTCGTAGTCCAGCGCGTAGATATTGCCCGCGGTATCGAGCGACAGCGACAGCGGCTGGTGGAAGTAGGCATCGGTACCGGCGCCATCGATCATGCGCGCATCGCTGCGCTCGCTGGTGGCGCCGGCCAGGATCGTGACATCCCCGGCGGACGTGACCTTCAGGATCGAACCGGCGGCGGCGACATACAGCGCGCCGTCCGTGCCGGCGGCAATCGCCGCCCCTTGCCCGATGCGTGCGCTGGTGCCTTTGCCTGCCGCCGGGAATACCGCGCACGCAGGCGCATCGCCCATGCCGCAGCCATCGCCGGCCACGGTCGTCCATGCGCCATCGGCTGCAATCTTGCGCACCTTGCTGACGTCCAGTGCGTACAGGTTGCCGGCGCTGTCAAAGGTGAAGCGCGGAGACAGGGCCGTCGCAGTGCCGGAAGGGCCGTCGATGGTGGCTTTCTTGCCGTCGTGTGCGGCGGTGCGCGTCAGCACGGTGAGTTTGCCGTCCGGCGTGCGCTTGCTCACGGTCAGCGCATTGTTGCTTGCAGTTTGCGTCAGATACAGGGTGCCATCTTTGGCGCCGCCGATGATGCCGTAGCCGGCCAGACCGCTGATTTCAACCGGGGTGCCGCCCGCTTTGACCTGCACGACCTTCGAGGTCGGCGCCGCGTACGCGATGTAATAGCCGCCGGCCCCATCGGGGGCGAAGCCGCGCGGCTCGCCGGTGATGCCCGAGAGGCCCGAGACGGTAACGGGTTGCCACCATTGCGGCAGGCTGGCCACCAGTTCGCTGGCCGGTGACGCCTGCACTTGCAGCGCCAGGGTTTCCGTGTCGCTGCGCAGTTTCGCTTCAATGCTGAGCGTCGCCGTGGCGCCCGCCGTGCCCGGGAAGTAGATGGCGCTGCGGGTGTCGGTGCTCGCTGTCAGCGTGCCGGCGCTGGCGGGCAGCAAACGCCAGCTGACCTTGTCGCCTTTCCTGCCGCCGGTGGCGCTGACGGCAATCGCACTGCCGCCCTGCATGACGGTCGACGTGGTGGCATGCAGCTTCAGGCCGGTGGGGCCATCGGCGCCACAGGCGGTCAACAACGCCACGAGGGGGATGAGTGCGCAGGAAGAGGGAAGGCGGCGGGTGAGTCTGGTCATGTCGGTCCGGTTCAGTGGATAAAGCAGCACTGTAACGGTACGGAGCATTGATCAAACTCACACATTGTCACTTTGATATGTAATAAGTGTAAATTTGTGTAATGGGTGCCGGGCCTTCCGGCCGGGCTCCCATACTTTAATGGAAGTGCTCGTTGCCCGCCGGCGCATCTTCCGGCATTTCCGCATGCACCAGTTCCCCGGCCGGATCGGCAAACAGGGGCGCGCCGCAATCGTCGCAATACTCGGACACGTAGCGTTCACCAAGTTTCTTGACGGTGGTGACGCCGGCCGTGTTCAAGTGTTCGACGATCTCTTCCACCGGCGTGCGCGGCTTGAGCAGGCTGGCCAGGTTGCTGCTGGAAATCGGCCCTTCCGGCGGCGTGCCTTCTTCATCTTCCTGGCCATACAGCGGCCACACCACGCCATACACCACATCGCTGCTCTGGCGTGGCGTGAAGGCCACACGGTATTCATCGACCTGGCCATCGCCGGCTTCTTCGCCAAAGCCGGCAATCACGGCGCGCAAGTCCGACGGTTCCACCGCCAGCGTGTGTGTCAGGTAGTGCACGGCGGCGCGGATCGATACCGGGCGGACCAGTTTGTCGGCTTCGCGGCACGCCATGTAATACGCTTCCGGCAGCAGCAGTTCAACGCCGCAGCCCGGCAGCAGGCGGTTAACGGTCGGCAGCGCCTGGGTGCGCCACTGTTCCAGCGCATTCTTGCGTTCATCGGCATAGTGCGCGGCGGCGGCCGGCATTTGCCAGCGGAACAGCGGGCCGCCATGCGGCGCCACCACGGCCACCAGCAGGTAGCGGGTATCGGCCAGGAACGGCGCGGTTTCCGGCACCTTGCTCTCGGTCTTGTACGCCACGCCTTTCAGCGCGGCTTGCGCCAGCTTTTGCACCTTGCCATAGGCTTCGGCATGGGTGCGCGGCAACTGGTCGATCGAGTACAAGGTCGAGGCCATGGCCATGTGCGTGCCGTCGGCCAGCAAGTGGGCGGAAAAGTGCGCGGACAGCGTGTTCAGCACGTCGGACGGAATCGGGCCGGACGCGATGGAAAAACGGGTCCAGGCCAGGACCGGGGCTGCAACCAGCAACACGTCGTACTTGGTGGAAACGCCATCGGCTTCCACCGTGACGGTGGTGGATTCGCTGACGGCTTCCACGCTGTCCATCAGCACGTCGTAGGCGGTCAAGTCGTCGCGGAACAGGCTGTTCAGCGCGGCATCGATGCTGTCCTGGTGGCTGGACTTCAGCAGCTTGTGGATTTGCTGGTCCAGCGAAGCTTCCCAGTTGCGTTCTTCGAGGCGGCTGGCAGACTGGCCTACGGCTTGGGCGAGGGTGACGAGGCGCTGGCTGTCGGCAGTAAGTTTTGGTGTTGAATCTTTGGATGGGCGACGCATAGCGCTAACAGGTTCTCTCTGTGGGAAATTCACGTTAGGCATATTGTAGTGGATTCAGCGGCATGCGGCGGTCAAATAAAAAACGCCGGTGTCAGCGCTTCGGGCGCAGCTGTTCGTCGTACTGGTCCAGCGACGGAAATGACAGGGGCGTCAACCGGTCCAGCGCACCCAGCCGTTCGCGGTAGGCGTCCAGCATGGCCGTGCGTTCCTCGAGCCGGATATAGGGGACGTGATAGGCCACGAACGGCGGCAGCACCGTCATGCCGACATAGGCCAGGGTGCCGCGCAGCAGCGGGCGCAGCATGTCAAGCAGATCGTCATGTACGCCACCGGCCTGGAGCATGTGGGGCTGCCCGCCCAGGGTCAGGGTGAGCATGGCGCGTTTGCCCGCCAGGCCACCCTTGTCATAGAAACGCGTGCCGCCATAGCACAGGCCGGACACCAGCACGCGGTCGATCCAGCCTTTCAAGATCGCAGGCACGGAAAACCAGTACAACGGGAAATTGAAGACCACCAGGTCGGCCCACATCAGTTTGTCCAGCTCAGCGCGGATATCCGGCGCCAGTACACCGCTGCGCTGTTCCAGCGCATAGACCAGGTAATCGGGGCGCGCGCGCTGCACGAAATCGCCGGCGCCGGCGACCGGATTCCAGCCCATCGCATACAGGTCCGAGACTTGCACGGCATGGCCCTGCGCCTGGAATTCGCCGACGGCCAGGTCTTTCAGGGCGGCGTTGAAGGATTGCGGTTCGTTGTGCGCATGCACGATCAAGACGTTCACTGGATGGCTCCTCATGTGGTGATGCCGCCACTGTACGCAGTGCGCGGCGTCGCTGGCAGTGGCGAATTTGACTTCCTCTATGCGAAAATCGACACACCATGCCGCATGCCGCCATCTTGTGCCTCGACGATTGCTATGCTTCCTGCGCCGCCGGCTTTGCCGATATCCTGCAGGTGGCCAACGCGCACCTGCGCAAGCAGCGCGGACGCGCTGTTCCATTGTTTACGTGGGAATTCATTGCCATGGACGGCCAGCCGGTGCGGGCCAGCAATGGCTTGTTGTTGTCCACGGTGGCGCCGGGGCCGCGCCAGCGCTATGGTCTGGTCTTCATCCCCAGCCTGCATTACCGTGGGCACCGCGCGTTTGCCTCGCTGCTGGCGCGCCAGCGCGAAGCGCAAGCCTGGATGACGGCGCAATGGCAGGCGGGCGCGTGGCTGGTGGCCAATTGCACCGGCACCTTTGTACTGGCCGGGACCGGTTTGCTCGATGGGCGCGCCGCCACCACCACCTGGTGGCTGGAAGCGCAGTTCCGCGCCCGTTTCCCGCTGGTCGATTTGCAGCTGCGGCCGGTGGTGACGGAAGCGGAGCGGCTGGTGTGCGCCGGCGCGTCCGCGTCTTATTTGCTGCAGGCGGTGCGGGTGGTGGAACGGTTGGCCGGACCGGACATTGCCGCGCAGTGCGCCAAGAGCATGCTGATCGACGTCAGCCAGACGGTGCAGACGCCGTATCTGCCGCTGCTGGTGGACAAGGCGCATGGCGATTCACTGGTGCACCGGGCCCAGCACTGGCTGCAAAACCACATGGCCACCCCGGGCAGCATGGCGGAGCTGGCGGCGCGGCTGGCCGTCAGCGAACGCACCCTGGCGCGCCGTTTTAAAACCGCGCTGGAGCAGACACCGCTGGAATACCTGCAGCGCTTGCGCATCGACGCGGCGCGGGCATTGCTGGAGGCGGGGGATGTGACGGTGGAGCGCATCGCGGCGCAGGTGGGATACCAGGACACCAGCTCGTTTACACGGCTGTTCCGCACGTCGGTGGGCCTGTCGCCGGCCGCTTACCGCGCGCGGTTTCAATAAAAAACGCCGGGCGAACCCGGCGTTGTCATCGATGCGGAGGCGGGTTACGCCGCCAGCAACTGGCGCAGCACGAACGGCAAGATACCGCCGTGCTTGTAGTAATCCACTTCGATCGGGGTATCGATGCGCAGCAGGACCGACACGGCGTGACTCGTGCCGTCTTCGCGGTGGATCACCAGGGTGCATTGCTGCTGTGGTTTGATCTCGCCTTCCAGGCCCTTCAGGTCGTAGGTTTCCTTGCCGGTGATGCCCAGCGATTCCACCGAATCGGCGCCGATGAATTGCAGCGGCAGCACGCCCATGCCGACCAGGTTGGAGCGGTGGATGCGCTCGAACGAACGGCAGATCACGGCTTTCACGCCCAGCAACTGGGTGCCCTTGGCGGCCCAGTCGCGCGACGAACCGGTGCCGTATTCTTCGCCGCCGAACACCATGGTCGGGGTGCCTGCCGCCACATATTTCATGGCCGCGTCGTAGATCGACAGCTGTTCGCCCGATGGCTGGTGGATGGTGATGCCGCCTTCCACCGCGGAACCGTCGGCCTTCGGCGGGATCATCTTATTCTTGATCCGCACGTTGGCGAAGGTGCCGCGCATCATGATTTCATGGTTGCCGCGGCGCGAGCCGTACGAGTTGAAGTCGGCTTTTTGCACGCCGTTGTCCTTCAGCCATTTACCGGCCGGACCATCTTCCTTGATCGAACCGGCCGGGGAAATGTGGTCGGTGGTGATCGAGTCGCCAAACACGCCCAGCGCGCGCGCGCCGGTGATGCCGGAAGCGGCGGCTTTCGGGGTCATTTCAAAGCCGTCGAAGAATGGCGGCTCGGCGATGTAGGTCGACTCCGGCCAGTTGTAGACCTGGCCTTCGGTCGACGACACGGCTTCCCACAGCTTGCCCGGATTGCCCTTGACGTCGGCGTAGTTATCCTTGAACAGCTTGGAGTTCATGGCGTGCTTCATCAGTGCCTGGATCTCGTTCGAGGTCGGCCAGATGTCGCCCAGGTACACGTCCTTGCCGCCGGTGCCTTTGCCGACCGGTTCGGTCATCAGGTCGCGCGTGACATTGCCGGCGATCGCGTAAGCGACCACCAGCGGTGGCGAGGCCAGGAAGTTGGAGCGGATGTTCGGGTGGATCCGCGCTTCGAAGTTGCGGTTACCGGACAGCACGGCCGAGGCCACGATATCGTTGGACTGGATCGCCGCGTTCAGTTCCGGGGTCAGGTCGCCCGCGTTGCCGATGCAGGTGGTGCAGCCATACGCGGTCACGCCGAAGCCCAGCTTTTCCATGTAAGGCAGCAGGCCGGCGGCGGTCAGGTACTCGGTCACCACGCGCGAGCCGGGCGCCAGCGAAGTCTTGATGTGCGGCGCGACTTCCAGGCCGGCTTCCACGGCTTTCTTGGCCAGCAGGCCGGCGGCCAGCAGCACCGATGGGTTCGATGTGTTGGTGCAGGACGTGATGGCGGCAATCAGCACGTCGCCGTTGTGCACTTTCACGCCGTTCGAGGTGACATATTCGGTGGTCAGGTCGGCCGCGTTCTTGTTGAAGCCGTTTTCCGACACGGGTTTCGAGAACAGTTCGGTGAAGGTCGATTTCACGTTGCCGATTTCGATACGATCTTGCGGACGTTTCGGGCCGGCCAGCGATGGCGCAACGCTCGACAGGTCCAGCGAAACCACACGGGTGTAATCGATGTCGCCGGCTTTCGGCACGCCGTACAGGTTTTGCGCCTTGAAGTACGCTTCGAACGCATCGATTTCCGCCTTGGTGCGGCCGGTGCCCTTGAAGTACTCGATGGTGGCGTCGTCGACCGGGAAGAAGCCCATGGTGGCGCCGTATTCCGGCGCCATGTTGGCGATGGTGGCGCGGTCGGTCAGCGACAGCGTCTCGGTGCCGGCGCCAAAGAATTCCACGAACTTGCCGACGACTTTCTCTTTGCGCAGCATCTCGGTGATGGTCAGCACCAGGTCGGTCGCGGTGCAGCCTTCGCGCAGCACGCCGGTCAGATTCACGCCGATCACGTCCGGGGTCAGGAAGTAGACCGGCTGGCCCAGCATGCCGGCTTCGGCTTCGATACCGCCCACACCCCAGCCCACCACGCCGATACCGTTGATCATGGTGGTGTGGGAGTCGGTGCCCACCAGCGTGTCCGGGTAGTACACGGACTCATTGGTTTTGTGGACGCCGCGCGCCAGGTATTCCAGGTTCACCTGGTGCACGATGCCGAAGCCCGGCGGAACCACGCCGAAGGTGTCGAACGCCTGCATGCCCCATTTCATGAATTCATAGCGCTCGTTGTTGCGCGAGAATTCCAGTTTCATGTTCAGGTCCAGCGCTTTCTTTTCGCGGAAGTGATCGATCGTCACCGAATGGTCGACCACCAGGTCGACCGGCACCAGCGGCTCGATCTTCTTCGGATTCACGCCCATTTTCGACGCCACGTTGCGCATCGCGGCCAAGTCGGCCAGCAGCGGCACTCCGGTGAAGTCTTGCAGCACCACCCGGGCCACCACGAACGGGATTTCTTCCACGCGCTCGGCTTGTGCGCTCCAGCCGGCCAGCTGCTTGACGTGTTCTTCCGTGACTTTCTTGCCGTCGCAGTTGCGCAGCACCGATTCCAGCACTACGCGGATCGATACCGGCAGGCGCGAGATGTTGATGCCCAGGCTTTTTTCCAGGGCCGGCAGCGAATAGAACTTGCCTGCCTTGCCAGCGATATCGAATTCCTTGAGCGTGTTGAAAGTGTTGCGGGACATGACATCTCCTTCAGTGGGTATCGTCAATGATGAGTTTTCTAAATGCTGTGCAGCGCCAGTGCGCGTTTGCCATCCCGGGTGGGGATGGCAAACGCGCACTGGCGCTGCCGTACTGCCAAACTTCAAGCGTGCGTCAACCTTGCGCCGGCGCCGCATCGGCCGCTTGCAGCGGATTCGACTGGTCCGGGCTCTTGCATTCGTTGGCGAGTTGGCGGTTCTGTTTGGAGTCGAGCAACATGCCTTTGGCGGGAATGCCGATCCAGATCAGGCCATACAACTTGTTCTCAAAGCGGTGGGCGCCGGTGGTGGTGACCACCCGCTTCAGGCGGTGCAGGCGCTTTTTCCAGCGCAGCGCGATGTGTTCATCGTCGCTGACATTGGTGTAAATCGTGATCTTGTTGCCTAGTTCGCAATTGAATTCCGTGACGGCGGCGTCGGTTACCGAGGGTTCCGCAGACTCCTCGCTGTCGGCCGGCGAGACGGCAGGGGCGGCGCCGGTTTCCGACGGTTTGGCGGCTTTTTTTGCCTTCACCGTCTTTTTTGCGGTGGCTTTGGGCTTGGTGTCGACTTCCGCGTGGGCGGCGCCGGCCAGGGTGAGTGAGCCCAGCGCCAGTGCGCAGGCCATAAATAAGCGAGAGACAGTCTTCATTATGCGTCCAATACAGGGGTGTTGAGCAGTGCGGTTGCCGCTTCCGGCAAGGTCAGGCCAGCCAGCCGGGCCCGTTGCAGCACGGTCCAATAATACCGGTAACTGGCGCGGTCGTGCAGACGGCCGCCATGCGAGATCGGGCCCCATTGCGCGCCCATGGCGTCGTGCAGGATGTGGGCCGCTTCATTCACTTCCGACAGGCGCGGGGTGAAGGCTTTAATCACGGGTTTGATCTGGTTCGGGTGGATGCTCCACATGCGCGTGTAGCCGAATTCCGCGGCGGCGCGCTGGGCATCGTTGGCCACCACGGCAGGATCCTTGATTTCCGTGGTCACGTTATGCGACGGCACCTTGCCGTGGGCATGGCAGGCCGCCGCGATTTCCAGCTTGGCGCGCACCACCAGCGGGTGCGTGAACTGGCCCGGCGTGCGCATCGCGTTGCCCGGCACGGCGCCATAGTGGGACGAGACGAAATCCATGATGCCGAACGACAGGCACTCGACTTGCGGCAGGGCGGCGATGTCATACGCGTCGCGCAGCGCGCCGTGGGTCTCGATCAGCACGTGCACCGGCAAGCCCTGGCGCCCCGCCTGATTCGCGTGGCGGTTGACCAGGTCGATGGCTTTCCTGACTTCGGCCAGGCTGTCCGGTTTCGGCAGCACGACGTAGGCCAGCTGGCTGGCTGCCTGGCCGACGATGATCTCGACGTCGCGCTCGAAGTGCGGACTGTGCAAGTCGTGCACGCGGGCGCCGATGCGGCCGAATTTGTTGCCGTCGTCGCGCAGCAGGGACGCCACCAGTTCGGCGTGCGCCGCTTCGGCGCCGGCGGCGGCGCCGTCTTCGCAATCGAAGGTGATATCGAACAGGGGACCAATTTCTTGTTGCAAGGCAATCGACTTGCGCATCAGCTTTTCAGAACCCGCGTAGTGGTCGCAGGAGGGAAGCAGCAGCGGCTGGCGTGTGCCCTGGAATAAGACTTCGGATGGATGCATGCTGGAAGTAGTGGTGGACAGGGGGAGCGCCGCCGTGCTCCCGGCAGGGCCGGAAGCAGGGCGGCGAGTGCGGCTGATGGCGGGTTTGACCGGATCCATGTGCCGCGGGGCGCCGATTATGGCAGCAGGTGTTTCACGCCTTCACGCTCTTCGGTCAGTTCTTTCAGCGTGATGTTGATGCGCTCTTGCGAGAACGCGTCGATTTCCAGGCCCTGGACGATGGTGTACTCGCCGTTTTCGCAGGTCACAGGGAAGCCGAACATGGTGCCTTCCGGGATGCCGTAGGAACCGTCCGATGGGATGCCCATGGTGGTCCACTTGCCGTTGGTGCCCAGTACCCAGTCACGCACGTGGTCGATTGCCGCGTTGGCAGCCGATGCCGCCGACGACAGGCCGCGAGCTTCGATGATGGCGGCGCCGCGTTTGCCGACGGTTGGCAGGAACACGTTGGCGTTCCATTCCTGGTCGTTGATCAGGTCTTTCACGGACTTGCCGTTCACGGTGGCGAAGCGGTAGTCGGCGTACATGGTTGGCGAGTGGTTGCCCCACACGGTCAGCTTCTCGATGTCTTTCACCTGGGTGCCGGTCTTGGCAGCGACTTGCGACAGCGCGCGGTTGTGGTCCAGGCGCAGCATGGCGGTGAAGTTCTTGGCCGGCAGCGATGGCGCCGATTTCATGGCGATGAAAGCGTTGGTGTTGGCAGGGTTGCCGACCACCAGCACTTTGACGTTGCGCGACGCAACCGCGTCCAGCGCCTTGCCTTGCACCGTGAAGATCTGGGCATTGGCTTCCAGCAGGTCTTTACGCTCCATGCCTGGGCCGCGTGGACGCGCGCCCACCAGCAGGGCCACGTCGATGTCCTTGAACGCGGTCATCGGGTCGGAGTGGGCGGTCATGCCGGCCAGCAGCGGGAATGCGCAGTCGTCGATTTCCATCATGACGCCTTTCAGCGCCTTTTGCGCTTTTTCGTCAGGGATCTCGAGCAGTTGCAGGATGACTGGCTGGTCTTTGCCCAGCATGTCGCCGTTGGCGATGCGGAACAGCAGGGAATAGCCAATTTGGCCGGCAGCGCCGGTAACGGCAACACGCATTGGGGTTTTAGCCATGATGAATCTCCAAAGTGATGGAATGAAAACGGAAGCTATGGGCCCGGTTCGGGGAAAAATGTAATGATACCAAAACCGGTCGTGAAAAATTGCTGGTCCTGTCTCAAATTGCTGCGTTGCGGCGGAGAACGCGTAGGGCGGGTTTTGCAAACCCGCCGTGCATGCGTCTCGACGGCGCTGCGGCGGCTTTGTAAAAGCCGCCCTACATCATTTAAATGATACAAGACTGCAAAGTTCGGTTTGCCTTTCGTCGATACTGCGACTATGCTTTTCTGATCCAGGTGTCAACTATGTTGGACAAATAAGCACAACTCCTGAGTGTAGGCTTCTCTGGACTTCCTGTCAACGCTATCTTATGTCTTATATAAGACAGATAAGTTAACGTTTTTTCTGGACGCCGTAGGGGTTTTGTGGTGAAATGCCTGCCCATGAACAACGCCTCGTCCAACCTGAACAGCGCAAACTTGCAAAGCGCATCCGGCTCCCAAGCCGGCGGCCCGTCGCCGACGTTTTCGCCGCTGTACCAGCAGATCAAGGCGTTGATCACGCAAAGCTTGCAGTCCGGCGAATGGAAGCCGGGCGAACTGATCCCCAGCGAAGTCGAGCTGGCCGGCCGTTTCAAGGTCAGCCAGGGCACCGTGCGCAAGGCGATCGACGAGCTGGCGGCGGAAAACCTGGTGGTGCGCAAGCAGGGCAAGGGCACGTTCGTGTCGACCCACCACGAAGCGCGCGCCCATTTCCGTTTCCTGCGGCTGATGCCCGACGAGGGCGTGCCGCACTATCCCGAATCCAAATTCATCGAAGTCAAGCGCATGCGCGCGCCCGCCGATGTGGCGCGCCTGCTGGAACTGAAATCCGGCGATGCGGTTGTTTTCATCAAGCGCGTGCAGTCGTTCGACGGCACGCCCACCATTGTCGAAGAGCTGTGGCTTCCCGGCCTGATCTTCAAAGGCCTGACGGCCGAGCGTCTCAATGAATACAAAGGGCCGATGTACGGCCTGTTCGAATCTGAGTTTGGCACCCGCATGATCCGCGCGCAGGAAAAGATCCGCGCTGTGTGTGCAGGCGATTCCGAAGCGGAATTGCTGCAGCTGGTTGCCGGTACTCCACTGCTGATGTCGGAACGCGTGTCGTTCACGTATGGCGATAAGCCGGTAGAGCTGCGCCGCGGGTTGTATTCGACCCTGCGCCACCATTACCAGAACGATCTGAGCTGACCCTCTAATCCTCTCAAGAACATCGAAAAGCATGATGCGGCTGGCGAAAATGATAATGAATTTAACCGTTGCCCGCCGTATGGAAGTACTCGAACCGATTTGATTCAGGAGACGCGCAGCCCCGCGCCACCGGGGCAGACCTGCGCTAATAAAAAATGGTCATGTCTAAATGTCATGACCAACTAAGCGATAAAACATAATTATCGTTATATGTAACAATAGATATTGGTCTGGGCGGCGAAAATAGGCGAAAATCGCTGTCCTGCAAAATTTTAGTTATAGATAGGGAGGTCTTGACATGTCAGAAGCCGTAAGGGAAGCCAGAAAACAGCGGCCGGAATTTCGCAATATTCACGTCACGGAATTGTCCAATTACCGCATGCCATTGGCGGCGATTGTGTCGATTTTGCACCGCATCAGCGGTTTTATGATGTTCGCATTGCTGCCGGTCGTGCTGTACCTGCTGGAGCTGAGCATCCGCTCTGAAATTTCGTTTGGCTATATGCAGGGCATCGCCCAGCAGCCAATCACCAAACTGGTCATCCTGGCCCTGGTTTGGGGTTATTTCCACCACTTCTGCGCTGGCGTACGCCATCTGATCATGGACATGCACGTCGGCCTGGACAAGGATTCGGCGCGTAAATCCTCCGCGACCGTGCTGGCCATCAGCCTGACGCTGACGGTGCTGGTTGCCCTGAAACTGTTTGGAGTGTTCTGAAAATGGCAAACAATAATATCGGACCGAAGCGCCTGGTGGTTGGCGCGGGCTACGGCGTCAAGGACTGGCTGGCACAGCGCGTGACCGCCGTGCTGATGGTGGTGTACACCGTCACGCTGCTGGTGTCCTTCTTGACCGGCAGCAACTTCAGCTATGAAGGCTGGGCCGGCCTGTTCGCAAAACAATGGTTCAAGCTGTTCTCCGCAGTGACGCTGTTCGGGCTGTTCTACCACGCCTGGGTTGGCATGCGTGATATCTGGATGGACTACGTGAAAGCGGTTGGCGTGCGCCTGGCGCTGCAAATCGCCACCATCCTGTGGCTGGTCGGCTGTGCCGCCTGGTCGGTACAAATTCTGTGGAGCGTGTAAATCGTGGCAGCAATCAAATCTGCAATTCCTTCCCGCCGCTTTGACGCGGTGATCGTGGGCGCCGGCGGTTCCGGCATGCGCGCCTCCCTGCAACTGGCAGAAGCCGGCCTGAACGTGGCGGTGCTGTCGAAAGTGTTCCCGACCCGTTCGCACACGGTGGCCGCCCAGGGCGGTATCGGCGCCTCGCTCGGCAACATGGCCGAAGACAACTGGTTCTGGCACATGTTCGACACCGTCAAGGGTGGCGACTACCTGGGCGACCAGGACGCGATTGAATTCATGTGCCGCGAAGCACCGAAAGTCGTGTACGAGCTGGAACACTTCGGCATGCCATTCGACCGCAACCCGGACGGCACCATTTACCAGCGTCCGTTCGGCGGCCATACCGCGAACTTCGGCGAAAAAGCCGTGCAGCGCGCCTGCGCCGCGGCTGACCGTACCGGCCACGCGCTGCTGCACACGCTGTACCAGCGTAATGTGCGCGCCCGTACCCACTTCTTTGTCGAATGGATGGCGCTGGACCTGGTCCGTGACGCTGAAGGCGATGTCGTCGGCGTGATCGCGCTGGAAATGGAAACCGGCGAAGTCATGATGCTGGAAGCGAAAACCACGGTGTTCGCCACCGGTGGCGCCGGCCGTATCTTCGCCGCGTCGACCAACGCGTTCATCAACACCGGCGACGGCATGGGCATGGCGGCGCGCGCCAACCTGCCGCTGCAAGACATGGAATTCTGGCAGTTCCACCCGACCGGCGTGTCCGGCGCGGGCGTGCTGATCACGGAAGGTGTGCGTGGTGAAGGCGGTATCCTGATCAACTCGCAAGGCGAGCGTTTCATGGAGCGCTATGCGCCGACCCTGAAAGACCTGGCCCCGCGCGACTTCGTGTCCCGCTCGATGGACCAGGAAATCAAGGAAGGCCGCGGCTGCGGTCCGAACAAGGACCACGTGCTGCTGGACCTGCGCCACATCGGCAAGGAAACCATCGAGAAGCGCCTGCCGTCGATCCTGGAAATCGGCCACAAGTTCGCCAACGTCGATGCGACCAAGGAACCAATCCCGGTCGTGCCAACCATCCACTACCAGATGGGCGGTATTCCGACCAACATCCACGGCCAGGTGGTGACGCCAAACGGCGACGGCACCCAGAAAGTGGTCAACGGCCTGTACGCGATCGGCGAGTGCGCCTGCGTCTCGGTGCACGGCGCGAACCGCCTGGGCACCAACTCGCTGCTGGACCTGGTGGTGTTCGGCCGTGCGGCCGGCAACCACATCGTTGCGCAAAACCTGAAGCAGAAGGAAAACAAGCCGCTGCCGAAAGACGCCAGCGACTTCGCCATGGACCGCCTGAACAAGCTGGAAACCTCGACCGGCTCGGAAAAAGTGCAGGACGTCGCCAACGACATCCGCGCCACGATGCAGAAATACTGCGGCGTGTTCCGTACCGACGAAGCCCTGGTCACCGGCCGTGAAGAAATCCTGAAGCTGGACGAGCGCCGCAAGCACGTGTCCTTCAAGGACAAGTCGAAAGTGTTCAACACCGCCCGCGTGGAAGCGCTGGAACTGGACAACCTGATCGAAACCGCCAAGGCCACTATTACCTCGGCGGCGGCACGCAAGGAATCGCGCGGCGCCCATGCGCACAACGATTACCCGCAACGCGACGACGAAAACTGGATGAAGCACACGCTGTGGTTCTCCGCAGGAAATCGCCTGGAATACAAAGCTGTCGTCACCAAGCCGCTGACGGTTGAAACCTTCAAGCCAAAAGCACGTACTTTCTAAGCAAGGGCTCAAGAACATGCCACGCACTCTCAAATTCAAGATTTACCGCTACGACCCGGACCGCGACGCCAAGCCATACATGCAGGACTTGACGGTCGAACTGAAAGACACGGACAAGATGCTGCTGGACGCGCTGCAGCGCATCAAGTCGGACGTGGATGACTCGCTGTCGCTGCGCCGCTCGTGCCGCGAAGGCGTTTGCGGTTCCGACGCGATGAACATCAACGGCAAAAACGGCCTGGCCTGCACCACCAACTTAAATGAGTTGTCGGAGCCGATCGTGCTGCGTCCTTTGCCTGGCCTGCCAGTCATCCGCGACCTGATCGTCGACATGACCCAGTTCTTCAAGCAATACAACTCGATCAAGCCATTCCTGATCAACGACTCGATTCCGCCGGAAACCGAGCGCCTGCAGTCGCCTGCCGAGCGTGAAGAACTGGACGGCCTGTACGAGTGCATCCTGTGCGCGTGCTGCTCGACGTCGTGCCCGTCGTTCTGGTGGAATCCGGACAAGTTCGTCGGCCCGGCCGGCCTGCTGCAAGCCTACCGCTTCATCGCCGACTCGCGCGACGAAGCCACCGGCGCGCGTCTGGACAACCTGGAAGACCCATACCGTCTGTTCCGCTGCCACTCGATCATGAATTGCGTTGATGTTTGCCCGAAAGGCCTGAACCCGAACAAGGCCATCGGCAAGATCAAGGAATTGATGGTCCGCCGCGCCATTTGATCCCACTGATCCTATGACGCATCTGGACAAATCTGCGCATCAGGCAGATCCAGCGAACCGCGCGCGCCTTCGCTGGCGCGCGCGCCGCGGCCTGCTGGAAAACGACATCATCCTGACCCGTTTTCTCGATGCGCATGAACAAGAATTGACCGACGAGGAAGTGGACGCGCTCACGCGGCTCCTCGACTTGTCGGACAATGCGCTGATGGATCTGGTGCTGGCTCGAACCGAGCCGGAAGGCGAGGTCGATCTGCCGCATGTGCGCGCACTGCTGCAACGTTTGCGTCTTGCGTGACTGGGCGGGCCGGATACCCGAAACCGGCCCCCTTTACGCCGCTGGTAGTACCAAAGGTTTTTTTAATAAGCTGCATCTCTCCAGGAAGGAAGAGTCCATGAACACCTCTGACAACAAAGCAACTCTGTCGTTCTCCGATGGTAGCCAGCCGGTAGAATTCCCGATCTACAAAGGCACGATCGGTCCGGACGTCATCGATATCCGCAAACTGTACGGCGCCACCGGCAAATTCACGTATGACCCGGGCTTCATGTCGACCGCGGCATGTAACTCGTCGATCACCTACATCGACGGCGACAAGGGCGAGCTGCTGTACCGTGGCTACCCGATCGAACAGTTGGCGGTGAACGCCGACTTTATGGAATCGTGCTACCTGCTGCTGAACGGCGAACTGCCGAACGTGGCGCAAAAGAAAAAATTCGTTGACACCGTGACCAAGCACACCATGGTGCACGAACAGATGCAATTCTTCTTCCGTGGCTTCCGCCGCGACGCGCACCCGATGTCCGTGCTGGTTGGCACCGTCGGCGCGCTGGCATCGTTCTACCACGACTCGCTGGACATCAACGACCCGCACCACCGCGAAGTGTCGGCAATCCGCCTGATCGCGAAGATGCCAACCCTGGTGGCGATGGCTTACAAATACTCGATCGGCCAGCCGTTCGTGTACCCACGCAATGACCTGTCGTACAGCGCGAACTTCATGCGCATGATGTTCGGCAACCCATGCGAAGAATACAAGGTCAACGACGTGCTGGTGCGCGCGCTGGACCGTATCCTGATCCTGCACGCCGACCACGAACAAAACGCTTCGACCTCGACCGTGCGTCTGGCCGGTTCCTCGGGCGCCAACCCGTTCGCGTGTATCGCTGCCGGTATCGCTTGCCTGTGGGGCCCTGCCCACGGCGGCGCGAACGAAGCGGCCCTGACCATGCTGAAAGAAATCGGCACCGTCGACAAGATCCCTGAGTTCATCGCGCAAGTCAAAGACAAGAACTCCGGCGTGAAGCTGATGGGCTTCGGTCACCGCGTCTACAAGAACTTCGACCCGCGCGCCAAGCTGATGCGCGAAACCTGCCACGAAGTGCTGAACGAACTGGGCCTGCAAGACGACCCGCTGTTCAAGCTGGCGATGGAACTGGAAAAGATTGCCCTGAACGACGAATACTTCGTCTCGCGCAAGCTGTACCCGAACGTCGACTTCTACTCGGGCATCGTGCAGTCGGCACTGGGCATTCCGGTCTCGCTGTTCACCGGTATCTTCGCGATGGCCCGTACCATCGGCTGGATCGCCCAGTGGAACGAAATGATTGCCGATCCAGAGCAAAAAATCGGCCGTCCACGCCAGCTGTTCGTCGGCGCCACGGCGCGCGATGTTCCACCACTGGACAAGCGTTAATCTAGCGTTCATCCGGTTCGTTGTACGGATACAAAAAGCGGGCTGCGGCCCGCTTTTTTATTGCCAATACTCAATGCCGCCTTACAATTGCGTATTCCTTGCAAGGAGGTGTCATGGATGACTTCCTGTCGCGCAGCACCGCCTGCCTGTTGCCTGCCGCGCCGCAGGAAGGGGACGAGGCGCGGCTGGTGCGGCCAATTGGCAACGGCTTCATGATCGGCTATGCGGTGGATGACGGCTGGGTGCTGCGGCGTCACTTGTCCAGCGGCGTGACCCTGGCCGACATCCACCGCCAGGCCATGGACAACCTGTTTACGCTGTGCGCCTACCACATCCGCGTGCAGCAATTTGACACCTTCTTCGGCGTCTTCATCGATGGCCGCTTCGAAGCGTCGATGTTCCTGCTGGAACGCCTGTGGCAAAAGGACTTCGCCAACCTGGTCGACAAGGGGTACGCGATTGCCGCCCCGGCGCGCGACGTGCTGGCGTTTTGCGATATCGATTCCCATGAAGGCAAGGCGGAACTGAAACGCATGATCGACCGGGTGTGGGATGGCGGCGACCACTTGCTCAGCCGCGAATTGTTTCGGGTCCGCAAGAAGACCTGATCAAGACACCGCGCGCGATGCCAGCCACTGCTCCAGCGCCCCCTGCGCCATCGGTTCGCTGATATAACGCCCCTGCATGCCGGGACAGCCGTGCGCGGCCAGGAAGTCGCGTTGCGCCTGGGTTTCCACGGCGGTTGCCACCACGGGGATGTTGAGGTTGTGGCCGATATCGAGCGTGGTTTTGGCCAGCGCGCCATGCTGCCCCTGCGGGCAGATTTCGTGCACGGAGGCGGGCGCCATTTTCAGCTGGTCGATGGCCAGCGAGCGCAGGCAATGCAAATTCGTGATGCCGTCGCCAAAGCGGTCGACCGACAAGCGCAAGCCCAGTTTGCTCAGGCCCGATGACAGTTTGCGGGCCAGTTCCGTGTTGTACATCAACTGCGCTTCCTTCACTTCCAGTTCCATGCGCCCCGGGCCGATGCCGTGTTGCGCCATCTTGCCGGCCAGGTAGGACAGGTAATCGGGGCGCGCAAATTCGCGCCGCGAGACATTGACCGACACCGGCAAATCCCGGTAGCCCAGCTGATCGAGCCGGTTCAGCAAGGTGCAGGCGCGTTCCACCACGTGCCGCCCCAGGTCGATGATCAAGCCATTGGTTTCCGCATCCGGCAGGAATTCGCCGGGCATTAATTCGCCGAGTTCCGGGTGGCGCCAGCGCAGCAACGCCTCCAGGCCCAGCAACCGGCCATCGGCCACGCCGACATTGGGTTGCAGCGCCAGGTGGATTTCATCGTTGCGGATGGCTTCGCGCAGCGCTTTTTCCAGGCGTGCGCGCGAGGTCGATGCGTTGGCCATGTCCGGCGAATAGAAATGCACGGCGCCGCCGCCGCCACGCTTGCCTTCGTACATGGCGACATCGGCTGCGCGCAGCAGCGCGGCAAAATTGTCCGCATCGTTCGGATAGATCGCCACGCCCATGCTGCCATCGATCGGCACCGGATGGCCGTCGATCTCGAAGCGCGCCGTCAATTCGCGCCGGATGCGGCTGATCATGCCCAGCGTGTAGCGCAAGTCCGGCTGGTCCGGCAACACCAGTACGAATTCGTCGCCGCCGAGGCGGGCCACGGTATCGCTGTCGCGCACCGCCGCGTGCAGGCGGCGCGCGACGGCGCACAGGACCTGGTCGCCGGCGTCGTGTCCCAGCGTGTCATTGATTTCCTTGAACCTGTTCAAGTCCATCAAGATCACGGCAGCGCTGAGGCCGTTGCGCCGGGCCGACGTGATCGCATGTTCCACCCGGTCGCGCAGCAGGCTGCGGTTGGCCAGCCCCGTCAGCGCGTCATGCGTGACCTGGTGCTCCAGCTGCGCCATGCGTTGCCGCTGCTCCGTCACGTCTTCAATAATGCCAACGTAATGGGAAATCTTGTGGTGGCGGTCGCGCACCGGCGTGATCGATAAGTGGTTCCAGAACAACTCTCCATTCTTGCGGCAGTTGCGCAGCACCACGGTCATTGGCCGGCGTGCGGCAATCGCGGCCGCCAGGTGGGCGCGCACCGTGGTGTCGCGCCCGGGCGCGGCCATGAAGCGGGAATCGCGTCCCAGCGCTTCCTGCAGCGTATAGCCGGTGATGCGCTCAAAGGCGGGATTGACGTAGACAATGGGATTGTCGGCGCCGTCGCAGCGGGTGATGACGACGCCGTTGTTGACTGCATGCAGCGCCCGTTCACGCAATTCCAGCGTGTCTTTTTGTTCGTAATGGCAGGACAGGTCGATGCCGCAGCCCAGCAGGAATTGCTGGCCGTCGGCCGCCAGCCGCGCGCCGCAAAACAGGAAGGGGATTTGCCGGCCGTGGGCCAGCAAGTGCGCTTCCACCTGTACCATGCCTTCGCGCTCGAACACGTCGCAAAATGCCTGGGCAATGGCCGGGCGGTCGGCGGGCGGGAACAGTTCCAGCATGTGCGTGGAACGCAGCTCGGCGGCTTCGCGGCCCGTCGTCAGCTCGACCTGCTTATTCCATAGTACAAAGTAGCCCGCCTCGTCGAGCACGTAGAACGTACCTGGCAGTACATCCATCACGTCGCGCAACAGCGAGCTCCCGACCTGTGCGGCCGGATCGCGTCTGTCCATCGCTTCCCCTGTCACTACCCGTGGTCTATGCTTATGTGGCCGCAGCCGCATTTTCACCAAGGCCTAACAGTGTAATCCGCGCGCAAAACCGTGGCGCCCGATAGGGGCCCATGCTACTGCCGGGGCCGCCATGATTACCGCGGCGGGCGTTCGCCCAGCCATTGCTCCAGCTCGCCTGGCGCCAGCGGTTCGCTGACATAGCGCCCCTGCATGCCGGGGCAATCGTGCGCGGCCAGGAAGTCGCGCTGGACCTGGGTTTCCACGGCCGTCGCCGTCACGGGGATATCCAGGTTGTGGCCGATATCGAGCATGGTCTTTGCCAGCGCCCCATGGTGCCCCTGCGGGCAGATTTCCTGGACCGATGCCGGCGCCATTTTCAGCCGGTCGACGGCCAGCGAACGCAGGCAAATGAGATCGGAAATGCCGCCGCCAAACTGGTCCACGGAGATCCGCATCCCCAGCTTGTGCACGCCGCTGCACAGCTTGCGGGCCTGCTCCGGGTTGTGCATCAGTTGTGCTTCCTTGACTTCCAGTTCCATGCGGTTCGGATTGACGCCGTGCTGCGCCATGGCCTCCGCCAGGTACGGCAGGTAATCGGCGCGTGCAAATTCGCGCCGCGACACATTGATCGACAGGGGGACGTCACGGTAGCCCAGGACATCGAGCCGGGTCAGCACCGAGCACGCCCGCTGCACCACGCGCCGGCCCAGTTCGACGATCAGCCCGTTGGATTCCGCGTCCGGCAGGAATTCGCCCGGCAGCAATTCACCGAGTTCCGGGTGACGCCAGCGCAGCAGCGCTTCCAGTCCCAGCAATTTGCCGTTGACGACGCTGACGTTGGGCTGCAGCGCCAGGTGGATTTCATCGCGTTCCAGCGCGTCGTGCAGCGCCTGTTCCATGCGGAGCCGCATGGCTGATGCGCTGGACATTTCCGATGAATAAAAGTGGACGGCGCCCGCACCGCCACGCTTGCCTTCATACATGGCGGCATCGGCCGCGCGCAGCAGCGCGGCAAAGTTATCCGCGTCGTTCGGGTAAATCGCCACGCCCATGCTGCCATCGATGGGCACCGGATGGCCGTCGATCTCGAAGCGCGCCGTCAACCCGCGGCGAATGCGGCTGATCATGCCCAGCGTGTAGCGCAAGTCCGGCTGGTCCGGCAACACCAGCACGAATTCGTCGCCGCCAAGGCGCGCCACGGTATCGCTGTGGCGCACCGCTTCCAGCAGCCGGTGCGCGACGGCGCACAGCACCTGGTCACCGGCATCGTGCCCGAGCGTGTCATTGATTTCCTTGAATCTGTTCAGGTCGAGCAAGAGCACGGCGGCACTAAGGCCGTTACGGTGTGCCGAGGTGATCGCGTGTTCGATACGGTCGCGCAACAAGGTGCGGTTGGCCAGCCCGGTCAGCGCATCGTGCGTGACCTGGTGTTCCAGTTGCACCATGCGCTGCCGCTGTTGCGTCACGTCCTCGATAATGCCGACGTAATGGGAGACCCGGTGATGCCGGTCGCGTACCGGCGTAATCGATAAATGGTTCCAGAACAGTTCCCCATTCTTGCGCCGGTTGCGCAACACCACCGTCAGGGGGCGCCGCGCGGCAATCGCGGCGGCCAGGTGGGCGCGGGTGGCGGAGTCGTGTTCGGGCGCCGCCATGAAACGGGAATCGCGTCCCAGCACTTCCTGCAAGGTATAGCCGGTGATGCGTTCAAAGGCGGGATTGACGTAGACGATCGGGTTGTCGGCGCCGTCGCAGCGGGTGATGACAACGCCGTTGTTGACCGCGTGCACCGCCCGTTCGCGCAATTCCAGCGTGTCGTTTTGCTGATAATGCTGCGACAGGTCGATGCCGCAGCCGAGCAGGAATTGCTGGCCATCCGCCAGCAGGCGCGATCCGGAAAACAGGAAGGGGATTTGCCGGCCATGCGCCAGCAAATGCGCTTCCACCTGCACCATGCCTTCCCGTTCAAAGACGTCGCAAAATGCCTTGGCAATGGCGGGGCGGTCGGCTGGCGGAAACAATTCCAGCATGTGGGTGGAGCGCAACTGGACCGCATCACGGCCCGTGGCGAGTTCGACTTGCTGATTCCACAGTACAAAATGCCCCGCCTCGTTGATGACGTAAAACGTGCCTGGCAGCACATTCAATACGTCGCACAACAGCGAGGCCCCGACCTGGCTGGCCGGGTCCCGCCCGCTATCGTCCATTGGTTCCCCTGGATAATTATTGTTGGACTACTGAAAGCTGCATTCCATCTGAAGCTTTAAGTGTAGTCCACAGAAGGAACCGTGGCGCTCAATAGAGAATCATGTTGCTACTTTGTCGGGTCCTGGTCCAGCAAGGCCTGGATTTCTTCGCGTTCCTTGGGCGTGACATGGCCGCCGCGCAGCGCGGCCAGCACCAGCGCCTTGCCGGAACCGGCAAACGCTTTCTGGATCAAGTCTTTCAGCAGCGACGTTTGCACGGATTCCTGTTCCTGCACGGGGGCGTAGATGTGGGCGCGGGCGCTTTCATCGCGGTGTAGCAAGCCCTTGGTGTGCATCACTTGCAGCAGGCGCAGCACCGTCGCGTAATTCATGTCGGGACGGTTTTCCATGGCCGCCGCATGTACTTGCTTGGCCGTGGACGGGCCCAGCGCATACAGCAGGCGCAGCATTTCCAGTTCGGACGCGGTGGGTTTAGGCGGGGTACTCATGCGATGTAGAATAAATGATCTAGAACGGATTGTCTAGCACTTGCCCAAGTTGCCGCGCAAGATAGACCAGCGGCGGCCGGGCGGCCGGGTTGCTGTCCAGGCACGCCGCGGTCCAGGCTTGCAGGCGGGCCGTCAATTCGGGGCGCATGCCGTCGCAGCGCGCCAGCAACTCTTCCAGCAGGCAGCCGAAAGCGCGGGTTTCCAGCCGCTGCAAGCCTGCCGCGTGCGCACTGTGTGGATCGAAGAACGAGGCGGCCCCGAAATCGCCCAGCAAGGCGCGGCCACGGGGGCAGTGCAGGGTGTTGTGGCCATACAGGTCGCCGTGCAGGATACCGTTGGCGTGCAAGTGCGCGGCGGCGGACGCGATGCCATAGGCAATGCGCAGCGCGGTGGCGGCATCGAACCGTTTATCGTTGTCGTATATGTCGCGCGTGCAGCTCTGCAAGCTGGGCGGACCGGCCAGGTTGCCGTAGTCCGGATCGATCAACGGCATGATGAGGCCTTGAATACCGTCCGGGTGGTGCTGGATGCGGCCTTGCACGGGGATTAAATCGGGATGCCGCCCCGCCGCGATGCAGGCCGCCATTTCCGATTGCGGCAAGCCGTCGCTGGTGACGGCGCCTTTGAACAGCTTGATGGCTACCTGAGTGGCGACCTCGCCCACCCCTTGCTGCGCCGCCTGGTAAATCACGCCGGAAGCGCCTTCGCCCAGCTTGCGGCCGACGGCCAGCGAATTCCACGCCACCAGCGGCACCGGCGAGCGCGCGAGCGCCTCGTGTTCCAGCTCCACGCAAAACGGATTGCCGCCAAAGGCCAGCCACGACAGCCGGGGCAAGTCTGCCAGCCAGTCCGGCAATGCCGTCAACCGGTTGGCCGCGATGCGCAGCAATTCCAGCTTGCGGCAGCGGGCCAGTGCATCCGGCAGGGTGGTCAGCCGGTTCCCGGCCAGCATCAGTTTTTGCATCTCGGTGCAATCGCCGATTTCCGCCGGCAAACACTCTACCGCGTTGTCGGTCAGGATCAGCCAGCGCAGTGTGGGCGGCAGGGCTTCGGCGGGCACATGCGCGATGCGGTTGGCTTTGAAGCCGATCATCGTCAGGTGTTCGCAGCGGCCCAGCACGGGCGGCAGTTCCGTGAACCGGTTATCCGAGCAAAAGATGACGCGCAACCGGTGCAACCGGGGCAAATCGTCCGGCAGGCTGGACAGGGCGTTGCCCGATAAATCCAGGATTTCCAGCGTGTCGGCCAGGTCGTAGATCTCGCGCGGGAATTCAGTGAGGCCGGCTTTCAGTTGCAGGCGCTGCACGCCGGCCAGTTGTCCGGCGCGTAATTGGTCGAGGGTGTGCATGGAAGTTTTATTGGGGCGTGGCGGCCATGTCCGTCAGCGCGGGAACCACGTCGTCGAGATGGGCGGCGTCGCAGGTCGGCTCGGCTGCCGTGTCATTGGCCAGGCGGCCCGGATTGTACCAGCAGCTGTCAATGCCAAACCGGTTGGCGCCCAGGATATCCGCATCGAGGCGGTCGCCGATGATGATGGTCTGGTCTTTGGAGAAGGTGCGCGCCATGTTGACGGTGTAGTCAAAGAACCGGCTGTCCGGCTTGGCATAGCCGCACGCTTCCGAGGTGGCGACGAAGGAAATGGCATCGGCGAGGCCGGAGGCGGCGATGCGGCGGCCCTGGATGTGGGCCACGCCATTGGTGATGATGCCGACTTCGCCCACTGCGGCCAGTTGCTCGCACAGCCGCTGCGCGCCATCGACCAGCACCACGGTTTCGGACAGCGATTCCAGGTAGCGTTCGCTGGCTTGCGATGGGTCGAGGTCCAGGCTCCCGGCGGCAAAGGTTAGCCGGAAACGTTCGACCTTGAGGAAGTCTTTCGTGACGGTCCCCGCTTCAAACGCGCGCCACAACGCGAGATTGATGGCCTGGTATTGACTGAACAGTCCATCGATCGGGTCCTGGAAATCCAGTTGCCGCAAGGTCCGCTCAAACGACAGTTTTTCGGAAGCCTTGAAGTCCAGCAGGGTGTCGTCGAGGTCAAGCAGGAAGAGCGTGTGTTTCACGGGTGGGGCGGCGCAGTGATTTCAATCGGATATGCTAGCACGGCGCCGCACGCAATGATTGCATCGCCCGGGGAGGGCGGGAGCAGGAGGCTTGCTCGCCAATCCAGGTTTTACTACTCGCTACGATTCAATACTAAAACGCGCTTTCCGATGCTGGTTCAAGCTGGCTGCCGGAGAAGGGCCGGTCGCCCAAGCTAGTAAGCCATATCGCGAGATCGCGCATTTTAGTAAACGGTAGTCGCCGTTATCAAAACCGGCTTTTCAGGGGAATGCCTTCGCCTGTCCAGGCATTACCACTTCATCTCACCCTTGGCGACCTTGGCGCTGATCTGCAGCGCCGACTCCAGCCCTGCCTTCGGATACGCCGCCTTCATCGCCGCGATCAGCGCCGCGCTGCCGCCCGCCTTCGGCGTCTCGCTTTCAAAGCGGCGCAGGTAATCGGCGGTAAAGCCGATCGACTCCGGCGTGAACGCCACGCCCGGCTGGAAATGCCCCGGCACCACCGTCACCGGTTTCAGTGCCGCGATCCGGTCCAGGGTCGCCAGCCACTGCTTGCGCGATTCCACGGTTTGCGTATCGGCGGTCCACACGTGCAGGCCGGAGAACAGCACCACGCCACCCGCCACCGCCTTGATCGATGGGATCCACACAAAGGTGCGGTCCGGCGTCGCACCATCGAGGCCGGCAATCTTCAGCTTTTCACCTTCCAGCACAATTTCGTCACCAGCCAGGGTTTCCGGCATCACGATGCCCTGCGGCGCGTTGTCTTTCAGGATCGGCCCCCAGTACGCGACCTTGGCCGCCGCCTTTTTCTGCATGGCCGCCACGGTGCCCGGGGTGGCGACGATGCGGGCGGCGGGGAAGGCCGCCTTGATGACGTCCAGGCCAAAGTAGAAATCCGGGTCGCCATGGCTGACGTACACGGTGGTCAGGCGCTTGCCGCTGGCGCGGATCTGTTCCACCAGTTTTAACGCTTCGCCGCGCGAGAATTGCGCATCGATCAGCACGGCGTCTTTCTCCCCCTTCACCAGCACCGAGGCCACGGGGAAGATCGCCGCTTCACCGGGATTGAAGACTTCCAGGGTCAGCGGGGCGGCGGAGGCCAAAGCGGAGGCGGAAACAGCGGCGGCGGCAACAACGGATTTCAGCAACATGATGACTGTCCTTCATAACGTGATTGGAATGACGCCATTGTGCCGCTCAGCATTCGAACGAAAAACAGTGTAAATTGCAATGGTTAATTGCATGGATCGATCCAATGGACAGGCTCACCGCCGCGCGCGTGTTTGTGGAAATCGCCGACCGGGGCAGCATGATTGCCGCCGCCGACGCGCTCGACATGTCGCGCGCCATGGTCACGCGCTACCTGGCCGAGATGGAAGAGTGGTGCGCCGTGCGCCTGCTGCACCGGACCACGCGCCGCATCAGCCTGACGGCGGCCGGTGAAGTCACGTTGAACCGCTGCCGCGAAATGCTGGCCGTGGCCGACGACATGGTGGCGGCGGGACAGAGCGACCCCGATGCGCCGCACGGTTTGTTGCGGCTGGCCAGTTCCCATTTCCTGGCCCAGACCGCACTGGCCGCCGCCGTGGCGGCGTATTTGCTGAAATACCCGAAGGTCAGCGTGGATTTGCAGGTCGACAACCGCGCCGTCAACCTGGTCGAGCAGCGCATCGATCTCGCCATCCGCATCACCAATGAACTCGATCCGGGCCTGATCGCCCGCCGCCTTGGCGATTGCGATTCCGTCATCGTGGCGTCGCCCGCCTATATAAAACGCCGCGGCATGCCAGGCGCCCCGGAAGAGCTGACCCGGCACAACTGCCTGACGTATTCGTATTTTGGCAAGAGCTTCTGGCGCTTCGACCACCAGGGCGACGGTGTGCAAGCCGCGGTCGGCGGCAATTTATCGTCGAATGAATCGATGGCGCTGCTGGCGGCGGCGGTGGAAGGGGCGGGGATCAGTATGCAGCCGCGTTTCGCGGCCGCGCCGCTGATCGGCGCCGGCAAGTTAATCCAGCTACTCCCGGGATATCGGCCCCAACAGCTGGGAATATATGGCGTATACAGCTCGCGCGACCATATGCCGCCAGCCCTGCGCGCGATGCTCGACCACTTGCTGGACTGGTTTGCCAGCGACCCGGAATGGCAAGTGGCGGGCATACCACTTATTGAAAAATAGACATTGACATCGCCCGCAGGCCGCAATCTTTCTACTGGTTTTGCTACTTTTCTGGTTGTTTTGTCTCAAGACAGCATGCTATTCTACGGGACCGTTTTATAGCATTACTGAAATACCGGTCCTTCCCCCACAACTTGATATGCAATCCGCCAAACGGTCAGGCCGTGTCGCGGAAGGTTAGATTAACCCGCTAATTCCTCGCGAAGCGCGAAGAAAGGTGAGCAAGATGATGCAACAAAGCCAGTCCAACTCCTATCTGTTCGGTGGGAATGCACCGTACGTCGAAGAACTGTACGAAGCGTACCTCGATAACCCCGGTTCCGTGCCAGACAATTGGCGCGCCTATTTCGACGCCATGCAGCACGTGCCTGCCGTCGACGGTTCCAACAAGCCTGACGTGGTTCACTCGTCCGTGATCGCCTCCTTCGCCGAACGCGCGAAAGCCGGCCCGATCCGCACCGTGATCGCCTCGACCGACCCGGACATGGGCCGCAAGCGCGTGGCAGCCACCCAGCTGATCGCCGCTTACCGCTACCTGGGTTCGCGCTGGGCCAACCTGGACCCGCTGCAGCGCCAGGAACGTCCGAACATCCCGGAACTGGAACCATCCTTCTACGGCTTCACCGACGCGGACCAGGATACGGTTTTCAACATCTCCAACACCTACTTTGGCCCGGAAACCGCTTCGCTGCGCGACCTGACCCAATTCCTGCGTGACACCTATACCCGCTCGATCGGCGCGGAATACATGTACATTTCCGATCCGGCGGAAAAGCGCTGGCTGCAGGAACGCCTGGAATCGATCCGCTCGACCCCGAATTTCACGGCTGAAAAGAAAAAGCATATCCTGGAACGCCTGACGGCCGCCGAAGGCCTCGAGCGCTACCTGCATACCAAGTACGTCGGCCAGAAGCGCTTCTCGCTGGAAGGCGGCGAAACCTTCATCGCGTCGATCGATGAAATCATCCAGCGCGCCGGCGAAAAAGGCGTGCAGGAAATCGTGATCGGCATGGCCCACCGTGGCCGCCTGAACGTGCTGGTCAATACCCTGGGCAAAGCCCCGAAAGACCTGTTCGAAGAATTCGAAGGCAAGCACGCCGAAGACTTGCCTGCCGGCGACGTGAAATACCACCAGGGCTTCTCGTCCGACATCTCCACCGCGGGCGGCCCGGTCCACCTGTCGCTGGCGTTCAACCCGTCGCACCTGGAAATCGTCAATCCAGTGGTGGAAGGTTCCGTGAAGGCCCGTATGGACCGCCGCGGCGATGCGCAAGGCGCGCAAGTGCTGCCGATCCTGGTGCACGGCGACGCGGCATT
Organism: Pseudoduganella sp. GW821-FHT12E03; assembly: GCF_058807115.1. NCBI lineage: Bacteria > Pseudomonadati > Pseudomonadota > Betaproteobacteria > Burkholderiales > Oxalobacteraceae > Pseudoduganella > Pseudoduganella sp. GW821-FHT12E03. The sequence goes on along the minus strand of NZ_JBXAQJ010000009.1, from coordinate 54,902 downwards.
CGCCGGCCAGGGCGTTGTGATGGAAACCCTGAACCTGGCGCAGACCCGCGGCTACGGCACGGGCGGCACGGTGCACATCGTCATCAACAACCAGATCGGTTTCACCACGTCCGACCCGCGCGACGCGCGTTCGACCATCTATTGCTCCGACGTCGTGAAAATGATCGAGGCGCCGGTGCTGCACGTGAACGCCGATGATCCGGAAGCGTGCGTGCTGGCCTCGCAAATCGCGCTGGACTACCGCCTGGAATTCAAGAAAGACATCGTTGTCGACATCATTTGCTACCGCAAACTGGGCCACAACGAGCAAGATACCCCGGCACTGACCCAGCCGCTGATGTACAAGCGCATCGCGACCCATCCAGGCACCCGCAAGCTGTTCGCGGACAAGCTGGCAACCCAGGGCGTGATCGCTGCCGACGGCGGCGACACCATGGTGGCCGCCTACCGCGCCGCGATGGATGCCGGCAAGCACACCGTGGATCCAGTGATCTCGAACTTCAAGAACAAGTACGCCGTTGACTGGCTGCCGTTCCTGAACCGCAAATGGACCGATTCCGCCGACACCGCCGTGCCGATGACGGAACTGAAACGCCTGGCCGGCCGCATCACCACCGTGCCGGAAGGTTTCAAAGTCCACTCGCTGGTGGAAAAAGTGCTGGCAGACCGCGCCAACATGGGCAAGGGCGACATGAACCTGGACTGGGGCATGGGCGAACACCTGGCGTTTGCAACGCTGGTCTCGTCCGGCTACGCCGTGCGCCTGACCGGCCAGGACGCCGGCCGTGGCACCTTCACCCACCGTCACGCCGTGCTGCACGACCAGAACCGCGAGCGTTGGGATGCCGGTTCGTACGTGCCGCTGCAAAACATCGCTGACGGCCAGGCGCCATTCACCGTGATCGACTCCGTGCTGTCCGAAGAAGCCGTGCTGGCCTTCGAATACGGCTACTCGACCGCTGAACCGAACACCCTGACGATCTGGGAAGCCCAGTTCGGCGACTTCGTCAACGGCGCGCAAGTGGTGATCGACCAGTTCATCAGCTCCGGCGAAGTGAAGTGGGGCCGCGCTTCCGGCCTGGTCATGATGCTGCCGCACGGTTACGAAGGCCAGGGTCCTGAGCACTCGTCGTGCCGTCCAGAGCGTTTCCTGCAACTGTGCGCTGACAACAACATGCAAGTGGTGCAGCCAACCACCGCATCGCAGATCTTCCATGTGCTGCGCCGCCAGATGGTGCGCCAGTTCCGTAAGCCACTGGTGATCCTGACGCCGAAATCGCTGCTGCGTAACAAGGATGCGGGTTCGCCGCTGACCGAACTGGCCAAGGGCGCGTTCCAGACCGTGATCGGTGAAGTGGACGACAAGATCGACGCCAAGAAAGTCAAGCGCGTGGTGGCCTGCTCGGGCAAGGTGTACTACGACATCGTCAATGCGCGCAAGGCACGCGGCCAGGCTGACACCGCCATTATCCGTGTTGAACAACTGTATCCGTTCCCGCACAAGTCGTTCGCAGCGGAACTGAAGAAGTTCCCGAACGCGACCGAAGTGGTGTGGACCCAGGATGAGCCGCAAAACCAGGGCCCATGGTTCCAGATCCAGCACAACATCTTTGAGAGCCTGGAACCTGGCCAGCGCCTGGCGTATGCCGGCCGCCCAGCATCGGCCTCGCCGGCTGTCGGCTACTACGACAAGCACTACGCCCAGCAAAAAGAGCTGCTGGAAACGGCGTTCTCGAAGCTGAAGGGCTTCATCCTGACCAAGTAATGTAATACGTGCCGCGCCGCGCCTGACAAAAGGCCGCGGCGCGCCGCTGCACATAACAATAGATACGAAAAGAATACGGAGTTTTTCAAATGGCACAAATCGAAGTTAAAGTTCCCCAGCTGTCCGAGTCCGTCGCTGAAGCGACCCTGCTGTCCTGGCACAAGAAAGTCGGCGAAGCCGTTGCGCGCGACGAAAACATGATCGACATCGAAACCGACAAAGTCGTGCTGGAACTGCCAGCACCGAACGCCGGTGTGATCGTGCAGCTGCTGAAGGACAACGGCGCGACCGTGGTCGCTGGTGAAGTGATCGCCATTATTGATACCGAAGCAACCGCCGGCGCCACTGCGCCTGCCGCCGCCGCGCCTGCTGCTGCCGCTGCTCCAGCCGCCGTAGCACCAGCCGCCAACAAAGGCGACGTGGCCATGCCGGCCGCCGCCAAGATCCTGTCCGAAGCCGGCCTGTCCGCTTCCAGCGTGGCTGGCACCGGCAAAGACGGCCGCGTGACCAAGGGCGACGCCCTGGCCGCCGCTTCCGCGCCAAAAGCCGCGCCAGCCCCGGCCGCCGCGCCAGCCGCCGCCAAGCCTGCGCTGCAAAAAGTCGCCGCGCCAATCGGCAACCTGAACCTGGGCGACCGTCCTGAAGAGCGCGTGCCGATGTCGCGCCTGCGCGCACGTATCGCCGAGCGCCTGGTGGAATCGCAATCGACCAACGCCATCCTGACCACCTTCAATGAAGTCAACATGAAGCCGGTCATGGATCTGCGTAACAAGTACAAAGACAAGTTCGAGAAAGAGCACGGCGTCAAGCTGGGCTTCATGTCGTTCTTCGTCAAAGCCGCTGTTGCCGCGCTGAAGAAATACCCGATCCTGAACGCATCGGTTGATGCCAACGACATCGTCTACCACGGCTACTTCGACATCGGTATCGCGGTGGGTTCGCCACGCGGCCTGGTGGTGCCGATCCTGCGCAACGCCGACCAGATGTCGATCGCCGACATCGAAAAGAAAATCGGTGAATTCGGCCAGAAAGCCAAGGACGGCAAGCTGACCCTGGACGACCTGACCGGCGGCACCTTCTCGATCTCGAACGGCGGCACCTTCGGCTCCATGCTGTCGACCCCGATCATCAACCCGCCACAATCGGCGATCCTGGGCGTGCACGCGACCAAGGACCGCGCCGTGGTGGAAAACGGTGAAATCGTCATCCGTCCAATGAACTACCTGGCCATGTCGTATGACCACCGCATCATCGACGGCCGCGAAGCAGTGCTGGGCCTGGTGGCAATGAAAGACGCGCTGGAAGATCCATCGCGCCTGCTGCTGGACCTGTAATTCACGCTAGCGCGCAGCACCCTGTCTCTGCAGAGAGGCGGGTTGCTGCCTGTCGTTCAAACTGATTGGGAATTTAAGACATGAGCAACAAACAATTTGACGTCGTCGTGATCGGCGCAGGTCCTGGCGGTTACATCGCCGCCATCCGCGCAGCGCAGCTGGGTTTCCAGGTGGCCTGTATCGATGAATGGACCAACGAAAAAGGCGGTCCCGCGCCAGGCGGCACTTGCACCAACGTCGGCTGCATTCCATCGAAAGCGCTGTTGCAATCGTCGGAACACTACGAGCACGCCGGCCATGCGTTCAAGGAGCACGGCATCGATGTCGCCGGCCTGTCGCTGAACCTGGGCCAGATGGTCAAGCGCAAGGACAACGTCGTCAAGCAAAACAATGACGGCATCCTGTACCTGTTCAAGAAAAACAAGGTGACCTTCTTCCACGGCCGCGGCGCGTTCGCCGGCGCCGCTGGCGCGGAAGGCTATCCGATCGCCATCACCGGCAAGACCGAAGAAACCATCACCGCCAAGCAAGTCATCGTGGCAACCGGTTCCAACGCCCGTGCACTGCCGGGCGCCGAGTTCGATGAGCAACTGATCCTGTCGAACACGGGCGCGCTGGCGATTAATGAAGTGCCGGCCAATCTGGGCGTGATCGGCGCCGGTGTGATCGGCCTGGAAATGGGTTCCGTATGGCGCCGCCTGGGCTCGAAAGTCACCGTGCTGGAAGGCCTGCCGACCTTCCTGGGCGCCGTGGACGAGCAAATCGCCAAGGAAGCGCACAAGCTGTTCACCAAGCAGGGCCTGGCCATCTCCCTGGGCTGCAAGATCAACAGCGTCACCAAGGGCGACAACAACGTCACCGTGCAGTATGACGACGCCAAAGGCGAAGCCGTGACCGCCGTGTTCGACAAGCTGATCGTGTCGATCGGCCGTACGCCGAACACGAACGGCCTGGGCTTTGAGAAGGCCGGCCTGGCGCTGGACGAGCGCGGCTTCATCGCCGTCGATGGCGACTGCAAGACCAACCTGCCGAACGTCTGGGCGGTGGGCGACGTGGTGCGCGGCCCGATGCTGGCGCACAAGGCCGAGGAAGAAGGCGTTGCCGTGGCCGAGCGTATCGCCGGCCAGCATGGCCACACCAACTTCGACACGATTCCTTGGGTGATCTACACCTCGCCGGAAATCGCGTGGGTCGGCAAGACCGAGCAGCAGCTGAAAGCCGAAGGCATCCAGTACAAGGCCGGCACCTTCCCGTTCCTGGCCAACGGCCGCGCACGCGCGCTGGGCGACACCTCGGGCATGGTGAAATTCCTGGCCCACGCGGTCACCGATGAAATCCTGGGCGTGCACATCGTCGGCCCAATGGCATCGGAACTGATTTCCGAAGCCGTGGTGGCAATGGAGTTCAAGGCATCGGCGGAAGACATCGCCCGCATTTGCCACGCCCACCCATCGCTGTCGGAAGCGACCAAGGAAGCCGCACTGGCAGTCGACAAGCGCACGCTGAACTTCTAAGCTGAGCTGTCATGAAGCCGGACGTGGGCTGCGCACAAGCAACCCCGTCCGGCTTTTGTTTTTAGGCGGCCCGAAATGCGTAGGGCGGTTCGCACAGCGAGCCGCCATTGCATGCACCTCGGCGGCGCCAGCATGGCGGCTTCCGCTGCGCGGAAACCGCCCTACGGGAGTTACGGCGCCGGCACGGGTTTTAGCGTGCGGCCTGCATAGATTGCGACACAAACATGAATGTCCAAGAGTTCTACCAACACGCGCTGACCCAGCGCGATTTCAAGTCCGATGCCGCGCAACAGCGCGCCGTCGACAGGCTGCAAGCCTGCTACGACGAGTGGGCGGCCTATAAGGCGCTGCGCTCCAACAGTTTCAAGCGCTTCATCAACCGTCCCACGCCGCCGAAAGGCGTGTATATGTGGGGGGGCGTGGGCCGTGGCAAGTCGTTCCTGATGGACAGCTTTTATTCCGTGGTGCCGCTGGTGCGCAAGACGCGCCTGCACTTCCATGAATTCATGCGCGACGTGCACCGCCAGCTCGATGAATTGCGCGGCGTGGCCGATCCGCTGCAGGAGGTGGCGCGCCGCATCGCGAAAAAATACCGCCTGATCTGCTTCGACGAATTCCACATCTCCGACGTGGCCGATGCGATGATCATGTACAACCTGCTGTCGGCGCTGTTCGACAATGGCGTGTCGTTCATCATGACGTCGAACTATGAGCCATCGACCCTGTATCCGGACGGCTTGCACCGCGACCGCATCTTGCCGACCATCGCGCTGTTGAAAGACAAGCTTGACGTGCTCAATGTCGATGCCGGGGTTGACTACCGGGGCAGGGCGCTGGAACAGGTGGAATCGTTCTACACGCCGCTCAACGCCGCCACCGACGAGGCGCTGCGCCAGGCCTATGCCCGTATTGCCGAAACCGCCGATGAAAACCCCATGGTGTCGATTGAAAACCGCGATATCCGTGCACTGCGGCGCGCCGGCTCGATCATCTGGTTCGATTTCGCGACCCTGTGCGGCGGTCCGCGCTCGCAAAACGATTACCTGGAAATTGCCAGCCGCTTCCATACCGTTATACTGTCCGGCATACCGATGATGTCCGCCGCCATGTCGTCCGAGGCGCGCCGCTTCACCTGGCTGATTGACGTGTTTTATGACCAGAAGGTCAAATTGCTGATGTCGGCCGAAGTGGAGCCGGAAGAGCTGTACACGACAGGCACGCTGGCCAACGAATTTCATCGGACCGTGTCGCGCATTGTGGAGATGCAATCGCGCGATTATATGGACAAGGAGCAGCGCAAGGCCGCAGAGGCGCTGTCCTGATCAACAGGATAACGATGTCGAAGTACAGCTTCCGCATAGCCTCCGCTATGCTTATTTCCCTGTCCTGCGCCGTATCGGCGCAGGATATTGGCCGCCCGGTGCTGCACGCGCCGGAAGTGCCACTGACGCACTCAGTCGAGCAGGCCGATGCGAAGCTGGCCGAAGTGGCCGCCGCGCGCGCCAAGGTCAACCAGGCCTATGCCGCGGACGAACAGGTGTGCAACGCCAGGTTCTTTGTCAATCATTGCCTCGATGAAGCCAAGGAAAAGCGCCGTCTGGCGCTGTCGGGCTTGCGCGCGGTCGAAGTGGAAGCCAGCCGCTACAAGCGCCAGGCCGCGGTCGACAAGCGTGATGCGGAACTGGCCGACCGCCTGAAAAAAGACGTGGAAGAAGAGACGCGCCGCGCCGCCGCGCCGCCGGCTGCCCATGTTGAACGTGGCGCGGCGCCGCCGAGCGCCAAGCCGGGGCCGTCGGCGGAGCAGCGCCAGGCCGAGCATGACGCGAAAGAGCGCCGCCGCCAGGAAAAGGAAGCGGCCGACGCGCCGAAGCGCGCGGAAAATGTCGCGGCTTTTGAAAAGAAACAGGCGGAGTCGGAACAGCGCCGCGCCCGCATCGCCGAACGCATGGCGGAACGGGCGGAAAAAGCCCGCAAGCGGGCCGAAGCCGCCGCCGCGAAAGCCGAAGCGGCCGCCGTGAAGGCAAAGGCCGCCGCCAAGGACGGCAAATAACTACACCGCTTTCCCCATCCTCTGCACGGTATAAGACGGCGCTTCCGTGGGCGGCGCCGCCAGCTTGATGATGGCCATGGTGCAGTTGTCGCCCTTGCCCTTGGCCCGTTCGATGGCTTTATTAATGAGCTTTTCAGACGCCTGGCGCGGTGTCGCGCGGCTGATCACCATGGCCAGTTCCGCATCCGTGAAGTATTGCCACAGGCCGTCCGACGCCAGCAAAAACGCATCGCCCGCCTGCAGGCCCTGCTGTTCCCCCACGGTGACGAACGGCGGCTTTTGCCGGTTGCCCAGCGCATTCATCAGCATACGCGTGCTGCGGTGTTTTTTTGCCGCGTCCAGCGGCAGCTTGTCGTGATCGACCAGGTGCTGGACATATTCCTGGTCGTTGGTGCGTCCGACGCACTGTTCCCCGGAGAAACGGTACAGCCGTGAATCGCCCACATGGGCCCAGACCGCCTGGCCCTGCGGCGTCAGCATCAGCACCAGCATGGTGGCCTGTGGTTCGCCAGTGGTGGCGGGGCTCATGACGATAATATCGTGCGCTTCCTGCGCCACCGTGCGCAGCAAATCCTGCAGGCGCGGCACGTTGGCTTTTTCTCCGGCGCGGTATTCATCGAGCAGTTGTTTGCTAGTATGCAACACCTGCTCGGCCGCCGCCGCCGTGCCCAGGCCGTCGGCCAGCACCGCCATCACATAGCCGGGCGCCCGCGCCGCTGTATACAGGGCGGCGCGGTCGGTTTGCAGGGACCGGCTGCCAATATGCTGGGCGGTGCCGGCTTCGATTTTATATGCGCTCATGGGCGGGCTTGCTAGAGAGATACTGGCTTGAGTCGATGCACTGAGTTAAACTATGCACCGGTAAACAGTTCCGTTGCAAGCGTGCAGTTGTTTCTGTAACGAAACTGTTGGCAAAATTCACAACATCCCCGGAAACCAATGACTGATGTAGAAGAAATCAAGCGCCGCATCGTCGAACTCGATGTGGAACACCGCGACCTGGACGCCGTCATCGAAATGCTGACCCGGGACGGCCACTCCGACCAGTTACAATTGCGCCGTTTAAAGAAACGAAAATTGCAGCTGAAAGACTATATCACCCTGCTGAAAATGCAGCTCGTTCCGGACGTGCCTGCCTGAAACTCTCGCGGCGCCCCCGCTTTCTTCCTGACGCATTTTGACCAGCCCCCACCATACTCCCGCCGTCCCGCAAGCTGACGGCGGTGAACTGCTTCCCCCTCCTGGTACCCATGACGCCGAGATCGAACGGCTGTTCGGTCCGGGCGGCCCGCTGAGCCCGGCGGTCGGCGGTTTTCGTCCACGCCAGTCGCAAACGGAAATGGCCAAGGCCGTGGCCGATGCCATCGCCACCCAGACCACCTTGCTGGCGGAAGCGGGGACCGGTACCGGCAAGACCTTTGCCTACCTGGTGCCAGCCTTGCTGTGGGGCGGCAAGACCATCGTCTCGACCGGCACCAAGAACTTGCAAGACCAGCTGTTCCTGAGGGACATTCCGACGGTGCGCGCCGCACTGAAGACACCGGTGTCGGTCGCGTTGCTGAAAGGGCGCGGCAATTACCTGTGCCACTACCACCTCGAGCGTACCCAGCAAAACGGCCGCATGACGTCGCGTGAAGATGTTGGTTACCTGCGTGAAATTTCCCGCTTCCTGAAAATGACCAATTCCGGCGATAAGGCGGAGCTGGCGCAAGTGCCGGAAAACGCCCTGATCTGGAACCTGGTGACGTCCACGCGGGAAAACTGCATGGGCGCGGAGTGCCAGTATTACCAGGATTGCTTCGTCATGAAGGCGCGCAAGGAAGCACAGCAGGCCGATGTCGTGGTGGTCAACCACCACCTGTTCTTTGCCGACGTGGCGCTGAAAGATACCGGCGTGGCGGAATTGCTGCCGTCGGCCAACACCATCATCTTCGATGAAGCGCACCAGCTGCCCGACACCGCCACCCTGTTCTTTGGCGACACGGTTTCGACGTCGCACGTGCTGGAACTGTGCCGCGACGTGCTGGCAGAAGGCCTGGCCCACGCGCGCGATGGCGCCGACTGGGCCAAGACCGTGGTGCCGGTGGAAAAGGCCGCGCGCGATTTACGGCTGACGTTCCCGCAAGACATCGTGCGCCTGTCCTTGCCGCAAATTGCCCCGTCCAGTGATTTTTTCCCCGCGCTGGACAAGCTCAAGGAAGAGTTGGGCAACATGAACGACGTGCTGGAAACCACGGCGGAGCGGGCGGAAACGCTGGAACAGTGCCGCGTGCGCGGCTTTGAGCTGGCCGAGCGGCTGGCGGCCTGGAAGTTCGACCCGAAAGCCAAGGTCAAGGCCGGCGAAGAAGCCGTGTACTGGGTGGAAGCGTTCACCAGTTCCCTGCAATTGCACAAGACGCCGCTGTCGATCGCGCCGATCTTCAACGGCCAGCGCGAAGGCATCCCGCGCAGCTGGATTTTTACGTCGGCGACCCTGGCCGTGAAAAACAATTTCGACCACTTTGCCGAGCAAATGGGCTTGACCGGCGAACCGTCGCGCACCTGGCCCAGCCCGTTCAATTACGAGCAGCAAGGCTTGCTGTATGTGCCGACCGGGTTGCCGGATCCGAATTCGATCGGCTATACCGACGCGGTGCTGGACATGGCGTTGCCGGTGATCGAGGCGGCGGGCGGCCGTACCTTCCTGCTGTGCACCACCTTGCGCGCGGTAAAACGCGCGGCGGAACGCTTGCGCAATGAATTTGAACAGCGCGGCTTGCCGTTCCCCCTGTTCGTACAGGGCGACAAGGGCCGGACCGAATTGCTGGACCAGTTCCGCAAAGCGGGCAATGGCGTGCTGATCGGCAGCCAGAGTTTCTGGGAAGGGGTCGATGTGCGCGGCGAAGCGCTGTCGCTGGTCATCATCGACAAGCTGCCGTTTGCGCCGCCCGACGATCCGGTGCTGGCGGCCCGCATCGAAGTGATGGAAAAGAAGGGGCTCAATGGCTTCATGCATCACACTTTGCCGGAAGCCATCATCAACCTGAAGCAGGGCGCCGGTCGCCTGATCCGCGACGAGGGCGACCGGGGCGTGCTGATGCTGTGCGACCCCCGCGTGATCTCGAAACCGTATGGCCGCCGCATCTGGCAGAGCTTGCCGTCGTTCCGGCGCACGCGCGAGCGCGACGTGGCCATCGAATTCTTCACCAACCCGGCCCAGCCGGAAGACGCCGCGGAGTAACTTGCACGCGGCAGCCACTGCTGTATCGTGCGCGGCTTTTGTGTTTCACTAATCCTCCTCAAAATAAGTGGAGGCCGAGATGCGAATTCACCTGTTACTGGCTGCGCCGCTGGCCGCGCTGTTGGCCGGAGTATCGCCGCTGGGTTACGCCCAGTGCTGCGGGTATGGCATGAGTTATGACAATGTGGTGGTGTGGCCGCAGCCGGACTTGCGGATACCGGTGCCATCGGCCAGGGAAGCAAAGAAAGCGCCGCCGCCGGGACTGGCCAAGGCCAAACCTGCCGTGCAAGCCAATGCCCGCAAATTGTCACTGCATTTCCCGGCGGATAAACGCGCGGAAATGGAAAAGATCTATGTGCAAAGCATGGATATTTACCTGAAGGTGGAAAAGAAAATGGGCTGGACGCCGCGCGACCTGGCGGGCGGCATGGCGGCCTTCGTGGTGGGCAATTACATGGTGCTGAAAAACACCGAGGTGACCGACGAAGCCTTTGCCGCCGTGGCACGGCAATTCCGCGCGCAGGACAAGCTGCGGGAACTCGGCAACAACCCCGATCCGGACAAGGTGCGCGACGTGTTCGAACAAAGCGCCATGGTCGGCGCGTTCATGGCGCTGGCGTATAAATCCCACCAGCAGCAACCGCAGCCGCCGGCCGTGTATGAAAACCTGCGCAATGCCGCGATTGAAAACCTGAAGCTGGTGATGCGCTCCGATCCCAATACCTTGCTGATTGATGACAAGGGGATCCATTGAGCAGGATGGCGCCCGCGCAATGCCCCGGGCGCCGCCTGCCTGCCGCGCCTTACTGCTGCGGCAAAATCACCACTTTGCCCGTCACCTTGCGCGCCGCCATGTCGTTCAAGGCTTGCGGCGTCTCGGCCAGCGCATAGCGGGCGGAAATGTGCGGGCGGATTTTGCCTTCCTTCATCCAGCCCAGTAACTGCATCATGCCCGCCAGGTTGGCTTTCGGTTCGCGCTTGGCGAATTCGCCCCAGAACACGCCCACCAGCGATGCGCCTTTCAACAAGGCCAGGTTGAGCGGCAGTTTCGGGATTTCGCCATTGGCAAAGCCCACCACCAGGTAGCGCCCGCGCCAGGCAATGGCGCGGAACGCCGCTTCCGCGAAATCGCCGCCAACCGGGTCATACACCACATCCGGCCCTTTGCCGCCGGTGGCCGCCTTGACGGCTTCGCGCAAGTCTTCGCGGCTGTAATTGATCAGGACATCGGCGCCATGGTCCTTGCACACGGCGAGTTTTTCATCGGACGAGGCCGCCGCGATCACGCGCGCGCCCAGCGCCTTGCCGATTTCCACCGCCGCCAGCCCGACACCGCCCGCCGCGCCCAGCACCAGCATGGTTTCCCCGGCCTTCAGCGCGGCGCGGTCCACCACCGCGTGGTGCGAGGTGCCGTAGGTCAGCGTGATGGAGGCCGCCGTCTCGAAGTCCATGCCCGGCGGCATCGGCATCAGGGCGTGCGCCGGCGCGGTCAATTGCTGGGCAAAGCCGCCATGGGCGGAAAACGCGATCACCCGGTCGCCCGGCTTGAAACCGGCCACGCCATCGCCGACCGCGCGCACGATGCCCGCCACTTCATTGCCGGGTGTGAACGGCAATTCCGGCTTGTACTGGTATTTACCCTGGATGATCAGCACATCCGGGAAGTTGACGCCGGCCGCCTGCACGTCCAGCACGACATGGCCGGGCGCGGGCTGCAAATCCGGCAGTTCTTCGACGGTGAGGGTGTCCGGCAAGCCCCACGCTTTGCATACGATGGCTTTCATAAGTCTCCGTTAAAATAGTACGACCGTTCCATTTTGACCGCATCCCGCGCGGTTGTCCATGGTTTGCGTTACCGCAAACGCCGGGGGAGGCTGCCGCATACAGTGTAAACATGAGCTGGCGGGGCAGTACAGCCAGCGCAGTGGAGGCTGCCATGGGCATCCGTTACGGTTGTTTCTTCAGTTATGCGCACGGGCAACACGCCTACATGAGCAAGTTCAAGAATGATCTTGCCGATGCGCTCAAATGCTACCTCGAGCCGCATTTCGACACGGAACGCGAACTGTTCATCGACACCGAACAGCTGGGTGGCGGCGATGACCTGGACCGCCGCATCGCCACCGCGCTGTGCGAGAGCGTGTGCATGATCATGATTTATACGCCGAAATATGAGGCGCATCCGTATACCCGGCGCGAATTCGCCGCGATGCAGCTGATCGAGTCGGAGCGGCGCGCCTGGTATGCGCTGCCCAGTCACCTGATCATCCCCGTCATCATGACACGCCACCCGGTCAGCCTGCCGCCGCAAATCACGGAACCGGGCATGTACGTGGACTTTTCCCGCTACACGCTGGCGACGGGCGATTTGAAAACCAACCCGGACTACCTGCCTGACATTGAAAAAATCGTTGAGCGCATCGCCGCCCATTACCACTACCTGAAGCGCTGCATTCCGCCGGAGCACGATTGCAGCCGCTTCCTGTTGCCGCCGATTCCAGACCCATGGCGGGTCTCGCCGCCGCCGCATTTCCCGCGCTGAAAAGGAACCATCATGGACCATCCACCGCTGTCCGCCGCAGAATACGGCGCCGTCACGACTTTTTATGCGTACCGGGGCGGCGCGGGCTGCACCACGGCGCTGGCCCATATCGCGGCCTTGCTGGCCGACCGGGGGCCGGACGGCACGCCCGTGCTGATGGTGGACTGGGACTTGCAGGCGCCTGGCTTGCACCATTACTTCCCCTGCGGCCATGACGCGCCCGGCGTGGTGGAACTGTTCACGGCGTGCCGCGACCAGTTGCTGCTGCACGGCAGTGGCGCCGCGCCGGACGACGACGCCGGCGAAGCGCTGGCGCACACCGTGCTGGCCGCCGTCGGCTGGCAACGCCACGTGGTGCGCGCCGACCCGCGCCGTCCGCTGTTTTTGATGCGCGCCGGCCGGCTTGACGATGGTTACGCGGAGCGGCTGGCGGGGCTGGACTGGGAAGCGTTGTTCCACGCCTGTCCGGCGCTGTTCCGCTGTTTCGGTGCGATGCTGGCGCGCCATTTCAGCCACGTGCTGGTCGATGCGCCGCATGGCCGCAGCGACGGCGCCGGCATTTGCACCGCGTTGCTGCCGCAGCGGCTGGTGCTGTTGTTCAATGCCAACCGGCCCGGCCTGGACGGACTGGAATCGCTGGTGCAGCGGGTCGCCACTTACCGCCTCAGCCATGACGCCGAACCGCGCGCGCTGATGATGTATCCGGCGCCGGCGCGCATGGCGGCCGATGACGGCGCGCAGCGCGCCCGGGTGCGCCACGGCGATCCCGCCGCCGGCCTGCAGGGCTACCAGTCGCTGTTCGAACGCGCGCTGGGCGCCGCCTATGGCGTGGCGGACCTGTCGCTGGACAGCTATTTCAATGAAGTGCTGTTGGCGCATTCGCGCGAGCTGGCCAGTGGCGAAGCGCTGGCGCTGGACCACGCCGGCCCGGGGGACCGCTGCGCGCCGGTCCGCGCCTATGACGCGTTGCTGGCGTGGCTGGAGCCCGGCCATCCGCCCTGGTGCGCGCAGTGCGAACTGGCGCCGCTGGCCGGCGTGGCGCAGGCGCGCGCGGCACGCGATGGCAGCGCCGCGCGGGAAATCACGCTGGCGCAGGGCTTGTTGCGCCTGGGCGAGGCCTATCGCGACGGCGGCCGGGATGCCTTGGCGGCGCTGGCGTTCCGCGAATGCGCCCAGCTGTATGCGGCCGCTGCCGGCGAAGCGCACCTGGACACGGCGGCGGCCCGCGCCCACCTGGCGGCCTTGCTGCTGCGCCGCCAGCACTACGATGAAGCGCGCCTGTTGCTGCGCCAGGCGGGCGAGGCGCGCACCGCGGCGCTGGGGCCGCAGCATCCGGATACGCTGGCGGTGTGCGCGATGCAGGCGCAGGCGCTGGCGGGGCAGGGCTATGTCACGGCCGCGCTGGCGCGGCTGCAGGAAGTGCTGGACGTGCAGGTGCGCACGGCCGGCGCAACGCACCCCGCCACGCTCGATACGCTGGCGCGGCGCGCCGTACTGCTGTCGCAGGCGGGCGACCTCGAACAGGCGCGCCAGTTGCTGGAACAGGTGCTGGCGGCGCGCACGCAACTGTCCGGCGCGCTGCATCCCGCCACGCTGCGCATCGCCGGCCTGCTGACCCATACCGTCGCGCAGGCGCAAACAGCGCCGCCACTGCCGCCGGAAGCCGTGCGCCAGCCCGATAACGTGTATGCGCTGCGTGAGTCCCGGGCCACCCATGGTGAACCGGAAAACGGAGCCGGCCGCGCAGAATTGTCGTAATGACATGCCGGAAATTTATCTGTTGCAACGGCTGCAGGCATGCGCTTCGCGGGCGTTGCTTCAGGTAAAATTCCTCACATGCGTATCCTTATCAGTAACGACGATGGCTATCTGGCGCCGGGCATTACCGCCCTGGCCAATGCGCTTGCCTCCATCGCAGACATCACCGTGGTGGCGCCGGACAACAACCGGTCCGGCGCATCGAATTCCCTGACCCTGGACCGTCCGCTGTCCGTGCAGCGGGCCGCCAATGGTTTTTATTTTGTCAACGGCACGCCGACCGATTGCGTGCACGTGGCCCTGACCGCGCTGATGCCGGACAAGCCGGACCTGGTGGTGTCCGGCATCAACAACGGTCCGAATATGGGCGATGACACGCTGTACTCAGGCACCGTGGCCGCCGCCACCGAGGGTTACCTGTTCGGCATTCCCGCGATTGCTTTTTCCCAGGGCGAATATGGCTGGCTGCACGTGGATGACGCGGCCCGCGTGGCGCGCGACATCATCGAACGCCACATCGAAGCGCTGGCCAAACCATTCCTGCTGAACGTGAATATCCCCAACCGCGCCTATGCCGACATGGGGCCGCTGGCGGCCACGCGCCTGGGCAAGCGCCACCAGTCCGAGCCGGTGATCCGCGCGCATGACCCGCGGGGCCGTGAAATATACTGGATCGGCCCGCCCGGCGCCTGCAAGGATGCGGGCGAGGGCACCGACTTCCATGCGGTGTCGCATGGACTGGTGTCGCTGACGCCGCTGCAAATCGACCTGACCCACCGTACCCAGCTCGCATCCCTGGCCAACGCTTTGCTATGACCGACAAACCCCGTTCCTTCCCGTTGCCGCTGTCGTCCGTGGTGGACCAGAAACCATCGTACGCGTCCGTGCGGGGTCCGGTGGCGACACCGCAAACGGCCACGCAAAATGCCACGCAAAACGCCCGCAGCGCCCAGCCCTATGTGGGCCGGCCATCGCCGGCAGCGGCGCCGGCGCCGCTGCGCGGCGCGCAGGCGGAACGGGAATTGATCGCGGCGGCGGCCGCGCCGCGCCAGAATCCGCTGGTGTCGGACGCCGTGCGGCGCGCCATGGTGGCGCGTGTGGCCAAGCAGGGCGTCAAGGATGCCGTGGTGCTGGGCGCGCTGGAGCGGGTGCCGCGCCACCATTTCATCGATGAAGCGCTGGCGGCGCAGGCGTATATCGACGCGTCGCTGCCGATCGGCCATCACCAGACCATTTCCCAGCCCTATATCGTGGCGCGCATGATCGAGGTGATGCGCAACGGCGGCCAGTTGAAGCGGGTGCTGGAAATCGGCACCGGCTGCGGCTACCAGGCGGCGGTGCTGGCCTGCCTGGCGCAAGACGTGTATTCGATCGAACGCATCAAGCCGTTGCATGAGCTGGCCAAGACCAACCTGCGCCCGATGCGGGTGCCGAACCTGCGTTTGCACTACGGAGATGGTATGCTTGGGTTGCCGCAGGCGGCCCCGTTTGATGGCATCATCCTGGCCGCGGCGGGGATGGACGTGCCGCAAGCGCTGCTGGAGCAGCTGGCCATCGGTGGCCGGCTGGTGGCGCCCGTCGGCGGCCGCTCCCAGCATTTGCACCTGGTTACCCGCGTAGCCAAGGCCGAGTGGACCAGTGAAGCGCTGGAAGATTGCCACTTCGTGCCATTGCGTCCCGGCACGGTCTGAACCGGCCCCCGGGTTGAAACAATTTAGAATGAATATGATTAACAAGAGTTCCCTGTTATTGCTGAGTATTACCCTGGGTGCGCTCAGCGCCTGTACCACCACGCCGCAGCAGGCGCCGGTGGTGGACCGCCATTTGACGCCCACTTCGCCGCATCCCACCGTCAAACCACCGGCCCCCAGTGAAGACGCCAGCAAGGCCCGCGACGAGCGCGGGCTGTACACGGTGAAAAAAGGCGACACGCTGATCAAGATCGCGCTGGAACACGGCCAAAGCTATACCGACATCGCGGCCTGGAACAACCTGGCCAATCCGAACGACATCAAGGTGGACCAGGTGCTGCGCGTGCTGCCGCCGGAAAACGGCGTGGTGATCGGCAAGGTTGAGCCACCCGGTGTGACCACGCCGGTGCCGGTGCCGGTGGTGCCGCGCAAGACGTCGCCGCGCGGCGACAAGAAGCCGTATACCGAAGGCGCGCTGGCCGACTTGCAAAAGCCGGACAGCGACAAGCCGGAGCGGCCTGAAAAGGCGCCGGTGGTGGCGTCGGTGGCGCCGTCCACCGTGCCCGCGCCGGCCGCGCCGGCCATGCAACTGAGCGCGGAAGACCGTGATTTGACGTGGATCTGGCCCTCCGATGGCCGCGTGGTGGCCACCTTCGATGAAGGCAAGAACAAAGGTATCGACATTGCCGGCAAGCCGGGGCAACATGTCATGGCTGCCGGCGCAGGAAAAGTCATGTATGCAGGCAGCGGCATCCGTGGTTATGGTAATCTCGTCATTGTGAAGCACAGTAATAGTCTGCTATCCGCGTATGCCCACAACCGGGCCATCCTCGTCAAGGAAGGCGAGAGTGTCAGGAAGGGGCAGCTGATCGCAGAAATGGGGGATTCCGATACCGATGCCGTCAAGCTGCACTTTGAAATCAGGCAGCAGGGCAAACCAGTGGATCCATCGAAGTTCTTGCCTAACCGCTAGCTACCGCCCATGACACACTCGCCGCACGACCGACTGGATGACGATTCGCTGCCGGAAGACTTTTCGGAAGAGCAGCTCGACGATGTCGCAATCGATGCGGGCGATGGTGTGGATGGCGCCGATGGCGCCGACGGCGGCACGGTCCCGGAAGCCGGCGCCGTACTCGAGAGTGTCGATGAACTCAAGAAGGTGCTGGCGGCGGAGCTCTCGACCGACACCACCCAGCATTACCTGAACCAGATCGGCACCCGGCCGCTGCTGACGGCGCAGCAGGAAGTGCACTACGCGACATTGGCCAAGCAGGGCGAGTTCAGCGCCCGGCAAACCATGATCGAGCATAACCTGCGCCTGGTGGTGTCGATCGCCAAGCACTACATCAATCGTGGCGTGGTGCTGCTCGACATGATCGAAGAAGGCAACATCGGCCTGATGCGCGCCATCGATAAATTCGAGCCGGAGCGGGGCTTCCGCTTTTCCACCTACGCCACCTGGTGGATCCGCCAGAGCATCGAGCGCGCCATCATGAACCAGGCCCGCACCGTGCGCCTGCCGGTGCACATGGTGCGGGAGCTGAACCAGATCCTGCGCGGCAAATACCACCTGGAAGCGCAGCACCACAACGGCAAGGACGCCACCGCCGAAGATATCGCGGAGCTGGTGGGGCGCCCGGTGGAAGAGGTGCAGGATATCCTGGCCCTGTCCGAACACGCGACATCGCTCGATGCGCCGCTCGACAACGATCCGCAATCGTCGCTGATGGACATGCTGCCCGGCGATGCCGAAGACAGTCCCGACGCGCGCGCCGAACACCATGAAATGACGGTGCTGGTGCGCGACTGGCTGACCAAGCTGCCGGACAAGCAGCGTATCGTCATCATGCGCCGCTTCGGCCTCGATAACGACGATCCCGCCACCCTGGAAACCCTGGCCGAGGAAATGGGCGTGACGCGCGAACGGGTGCGGCAAATCCAGCAGGAAGCTCTGGTCAAACTGAAACGCGCCATGGCGGCGCGCGGCGTGGTGCGCGATTCGCTGCTGTAGCGATCCAGGCCGCCACGCCCATCCTTGTCACTGCCATCATTCCGTAGGGCGGGTTCCACGAACCCGCCATGCGTGCGCGGCGTTGACGCCAGCAGGCGGCTTTGTAAAAGCCGCCCTACGCATTCCACGTCCCGGGGCAGTGATGTTCATCAGGCGTTCTGCTATCATTACGCCCTTCCGCAAGCCGCCCAGCCGGCCCATCCCCCTTGAAACGTTGACCACTATGCAAGACAAAATCATCGAAATCAAATCGCTCGACATGGACGCCCGTGGCATCGGCCACCTGGAAAACGAAGACGGATCGCCAGGCAAGGTGGTGTTTGTTGAAGGTGCGCTGCCCGGTGAGCGAGTCAGCTTTGAAACGTTCCGCAAGAAGAAAAACTGGGAAGCCGCGCGCATGACGGCGCTGCACAAGGAATCCTCGATGCGCGTGAAACCGAAGTGCGTGCACTTCGACTATTGCGGCGGCTGCTCGATGCAGCATCTGGAGCCGAGCGCGCAGGTCGCCATCAAGCAGCGCGTGCTGGAAGATAACTTGTGGCACCTGTCGAAGGTCAAGGCCGGCAACATGATGCGTCCGCTGTATGGCCCGACCTGGGGCTACCGCTACCGCGCGCGCCTGTCGGCGCGCTATGTGGCCAAGAAGGGCACGGTGCTGGTGGGCTTCCATGAAAAAAAATCGGTGTACGTGGCCGACATTCAAAGCTGCCAGATCCTGCCGCCGCACGTGTCCGACATGTTGATGCCGCTGCGCGCACTGATCGGCTCGCTGTCGATTTTCTCCAAGGTGCCGCAACTCGAACTGGCCATCGGCGAGGAAACCACGGTGCTGGTGATGCGCAATATGGAAGCGCTGACGGCGGACGATGAAACCAAGCTGAAGGCGTTTGCCGACCAGTACCAGATTCAATGGTGGCTGCAGCCGAAGGGCCCGGACACCGTGTACCCGTTCTACCCGCTGGACAAGGAACTGTATTACCTGTTGCCGGAATTCGGCGTGAAAATGCCGTTCAAGCCGACCGACTTTACGCAGGTCAACCATCACATCAACCGCGTGCTGGTGGCGAAAGCCTTGCGTTTGCTGGAGGTGCAAAAGGACGACCGCGTGGCCGACCTGTTCTGCGGCCTGGGCAACTTCACCTTGCCGCTGGCGACGCAGGCGCGCGAAGTGGTCGGCATCGAAGGCTCGACCGCGCTGACCGAGCGCGCGCTGGCCAATGCGCAAGTCAATGGCGTGGCCGCCAAGACCACGTTCCAGACCCGCAACCTGTTCGAAGTCACAAAGGATGATTTGATCGCGCTGGGCAAGTTCGACCGCATGCTGATCGACCCGCCGCGCGACGGCGCGATGGCGCTGTCGCTGGCGCTGGCGGAACTGAAAAAAGATGCGCCGGAATACCTGCCCAAGCGCATCGTGTACGTCTCGTGCAGCCCGTCCACCCTGGCGCGCGACGCCGGCGTGCTGACCCACCTGTGCGGCTACAAGCTGGACCTGGCCGGCGTGGTCAACATGTTCCCGCACACGTCGCACGTGGAATCGATGGCGGTGTTCAACCTCGACCCCGATGCGGAAATCCGCGAATTGCCGATGGCGCGCGTGACCGAAACTGTCGGCGAATAACAGCCCCCGCGCCATTTGCGGTACTTCAGGCGCTAAATGTGTAGGGCGGTTTTGCGGAGCAAAGCCGCCATGCTTGCACTGCCGCCAACGTGGACAGTACCTTGTGCGAGCATGGCGGCTTCCTTCGGAAACCGCCCTACGCAATCCCGCCCGCGATTCATTCGCAACCTCCACGGATTCGCATCCCGTCACGAAGAACGCATGCCCGCCCAGCGAAATCAGTTGAAGCGGTAATTCGCCTCGACCCACACGGCCCGTCCCGCCGGGCTGTAGTTACCCACCGGGTAGTACGGCCAGCCGCCCGTGTCGTCGCGCTTGATCGTATCGAGTACGTTGTTGACGATCACCGAGACCGTCAACCGGTCGTTATGGCGGTACACCGTTGACCAGTTCGCCAGGGTGGTGGGCGTCAGGTAGGCGGTGCCGGCGCCGTTCGGCAGCTTGCCGTAGCGCGTGGCGGACAAGGTATGGGTCCACCGGCCCGCCGTCCACGCCAGGCTGGCGCCAAGTTTCTCCGGCCAGTCCGTGTTGTCCAGTGCGTGCAGGCGGTCTTCCACCGGGTCGCCGTTGAATTGCTGGTAACGCTGTGCCAGGGTTTTCGAATAATTCGCCCGTGCCGTGAAGTCGCCCCAGGCGGTGCCACGCAAGCTATAGCGCACGGTGGCGTCGATGCCGCTGGTTTCCTGTTTGGCCGCATTGATCGGGTTGACGCGGATGTTCTGGATTTCCCCCGGTTTGTTCAGCGCGGTCAGTGGGTGGCGCGTGATGCGGTCCAGGGTGTCGACGCAGGACGGCGACCTGATGTCGTCCTGGCCCAGCCGGCAGCGGGCTTCGTCGCGCAGCAACTGGTCCGCCGACAGGTTGGTCACCAGGCTGTCGATCTTGAAGCGCCAGTAATCGAGCGACGTGTCAAATGCCGCCGACGGCGACCACACCATGCCCAGTCCCGACGATTTGCCCTTTTCCGATTTCAGGTCGCGGCTGCCGATCTGCACATAATCGGCTCCCGGCGACACGTTCGCGAATTCGCATTGATTGATGGCCTGGCCGGCCAGCGCACACCGGTAGTAATCCGTGGTGGACGAGTAATAGCCGGTGCCGCGCGCTTTATAAATGTAATTCATGTCCGGCGCGCGGAAGCTGGTGGCGCTCGTGGCGCGCACCAGCAAGGCCGGGGCGGGGCGCCATTCCAGGCCCGCGTTGTACGTGAAGCGGCCATCGCTGCGGCCGGCGAACTGGTAGTGGTCATAGCGGCCGGCCGTGGTGGCCGACAGTTGCGCCAGCAGCGGGATATTCGCTTCCACGCCCAGCGCGGCGCGCGAGCGGGTGCCGCCGGCATCGGCGGTTGGCACGCTGGTGTTGAAATAGCCCTGGTTGATGCGGGCGTCGGCCTGGTTGGTATAGCCCTGGCGGCCCGCTTCGGCCACTGCCGCCAGCCGCACCGGGCCGGCCGGCAGTTGCCACAGCTCGCCATTGACCGACAGGCTCAAGGTATTGGTCCAGGATTCGTCGCGGCTGTCCGCCCGGCCGGTGATGCTGTCGAATTCGGCCGGCGTCAGGCGCCGGCTCAAACGGGCCGGATCGGGCGCGTAAATCGGAATGCCTGCGCTGTCGACGCCGAGTTTCGGCCCCAGGAAAAAGCTGTCGATGTTGGCCAGCGCGCGCGGCACGTGGTTGCTGCTGCGGTACTGCGACGCGCTGTAGGCCGCTTCGTAATCCCACCGCGTGCCGGGCAGGCGTCCGCGTGCGCCGAGCGTGATGGCGGCCACCTGGTCGTCCCATTGGCGGTCATAGCGCTCCACGCCGCCATATTCTTCCGGCGCGACATAGCGGGTCCACGCTTCATAGGCGCCGCGATTGCGGTTATAAAAATAACTGCCGCCGGTCGATGACGAGGTCCAGTTCGGGCCGCGCGTATTGTTCCTGCTGTCATTGTGCGACAGCAGGAAGTCGGCAAACAGCGTGTGGCTGTCGCTGGCTGTGTAAGTCGCGCTGCCGTAGGCATTGGCGCTGCGGTTGCCGGTCTGGACCGTCCAGTGGGTCGGCGCGGCCGCAGGCGACGCGCAATAGCTGCCGCGCTTGCCGGCGGTATAGCTGACGGTGGTGCCGCCAAACAAGTCGGCCAGGCTGGCGCACGTGTTGCCGAGGTCGAGGTAGGTATTGCTCTTGATGTCGCGGCGCGACAGGATATTGGTCGGTGCGCCGGAGCGCTTCGCCATGAAGTCGCGCTCCAGGCTCGATAAGGGATCGCGTTCCGACAGTTCGAGCGCGAACACGGTGGCGAGCCGGTCGCCGTGCGCGCCGCCCGATACCTGCACGCGGCGGTCGCCGCCACCGCCGCGCGTCGTGGCGCCGGCCTTGGCGTTGACTTCGATGCCGCCGGCGCGTTTTTTCAAGACCACGTTGACCACGCCGGCAATCGCATCGGAGCCATAAATCGCCGATGCGCCGCCATTGAGGATTTCAATGCGCTCGATCACGGCGGCCGGGATATTGGCGAGGTTGGTGAAGTTCACCGTGCCTTCGTAGGCGATCGGGAAATCGGCCAGCC
This sequence comes from Pseudoduganella sp. GW821-FHT12E03, assembly GCF_058807115.1. Lineage (NCBI taxonomy): Bacteria > Pseudomonadati > Pseudomonadota > Betaproteobacteria > Burkholderiales > Oxalobacteraceae > Pseudoduganella > Pseudoduganella sp. GW821-FHT12E03. The sequence goes on along the minus strand of NZ_JBXAQJ010000009.1, from coordinate 32,842 downwards.
GGCGGCCATTGAGCAGCACCAGCGTGTGATTCGGGCCCAGGCCGCGCAGGCTGATGGCGTTGGCGGACGGGGTGAACGTGTTGCCGAAGTCGGCGCCCTGCACGAAGCCGTTGTTTTGCGTCAGGCTGTTGAGCGCATCAAACACGTTCTTGTAGCCGTGGCGGGTGATGTCTTCCGCACTGATGACGGTCACCGGGGACGGGCCTTCGAGGCTGGCGCGGGGAATGCGGGAACCGGTGACGATGACGGCGGCGGTGGCCGCGTCAGCCTGGCCTGCAACAAGCGCCTGCGTTTGGGCGGACGCTTGCCAGGAAGAACCGCACAGCGCTGCCAGCAGGCAGGCGTGCAGCGGTTTCAATTGGACGGGGATAAAGGTCATTGACGTGCTCAGGTGTTAAGGAGGGTGCAACCTTAACAAATGAGCATGGCGGTGCGGAACGAATGGATTCGCGCTACCTTATACAGGATTTGTATATACAAAAAAGCCGGCGCGAGGCCGGCTTTTTCCACTTTCGTCGAGGGACGTGGTTAGTCGCGGTCGCCGCCCAGGCCCAGCAGGGCCAGCAGGTTGCTGAAGATGTTGTACACGTTCAGGTATAGCGACAGGGTGGCGCTGATGTAGTTGGTTTCGCCGCCGTTGATGATCTGCTGCACGTCATACAGAATGAACGCGGAGAAGATACCGATCGCCAGCACGGAAATCACGATGTACAGCGCCGACAGCTGGAAGAAGATGTTCAGCAGCGAGGCGGCCAGCAGCACCAGCACGCCGGCGAACAGCCATTTGCCCATGCCGGAGAAATCGCGCTTGGACACGGTCGCCACGGTCGCCATCACGCCGAACACCGCGGAGGTGCCGCCGAACGCCATCATGATCAACTGGCCGCCGTTGGAGAAGCCCAGGGTGCGGGTCAGCAGCGGCGTCAGCATCAGGCCCATGAAGAACGTGAAGCCCAGCAGCAGGGCCACGCCCATGCCGCTGTTCTTGTTCTTTTCAATGGCCCAGATGAAGCCCCAGGCCACGCCCAGGAACAGGATCGCGCCCATGAAGCCGCGTGGAATCGGGACCTGCATCATCACGCCCAGCGCGGCGCCCAGCACGGTCGGGATCATCGACAGCGCCAGCAGCCAGTAGGTGTTGCGCAGCACATTGTGGCGCACCACCGCACTGCTGCGGCCCCACTCGTAAGTGTTCTGCATGTTGTTCATATTGCCTCCAAAGTAAAATGTGCGGATAACCGCTTGCCAAAAGCATAGCACGCCGCCATGACGTGGCGCAAAATTTGACTTAAACGCGGCTTAAACTTGCCGGAAGCACAGCCCCGGCACAGCCAAACAGCATAAAACTTGCATGGCTGATATAGCCGATATTCGTAACCGGCTTTGATCTATGGTAAAATCAAGGGTTGATTGAATCATCAATTTTGTTTTAAACCATTCTTTTTATTGGAGTTTTTCAATGGCAATCGAACGCACCCTGTCGATCATCAAACCTGACGCAGTTGCTAAAAACGTAATCGGCCAGATCTACAGCCGTTTCGAAGGCGCTGGCCTGAAAGTGATCGCTGCGCGTATGGCCCAGCTGTCGCAAGCTGAAGCCGAAGGCTTCTACGCTGTGCACAGCGAGCGTCCATTCTTCAAAGACCTGGTGAACTTCATGATCTCCGGTCCAGTCATGATTCAAGTACTGGAAGGCGAAGGCGCGATCCTGAAAAACCGCGACCTGATGGGCGCCACCGATCCGAAGAAAGCAGAAAAAGGCACCATCCGTGCTGACTTCGCCGACTCCATCGACGCCAACGCCGTGCACGGTTCCGACGCTGCTGAAACCGCAGCTGTTGAAATCGCTTACTACTTCCCAGCGCTGAACGTTTACTCGCGTTAATCGCATTGCCGCCACCCTCAGGGTGGGGCAGGTAGTAAATTGTACTAAGCTGTATTAAGTAATACCCCCGCGCCCCGGCCATTGGCCGGGGTATGGGCTTTTCTGGACTGATTTTCTTTGAGCATGAATATGGACACGACCCTCACCAATTTGCTGGATTTCGATCCGGCGCAACTGGTCGCCTACTGTGCGGAGTTGGGTGAGAAGCCGTTCCGCGCGAAACAGTTGCAACGCTGGATTCACCAGTTCGGCGCATCTGATTTCGATGAAATGACGGACCTGGCCAAATCGCTGCGCGAAAAGCTGAAGACCCGCGCCCGCATTGTGGCGCCGGCCATCATCAGCGACCACACCTCGTCGGACGGCACCCGCAAGTGGCTGGTGGACGTCGGCAATGGCAACGCGGTGGAAACCGTGTTCATTCCTGAAGAAAATCGCGGCACCTTGTGTATTTCCACCCAGGCCGGCTGTGCCGTGAACTGCCGTTTTTGCTCAACCGGCAAACAGGGCTTTTCGCGCAACCTGTCGGTGGGGGAAATCATCGGCCAACTGTGGATGGCGGAATTCGAGTTGCGCCGCACCAAGGGCATCGAACCGGGCCCGAAAGGCGAGCGCCAGATCACCAACGTGGTCATGATGGGCATGGGCGAGCCGCTGCTGAATTTCGAGCCGACCGCCACCGCCCTGAAACTCATGCTGGACGACAACGCTTATGGCTTGTCGCGCCGCCGCGTGACCCTGTCGACGTCCGGCGTGGTGCCAATGATGGACAAGCTGTCGCAGGAAGTGCCGGTGGCGCTGGCCGTGTCGCTGCACGCGTCGAACGACGAGTTGCGCAATGGCCTGGTGCCGCTGAACAAGAAGTACCCGCTGGCGGACTTGATGGCGGCCTGCAAACGGTATCTGGAGTTCGCCCCACGGGACTTCATTACCTTTGAATATTGCATGCTGGACGGCGTCAACGACACCGACGAACATGCGCGCGAACTGGTGGCGCTGGTCAAGCACCGCGACTATGGCGTCAACTGCAAGTTCAACCTGATTCCCTTCAATCCGTTCCCGGAATCGGGTTTGCTGCGCTCGAAAAATCCGCGCATCAAGGAATTCGCGCAAGTGCTGATGGACGCGGGCATTGTCACCACCATCCGCAAGACGCGCGGCGACGATATCGACGCGGCCTGCGGCCAGTTGGCTGGCGAAGTGCAGGACCGCACCCGGGTGCAGGAGCGCATGGGCAAGATGGCTGAATACCAGCAAAAGTTCGGCGCTGATTTCGGCAAGATCGTGGAGATCCGTTCCTGATGACCCTGCCGGCCCGCAGCCGATCCTCCATGGCAACCGCGTTGAACGCGGCGTGCCTGGGCATGGCCATGTTGCTGGGCGGTTGCGTGACGCAAACTTCCGGCCGGCCTGAACTGACCACGGCGTCGGACCAGACCGCGGCGCAAAAGCGCTCGGAAATCCGCATGCAACTGGCGGTCGGCTATTTCCAGCAGGGCCAGTACACGGTGGCGCTCGATGAAGTCAAGCTGGCGCTGGCGGCCGAGCCGGACCTGGCCGAAGGCTATGGCATGCGGGCGCTGATTTACATGGCGATGGGTGAGCGGGAGTTGGCGGAAGATAATTTCCAGCGCGCATTGAAGCTCGCGCCCCGCAATCCGGACATCAGCAATAATTACGGCTCCTTCCTGTGCGGCGCGGGCCGCGACACGGAAGCGTTCAAGTTTTTTGACGCGGCGCTGGCGAATCCGGCTTACCAGTCGCCCGCGACCGCCTATAACAATGCCGGCGCCTGTGCGCTGAAACGCAAAGACTACGACGCGGCCGAAAAGTATTTGCTTCCGGCCCTGAAAACTGCGCCGGACGTGGCTGCGACCAATGCCGGCCTGGCGCGTATTTACTTCGAGCGGCGCGATTATGCGCGCGCCGGTTTTTTCATTACCCGGCTGAGCAAGGTAGCCAGGATGGATGGCCTGTCCGCCGACATCCTCTGGCTCGCGATCAGGGTGCAGCATCGTTTGGGCGATGCGGGCGCGGAATCCGCGTGGGCGACGCAATTGCGCCGTCACCATGCCGGTTCGCCCGAATATGCTGCCTATCAACGTGGGGCGTTTGATGAGTGACACGAGTACCAATATGAATCCTGAATGGACGGAACAGCCTAAATCGAAGGCGCTGCCCGGTGCGCAATTGGCGGCCCAGCGCGAAGCGATGGGCTTGTCGGTGGACCAGATCGCAGACCAGCTGAAACTGGCGCCGCGCCAGGTGGTGGCGCTGGAAGCCGACGATTACGATTCGCTGCCGAACATGGCGGTGACGCGCGGCTTTGTGCGCGCCTATGCCAAGGTGGTGAAGCTCGACGCGGCCCCGCTGGTGGCCATGATCGAAGTCAATCCGGTGGCCGGCCATGAACATCCGCAGCCGGTGCGGCGCGAAATTTCCGCCTCGTTTACCGAATCGCGTTTCCCGACCATGACCGAACGTTCCGGCAAGCCGAGTGGCTGGCTGCTGGGCGCCGCCGGCGTGGCGGTGGTGGCCGCGGCGGTGGGCGCGTATTACGTGGGCCTGTTCCCGAACCTGGCGCCGGGCCAGAAAGACGCCGCGCCGGCGCCGGTCGCCAGCGCACCGGCCGCCGCGCCCGCGATCCCTGTGGCGCCAGCCGGCACGGCGTCGGCGCCGCTGCAATCGCCGAATGTGCCGCTGATTTCCGTGGCGCCGCCGGCCGATCCGAATGCGCCGGCAACCGCGCCAGCCGCCCAGCCGGCGCCGCAAGGCGTTGCGCCTGCGGCGTCCGCGCCCGCCGCCCCGGCCGCTGCCGTGACGCCGCCGCTGGCTACGCCACCGGCCGCGACCGGTACGCCGCCAGGCGCCGCTGCCAAGCCGGGTACGCCGGCCGCCGCGGTCCCGGCCGCCGCGCCCGCCCCGGCGGGCAGCACCCTGGTGCTGACGGCCACTGAAGATTCGTGGATCACGATCCAGCCGCCGGGCAAGAAAGCCCTGGTGTCGCGCATGCTCAAAGCCGGCAGCACGGAATCGTTTGACGTGCCGGAACCCGCGCTGCTGATCGTTGGCAAGCCGACCCACGTGAAGGCGACCCTGCAAGGCGCCGCGCTGGCTTTGCCGCCGGTGCCAGGCGGCACGATTTCGCGCGTCAATATCAAGTAATCCGTCAAGTAACCGAGTTAAGTCACTGAGCATGTCCGATACGAATATTGCCATCCCTTCCGGCCCACTGGGCCGCCGCGACAGCCGCCGCGTGCTGGTCCAGCATGGCGACCGCAAGATCTGGGTCGGCGGCGATGCACCCGTCGTGGTGCAGTCGATGACCAATACCGATACCGCCGATGCGGTCGGTACCGCGATCCAGATCAAGGAACTGGCGCGCGCCGGTTCGGAACTGGTGCGCCTGACGGTGGACCGTCCGGAAGCCGCGCAAGCCGTGCCCTACATCCGCGACCAGCTCGACAAGATGGGCGTCGATGTGCCGCTGGTGGGCGACTTCCACTACAACGGCCACACCTTGCTGACCGATTATCCGGACTGCGCGCAGGCGCTGTCGAAGTACCGCATCAACCCGGGCAATGTGGGCAAGGGCGCTAAGCGCGACACCCAGTTTGCCCAGATGATCGAAGTGGCCGTGAAATATGACAAGCCGGTGCGCATCGGCGTCAACTGGGGCAGCCTGGACCAGGCGCTGCTGGCCCGCATCATGGATGAGAACGCCGGCCGTGCGAATCCATGGAGCGCGCAGGCCGTCATGTATGAAGCCTTGATCACGTCGGCGATTGAAAACGCCGTGCGCGCCGAGGAACTGGGCATGGGCCGCGACAAGATCATCTTGTCGTGTAAAGTGTCCGGCGTGCAAGACCTGATCGCGGTCTACCGCGAACTGGCCAAGCGCTGCGATTACCCGCTGCACCTGGGCCTGACCGAGGCCGGTATGGGCAGCAAGGGCATTGTCGCCTCGACGGCGGCCTTGTCCGTCCTGCTGCAGGAAGGCATTGGCGACACCATCCGTGTCTCGCTGACGCCGGAACCGGGCGGCGACCGCACCAAGGAAGTGGTGGTCAGCCAGGAAATCCTGCAAACCATGGGCTTGCGCAAATTCACCCCGATGGTGATTGCCTGCCCGGGTTGCGGCCGCACCACGTCCACCGTGTTCCAGGAACTGGCGGACGATATCCAGACCTTCCTGCGCGAGCAGATGCCGGAATGGAAAAAAACCTACCAGGGCGTGGAAAACATGAATGTGGCCGTGATGGGCTGCATCGTCAACGGCCCCGGCGAATCGAAACACGCGAACATCGGCATCAGCCTGCCGGGCACGGGCGAATCGCCCGCCGCCCCGGTGTTTGTCGATGGCGAAAAAGTAGCGACCCTGCGCGGCGACAACATCGTCGGCGAATTCCAGGCCATCGTGCTGAACTACGTTAAAACGAATTACGGTAACAATACAAATGTCTGAAAATAAAAAAGCGGAAAAAATCGTCGGTATCAAGGGTATGAACGACTTGCTGCCGGCGGATGCGCACCTGTGGGAATTGTTTGAAAACACGGCGCAATCGGTGGTGCAAAGCTATGGCTTCCAGCAAATCCGCACGCCGATCGTGGAAGAGACCCGGCTGTTCGCGCGCGCCATCGGCGCCGTGACCGACATCGTTGAAAAAGAAATGTATTCGTTCACCGATGCGATGAACGGCGACCAGCTGACCCTGCGTCCGGAAGGCACCGCCAGCGTGGTGCGTTCCGTGCTGGAGCACAACCTGGTGTACAACGGCCCCGCGCGCCTGTGGTACAAGGGCCCGATGTTCCGCCACGAAAAGCCGCAGCGCGGCCGCTACCGCCAGTTCCACCAGTTCGGTTGCGAAGCGGTCGGCTTCACCGGCCCGGACATCGATGCGGAAATGATCATGCTGTGCCGCCGCCTGTGGGATGACCTGGGCCTGGACAAGATCCGCCTGGAACTGAACTCGATCGGCGACGCCGCCGAGCGCGCCGCGCACCGCGTCGAACTGATCAAGTACTTCGAAGCCAATATCGACGTGCTGGACGAGGAAGCCAAGCGCCGCCTGCACACCAACCCGCTGCGCATCCTGGATACGAAAAATCCCGCCATGCAGGAACTGGTCAACAACGCGCCGAAACTGATGGCCCACCTGGGCGAGGCGTCGCTGGCGCACTTCGACGGCGTGCAAGCGATCCTGAAGGCAAACAACATTCCGTTCACCATCAACACCCGCCTGGTGCGCGGCCTGGATTACTACAACCGCACCGTGTTTGAATGGGTCACCGATGAACTGGGCGCGCAGGGCACCGTGTGCGCCGGCGGCCGCTATGACCCGCTGATCGAATCGTTCGGCGGCAAGCCAACCCCGGCGGTCGGCTTTGCGATGGGCATCGAGCGCCTGATCGAACTGATGAAAACCGCAGGCGAACCGGCTGCCGGCAACCAGTGCGACGTATACCTGGTGCACCAGGGGACCGCCGCGCAAATGCAGGCGTTCATCCTGGGCGAGCGCCTGCGCGATGCGGGCCTGGATGTGATCCTGCACTGCGCCGCGCTGACCGGCGCTGGCAGCTTCAAGTCGCAGATGAAGAAAGCCGATGGCAGCGGCGCCTCGTTCGCCGTCATCATTGGCGACGATGAAGTGGCCAACAACACGGCCGCCGTGAAAGCCATGCGCGCCGAAGAAGGCGGGCAACAGCAAGCCACGGTGGCGTTTGACGAAGTGGTCGATTACATTGTCGACCAGATCACCGGCAGCGAGGAAGAGCACCACCACTTCCACGTGCATGACGAGAACTGCAAGCACTGATCCGGTGCGCGCGGCGGTATTAACCTTTAACCCTCAAGACGAAGAATCATGGCATACGATCTCGAAGAACAAGAACAGATAGCCACCCTGAAAGCATGGTGGAACCAGTACGGCAACCTCACGTCGTGGATCCTGATCGCAGGCCTGGCCGCGTATTCGGGCTGGAATGGCTGGAACTGGTACCAGCGCGACCAGGCTTCGTCGGCCTCGAACCTGTACTACGAACAGCAGGACGCACTGCAAGCCAAAGACGCCAAGAAAATCGAGCGCGCCACGGCCGACATCGAGAGCAAATTCGCCGGCACCGCGTACGCGCCAATGGCCGCGCTGGCCGCCGCCAAATACGCGTTCGACGCCAATGACCTGAAAACCGCGAAAACCCAGCTGCAATGGGTGGTGGACCATGGCAACGACGAGTACAAGGCGCTGGCGCGCGTGCGCCTGGCCGGTGTGCTGCTGGATGAAAAAGCCTATGACGAAGCGCTGAAAGTGCTGACGGCGGAAGTGCCGGCGCAATTCGCCGCTGCCGTGGCCGACCGCAAGGGCGATATCCTGGCCGCGCAAAACAAGCTGGCCGAAGCGCGCACCGCGTACACCGCCGCGCTGGCCGCCACCGACAAGAAAAACCCGGGCCGCGCCCTGATCCAGATCAAACTGGAATCGGTGGGTGGCACCGCGCCGGCTGAACCGAAAGCTGCTGCTTAATAGCATTGCTGCGGCGCCGGCATGGCGGCTTCGGCCAAGGCCGCAACCGCCCTACGGAGACAGGCCAACGGCCGAATCAACTGCCAGCGGCCTGATCCCGTAGGGCGGTTTCCGCAGGAAGCCGCCAATGCGTGCATCGCCGCAGTCAGAAAATACAAGTAAGGATTTGATTTATATGCGCATCACCGGAAAAGTCATCACCGTGAGCCTGCTGGCAGCCATGGCCTCGGGCTGCAGCACGTTGAGCTCGATCAGCTCGTGGAACCCGTTCGCCAGCGAACCGAAGGATAAACCAGCCGCCCTGGTGGAGATCAAAGGCGCCGCAGCCGTAAAAACCGCATGGAAATACTCGCTGGGCAAAGCCGGCGCCTACACGTTCAATCCGGCCTTTGCCGCCGGCAGCGTGTTTGTCGCCGATGCCGACGGCGCCCTGGTGCGCCTCGATGCAGCCAGCGGCCGCGAGCAGTGGAAAGTCAAGGCCGGTTCCGACCTGACCGCCGGTGTCGGCGTCAGTCCGAATGGCAACCTGGTGGTGGTCGGTGGCGCCAAGGGCAGCGTGATCGCGTTTGACGGTTCCGGCAAGCAGCTGTGGAAAGTCCAGGCGTCCAGTGAAATCCTGTCGTCGCCGGTGGCGGCCAATGATGTGGTGGTGGTGCGCAGCGGAGATAACCGCGTGACGGCCTATGAAGCCGCAACGGGCGCCAAGCGCTGGTCGGTGCTGCGCACCACGCCGGCGCTGACCCTGCGCAATGCGCCGGGCATCGTGATTGCCGGCGCCAACGTGTATATCGGCCAGCCCGGCGGCAAACTGATGGCGCTGACCCTGGCCACCGGTGTGCCACGCTTTGAAGTGCTGGTGGCGGAGCCGCGTGGCGCGACGGAACTGGAACGCGTGTCCGACGTGTCCGGCACCCCGTTCGTGTATGAAAACGATATCTGCGCCGTGACGTACCAGGGCAAGGTCGGTTGCTTCGACCTGGCGGCCGGCACGGCGCGCTGGGCCAAGCCGGCTTCGTCGGATGTGGGCGTGGGCGTGGACCAGCGTTTTGTGTTCGTGGCTGACGCCGCGGGCGCCGTCAACGCCTTTGGCCGTGAAGGCGGCCAGAGCGCGTGGAAGAATGACAAACTCGGCAACCGCCGCCTGTCGACGCCAGCGTCGTTCGGCCGCGCCGTCGCGGTCGGCGACCTGGAGGGCTATGTCCACCTGCTGTCGCGTGAAGACGGCGCCATGTTAGGTCGGGTCGCCACCGACGGTTCGGCCATCCGGTCGACTCCCGTCGTGGCAGGCTCGAATTTGATTTTCCAAACCCAGAATGGGACTGTGGCCGCCATCGCGGCCGAGTAAAAAAATAATGAAGCCGGTAATTGCACTTGTAGGTCGACCCAATGTCGGGAAATCGACCCTTTTTAACCGTCTGACCCGCTCGCGCGATGCGCTGGTGGCGGACATGCCTGGCCTGACGCGCGACCGCCACTATGGTGAAGGCCGCGTTGGCGAACGGCCGTTCCTGGTGGTCGATACGGGTGGTTTTGAACCCGTTGCCAAGGAAGGCATCATGTTCCAGATGGCCTTGCAGACCAAACAGGCGGTGGCGGAAGCCGATGTCGTCGTGTTCCTGGTCGACGGCCGCCAGGGCTTGACCCCGCACGATAAAACCATCGTCGACTTCCTGCGCAAGGCCAACCGCCCCGTGATGCTGGTGGTAAACAAGGCCGAAGGCATGCGCTACACCTCGGTGGTGGCGGACTTCTACGAGCTGGGCATGGGCGATCCGTATGTGATCTCCGCCGCGCACGGCGATGGCGTGACCGACCTGGTCACCGAATCGCTCGATATCGCGTTCCAGCAGCGTCCGGCCGACGAACAAGAGTTGCTGCCGGAAGACAAGGGCGCCAAGATCGCGCTGGTGGGCCGTCCGAACGTGGGCAAGTCGACCCTGATCAATACCTTGCTGGGTGAAGACCGCGTGATTGCGTTCGACATGCCGGGCACCACGCGCGATTCGATTGAAATCCCGTTTGAACGGGATGGCAAACAATATACGCTGATCGATACGGCAGGTATTCGCCGCCGTGGCAAAGTGTTTGAAGCCATCGAGAAATTCTCGGTGATTAAAACCCTGCAATCGATCTCGGAAGCCAACGTCGTGATCCTGATGCTGGACGCCCAGCAAGATATTTCCGAACAGGATGCGCACATTGCCGGCTTTATCCTGGAATCGGGCCGCGCGCTGGTGGTGGCCGTGAATAAATGGGATGGCTTGCAGTCGGATGACCGCGATGAAATCAAGATCGACCTGGATCGCAAACTGAGCTTCCTCAGCTTCGCGAAGATGCACTATATTTCCGCGCTGCGTGCGCAGGGTATCGGTCCACTGATGAAATCCGTCGACCAGGCCTATGCCGCCGCCATGGCCAAGCTGCCGACGCCGAAGCTGACCCGCGCACTGGAAGAAGCCGTGGAGAAGCAGGAGCCGAAACGCAAGGGTGGGTTGCGTCCGAAGATGCGCTATGCGCACCAGGGCGGCATGAACCCGCCGATTATCGTGATCCACGGCAATTCCTTGGATGCGATCGCGGAACCATACAAGCGCTACCTCGAAAAACATTTCCGCGATACGTTTAACCTGGTCGGCACGCCATTGCGCATCGAATTCCGTACCGGTAAGAATCCGTTCGATACCCGCGAGAAATAATCACTTGCTTATCCAGTAATTCCGCGTAGTGTGCGCTGCACAAAACGCAAAAACAGGTTACAGTAGCTTGGCAGCATTAGTCCCCAGGCAGGGATTAATGCTTGGCACTTGAAATATAGCGAGTCGCCTCCAAATCTTACACAACAACATCAATGGAGCTGTTATGAGCAATAAAGGGCAATTGTTACAAGACCCATTCCTGAATGCGCTGCGCAAGGAACACGTTCCCGTCTCGATCTACCTGGTCAACGGCATTAAGCTGCAAGGCCACATCGAATCTTTCGACCAATACGTCGTACTGCTGCGTAACACCGTGACGCAAATGGTGTACAAGCACGCGATTTCCACCGTGGTGCCAGCCCGCGCGGTTAACCTGAACATCGACAACGATTCGGAATAAGCATTGCGCCTGGCTTTACCCCTCCAACATTACCTGGCCGTCGTATGCGCGCAGCACTAGTCGGTGTGGATTTCGGTCAGGGCGATTTCGCCGCCAGCATCGAGGAATTGATGCTGCTTGCCCGCTCGGCCGGCGTTGAGCCGGTCACGACCATTACGGCCAAACGTTCCAGCCCGGATGCCGCGTATTTCGTCGGCAGCGGCAAAGCCGATGAAATCGGTTTTGCCGTGCAAGACCACAAGCTGGAAATCGTCATCTTCAACCATGCGCTGTCGCCAGCGCAGCAGCGTAACCTGGAAAAGCGCCTGAACATCCGCGTGCTGGACCGCACCAGCCTGATCCTTGACATCTTTGCGCAGCGCGCGCAAAGCCACGAGGGCAAGCTGCAAGTGGAACTGGCGCAGTTGCAGCATCTGGCGACCCGGCTGATTCGCGGCTGGACCCACCTGGAGCGGCAAAAGGGTGGTATCGGTTTGCGCGGCCCGGGTGAAACCCAGCTGGAAACCGACCGCCGCCTGATCGGCGAGCGGGTCAAGGCATTGCGCGCGCGGCTGGCCAAGCTGCGCAAGCAGCATGAGACCCAGCGCCGTTCGCGTGGCCGCAGCCATACTTTTTCCGTGTCGCTGGTCGGCTATACCAATGCCGGCAAGTCCACCCTGTTCAATGCCATGACCAAGGCTGGTGTGTATGTGGCGGACCAGTTGTTCGCCACCCTGGACACCACCTCGCGTCGCGTGTATATGGGGCAAGAGGTCGGCAATGTGGTGATCTCGGACACGGTGGGATTCGTGCGCGAACTGCCGCACCAGCTGGTGGCGGCTTTCCGCGCCACCCTGGAAGAAACCATCCATGCGGACTTGCTGCTGCACGTGGTGGACGCGGCCAGTCCGGTGCGGATGGAGCAGATCGAACAAGTTAACCTGGTGCTGAAAGAAATCGGCGCCGACCACATCCCGCAAATTCTGGTGTGGAACAAGATCGATGCGGCCGGCCTGGAGCCGGCGGTCGAGCGGGATGAATATGATAAGATTTCCCGCGTTTTCACAAGCGCCCGCACGGGCGCAGGTCTGGACTTGCTGCGCGGTGCCATCACCGAAGCCGCCAAGTCCGCACCGGGCATGGCATATCTGTACGAGGAGGCCGACGGCGATTCCTCACTAGACACATCTGAGGACGAGCAGGAAAGCCATTCCACTTTCACCCAAGCCGGATCACATTAGTATGCCTTTTTCCTCCTTAAAAAAAAGAATAGGCTTGAAGCTGAATTTGAACGATCCCCGCTGGGGCTCGGATAACAAGGACGGCAACAAGCAGGCCCAAGAAGGCAAGAAGCCCGACGGTCCTCCCGACCTCGATCAATTGTGGCGTGATTTCAACCAGCGCCTGAACAGCCTGTTCGGCAACCGCAACCGCGGTGGCGGAACCGGTGGCGGCGGCAATGGCGGCGGTGGCGACATGCGCGGCGCCGGTATTACCGCCGGCGCGGTGGGCGCCGTGGCCGGCCTGATCTGGCTGGCCAGCGGCGCGTTCATCGTGCAGGAAGGCCAGACCGGCGTGGTGTTCACGTTCGGTCAATACAGCCATTCGACCGGCCCCGGCTTCAACTGGCGCTGGCCGTATCCATTCCAGAGCGATGAAATCGTCAACCTGTCGCAAGTGCGGACGGTGGAAGTGGGCTATCGCGGCAATATCCGCAACAAGCAGGCGCGCGAATCGCTGATGCTGACGGACGATGAAAACATCATCGATATCCAGTTTGCCGTGCAATACAAATTGAAGGATGCGGTGCAGTGGCTGACCATCAATTCGGCGCCGGAGGAAACCGTGCGCCAGGTGGCGGAAACCGCGATCCGCGAAACCGTCGGCCGCAGCAAGATGGACTTCGTGCTGTATGAAGGGCGCGAAAAAGTCGCGTACGACACCCAGCGCCTGATGCAGGCCATCCTCGACAGCTACAAGGTCGGCGCCACCATCACCAACGTGACGATGCAGGGCGTGCAGCCTCCGGAACAGGTACAGGCCGCGTTTGACGATGCCGTCAAGGCGGGTCAGGACAAGGAGCGCCTGAAGAACGAAGGCCAGGCTTACGCCAACGACGTGATCCCGAAAGCGCGCGGCTATGCGTCGCGCCTGACGCAGGAAGCCGAAGCATACCGTTCCAGCGTGGTCGAGAACGCGGAAGGTAACGCATCGCGCTTCAAGTCCGTGTTGACGGAATACCAGAAGGCGCCGGGCGTGACGCGCGACCGCCTGTACCTGGAAACCATGCAGCAGATCTTCTCGTCCACCAGCAAGGTGATGGTGGATTCGCGCAGTGGCAGCAACCTGCTGTACCTGCCGATGGACAAGCTGATTGCCCAGGCTGCGGCAATCGATGCGGCGAAAGCCAATGCGACACCGCCGCCACCGCAGGCCATCATGCTGCCGCCATCGGAAACCATACCGCAGGTTGAGATTACCAGCCGTGCGCGCGACGGCCGTTCGCGCGACACTTCGCGTGATCGGGAGGGACGTTAATGAATCGTTTGATTACCATCCTGGTGACAGGGTTTATCGCATTGATGCTGCTGTCGTCCACCGTGTTCGTGGTGGACCAGCGCCGCTATGCCATTGTGTTTGCACTGGGCAGCGTGAAGGAAGTGATTTCCACGCCGGGCCTGCACTTCAAGTTGCCGCCGCCGTTCCAGAACGTGATTTACCTGGACAAGCGCATCATGACCATCGATTCGCCGGACGCCGACCGTTTCATCACGGCGGAAAAGATGAATATCCTGGTCGACGCGTTTGTGAAATGGCGCATTTCCGAGCCCAAGCTGTATTTCGTCAGCTTTGGCGGCGATGAAAGCCGGGCCCGCGACCGCATGTCGCAAATCGTCAAGGCGGCCATGAACGATGAAATCACCAAGCGCTCGGTGCGCGAAGTGATTTCCGGCCAGCGCGGCGCCGTGATGGAAGCGATCCGTGGCAAGGTTGTCAAGGAAGCCAAGCAGATCGGCGTCGACATCGTCGACGTGCGCCTGAAGCGCGTGGATTATGTCGAGCAGATCAACAATTCCGTGTACGAGCGCATGAAAGCGGAGCGCACGCGCGTGGCCAATGAATTGCGTTCGACCGGCGCCGCCGAGTCCGAAAAAATCCGTGCCGATGCCGACAAGCAGCGCACCGTGATTTTGGCGGAAGCGTATCGCGAAGCGGAGGGCGCGCGCGGCGAGGGCGATGCGAAAGCCAGCCAGATTTACGCCGAAGCCTTTGGCCGCAACCCGGAGTTCTACAAGTTCTACCGTTCGCTGGAAGCGTACCGTGGTTCGTTCAAGAACCGCAGCGATGTGCTGGTGGTTGATCCGAACTCGGAATTCTTCAAGTACTTCAAGGGAAACGCGCCGACCGGCAAGTAACATAGTGGCCGTGCTCTAAAAACGCCGCCTGCGGGCGGCGTTGCCTTTCCGGCTTTCATTTCCAAAAACAGTCTTTTTCGCGTACAATATGCGGTTCGGTCTTCCGTTCACCGAGCAGCGCCAGCTGGCGCATTGACGATATTTCAACAACACCGTTTCCGGTTTTCTCCATGCCAAATTGGCTATTGCCTGAACATATTGCGGACGTATTGCCGTCCGAAGCGCGCAAGATCGAAGAATTGCGCCGCCTGATGCTGGACAACTTCCGCCGCTATGGCTACGAACTGGTCATGCCGCCGCTGCTCGAGTATGTCGAGTCGCTGATGACCGGCGCCGGCCAGGATGTTGAACTGCGTACCTTTAAACTGGTCGACCAGATTTCCGGCCGCATGCTGGGCCTGCGCGCCGATATGACGACCCAGGTCGCCCGGATCGATGCGCACTTGCTGAACCGTCATTCGGTGACGCGCCTGTGCTACGCGGGCAGTGTGCTGCATACCCGTCCGTCGGGCTTGCATACCACCCGCGAGCCGCTGCAGATCGGCGCCGAGATTTACGGTCATGCCGGCCTGGAAGCCGATGCGGAAATCCAGGAACTGGCGCTGGCGTCGCTGGCGCTGGCCAATTTCACGGACGTGCGCCTGGATTTGTCGCACGTGGGCGTGCTGCGCGCCATCCTTGCGGAATGCCCGCAGGCATCGAAAGATGAAGCGGCCCTGTCCGCGCTGCTGCGCTGCAAGGACGTGCCGGGCCTGGAAGTGTTGACGGCTGATTATTCCCCGGTGGTGCGCGATGCATTGCGCGCGCTGCCGAACCTGTACGGTGACGTTGACGTGCTCAAGCGGGCGCGTGAAGTGTTGCCGGACGTGCCTGGCGTTGCCAAGGCGCTGGCCGAACTGGCTGCGCTGGCAGGTTCCGCCATCGGCCGTGCCGAAGTCGCCATTGACCTGGCCGACTTGCGCGGCTACCAGTACGAAAGCGGTGCGATGTTTGCGCTGTACGTACCTGGCTTGCCAAACGCGGTGGCGCGTGGCGGCCGGTATGACCATGTCGGTGAAGCGTTTGGCCGGGCCCGTCCCGCCACCGGCTTCTCGATGGACTTGCGCGAATTGGCGCGCCTGCTGCCGACCGCGGAACGCAAGCATTCGATCCGCGCCCCTTGGGGCAATGCGCCGGAATTGAAAGATAAAATTGCCGAGCTGCGCAAGGCCGGCGAAGTGGTGATCCAGAGCTTGCCGGGTCACAGCGAAGAACAGGACGAGTTCGAGTGCGACCGCGCGCTGGTGCTCGACGATAGTGGTAGCAACTGGATTCTTAAAAACTTAGGTTGATGTGATGTCGAAAAAAAATATGGCAAAGAACGTTGTTGTCATCGGCACCCAATGGGGCGATGAGGGTAAGGGCAAAATCGTTGATTGGCTGACCGATCACGCCCAAGGCGTGGTGCGCTTCCAGGGCGGCCACAATGCCGGCCATACCTTGGTGATCGGTGGCGTCAAGACCGCGCTGCAACTGATCCCTTCGGGCATCATGCGCCCGGGCGTGGCGTGCTACATCGGTAACGGCGTGGTGCTGTCGGTACCGGACGTGCTGCGTGAAATCGACAAACTGGAAGCGGCCGGCGTGGAAGTGGCGAATCGCCTGCGTATTTCCGAAGCCTGCCCGGTCATCCTGCCATACCACACCGCGCTGGACGCGGCCCGTGAAGCGGCCCGTGGCGCCGCCAAGATCGGCACCACCGGCAAGGGCATCGGCCCTGCATACGAAGACAAGGTTGCCCGCCGCGCGATCCGCGTGGCCGACCTGCTGAACGCCGAGCGTTTCGCCGAGAAGCTGAAAGAAAACCTGGATTACCACAACTACGTGCTGGAACACTATCTGAAAGCACCGAAAGTGGATTACCAGAAGACCCTGGACGATGCGCTGGCCTACGTGCCGCGCCTGCGCCCAATGGTGACCGACGTGTCGTCCGAGCTGCACGCCGCCTTCAAGGCCGGCGGCAACCTGCTGTTCGAAGGCGCGCAAGGTTCGCTGCTGGACATCGACCACGGCACCTATCCGTTCGTGACGTCGTCGAACTGCGTGGCCGGCAATGCCGCCGCGGGCGCCGGCGTGGGTCCGGGCATGCTGCATTACATCCTGGGCATCACCAAAGCCTACACCACCCGTGTTGGTTCCGGTCCGTTCCCGTCGGAACTGCCGACCGACGCCGGCGTGGGCCACCACCTGTCGTCCGTGGGCCATGAATTCGGCACCGTGACGGGCCGTGCCCGCCGCTGCGGCTGGTTCGACGCCGCGCTGCTGCGCCGCTCGGTCCAGATCAACGGCGTGTCCGGCATGTGCATCACCAAGCTGGACGTGATGGACGGCCTGGAAACCATCAAAATCTGCACCGGCTACACGCTGGACGGCCGCACCGTGGACATCTTCCCGGTCGGCGCAGAAGACGCAGCTCGCTGCCAGCCTATCTACGAAGAGATGCCAGGCTGGACCGAGAGCACCGTTGGCGCCAAATCGCTGGCGGCGCTGCCTGCAACCGCGCGCGCTTACATCAAGCGCATCGAAGAACTGGTTGGCGTACCAGTCGACATGGTTTCGACCGGCCCGGACCGCGAAGAAACCATCGTGCTGCGCCATCCTTACGAATAAGGACCGAAACACAATGAGCACACCTCCCTCCGACGACAAGCACCTGTGGGTGTCCTGGGACGAATACAACCGCCTGGTCGAGCGCCTCGCTCTGAAGGTGCATGAATCTGGTTGGAAATTCGATATGGTTCTGTGCCTGGCGCGCGGCGGCGTGCGTCCGGGCGATGTGTTCTCGCGCATCTTCGATGTACCGCTGGCTATCTTGTCGACCAGCTCGTACCGCGCCGACAAAGGCACCGTGCAGGGTGACCTGGACATCGCCAAGTACATGACGATGACCCGTGGCCCGCTGTCGGGCAAGATCCTGCTGGTCGATGACTTGGCCGATTCCGGCGTGACCCTGATGAAGGTGATCGACCACGTCAAGGCCAACTTCGACGGCGTGACGGAAGTGAAAACCGCCGTGATCTGGACCAAAGGCTCGTCGGCCTTCAAGCCGGATTACCAGATGCAGGAATTGCCGCACAACCCATGGATCCACCAGCCGTTCGAAGACTACGACGGCCTGCGCCCGCACCAGCTGGCGGCATGGATCAAGAAGGGCGAAGCCGCGAAGTAATGTTGCGGATGCGCATACAGAAGCGGGCTACGGCCCGCTTTTTTTTCGCCTTGTGACAATTGGAGATATTGCCGTACGGCATTGATTCGCATAATGGTGGCAGCACCTTCCACAGTTTTTCAGGAGAACCGCCGTGCGAATTTCAAACACATTGCTGATCGCCGCCATGTTGAGCGCCGCCGCGCATGCCATCGCGGCGCCTGCGGCGCCGCTGCCATCCGCCTTGCCGGCGGTCAGTGCCAGCCTGCCCTGCGCCGATGGCATGACCAGCAAGGAGTGCGATATCCGGACCATGATTTCCGTGCGCAGCCTGGCCTTGCAAGACATGTGGTGGAACAAGCGCTATGCGGAGCTGGATCAGGCCTTGCTGTCGCTGTGCGGCGCCGGCACGCATCTGCCGGATGGCCAGCCCGAGTTGCTGGTCTTCGAATACACGTTTGATATCCTGTTCCGCGAGTGGAAACAGTGGGATGCCGCCGAAGCGAAGCTGGCGGCATGGCGCGCGCAGTCACCGGGTTCGGTGGCGCAAGCCCTGGCTGAAACCATGTTCTGGAGCGCCTATGCGTGGCACGGCCGTGGCAGCGGCTACGCCAGCAAGGTGCCGCCCGAAGCGTGGGAATTGTTCCGCGAGCGGATGGGCAAGGCTGCGGCGCTGCTGGCCAACAGCAAGGCGAAGGCCGATACATGCCCGCTTTGGCACAGCTTGAATATTGCCACGCTGATCCATACCAGCAAGCCACGCGCCATGGTGGATGCCGCCTATGCCGAAGCGGTACGTGCTTTCCCTGCCTCGCAGCAGATCCACTTTGCCATGAGCCAGGCCATGCAGCCGAAGTGGGGCGCCGCCGAAGGCGACTTCGACCGCTTTGCCCGCCGCGCCATCGGCTATACGCGGAAGACGGAGGGCTCAGCCATCTATGCGCGTCTGTACTGGTCCGAGGATTGCAACTGCGACGATGCGCTGGCGTTCGGCGGGAAGGGGGATCCGGACTGGAGGCTGTTGAAGGTCGGGTTTGAGGAGTTGCTGACGCGCTATCCGGATGAAATCTACAACCGCAACAAATACGCTTCCTTCGCCTGCCGTGCCAACGACCGCACCACCTACCTGAAATTGAGGCGCGAGCTGGGCGGCAATATCGTCGATGCTTTATGGCCGAGTTCGTGGAAGGTCGACGTGTGCGACCGCAGGATGACGGAGAAAACTTGAAGAGGAGGGGGGCAGCGGGCACCCGCTGCTTACCCCTTCAACGACATTGTCGAGTGCAATTGATTCCTCTGGGACATACCCGTGGTGTAGACTGTATCATTCGTTGAAAGCCACCCTTCATGACCCAAGATTTCTTCCAGACCTTCATCCTGTTGTTGCTGGTGACCGATCCGTTCGGGAATGTGCCCCTATTTGCGACAGCACTGGCCACAGTGCCGCCGGCGCGCCGCCCCAAGATCGTGGTGCGCGAATGCCTGATCGCCTTCTTCGTGCTGCTGGTGTTCATGTTCTTCGGCAGCCATTTCCTGAAAGCGTTGAGCCTGTCGGAAGCGTCGCTGCGGATTGCCGGCGCGGTGATCCTGATGCTGATTGCGATCCGCATGATCTTCCCGCACCCGGATGGGGTGCTGGGCCGCAATGAAGGCGGTGAACCGTTCATCGTGCCGCTGGCGATTCCCGCCTTGGCCGGCCCGTCCGCATTGGCTACGGTGCTGCTGTTCTCCCGCGAAAGCACGGGCGAAGTGGTGATTCACGTGGCGGCGCTGGGCGCCGTCGTGGTCGTGTGGCTGGCCGTATTCCTCGGCGCCGAGCGCTTGCAGAAAGTGCTGGGGCCGCAAGTGATGACGGCGTTTGAGCGCCTGATGGGCTTGATCCTGGCGGCGATGTCGATCGAGATGCTGCTCGGTGGTGTCCGGGAATTTGTGAAGACTCTGTGATCCGTGGCCAAGCTGCTGCTGTTCCTGCTCGCGATATTTCTGCTCCCCATGGCGTTGATTTACCCTGGATGGTGCAAAGCCGACCAGCATAAAAAGCAAGGCGTCTCGGTTTTATTCTTGCCGCTTGCCGGCATGGCGCTGTGGGGCGCGCTCGTCTTTGCCGGACTGGGGGCGCAGAGTCTGTCGAATCTGGTTGAGGTCTACGTCGTTTGCGCGATGGCCGTCGTCGTCGCCTATCTCAAATTTCATATGCTTGACCGTGTTAAACGTGCCGGGAAAAGTACCGTGGTGGCCTGGGGATTGCTGGCAATCGCGGTGATTGCGCTCAGGCTGTTGATGCCGGTGTTGCCGGAGTAATCCAGTTCAGGGAATCGGCTGAAGCGTGCGGACGCGGTTCCATGAATTGCTTAAAATCCCCCGGTCTCCACTTCCTGGCCAGGTCCTCCATGACGCTATTCAAACGCATGATCGCGGCCTGGGCCGTGTTGGGTTGCTGTGCAACCACGGCAGCGCAAACGCCACTCCAGCAACTCGAAGGCGAATACACACTGGAATCGTCCACCACCGCGCCAGCCGGCAACTGGATCTATACCCAAGCCCACATCTCCATCCGCCAGCTCGATGAGCGGCATGCGCTGATCCTGCTGGCCTGTGAGTGGAAACGCGAGCCGAAAGCCGCCTGCAGCGATTACTACTATGCGCAGGCGCGCGACGGCGGCGTGTACCTGCAAGACATGAACACCGATGCGCTGCGCCTGTATTTCGATCCGGCCAGCCGCACCTTGACCTTGATTGCCCGTGGCGCCGATGCCCACGCCAGCGTGCGGCGCGACGTGTTCCTGCCCACCGGCCGGCTGCCGGACGATCCGGCGCTGGGGCGCCGCCTGAAACGTGCGCAATCGAATGCGGACAACAAGGAAAACCTGCGCGTGTTCGGCCACCACAGCAAACGGCCCTACGAAAAAAACCGCATCGCCTTCCAGAACCCGCCATTGCAATAATCACAAAGTCGAGTCCAACCCGAATCGCGTCCCCTCTATGCTGGTTTGCCGCCCGGGTAAATGGCGGTGATCACTACATGGAGACGCGATGCATAAGAAAACCCTCGTCACGCTGGCCGGTTTTGCACTGTCGGCCTTATCCCTCAACGTCCAGGCCGCCTTCGGCCTGAGCACCACCACCAACGATTACACGGTCGACACCGGCGCCGGGCTGGTCTTCAAAGTCCAGCGCGTGAAGATCAGCCGCGCCGGTATCGGCGACATTTCCAGCCTCAATTACAACGGCGTCGAACTGCAAGGCCAGACCAAGGGCAGCCATATCGCCAGCGGCTTCAGCGGCCTGTACTCCGGCGTCACCGCCGTCACGGTCGATGCCCAGCAGGTGGACACCGACACGATCAAGATCACCGTGCAAACGGGTTCCTGCACCCATTACTACCTGGCGCGCCGTAACCAGAACAATATCGTGATGGGCACCTACATCATGGCCGAACCGTCGGTCGGCGAGTTCCGCTGGATTACGCGCATGAAGGCGGCGGTGTTGACCAATGTGCCGCCGGAATCGAACCTGTCCAACACCACCGGCGCGATTGAAAGTTCCGACGTGTTTGGCCTGGCCAATGGCGAAACCCGCTCCAAGTATTACGGCAACCAGCGCTCGATTGAATATGGCTTGCGCGGTATCTCTGGCAGCAATGTCGGCGTCTTCATGGCGTTCGATAACCGCGAAGGCAGTTCCGGCGGCCCGTTCTTCCGCGATATCCAGAACCAGAGCGCCAGCACCACCAACGATGGCGACACGGAGCTGTACAACTACCTGAATTCGGGCCATGAGCAAACCGAAGCGTTCCGCATGGGCTTCCATGGTCCGTATGCGCTGGTGTTCACCAATGGCGCCACGCCCTCCATGCCGAACATGGACTGGGTGGCGAACCTGGGCCTGACCGGCTATGTCGGAGCGGCAGGGCGGGGCGGTGTGGCACTGGTCGGCCTCGGCGGGCGCGACACGGCTTATCCGTACACGGTGGGATTTGCCAATAGCACCGCGCAATACTGGGCCGCCGCCGATGCCGCCACCGGTTACATCAACAAGACCGGCATGCTGCCCGGCACGTACACGATGACGGTCTACAAGAATGAACTGGCGGTCGATTCCCGCAGCGTGACCGTCAGCGCGGGTAATACCCTGGCGTTGAACACCATCACGATCGCCAACGACCCGTCCGCGAAAACCGCGTTGTGGCGTATCGGGAACTGGGATGGCACGCCGAAGGAATTCCTCAATGGCGACAAGCTCAACGCCATGCATCCATCCGATGTGCGCATGGCCTATTGGACCCCGGCTGACTACATCGTCGGCACCTCGTCGCCCGCGACCGGTTTTCCCGCCTATCAATGGAAGAATGTGAATGGCAGCGTGAATGTGCGATTCAATCTCACCAAGTCACAAATCTCCGCCAGTTCCACTTATACATTGCGGGTCGGCATCACCGCCGCTTATGCCAGCGCGCGGCCGCAAGTGACGGTCAATGGCTGGACCTCCGCCGTGCCGGCCGCTTCATCGCAGCCCAACAGCCGCAGCCTGACCGTGGGCACCTATCGCGGCAACAACGCGATGTTCTCGTACACGATTCCGGTCGAGCAACTGGTGGTGGGGCAGAACATCCTGACCCTGGCGCCGGCCAGCGGCAGTTCCGGCACCCTGTACCTGAGCCCGGGGTATGCGTATGACGCAGTGGATCTGATCAAAAACCCATGACCCAAACGCTCAGCTCGCCAGGCTGAGGTGCCGGTCCGCAGTGTGGCGGAGGCGGCGCCCCTCGCCACGCTCATGACCCTGCGGTTCCTGGCTTAAGGATGCCAGCAGCGTTACCAGCTGTGCCGTATGTTCGCGCATGCTTTCCGCCGCGGCCGCCGCCTGCTCCACCAGCGCGGCGTTTTGCTGCGTGGTCTCATCCATCGTATGGATGGCCTGGTTGACTTGCGCGATGCCGGCGCTTTGCGTCTGGCTGGCTTCATTGATCTCGTTCATGATGACGGCCGCTTGCTGCACCGATGTCACCAGTTGCGCCATGGTTTCGCCGGTCGCATCGACCAGCTTGCCGCCGGTTTCAATTTTATCGACCGAGTCCTTGATCAAGTCCTTGATCTCTTTAGCCGCCGTCGCACTGCGCTGGGCCAGGTTGCGCACTTCGCTGGCCACCACTGCAAATCCGCGACCCTGTTCGCCGGCCCGTGCGGCTTCGACGGCGGCGTTCAGCGCCAGGATATTGGTCTGGAACGCGATG
Source organism: Pseudoduganella sp. GW821-FHT12E03 (assembly GCF_058807115.1). Taxonomy (NCBI): domain Bacteria; kingdom Pseudomonadati; phylum Pseudomonadota; class Betaproteobacteria; order Burkholderiales; family Oxalobacteraceae; genus Pseudoduganella; species Pseudoduganella sp. GW821-FHT12E03. The sequence goes on along the minus strand of NZ_JBXAQJ010000009.1, from coordinate 9,525 downwards.
CCGTCGATGACGCCAATGATGTCGACGATGCGGCGTGAACTTTCCCGGATTGACCCCATGGTGCTGACCACCTCCGACACCATCTGGCCGCCGCTGTCGGCAATGGCCGAGGCCGACGTCACCAGCTGGTTGGCTTCACGCGAACGCATGGAATTTTGCTGCACGGTGGCCGTCAGATCTGCCATCGTGCTGAGGGTTTCTTCCAGGCTGGCCGCCTGGGATTCGGTGCGCGCGGACAGGTCGGCATTGCCATTGGCGATTTCAATCGCGGCGTCATTGATGGCGCTGATGCCTTGCTGCGACTGCTCCACCGTCGTGCTCATATGGTTGACGTTGCTCTGCAGGCGCCATTGACTCAGGGTGGCGGCAGCGCTTTCATTGCGCAGCAACATCGCCAGGTAAGACAACGCGGCGCACTCCACCACCACGTACACCGCGTGCACGAGGGTGATGCCTATGCCGGGCTCCGTGAAGCAGATGTCGCCATATCCCGCTTGTTGCAGAAAGTTGAACAACAGGTGGTGTACCGCAATCACCGCGCCGCCGGTGACGATGACGCGCCAGTCCTGGTAAAACAGCAGCAGCGATAACATGACAAAGACGCCGAAGTGGGTCTCCGTCATGCCGCGGGCCTGGAAGATCGTCAGGGCGACCAGCAGCATCAATGCGGCGCTAACGCACAGGCGCGTCGCCAGCGCGTACGGCAGCCGGGCCATCATCATGGTGGGGATCAGTGCACAGGGAAGGCCGACCCACAGTGCTGCGCTCCATGTCTGGTGCCATTGGGCCAGGCACAGGGAGAGCGCCAGCATCAGCCAGAGGACTATCCGCAGGAAAGTATTCGCTTTGCTGATGTGCAAATGCCGCATCACTTCGTCGTTCATGGTGTGCTTTCACATGGAAGTAAAAAACATCAGCCGCAGGGACGGGGAGGCAAATAAAGGTGGCGGGGACTGGGCCAGGAGCTTGCTATCTTAACCGTATTTTTTTACTCACAGGATATTGCCGCTGGTTTTTGGTCGACTATTTTCCCTTGGCGTTGTCCCTCATTCCTGTGCCAGGTCCAGCGCGTATTTGCCGGCAACCGATGACAGGGCCGCGTATGCGCCGTCGAAGTCATATTTGTCCAGGAAGCGTTGTATCGTCCTGGTGTCATCGACGCCAAAGCTCGCCGTGAATTCATCGCGGTGGCTGGCGAAGCAATCGACGGCGTCGCTATCCATGCCAAGCATCAGCGCTGCCAGCTCTTGCAGGTCGGCTTGCCAGGCCATGTGCGGCCGGCCGGGGCTGTTTGCCATGGCCGCCTGTTCTGGCGGGATCCACGCGGCGATACCGTCGCACACCCTTGCCAGTTCCCGGCCTAGCCCATCCAGGTATCCCGCCACCGCCGCCATCGTCGCCGGGCTTTGCATCGCTGTTTCAATATCGTCGGCCAGCTCTTCTGTCCGCAGCGCGCCCAGGCTGCCGGCCAAGCCGCGCAAGGTATGGGCGTGGCGTTCCGCGCTGGCGACATCCTGCTGCTTCAGCGCCGTGTCGATGCGGTGTGCCGTATCGCGCTGGCCTTCGGCGAAACTCCGCAGCAGCTTGAACAGCAAGGCTTCGTTGCCGTCGACACTGGCGCGCGCGCGGAACAGGTCTATGCCCGGCAGTACCGCCGGCAAACCCGGAGCATGGCCGGCGCCACCCGGCAACGGCTGGTCCTCGCTCAGGAAAGCGGACAGGCGCTGCGCCAGCATGCGGTAGAGATCGGCCGGAATCAGCGGCTTGCTGATATGGTCGTTAAACCCTTCATCCTTGCAGCGCTGGCGCTCTTCATACATGGCGCTGGCCGTCATGGCGATGACCGGTAGGGCGGCGTAGCTGGCATCGGTGCGGATGCGCATGGTGGCGGCGTGACCATCCATTTCCGGCATCTGCAAATCCATGAAGACCAGCTGGTAATAATCGGGCGCGTGCGCGTACAAACATTCCAGGGCCAGCCGTCCATTGGCCGCCACGTCGACTTCGATGTTGCAGCGGGTCAGCAATTCAATGGCGATTTGCTGGTTGATGTCGTTGTCTTCGGTCAGCAAGATGCGGACGCCCTCGAAGCGGGGGATGTGTCCCGCGGCGTGCTGCTGCTGCGCGACGCGCCGGGATGACGTTGCTTGCGACGCCTGCGGTGCAGAATCGAACGACTGCGTGAGCGACAGGCCGAACCACAGGTCGAACACAAAGACGCTGCCGACGCCTGGTGTGCTTTCGGCGCGGATGGCGCCGCCCATCAGTTCGACCAGGTTTTTCGAGATGCTCAACCCCAGGCCGGTGCCGCCGAATTTGCGCGTGGTGGAACCATCGGCCTGCGTGAATGCCTGGAACAGTTTGCCCAGCTGTTCCGCCGTCATGCCGATGCCCGTGTCACGCACGGTGAACTGCAAGCGCGTACGGCGCGGCGTCGGGGCCGATATCGGATCCGATTCCAGCACGCGGACCGCCAGCGCGACTTCACCATGGGCGGTGAACTTGATCGCGTTGTTGAGCAGGTTGATCAAGACCTGCCCCAGCCGCAGCGCATCGCCGTGCAAGCCGCGCGGCACCTCGGCGGGCACGTCAACATGGCAGGTCAACCCCTTGTCCACGGCGCGCCCGCCGGTGATGGCGGCCACGTGGGCCAGCGCGTCGTCCAGGTCGAAGTCGGCGAGGTTGATATCGAGCTTGCCGGCTTCGATTTTTGACGAATCCAGGATGTCGTTGATGATGCCCAGCAGCGAATTGCCGGCGTTATGAATCTTTTGCACATAGTCGCGCTGCTTGGGCGACAGGTCCGTGTCCAGCGCCAGGTGCGACAAGCCGATCACCGCATTCATCGGCGTACGGATTTCGTGGCTCATATTGGCCAGGAACATGGATTTGGCCTGGGTCGCTTCCTCGGCCTTGCCGCGCGCCGCTTGCGCTTCCTTGAACAGCAAGGCATTTTGCAGCGCCACGCCGATATGGGCGGCGATGGTTTCCAGCAAGCGCTGGTCGTTGGCGTGATAGGCGCGGTCTTGCCGGATGCTTTGCACCGACACGACCCCCTGGGCGACGCCGCCAGCCATGATGGGGACGCCAAGGTAAGAGCACACTTCGCGTCCCACCATCGCGGCGCCGGGGCCACTGCGGCGCGCTTCGCCATTGCCGGCAACGAGCAGGCTTTGTTCGCTGTCGATGATGGCGCTGGTGACGCCGTCGCCGTGGCGCAGCGGTGTTTCATCCTCGGCATGCACGTAGGGGAAGTGGATCCAGCCGCTGGCGCGGTCGAGCAGGGCGACATAGGCAATGTCGGCATCGAAGACGTCGCGCACTTGGTTGCCCACCGCCGCGATCAAGCCATCGAAGTCCAGCTTGCTGGCCAAGTGCTGCGCCACCTGGTTGACGGTGGCCAGTTCGGCGCTGCGCTCATCGGCCGCCACTTTTTGCTGGACCACTTCCGCCGTACGGGCCGCGATTTCCGTTTCGAAGGCTTCATGCAGCGCGGCCACCTGGCGCATGCGCCAGCGGTAGGCGCCGTACAGGGTGCCGCCGAACAGCAGCGCCATGGCGCCGCGGAACCACCAGGTTTGGTACCAGGCGGGCAAGACGTCGACCTCGATGGCCAGCACCTGTTCTGTCCAGACGCCGGCGCGGTTGCTGCCCCGTACCTGCAAGGTGTAATGACCCGGCGCCAAGTTGGTGTACGAGGCCAGGCGCCGGCTGGCGTCCGTGACGATCCAGTCCTTGTCAAAACCTTCCAGGCGGTAGGCGTAACGGTTCAGTTCCGGCGCACTGAAGTCGAGCGCCGAGAATTCGACGGCGAAGCTGTTGGCGTCGGGCGTGACGGTCAGCGGCCCGTTGGCCGGCACCGGCTTGCCGCCCACCCGTACATCGGCCGCCACCACGGGCGGACGCTGGCGCCACGGCTGCAAGCGTTCCGGCGCGATGATCGTCAAACCGGCGGTACCGCCAAACAGCAGTTCGCCCTCGGGCGTGACCGCGCCTGAATTGTTCCAGTAGCCAGGATAGGCCACACCGTCGGCACGCTTGAGCGCGTCGATGGCGAAGGTGGCGGGATCGATGCGGGCGATGCCGTCATCGGTGCTGGCCCAGATATACCCCTGGCGGTCGGGCAGCAGTTTGCTGATGTTGAGGTTGGGTAAGCCCTGGGCCGCGCCCAGCCGGTGGAAGCGTGGCGTGCCATCGTTTGAGCGGCCCAGCAAGATGTCGATGCCGCCGAAGCTGCCGATCCACAGCCGCCCCTGGCCATCCAGCGCCAGTGCCGTTACCCAGCCATTGGCCAAGGCCTTGATCGTTTCCACCACCGCGCCGCTGCGGCTATCGATGCGATGCAAACCGTTATTCGTCCCCGCCCACAACGAGTCGCCCATGCCATGCATGACGACCGTGACGTAGGAACTCGCCAGGCCCTGTATGCGCACAGACTTGGCGCTGGTCACGGAGCGGGATGCGGGGAGGGAAACCGCATGCAAGCCATTGTTCTTGGTGCCGACCCACAGCGTCTCGCCGATCAGGTCCAGCACCCGGATATCTTCCTTGGAACTCAGGCCCGGCACGGGGACATGCGCCACTGTTTTGCCGCTGCGATCGGTGCGGTACAGGCCGGAAGTGGTGCCCACCGCGATGTCGCCGTTGGCAAGAGGAACCATGCTGGTAATGCCGGCCTCGGGCAAGGCGGCTGCCGTCCCGTCCGGTCCGCTCGGCAAGCTGGTGATCATTCCACTGTGCGGTTCCAGGATATGGATGGCGCCGCCCAGCGTTCCCAGCCAGACTTGTCCGGTCGCGCTGGTCATGACCGAGAGCACTTCCAGTGCGGGGATGCGCTGGCTTTGCCCGACGGAGGCGGTGGCCCAGCCGGAATACTGGCGGCTGATGCCGCTGTCGGTGGCGAGCCACAATACGCCGGCGCTGTCGCGCAGCATGGCGCGCACATTATTGTTGATCAGGCTGTCTTGCGAGTAGGGATCGTGGCGGATGGTGTGCGTGCGCAGCGTGGCGGTATCGACCGCAATCAAGCCATCGGCGTAGCTGCTGAGCCAAATTTCGCCGGGGCGCGACTCTCCCAGGGCGGGAATATTGCGCGGCGCCGGGATGGTTTTGATGGCACCGGTTTTGGGATCGAGCACCATGGCGCCATGTGCATGGGTGCCGATCCAGAGCCGCCCGTCGCTGGCGCCGAACAGGCTCGACACCGTGACGGCTTCGCCGCTGGCGCCGGGGAGCGCGACCGTGGTGAAGCGTTTACCGTGCGGATCCCAGCGCGCCAGGCCATTGGTGGTGCCAACCCAGACGGTACCGGCCGCGTCGCGGTGCAGCGCGCGCACGCCGTCGGAGGGCAAGCCGTCCGCTTGCCGGTAGTGGACGATGGCGCCGCGGCCTGGTTCGGCCTTGGCGGGAAGTCGGTCCAGTCCGCCGTTGGTGCCGACCCACAGGCCGCCCTCGCCATCATCGGCCAGGGAGGTGACCCAGTCGGCGGACAGTCCCGCGCCGCCCGCGCGGAAGCTGACAAAGCGGTCGTGCGCGCGGTCGTAACGCGCCAGTCCGCCGCTGCTCATGCCGATCCACAGGTGTCCTGCGGCGTCGGCGTGGAGCGTGTTGATGGGGTTGTCCGGCAGCGAATGGGGATCGCCGGGAATATTCAGATAGTTGCGGAAGCGGTAGCCGTCCCAGCGCCCCAGGCCGCCCTGGGTGCCCACCCACACATAGCCTTCGCGATCCTGCGCCAGCGCCATGATGATGGGGTTGGGCATGCCGGCTTGCGGCAAGATATGCTGAAACAAAGGCGGCGCCAGTTGCGCCCAGCGCGCCAGCGGCGCTGCCGATGGCGCAGCGTCCGGCGCGGCCGACAGCGCCGACACGCAAGCCAGGCCGAGGATGGCCACGGCGCCCAGGCGGAGGAAGGAAGGCATTTCAAGGCAGGCCGAGAGTGGATGAGCATTTCAGTATAGTTGATTATTTGAAATCAAAAATACTCCCACTCTAATACCTTAGCTGAAACGCAACAATTTCAGGCCGGGTCAGGAAATCACATCCGCTCCCGGTGCGCCAAACAGTTGCTCCTTGAGCTTGTGCAATTGGTCGCGCACCTGCGCCGCCTTTTCGAATTCCAGGTTCTTCGCGTGATCGAGCATCAGCTTTTCCAAACGCTTGATTTCCTTGCTGATCTGTTTCTCGCTCATGGATTCGTACTTGGCCGCCGATTCCGCCACTGCACGTTCTTCGCGCGCCTCTTGCGGGCTGTACACGCCATCGATCATGTCCTTGATGATCTTGTGCACGCCGCGCGGCGTGATGCCGTTGGCCGCGTTGAATGCGATCTGCTTGGCGCGGCGCCGTTCGGTTTCACCGATGGCCCGCTCCATCGAATCCGTAATCCGGTCCGCATACAGCAGCGCCACGCCGTTCAGGTTACGCGCCGCGCGGCCGATGGTCTGGATCAGCGAACGCTCGGAACGCAGGAAGCCTTCCTTGTCCGCATCGAGGATCGCGACCAATGACACTTCCGGCAAGTCCAGGCCTTCGCGCAGCAAGTTAATCCCGACCACCACGTCGAACGTGCCGATCCGCAGATCGCGCAGGATTTCCACCCGTTCCACGGTTTCAATATCCGAGTGCAGGTAGCGCACCTTGATGCCGTGATCGGATAAATATTCCGTCAACTGCTCGGCCATGCGCTTGGTCAGCGTCGTGACCAGCGTCCGTTCATTCTTCGCGACCCGATCCTGGATTTCCGACATCAAGTCATCCACCTGGGTGCGGGCGGGGCGCACGATCACTTGCGGGTCCACCAGGCCGGTCGGACGCACCACCTGTTCCACCACATTGTCCGCGTGCTGCTTTTCATAGTCGGCAGGCGTGGCGGACACGAAAATCGTTTGCCGCATCTTGCCTTCGAATTCCTCGAATTTCAGCGGGCGGTTATCCAGCGCGGACGGCAGGCGGAAACCATAATCGACCAGGTTGGTTTTACGGGAACGGTCGCCGTTATACATGGCCGACAACTGGCCGACCAGCACGTGCGACTCGTCGAGGAACATCAGCGCATCCTTCGGCAGGTAATCGACCAGGGTCGGCGGCGGATCGCCGGCTTTCGCGCCGGACAGATGGCGCGAATAGTTTTCAATGCCTTTGGTGAAGCCGATTTCCGCCATCATTTCCAGGTCGAAACGGGTGCGCTGTTCCAGCCGCTGTTCTTCCAATAACTTGTTTTCGCGGCGGAAGAAGTCCAGCCGCTCGCGCAATTCATCCTTGATGGTTTCAATCGCGCGCAGCACGGTCGAGCGTGGCGTCACATAGTGCGAACCCGGATACACGGTGAAACGGGGAATCTTGGTTTTCACTTTGCCGGTCAGCGGATCGAACAGCTGGATGGAGTCAATTTCATCATCGAACATGTCGAGCCGCACCGCCAGGTCCGCGTGTTCGGCCGGGAAGATATCGATGGTGTCGCCGCGCACGCGGAACGTGCCCCGGCCAAAGTCGACTTCATTGCGCGTGTATTGCATCTGGATCAGGCGTGCAATCACATCGCGCTGCGCCACCTTGTCTTTCTGGCGCAGGGTGAGAATCATCTGATGGTATTCGTTGGGATTACCGATACCGTAAATCGCCGACACGGTGGCGACGATCACCACGTCGCGCCGTTCCATCAGCGACTTGGTGCACGACAGCCGCATCTGTTCGATGTGCTCGTTGATCGAGGAATCTTTCTCGATGAACAAGTCGCGCTGGGGCACATATGCCTCCGGCTGATAGTAGTCATAGTAAGAGACAAAGTATTCCACCGCGTTTTCAGGGAAAAATTCCCTGAACTCGCTGTACAGCTGGGCCGCCAGCGTCTTGTTCGGTGCGAACACGATGGCTGGCCGTCCGCTGCGCGCGATGACGTTGGCCATGGTGTACGTCTTGCCGGAGCCCGTTACCCCCAGCAATGTTTGGAACGACAAGCCATCTTCAATGCCTTGCACCAAACCGTCGATCGCAGTCGGCTGGTCGCCGGCGGGAGGGAAGGGCTGGTGCAGCTTGTAGGGGGAATCGGGGAAGGTGATGACAGTGGCCGCTGATGCTGCGGATCCATGCAAATCTTGCATAGTGGTGGGACCTCAACTTTTGATAGAATATGCGATTGTTGGCGTGCGAGACCGGATTTTGTTCGGGCGCACACCCTTCTGCAGCGAAACGCTTCCAATTGACTTCAATCTTATCATGACGACTTCTTCCGTTTTCAGCGCCATCGAGATGGCGCCGCGCGACCCCATCCTCGGTATCACCGAGGCCTTCAATGCAGACACCAATCCGGCCAAAATCAACCTGGGCGTGGGTGTCTATTATGACGACAACGGCAAAGTGCCGCTGCTCGCCTGCGTGCAGAAAGCCGAAGCCATTCTGATTGAACAAGCCGCTCCCCGTACCTACCTGCCGATCGAAGGTCTGGCGACCTACGACAAGGCGGTACAAGAGCTGGTATTTGGCGCCGACAGCGCAGTTATTCAAGAGAAGCGCGCGGTCACCGTGCAAGCCATCGGCGGCACCGGCGCCCTGAAAATCGGCGCCGACTTCCTGCAGCGTTTCGCGCCAGGCGCGCAAGTGTACATCTCCGATCCAAGCTGGGAAAACCACCGTGCCCTGTTTGAAAGCGCCGGCTTCAAAGTCAACAACTACACCTACTACGATCCAGCCACCGCGGGCGTGAACTTCGCCGGCATGCTGGCGGACCTGAAGGCCATGCCGTCCGGTTCCGTGGTGCTGCTGCACGCGTGCTGCCACAACCCGACCGGCGCCGACCTGGACGCCGACCAGTGGGGCCAGATCATTTCCGTCATCACCGCCAATGGCCTGATTCCATTCCTGGACATGGCGTACCAGGGCTTCGGCGCTGGCATCGCGGAAGACGGCGCCGTGGTGCGCCGCTTCGCGGACGCCGGCGGCCCGCTGCTGATCTCGAACTCGTTCTCGAAATCGTTCTCGCTGTACGGCGAGCGCGTGGGCGCGCTGTCGGTGGTGGCGTCGTCGGCTGAAGAAGCGGCCCGCCTGCTGTCGCAACTGAAGCGCGTGGTGCGCACCAACTACTCGAACCCGCCGGTCCATGGCGGCAAGGTGGTGGCGACCGTGCTGACCACGCCGGAACTGCGCCAGTTGTGGGAAGACGAACTGGCCGCGATGCGCGTGCGTATCAAGGAAATGCGCGGCGCCCTGGTGGCGAAACTGAAAGAAAAAGCGCCATCGCGCGATTTCGAATTCGTCAATAAGCAAGTCGGCATGTTCTCGTACTCGGGCCTGACCAAGGCGCAAGTGGACGCGCTGCGCGCCGAATCGATCTACGCCGTGGACACGGGCCGCATCTGCGTGGCGGCCCTGAACTCGAAGAACATCGACAAGGTGGTTGACGCCATCGCGAAGGTGCTCTAAAATCTCTGTCTTCGGATATTTCTGAAGACAATTCCCTGATAGCTCAGTCGGTAGAGCGACGGACTGTTAATCCGCAGGTCCCTGGTTCGAGTCCAGGTCGGGGAG
>NZ_JBXAQJ010000008.1:0-445726 GCF_058807115.1 Pseudoduganella sp. GW821-FHT12E03 | reverse complement strand
GGCGTCCCCACGGGGATTCGAACCCCGGTACTCACCGTGAAAGGGTGATGTCCTAGGCCTCTAGACGATGGGGACCCTGGAACAACGATTACCGACTACAAAGTACTACAACTACTACTGCTTTCTTCTCAAACTGGTGGAGGTAAGCGGGATCGAACCGCTGACCTCTTGCATGCCATGCAAGCGCTCTCCCAGCTGAGCTATACCCCCGTTTGCGAAGAAGACAGGAGTATAGCAGACGATCCGGAGAATGCAAATACCTGAGTGCAATCTTGGGAAAAAATTACAGGAATTTAGCGATGCGGGCCGCCACGGTGTCGCGCCCGAACAATTGCAGCACCGCATCGATGGCCGGCGTCTGCAACTGGCCGCACACAAACAGGCGCAGCGGCATCGCCAGTTGCGGCATCTTCAGGCCATGCGCCGCCAGCACTTCCTTGATCATGGCGGCAATCGCTTCCTTGGTCCATTCCACGGTGGCGATGCGTTCGGCAAACGCGGCCAGCGCCGGTTTCACGGCGTCGGTGACGTGCTGGGCCAGCAGTGCCGCGTCCGGTTGCGGCGCGCGGTAGAACAGCATGGCGGCGTCGGCCAGTTCATTGAGCGTATTGGCGCGGTCTTTCAGCAGCGCCAGCACCGGCGGCAATGCCGGCGCGCCGTTGAAGTCGGCGCCGGCCGCCTGCAGGCGCGGCTGGACCAGGCCGGCCAGACGGTCATTGTCGGCCTGCTTGATCCAGTGGTTGTTCAGCCAGGCCAGCTTTTCCATGTTGAACTGGGCTGGCGACGCGGTCAGGCTTTCCAGGTTGAACCACTCGCACAATTGCGCCATCGAGAAGATTTCGTCGTCGCCGTGCGACCAGCCCAGTCGGGCCAGGTAGTTCAGCATGGCTTCCGGCAGGTAGCCCTTGTCGGCGTAATCGATCACGCTGACCGCATCGCGGCGCTTGGACAGCTTGGCGCCGTCCGAACCCAGGATCATCGGCAGGTGGCCGTACTCCGGCAACGGCGCACCGATCGCGCGCAGGATGTTGATCTGGCGCGGCGTGTTGTTGACGTGGTCGTCGCCGCGCAGCACGTGGGTGATCTTCATGTCCCAGTCATCGACCGCGACGCAGAAGTTATAGGTCGGGGTGCCGTCCGGACGGGCAATCACCAGGTCATCCAGCTCCTTGTTGCCAATGGTGATCGGGCCTTTGACCACGTCGTTCCAGGTGACTTCGCCATCGAGCGGATTCTTGAAGCGCACCACCGGCTTGCGGTCGGCTGGTACCGGCGGCAGCGTTTTGCCCGCTTCCGGACGCCAGGTGCCGTCATAACGGGGTTTTTCACCGGCTTCGGTGGCGCGGTCGCGCATCGCCTGCACTTCGTCCGGCGACGAATAGCAGTGGTAGGCGGTGCCGTCCTGCAGCATTTGCGCCACGACTTCGCGGTAGCGGTCCATGCGCTGCATCTGGTAGAACGGGCCTTCGTCATGCTCCAGGCCCAGCCACTTCATGCCGTCCAGGATCGCCTGCACGGCTTCCGGCGTCGAGCGCTCCAGGTCCGTGTCCTCGATACGCAGCACGAAGGTGCCGCCAAAATGGCGTGCATAAGCCCACGAATACAGGGCGGTGCGGGCGCCGCCCAGGTGCAGGAAGCCGGTCGGGCTGGGCGCAAAACGGGTGCGGACAGGGGTTGCGGTGGTCATGGAATTATTCTGTGCGGTAAAGTAAAGGCGTTATTTTAGGCGATGTCGCCGGGCGCGTGGCATGCGCCGGGCGATACGGCGGCGCCGGCGGTGTCAGCGCAAGTGATCCAGCGCGTATTCTGCCGAGCGCAAGTCGTCGCGCGCCTGGCGCGTGCTGCGGTCAATATCGCGCAATTCCTGGCGCAGCTGGTGGCGGCGCTCCTCGAATTCCTTGCGGATGCGTTTGCGGTCGTCTTCCTTGTCGGCCGCTTTCAGCTGCTTGTCTTCGTCGCGGTCGGCATCGCGCAGGCGGCGCTGGGCCCGTTCGCCGCGTCCCGCGAGATCGTTGACGCGGCTGCGCCCATCGTAGACGGCACGGGCCGCTTGGTGCCGGCGGCGGAATTCCACGTCGATCATCGGCGAACAGACACCGGAATAAGCGCCGCCGCTCAGGCCCAGCGGCACCGCATTGTCGAGCCGGCAGTATTGCTGCAAGCCCTGTTCGCGCCCCGCCAGGTATTGCGCCGTATCGGCGCGCACGCCGGCCTTGGCGCAGTCGGCGCCGCGCTCTTCCAGCACCGCCATGGTTTCGCCCTTCAGGCCGTCGCGCAATCCGACATCGCGCCAGTTGGCGGTTTTGCATTCATTGGGCGTCATGGTTTCGCAACCGGAAACCGCCATTGCCAGCAACAGCATGATCCGCCAGGGGGAACGGTGCCGCGTCATAGGGCCTCGCATGGAGTTGATCGTGACCCAGCTTGCCATTGCCGCCAGCGGCGGGCAACGACGGCCTCGCGTACGGCCACCGTCCCGCGCCAAATACAACAGTGCGGCGGGATTACTTGACGGTGACAGTGATGGTCTTGCTGAGCGGCGCGCCATACGACTGGTGGGCGCCGTTGGCAAATTGCATGGTCAGCTTGTATTTGCCCGGTGGCAGGGTCACGTCGGTTTCCGTCTGGCCCTTGCCGAAATGCAGGTGCTTTTCATCGAACGGGATCGATTCGCCGGCTTTCAGGCTGTCGCCATTGATGATCAGGTGATGGTGGCCGGTGTTGGCCGTCATGTCGCCGGCCGGCTTCACTTCCATGCCGGCAACGGCGAACTTGACCTTGAACGGGCTCGCCACGGTGGCGCCATCGGCCGGTTCCGCGAACGCAACCGATTGGGCTGCGGCGCCGGACGAAGCCAGTGCGGAGGCTAAAACAAGGGCTGCGGCAAACGGGGTTTTCATGTGCTGTTTCTCCTGATTGGTTAGCAAAACTGCAGCATTATGCCCCGGGCCGCGGGGCGCACGATTCAATCGTGACGGGGGACTCAATCGTTCTTGATCACGATCGACGGGAACTTGCTGGTCATGTCCTTGGCTTTTTCAGCCACCTTGATGGCAACCTTGCGGGCAATCTCTTTATAGATGCCCGCCGTCGCGCCGTCGGGCTCGGCCACCACGGTCGGCTTGCCGGAATCGGTCTGTTCGCGGATCGCCAGTTGCAGCGGCAGCGCACCCAGATAATCGACACCGAAGTCGCCGCACATTTTCGCGCCGCCGCCCTGGCCAAAGATATGTTCCTGGTGGCCGCAATTACTGCAAATATGCAGGCTCATGTTTTCCACCACGCCGAGGATCGGGATCCCGACTTTTTCAAACATTTTCAAGCCTTTGCGGGCGTCGAGCAGGGCAATGTCTTGTGGCGTGGTGACGATCACCGCGCCCGTGACCGGTACTTTTTGCGACAGGGTCAGCTGAATGTCGCCGGTGCCCGGCGGCATGTCGACAATCAGGTAATCGAGGTCGCGCCAGTTGGTTTGCTCCAGCAATTGCTGCAGCGCTTGCGTGACCATTGGCCCACGCCACACCATCGGCTCGTCCGGGTCGATCAGGAAGCCGATCGACGACACTTGCACGCCGTAATTTTCCAGCGGCTCCATGGTTTTGCCGTCCTTGGTTTCCGGACGGCCGGACACGCCCAGCATCATCGGCTGCGACGGGCCATAAATATCCGCGTCGAGAATGCCGACCGAGGCGCCTTCGGCCGCCAGCGCCAGCGCCAGGTTGACCGCCGTGGTGGATTTCCCCACGCCGCCCTTGCCGGACGCCACGGCAATGATGTTTTTCACGTTCGGCATCAGCTTCAGGCCGCGCTGCACCGAGTGCGAAATGATCTTGCTGTATACATTAGCGGATACCGCGCCAACACCCGGCAGCGCCCGCACCGCGTCCGTAACCAGCGCGCGGATGGTGTCGATCTGGCTTTTTGCCGGATAACCCAGCTCGATATCGAAAGAAACGTCTGCCCCCTCGACTTTCAGGTTGCGCACGGTTTTCGATGCGCAAAAATCCTTGCCGGTATTCGGGTCCACCACGTGGGACAGGGCGGCTTTGACGTCGTCAGTTGTAATGCTCATAAGTTCTCCGGAAGTGATGCGGAAGTCTAGCGCAAAATAGCCGCTGTATGTCCCTGCGATGCAGCCATGAATACCCGCCATGGTGCGCATCCGCCGCCAGCACTGGTAAAATGGCCGTTTTTCCACCAATAAAGCGCATTACTATGACCCGCAAGCTGTTCGTCACTACTGCCCTGCCCTACGCAAACGCTGCCTTCCACATCGGCCATATGATGGAATACATCCAGGCTGACATCTGGGTCCGTTTCCAGCGAATGCAGCGCGAAGGCAACGGCTTGCGCGAAGTGCACTTTGTGGGCGCCGATGACACCCACGGCACGCCGATCATGATCGCTGCGGAAAAAGAAGGCATCACGCCGCAGGAATTCGTGGCGAAGATCGCCGCCGGCCGCGCGCAATACCTGGACGGTTTCCATATCGCCTTCGATAACTGGTATTCGACCGATTCGCCGGAAAACGTCGAATTGTCGCAAGGCATCTACCGCAAACTGCGCGATGCCGGCCTGATCCAGACGAAAACCGTGGACCGCTTCTATGATCCGGTCAAAGGCATGTTCCTGGCCGACCGCAACATCAAGGGCGAGTGCCCGAAATGCGGCGCGAAAGACCAGTATGGCGACAACTGCGAAGTGTGCGGCGCCGCCTACCAGCCGACCGAACTGGTGAACCCGTTCTCCGTGTTCACCAACGCCACGCCCGTGCTGAAGCCATCGGAACAGTATTTCTTCAAGCTGTCCGACCCGCGTTGCTACACCTTCCTGCGCGACTGGCTGAACACGCCGGGCCGTTTGCAGCCTGAAATGGTCAATAAAGTGTCGGAATGGCTGGGCGAAGCCGGTGAAAAGCTGGCCGACTGGGATATTTCCCGCGACGCGCCCTACTTCGGCATCCCGATTCCCGACGCGCCAGGCAAATACTTCTATGTCTGGCTGGACGCGCCGGTCGGCTACCTGGCCAGCCTGAAAAACTATTGCGGCAAGCAAGGCATCGATTACGACGCGCTGCTGGCCGACCCGGGCACCGAACAAATCCACTTCATCGGCAAGGACATCGTGTCCTTCCACCTGCTGTTCTGGCCGGCCATGCTGCAATTTGCCGACCATCCGACCATCGAGCGCATGCGCGTGGCGGTGCACGGCCACCTGACCGTCAACAATGAAAAGATGTCGAAATCGCGCGGCACCGGTATTTCGCCGCTGCGCTACCTGAACCTGGGCATGAACCCGGAATGGCTGCGCTACTACATCGCGTTTAAACTGAACTCGCGCGTGGAAGACCTGGACTTCACCGGCGAAGACTTCGTGGCCCGCGTGAATTCCGACCTGATTGGCAAATACGTCAACATTGCCAGCCGCTGCGCCGGCTTCATCGCGAAGAAATTCGACGGCAAACTGGCCGCCACCCTGTCCGACAGCGCCATGGGCTGGATCAAGCGCGCCCTGACGGCGGACAGCGGCGCAGAACGCCAGGCCAATATCGGCGCCAATTTCGACCAGCGCGAATTCGGCAAGGCGCTGCGCGAAATCATGGAAGTGGCGGACATCATCAACCAGTACGTCGATGAAAACAAACCGTGGATCCTGGCCAAGGACGAGTCCAAGGCCGCCGAACTGCACGAAGTGTGCACCACCGCGCTGATCCTGTTCCGCCAGCTGACCGTGCTGCTGTCGCCGGTATTGCCGGGCGTGGCGGCCAACGTGGCGAAATTCCTCAACGACGACGGCTACACCTGGGCCGATACGGAACTGTCGACCGGCGCCGTGTACCAGTCGATGCTGGGCCGCACCATCGGCGCGTACACGCACCTGATGACGCGTGTGGACGCCAAGATGATCGAAGATTTATTCGACGCGCCAAACCAGATTGCCGCCGCCGGCGCCGCCCCGGCGGCCAAGGCGGAAAAACCGGCCAAAGCGGAAAAGCCGGCGCCATTGGCGCCACTGGCGCCGAATGACGGCATCGAGCCATTGGATGCGGAAATCAAAATCGACGATTTTATGAAAGTCGATTTGCGGATCGCAAAAATCGTCAATTGCGAACACGTGGAAGGTTCCGATAAATTGCTGCGTTTAACCCTGGATGCGGGCGAAAACCGCCATCGCAATGTTTTCTCCGGGATTAAATCCATGTACCAGCCGGAAGATTTGATTGGCAAACTGACGGTCCTGGTGGCCAACCTGGCGCCGCGTAAAATGAAATTCGGCATTTCCGAAGGCATGGTCATGGCCGCTTCCAGCGCCGATGAAAGTAAAAACCCGGGCATTTATATCCTGAACCCTTGGCCGGGTGCTGAACCAGGTATGCGTATCCGCTAATCACCAGAGATGCGATGAATCTCGTCGTTCGGCAAGCTGCGGATAGCGATGCGAAATTAATTGCCGAGCTCACGCGCGCCGCGTGGGCCGGCAAAGTCAGCGTCACATCCAGTGGTCACCGGGAAACCGCCGTTCTCGTTTCGCAGCATTTGCGGGACGGCGGCGGTTTTGTTTTATTGATCGATAATATTCCGGTCGGCTCGATCCGCTGGCTGCCATTGGAAAGTGAAACCGATGTGTGGGAAATCCTGCGCATGGGCGTATTACCCTCGCACCGGGGCACGAATATCTCGCAGCATTTAATTGAAGCGGTCATTCACCACGGCCTGGAAACCGGCATCAGTGAATTGCGCCTGGCGGTGCGCAGCGACCAGCCGGCATTGATCGGGTTTTATACGGCATTTGAATTTGAACTGGACGCGGCGCTGGAATATACGCACGCCAATCCATTGGAACCCGCGCCGTTTGTCATGCGGCGCCTGCTCCGTTATTAACGGTACCGCCTCTCACCCGCCTCTTACAGCATCGCCATCACGGCGACCTTCGGTTTCATGGGATCGATCGGTTTATCTTGGCAGCCCGCCGCCAATACCGCCATGGCGGCCAGCGCAATCATGAATCGGCGCATGGCATTCTCCTTCACAGCTGCCCCAGCATAACAAACCCGGCATCATCGCAGCGCACGGCTGGCGGCAGTTTTTCGCGCCTTTTATGCCATATTCTGGCTTAATCAAGCCAATTTATGGCATAAAAAGGCGGAAAAACACCCCCGTAGAAGGAAAAAACCGGGAAATCAACCGCGCCGCGACGACACGACAATACCGCCGACGATCAGCAAGAATGCCGCGCCGTGATAAAGATGGGGTAATTCCCCGAGAAATGCGGACGATAACAAGGCGGCAAACAACGGCGTCAAATTACTGAAAAACGCCGCCACGCTGGGCCCGGCCCGTTCCACGCCGGCGCCCCAGCAACGAAACGCAATCACGGCCGGGCCGATCGCCACATACAATAAAGCCGCGATTAATGGCCAGCCCCAGCTGATTTCCCGCGGTGCCAGCAGCCATTCGCCGCCGGCAAAGACACCCGACCACGCGGCGCCAAAAGCCACTTGCGCCAATAAAAAGCTGGCCCAGTTGGTGCGCAATTCTTTCGGTTCGGAAGTGCGCGTCAATAACCAGCTATATAAAGACCAGGCGATCGTGGCCAATATCATGAACAGATCGCCCGCCACCAGCCGCAATTCCAGCAAATGGTTGAATTCGCCACGCGCCAGCACCAATAAAACACCGCTGATCGATAATAGTGCGCCGAGAATTTGCCGGCGCGAAATTACCGCACCAAAAAACATCCAGCCCGTCAACATCATCCAGACCGGCATACCCGCCGCCACCAGGGTGACATTAATCGGTGAAGAACTCTGCAATGCCAGGTATTGCAGCGCGTTATACATGCCAATGCCCAATAACCCGAGCAAGGCAAAGCGGCGCCAGTGGTGCCATAAACCGCTGTCCCGTTTAAAAATCGGCCCAGCCAGCGGCAATAAAATCACCAGGGCAATGGCCCAGCGCAGGAAATTCAGGGTAATCGGCGGCACCATGTCATGGACCATGCGCCCGACAATGGCATTACCAGCCCACAGTAATGGCGCCAGGGTTAACAGGAATATCGTGGTGGGATGGGTGGCGGGATTCATGCGCAACGATTTTACGCACTTCGCTCCATTCTTGCATGAGGATGCCCGGCCGGAAGACCCGGCCCCTTGGATAATAAGGGAAAAAAATGGCGCCTCCAATGGAGGCGCCCAAGAAAGACAGGCTGAAGATTCCCGTCCTTGGAGAAAGTCATTGCGTATCAATGAAAGGGCTTTTTGCACGCCGCACCACCAGCATTGCTCAAGCGATCTTTCCGATACCCGCGACCGAGACAAAGAATAAAGGACCGCACGGGCGGAATGATCAGCCTGCGCGTATAGCTGTGCTAGTCCACGCGATAGCTCAGGGGCGGATGTGGATTTGTGACAACGGCATGACCGGCGGATCGGTTCCGTTACCTTGCATAAAGAAACACCGGGGGTACAATGAACCGAAACCTTGTCCTGTATACAATTCAAACATTGAAAAGGGATCACCTCATGCAGCGAACTGTTCGTACCCTGGCGCTGGCCGCCATTCTGTCCTCCCTCGGCTCCACGGCACTGGCGCAAGCGACCAACGTGCAAATCTACGGCCTGGTCGATATGTACGTGGCCCGCTCGCAAATGAGCGGCACGCCCACCACCACCGTCGCCAACAGCGGCGGCATGACGACCTCGTTCTGGGGCCTGGGCGGGACGGAAAACCTGGGCGGCGGCACCTCGGCCGTGTTTGCCATTGAAGGCTTCCTGCGCGCCGACACCGGCGAAGCGGGCCGCACCCCGGGCGAAGCGCAATTTACCCGCGCCGCGTATGCCGGCTTGAACGGCCACATGGGCCAGGTCAAGATCGGCCGCCTGCCGACGCCGCTGTTCCAGTTGACCGGCAACTTGAACCCGTTCGGCTTTTCCACCCGCTTTTCCCCGCTGATGACGCAAATGTGGATTGCCGGCTATGGCGTGGCGATCATGGGGGATTCCGGCTGGAACAATGCGCTGCACTATACGTCGCCGACCTTTGGCGGCGGCTTCAGCGTGGTGGGCCAGGTCAACCTGGGCGAACGCGCGGGCACCTCGACCGGCAACAATTCCACCGCCGTGCTGCGCTACCAGTCCGAACCACTGATGCTGGCCGTCGCAGCGCAGGAAGTCAAAAACGGCTTGAACCAGTCCGTCATCGCGCCCAGCCAGCGCACGTATTTCGCCGGCGGCTCCTATGATTTCAAGGTGGCCAAGGTATTTGCCACCTATGACCACAGCAAGACCCAGCTGACGGGCCGCCGTACCCGCATGGTGCACGCCGGGGTCGCCGTGCCACAGGGCGCCGGCAAGTGGATGCTGGGCTGGGCCCGCGCCAACGAGCGCACCAATGTGCGCGCGCCGTACCACCGCGACACCATCAGCGCCGGCTATGACTACAACCTGTCGGTGCGCACCGACGTGTACGCGATGGGCGTGTACGACAAGATCAGCACCTCGACCAGCGGCACCACGCTGGCCACCGGCATCCGCCACAAGTTCTAAGTTCGCTCCCCGGGATGGCCGCAAAACCGTGGCCATCCATCTTTAGATCGCATCCCCCATACCCTTGCTTGCTGCGGCGCGGTAAAATAGCTGTTGCTCATTTACTTGCACTCTCACGATATGAAATTCTCCAAACAGTTCAGCATGTACGAGTCGGACCACACCCAGTTCATCAACTCGCTGCGCCAGCAAACGCCAGGCCTGGAAGAGCGCCAGCGCCAGGGCCGTTCCCTGCTGTGGGACAAGGAACCGACCCCGCTGTCCGAGCAAGACCGCGTCAAGGCATCGACGGTCAAGCAGCAGGCTTACGTTTACCAGAACAAGCTGTAAGCAGGACCCAGGCATGTCGCAGCACGGCCAGGCGGACCACGGCGCCGCCGTTGCCGAAGGCGCCCAGGGACAGGATGCCAACGCGGCCGTCGCGGCCACGGCGGCCGATGGCGCCGACAGCGCCGTGGCGGCCGCCGTTGTTGGCCACGCGCGCCTGTACGGCGAGCCGTTGCTGAAACTGCCGACGGATTTATATATCCCGCCCGATGCGCTGGAAATCTTCCTGGAAGCCTTCGAAGGCCCGCTGGATTTGCTGCTGTACCTGATCCGCAAGCAAAACTTCAACATTCTCGACATCCCGATGGCGCAAGTCACGCTGCAATACCTGCAGTATGTCGAGCAAATCCGCCTGTCGAACCTGGAGTTGGCGGCGGAATACCTGTTGATGGCGGCCATGCTGATTGAAATTAAGTCGCGCATGCTGTTGCCGCAGCGGGCGCCGGAGCTGGAAGCCGACCTGGAAGACCCGCGCGCGGAACTGGTGCGGCGCTTGCTGGAATATGAACAAATCAAGCTGGCGGCCTGGGATATCAATGCGCTGCCACAGGTCGGGCGCGATTTTGTCCGCACCCAGGTATTCATCGAGCAAAGCTTGCAGCCGGTATTCCCGGACGTGTCGCCCGCCGACCTGCAAGCCGCCTGGGCCGGCCTGATGCGCAAGGCGCGGCTGGTCCAGCACCACAAGATCAGCCGCGAGGAATTGTCGGTGCGCGAGCACATGACCATCATCTTGCGCAAGCTGCAGTCGGCCCGCTTTGTGGAATTCGCCGATTTGTTCGATGTCGCGGGCGGACCGCCCGTGGTCGTCGTGAATTTCGTCGCCATGCTGGAACTGGCAAAAGAAACGCTGATTGAAATTACCCAGGCAGAGCCGTTTGCGCCTATTTATGTACGGCTGGCCTATTCGCCAGCCTGACCTCGAGAGCCATTTATGAAAATCATTTCCTCCATCGATGAATTGCGCGACCAGCTCAGCGGCCAGTTGCGCACGGCCTTCGTGCCGACCATGGGTAACCTGCACGAAGGCCACCTGTCGCTGATGCGCCTGGCGCGCAAGCATGGCGACCCGGTGGTGGCGTCGATCTTCGTGAACCGCCTGCAATTCGGTCCGAACGAAGACTTCGACAAGTATCCGCGCACCTTCCAGGCCGACGTGGAAAAACTGGAAAAAGAAGGCGTGTACGTGCTGTTCGCGCCGACTGAAAAGGATATGTACCCGGAACCGCAGGAATACCGCGTGACGCCGCCGGACGGCCTGGGCAATGCGCTGGAAGGCGAATTCCGCCCCGGCTTCTTCACCGGCGTGTGCACCGTTGTCGCCAAGCTGTTCAACTGCGTGCAGCCAAAGGTCGCCGTGTTCGGCAAGAAGGATTACCAGCAGCTGATGATCGTGCGCAACATGGCGCGCCAGATGGGCATGCCGACCAATATCGTGGCCGCCGAGACCTACCGCGCCGACGATGGCCTGGCCCTGTCGTCGCGCAATATGTACCTGTCCGGGACCGAACGGGCGGAAGCGCCGGCGCTGTACCAGACCCTGAATTTCGTTGCCGAAGAGATGCGCGCAGGCCACCTGGATATCTTCCAGCTCGAACACAAGGCCATGGATGACCTGGCGCAGCGCGGCTGGAAACCGGATTACATTTCCATCCGCAAGCGCGGCGACCTGCAGGTGCCGTCGGCCGGCGACTTGGCGCAAGGTACGCCGTTGGTCGTGCTGGCGGCGGCCAAGCTGGGTTCCACGCGCTTGATCGATAACCTGGAAATCTGATCCTCCAAACCTGACAAGGCGGCCTGCGGGCCGCCTTGTTCGATTACGACGCCGTCACCGACTGGGTCCACGCCAGCGCTTCCAGGTGCGCCTTGTTGACTTCCGCCGGACTCAGGTTCAGGGTCGACGCCAGCGACGCCACCAGACTGCTGTTCAGTTCGCACGCTTCGGCCAGCGCCAGGTAGGGTCCATATTTGCCGGAACGCGTCATCAGCGCCGCCACCACGTCGTCCGACAGCTGGATCCCCGCCAGCACTTCCTGCATCGGCATACCCAGCAAACGGTCCAGCAGCGAGAACATGCCGGCCACGAAGATATTTTCCGCGTCCGCCTTGCCCAGTGCCTTCAGCCCCAGCAATTCGGCCAGGCGGCCGCGGATCACGGCGGTTTCCAGCAGCACCGGCGAATAAGCGTTGGTGCTGGCCGTCGCCAGCAGCAGGGTCAGCCAGCGGTATAGCGGTTCATAGCCCAGCATGGTGATGGCCTGGCGCACCGATGTGATTTCGCGTCCCGCCCCGAAGCCGGCTGAATTAATGTAGCGCATCAGCTGGTACGACAGCGCGGCATCGCGCCGCAGCACATCTTCCAGGTTCTTGACGTCGGCATTGGCGCTGACCATCTGCATCAATTGCATGATCAGCGTTTGCGCGGGATTCATGCCGGTCACCGCCGTGCCGGGACGCGGCGTCAAATGCAGCTTGCCGACAAAGGCATCGAGGCCCAGCGCGGCGCAGGCATCGAAATCATTCCAGGTCGCCACCGGACGGCCCACCATGCGCAGGCTCGACGCTTTCAGCGCCGCATAGGAACGCGCCTGCGACGCCACGTCGGCGCCAGTGAACTTGACTTCAACAAAGGAGGCGATGGTGCCCAGGCGGCTGCCGACCCGCGCCAGGTCGGCATCGCGCAACAGGATGCCGACGCCGCCGGCGCGCAAGCCTTGCACGGCGGCCAGGGTGTCGGGATTGGCCAGCATCGGCGCCCGGATCGACAATACCGTGTGTTCGGGCGGCATGTTGTACAGCGCGTCGGTCGACAGCATTTCCGGCACGGCTTGCAGGAACAGGGTCTTGTCCCGCAGCAGCCAGCCCTGCTCATCGTGATTGACCTGGCCGGCAACGAAGCCCACCAGGTCTTCCAGCTGGGCGCGGGTCGGCGCCGTGCTGTCCTGCTGTTGCCACGTCAGCTCGTAGCCGACCACTTTCTGCTTCGGGTCCAGCAATGGCTCACGAACGAGAAAATTGGTTTGATGCATAGTGTAGCCGCCGTGATGAAGTACCTGATACCAGGGTATCAGGCACTTGGGAAAACTTGGATAAAACAAAGGCCGGCACAAGGCCGGCCCGGGTAATTCTGGGGCGCAGGCTGGGCGCGCCATGGCGCCAGCAACCTCTGGGGTGGTGCGCCTGGTGCGCCGCGTTTCCGCCCAGGCGCACTGCGCCACCGCCGCGGCGCCGCCAGGACCCGGTCAGGCGCCCAGCTTTTCGAAAATCTTGTTCAGCTTTTCATCCAGGGTCGCCGCCGTGAACGGCTTGACCACATAACCATTGGCGCCGGCCTGGGCCGCCGCGATGATGTTTTCCTTCTTGGCTTCCGCCGTCACCATCAGCACCGGCAGCTTGGCCAGTGCGGGATCGGCACGAATATTTTGCAGCATGGTCAGGCCGTCCATGTTCGGCATGTTCCAGTCCGACACGACGAAATCGAACGGTTCCGCGCGCAGCTTGGCCAGCGCCATGACACCGTCTTCGGCTTCGTCCACATTGGCATAACCCAGTTCTTTCAACAGATTCCGGACGATGCGGCGCATCGTCGAAAAATCGTCAACAACTAAAAATTTCATCTTTGGATCAGCCATGAATTACTCCGTTGATTCTCTTACGCGGTTGTTAATAGTGTTTATAAGCACCACCTCTTTGTAGGATAGCATTTTCATTGCGTTAAGGCGAACAAAGTGGTGGTAAAACGTCAGCAACGGCAGCCCGGTACAACAAGCAGCATACCGCATGCGGCATTTCTTAAACGCGCAGTGCGCGCGAACCGTGTTTGGCCAAGTGGCCCAGCACCATGCCCGGCAAATCCTGCAACGCGCCGACCTCGTGCGTGCCGCCCACGGCAATCGCTTCGCGCGGCATGCCGAACACCACGCAGCTGGCTTCATCTTGCGCAAAATTATAGGCGCCGGCATTCTTCATTTCCAGCATGCCGGCCGCGCCATCCTTGCCCATGCCAGTCAGGATCACGCCAACCGCGTTCTTGCCGGCGAATTGCGCGGCGGAGCGGAACAGCACGTCCACCGACGGACGGTGGCGGTTCACCGGTTCGCCCTGGTCGATCTTGGTCATGTAATTGGCGCCGGACCGGGTCAAGGTCAGGTGCGAATGGCCCGGTGCGATATACGCGTGGCCAGGCAGTACCCGCTCATTGCCCTGCGATTCCATCACGGCGATCTTGCACAGCGAATCGAGGCGCTTGGCAAACGAGCGCGTGAAGCCTTCCGGCATGTGCTGCGTAATCAAGATACCCGGGCAGTCGGACGGCATTTGCATCAGGAATTCGCGGATCGCTTCGGTGCCGCCGGTGGAGGCGCCGATGATGATCAGTTTTTCCGACGACATCAACGGGTTGCGCAATTGCGGCAGCGGCGCCGAGCCCGGCGCGCCCGCCTGCGGCAAGGTGCGTGCGCGCACCCGGGCGCGCGACGCGGCGCGGATTTTTTCAGTAATCAGTTCAGCGTATTCGCGCATGCCGGCCTGGATCGAGATTTTCGGTTTGGTGACGAAGTCCACCGCGCCCAGTTCCAGTGCACGCATGGTGATTTCCGAACCGCGTTCCGTCAGCGACGACACCATCACGACCGGCATCGGCCGCAGGCGCATCAGCTTTTCCAGGAAATCGAGGCCATCCATTTTCGGCATCTCGACGTCCAGGGTCAGCACGTCCGGATTGGTTTGCTTGATCATTTCGCGCGCGACCAGCGGGTCGGGCGCCGCACCCACCACTTCCATGTCGGGCTGGCTGTTGATAATTTCCGTCATGACGCTGCGGATCAGTGCGGAGTCGTCGACGATCAGGACTTTGATCTTCATGATGTTATGTCTCTTTTAGATAACATGGGTGCCGGGCCTTCAGGCCGGGCTTCCACATATCAATTGAATGCACCGGTGTTGCGGGGTCAGAACAGCTCGACCTCACCCGCCACTGGCTGTTTCTTGAGCCGGCTCGCATATTCGTTTTCGCGTTTGGCCAGCGTGTCGTTATGGGTTTGCATCAATTTCTTCACCAGCACTTTACCGGTACGGGGGAAGAAATACACTTTACGGGGATAAATATCGTTCAAATCTTCCGCCACGATGCGGATGCGTTCATTTTTCAGGAAAGTCTGGACAAAGGCGGCATTGCGTTCCCCCACGTTAATCGCGGTAAACCCTTTTAATACCGCCCCGCCGCCAAACACCTTGGCTTCCATATTGTCCCGCTTGGCGCCGGCCTTCAGCAAGTCATTGATGAGGATTTCCATCGCATAGGTGCCATAGCGGGCCGAGGCCGACACCGGGCTGTTGTCGCCGCCATCGGGCAGCATGAAATGGTTCATGCCGCCCAGGCCCGTTACGCGGTCGCGGATACAGGCCGAGACGCACGATCCCAGTACCGTGACGATCAACATGTCTTTATTGGTGAAGTAATACTCACCGGGCAGGATCTTTGCTGCTTGGCAGTCGAACGTCCGGTCGTAGTAGACATTCGTGGCAAATTGTTCCAAGTCCATGGTGTTCCCGCCTTCCGTTTATGACGACACTTTGAGGCTTGCGCCGCGGCGATCGTCCAGCTCGTACACGGTCTTGCCGCGTAATTTCAATTGATCGGACACATACAGGAAATTCTCCGAATGGCCGGCAAACAGCAGTGCGTCCGGCTTCATCAATGGGACAAAGCGCGACAGTATTTTACGCTGAGTCGCCTTGTCGAAATAAATCATCACATTGCGGCAGAAAATCACGTCGAACGGTCCCTGGACCGGCCACTGATCGCCCAGCAGGTTCAATTGATTGAACGAGATCAGGTTGCGCAGTTCGGGGCGCACGCGGACATAGCCTTCCTTGTCGCCCTTCCCTTTCAGGAAAAAGCGGCGCTGGCGCTCCGGCGCCATCTTGTCGAGGCGGTCCAGCGTATAGACGCCGTTGGCGCCATGCGCCAGCACATTGGTGTCGATGTCGGTGGCCACGATGGTCGCTGGCGGGGTCAGGGTGTTGAACGCTTCGCACAGGGTCATGGCGATCGAATAGGGTTCTTCGCCGGTGGAGGCGGCGGAACACCAGATCCGGATGTCGCGCTTGTTCTTGACGTGCTCGGCCAGTAACGGGAAGTGGTGCGCTTCGCGGAAGAACGACGTCAGGTTCGTGGTGAGGGCGTTGGTGAACGATTCCCACTCATCGCCCAGGCGGCCCGCTTCCAGGTCATCGAGGTACTTGACGAAGGAATTGATGCCACAGGCGCGCAAACGGCGCGCCAGGCGGCTGTACACCATCTCTTGCTTGCTGTCGGCCAGCGAGATGCCGGCCTTTTTGTAAATCAGTGCGCGCACCCGCTCAAAATCGCGCGCATTGAAATCAAACTCTTTGACGGTGTCTTTGGATTGCGGCATGTATCGGCCTTCTTAAAACGTGTTGCAAGTGCGTTGCGCGCGAACGATTCGCTTCCGCGCGCAACGCTTGCGCCGCCTGGTCCAGGACCGTGGTCAGCGCATTAAAACTCTTCCCACTCGCCATCCGGCGTATTGGTGGCGGCCAGTTTCTTTGGCGGTCCTTTCGGCGTGGCGGGCGCCGCCGGGCGCGTTGCCACCGCGGTGCGCGCAACCGGCCGCGCGACGCTCTTCTGCGCCGCCCCCGGCGCTTGCGCGCGTTGCGCGCTGTACGCATCGCCGGCCAGCTTGAAGATGGCGACCGCGGCCGCCAGTTTCTGCGCCTGTTCCTGCATGCTTTCCGCCGCCGCGGCCGCTTCTTCCACCAGCGCGGCATTTTGCTGCGTCATTTCGTCCATCTGCGTGATGGCCTGGTTGACTTCCTCGATGCCGGTGCTTTGTTCCTGGGTCGCGGCGGTGATCTCGCCCATGATGTCGGCCACCTGCTTGATCGACGTGACGATCAGGCCCATGGTCTGGCCCGCTTCATCGACCAGGCGCGAACCGGCATCCACCCGCTCCACCGAATCGCCGATCAATTCCTTGATTTCCTTGGCCGCCGCGGCCGAACGCTGCGCCAGCGAGCGCACTTCGGACGCCACCACGGCAAAGCCGCGGCCCTGCTCGCCGGCACGGGCCGCTTCCACGGCCGCGTTCAGCGCCAGGATATTGGTCTGGAACGCGATGCCGTCGATCACGCCAATGATGTCGACCACCTTGGACGACGACGCCTTGATCGAGCCCATGGTTTCCACCACTTGCGACACCACCGTGCCGCCCTTTTCCGCCACCGACGAGGCCGACACCGCCAGCTGGTTGGCCTGGCGGGCATTGTCGGCATTCTGTTTCACAGTGGACGTCAGCTGCTCCATCGAGCTGGCGGTTTCTTCCAGCGAGCTGGCTTGCGATTCGGTGCGCGACGACAGGTCGGCATTGCCGGAAGCGATTTCCTGCGACGCCACCGTGATGGTTTCCGTCGACGAACGCACTTCGCTGACGGTGCGCACCAGGCTGTCGTTCATTTCCCGCAGCGCCTGCAGCAATTCACTGGTTTCGTCCTGGCCTTCCACCGTCACTTGCGACGTCAGTTCGCCACCTGCCACCCGCTTGGCCACTTCGACCGCGCCGGACAATGGGCCGGTGATGGAACGGGTGATGATCAGCGCCGCCACCACGCCCAGTGCAATGGCGATGGCGCCGAGGCCGAACAGGATCATCATCAGGCGGCTGTCTGCCGAGATCGACCCTTCCAGCACAGCGTTCGCGGCCTTTTGCTGCATGTCGACCAGCGTATTCAGCGCCGCCAGGGTTTGCTGGTTCAGCGGATCGATTCGGCTGGCGATGACCTTGGCCGCGCCTTCCGAGTTAAACGCCAGCACCTGGCCAATGGCTTCCTTGAACGCGGCATCGACATCCTTGTCCAGCGCCGCGATCTCGCCCAGTACTTTCTTTTCCGCGTCGTTCAGGCCCAGGCTTTGCAGCTTGTCGCGCGCGCTGTCGTAGCGCTTGCGCTGCTCCTTGACCTTGCCCTCTTCCTTCTGCATCAGGCTGACGTCCGATTGCAGGCCGATATTGCGCATGGCAATCCCGGTTTCCAGCATCGCGCTCTTCATGGCCGACGCTTGCAAGTTCTTCGCCGTGGCCGTTTCCAGGCCCGTGCGCAGTTCGGCTTTATTGCGGTAGTTCAGCACGTTGGTCAGCAAGACCATTGCGGCGAGGATCAGCAAAATAATGCCAAACCCCATACTCAACCTGGTGCCGATTTTAAAGTCGCGTAAATTCATCATCGTCTCCCTTCTCTGCTGTCTTTCCGGCCGCGCCATCCCTGTGGGAGCAGGCCCGGCGCCGTCCGGGTTCCTGCGCGCATTCTTTTAGTTTTATTTGATCAAGCCGCCAGCTGGTCATTCAAGCCCATATCCGGGCTCGACATCAGGCGGTCGATGTCCACCAGGATCAGCATACGCTCATCGATGGTGCCGAGGCCGATAATGTATTCGGTGGAGAACGCCGTCCCCATTTCCGGCGACGGTTTGACCTGGTCCTGGGTCAGGGTGGTGACGTCCGACACCGAGTCGACCACCATGCCGACCACGCGGCCATTGATGTTCAGGATGATCACCACGGTGAACTGGTCGTACACCACCTCGCCCAGCTGGAACTTGATGCGCATGTCCACCACCGGGATGATGATGCCGCGCAGGTTGATCACCCCCTTGATGAATTCCGGCGCGCTGGCAATGCGGGTCACCGCTTCATAGCCGCGGATTTCCTGCACTTTCAGGATATCGATGCCGTATTCTTCCTTGCCCAGCTTGAACGCCAGGAATTCGCGACCGGCGATATCTTCAGCGCCTGCTGCCTGGTTTGCGTCTGCCATATGGTTACCCTCTAGCGTTTATTGTGAAAAAATGGTTTCGTCCGCCAACTGGCGGGACGAGCGGATCAATGCGGCGACATCGAGGATCAGCGAGACACCGCCATCGCCCAGGATGGTGGCGCCGGAAATGCCGGCCACTTTACGGTAATTCGATTCGAGGTTCTTGACCACCACCTGCTGCTGGCCCACCAGGTCGTCGATGAACAGCGCCGCCTTGCGGCCATCGGTTTCCAGGATCACGATGATGCCTTCGCACGGATCGGTGAAGCGCGGCGTGATGTCGAACATCTGGTACAGCGGGATCAGCGGCAGGTATTCGCCGCGCACCTTGATGACCTTGCCCTTGCCCGTGATTTCCTTGACGTCGTCCGGCACCGGCTGCAGCGATTCGATGACAAAGCCCAGCGGCAGGATATAAATTTCCTCGCCGACGCGGATTGTCATGCCATCGAGGATCGCCAGGGTCAGCGGCAGCGAAATCGAAATCGTGGTGCCAAAACCCTTGGCGGAACGGATATCGACCGAACCGCCCATGGCGGTGATGTTGCGCTTGACCACATCCATGCCGACCCCGCGGCCGGACACGTCGGTCACGGTTTCGGCGGTCGAAAAGCCCGGCGCGAAAATCAGTTGCCACACATCGGCATCGGCCATGTGCTCGGACACCGGCAAGCCGCTCTGGCGCGCCTTGGCCAGGATTTTCTCGCGGTTCAGGCCACCGCCATCGTCCGCCACTTCAATGATGATGTTGCCGCCCTGGTGGCTGGCCGACAGCAGCAGGCGCCCGGCATCGCTCTTGCCGGCCGCGCGCCGCACGTCCGGCATTTCCACGCCATGGTCGATACTGTTGCGCACCAGGTGCGTCAGCGGATCGACGATGCGCTCGATCAGGCCCTTGTCCAGTTCCGTGGCGGCGCCATTGGTGATGAAATCGACTTTCTTGCCCAGCTTGGCCGCCAGGTCGCGCACCATGCGCGGGAAACGGGAAAACACGAAGTCCATCGGCATCATGCGGATCGACATCACGGCTTCCTGCAAGTCGCGCGTATTGCGTGTGAGCTGGCTCACCGACGACAGCAGGCGTTCATGCACCATCGGGTCCAGCGTATCGACCCGTTGTTCGATCATGGCTTGCGTGATCACCAGCTCGCCCACCAGGTTGATCAGTTGATCCACCTTTTCAATCGAGACCCGGATCGATGACGATTCACCACCGCCGGCGGCCGGCTTGTCGTCTTTTTTCGCGACTGCTTTCTTTTCCGGCTCCGCCGTTGGCGCGGCAGTCGGTTCTTCCTTGATGCCGGCGCGCGCGCGGATGGCTTCCAGCGGTTCGAAGAAACCATACCCCTTGTTGCCTTCGACGGCTTCGGCCGCATCGGCGCGGATTTGCTCCAGCGGCTGGAAGAAACCATAGCCCGGATCACCGCCCTGCGCCGGCTGGGCCGGCGCGGCGGACGGTTCCACCGGGTCGAAGAAACCATAGCCTTGCGCCGCTTCGATGCGGTTGCGCTCGGCATGTTCACGGGCTTGCTGGGTCGGCGTCAGCGCCGGCAATTCCGTGATGGTCATGTCATCCGGATTCAGGATGAACGAGCAAATCGAAATGATGTCGTCCAGGCTCTCATGGGTGGTCACCACCAGCGCGGTGCGGCCGCCATCGAGCGGCGTGTTCGACACCAGGCCCAGCAAGCCCACTTCGGCCGCCAGCGCCGCCACTTCGCGCTGGTTCATCGGCGGCAATTCCAGCCGGTAGCGGCGGCCATCGCTGTGGTCCACCTTGTCGTCGTCCGCCGCGCTGTTGAAGGCCGGCGCGATGTGCGTCAAGTCCGCCACCACCACGTCCTGCGCCAGCGATTGCAGCATCATGCGCACATTGCCGACCGCGTCCTGGTCCACCGTGGCGCCGGAACGGTGGCCGTCCAGCTGCATTTTCAAGATGTCCTTGGCGGCCAGGAACGCATCCACGTGTTCGCCCGTCAACGCCATCTCGCCCTTGCGGATGCGGTCCAGCAGGGTTTCCAGCACGTGCGTGATTTCCGTCATGTCGTTCAGGCCGAACGTGCCCGCGCCCCCTTTGACGGAGTGGGCGGTACGGAAAATCGCATTCAAGTCTTCTTCCGTGGGCGCGGCGAGATCGACGCCCAGCAGCAAGCGCTCCATTTCAGCCAGCAGCTCCTCGGCTTCATCGAAGAAGACCTGGTAGAACTGGCTAATGTCGATGGTCATGGCGCGACTCCATCAGGTACTGGATACATGGGAAGTCCTCAGCCGATGACTTTCTTGACTACCTCGATCAGACGCTGCGGATCAAATGGCTTGACCAGCCAGCCATTGGCGCCGGCCGCCCGGCCCTTGGCCTTCATCTCGTCGGACGATTCCGTGGTCAGCATCAAAATAGGCACTTTTTGGTAGCTCTGCAGTTCGCGCAGGTGCTTGATCAGTTGCAGGCCATCCATGCGCGGCATGTTCTGGTCGGTCAGCACCAGGTCCACCGTCTGGCCTTTGGCTTTTTCCAGTCCGTCCTGGCCGTCAACCGCTTCCACCACCTGGTAACCGGCGGCCTTCAGGCTGAAGGCCACCATCTGTCGCAGCGAGCTGGAATCGTCAACTGCAAGTATCGTTTTCGCCATTTTGTTTTATCTCACTTTAATCAGGGGATTCCCGGCCTGAAGGCCCGGCACCCATGTTGCTTAAGCGGGGGCGGCCAGCCCCCGGGATTACATCGTTATCGGTATCGCGGGTCGAACACTTAAAACAGTTCGATATCGCCGCTCTCCAGGTGTTTCTGGCTGACCGCCTTGCGCAGCACGCTGCGCAACTCCAGGCTCTGGATCGCCAGCGCCATACTGACCTTGCCCAGCAATTCAACGATCTCATCGTTATCGCTTTCCGGCACCATCTCGGCGCCATGGGCGCCCAGTGTGCCGAGGAATTCGCGCAAGCCCGTCACCCGCTTCAGGGTACGATCGATCAACTGGCTCGTCATGTCCTGGAATTGCATGCTGGTGACCGCCGCGTTGACGTACATGCCGACCTGGTCGGACAAGGCGGACAGCTGTTCCTTTTGCTCGGCGCTGGGCGTGGCGCCGGCCAGCAAGGCATCGATGGCCGTTTGCTGGGCGCTGACCGTCTCGTGGATGGCCATGAAGTTGCGCGACAGTTTTTCAATCGCTTCTTCCAGCAGGAGGTTGGTCTGGATTAAATCCGTCTCCACTTCCGTCAAATGCCGGCGCCCATGGTCGGAGACGCCGGACAGCAAGCGTTTCACATGGGAGCCAAGGATTTTTTTTCTCGTCATATCAGTCTCGTTTCAAAGCCTGCAGTGCTGCCTGCGTTACTTCTTCGGTGCCGCGGCGCCCGCTTCGGCGGCTGCCCTGCTCGCCTCGGCCGCGGCACCCACCTCTATTTTCTGCGAACCTTCTTTCAGCAAGCCCTCTTCGGTCTTCTTGTTCATCACGATGATGCTGATACGGCGGTTGATCGGATTGAACGGATCCTGGCGGTCGAGGTGCACGGCCGAACCCAGGCCCACCACGCGCATGATCTTGTTTTCCTGCATGCCGCCGGCAATCAGCGCGCGGCGCGACGCGTTGGCGCGGTCGGCGGACAATTCCCAGTTGCTGTAACCCACATCCGTGAAATACGGGGTCGAATCGGTATGGCCGGACAGGCCGATGCGGTTCGGCACGTCGTTCAGCACCACGCCGATCTCGTGCAGGATATCCTTGGTGTACGGCTGCAGCGAAGACGAGGCCAGCGCAAACATCGGCCGGTTTTGTTCATCGACAATCTGGATCCGCAAGCCTTCCGACGTAAAGTCCAGCAACAACTGGTCCTTGTATTTCTTCAGCATCGGATTGTTTTCAATCTTTTCTTCGATCTTTTCTTTCAACTGCTGCAGGCGCAGGTTTTCCTGGCGTTCCATTTCCGCCTTGGCGGCCGTCAGGTTGAAGCTCTTCTTGGTGGCGGGGTCGTCGGCCATCTTGACCTGGCCTTCCTTGCGCGTCAGGTCCTTGCCGCCGCCGGGAATCACGGACGAACTGTCGCCGGAACCCGAGCCGCCCTGCATCGCCACTTTCAGCGGCGTTTTGAAGTACTCGGAAATGCCGTTCAAGTCGCCCTTGGTGGTGGAACCCAGCAGCCACATCAACAGGAAGAACGCCATCATGGCAGTAACGAAGTCAGCATACGCAATTTTCCAGGCGCCGCCGTGATGTCCGTGGCCACCCTTTTTAATGCGTTTGACGATGATAGGCCGCATCCCTTCGTCAGCCATACCGGTTCCTTAAAATTGCCATAGTGTAATGATACGCGAAGCGCCGGCTTACTTGGTCTTCGATTTCTTGATATGTTCTTCTAGTTCGGAGAAGGTCGGGCGCTCGGTTGAATACAGGACTTTCCGGCCGAATTCCACCGCCAGCGCGGGCGCATAGCCATTCAGGCTGGCCAGCAGGGTGACTTTCACGCACTGGAACATCTTGGTGGATTCTTCGAGCTTTTGCTCGTGCAGGGTGGCCAGCGGGCCGACGAAGCCGTATGCCAGCAAGATACCGAGGAAGGTGCCGACCAGCGCCTTGGCGATCAGCAAACCCAGTTCGGACGGCGGGATCCCCACCGATTCCATGGTGTGCACCACCCCCATCACGCACGCGACGATACCGAACGCCGGCATGCCGTCGCCCAGCTTGGCCAGCGCGCCGGCCGGCACCATGCCTTCGTGGTGGTGGGTTTCAATCTCGTTGTCCATCAGGTTTTCGATCTGGAACGCATCCATGTTCCCGGACACCATCAGGCGCAGGTAATCGCTCATGAACTCGACGATATGGTGGTCTTCCAACACCATCGGGTATTTGGAAAACAGCGGGCTTTCATTGGGTGAATCGATATCGCCCTCGATCGACATCAAGCCTTCCTTGCGCACCTTCGACAGGACGTCGAACAGCAGCGACATCAGTTCCATGTACAACTCTTTGGTGTAGCGGGAACCGCTGAACAATTTCGGGATGGCCGCGACGGTTGCCTTGATCGCCTTCATGTTATTGCCAACCAGGAAGGCGCCGATGGCCGCACCGCCAATTTGCAATAATTCGATTGGCTGGAACAACGACGCCAGGTGACCACCTGCCGCAGCGAAGCCGCCAAACACACAACCTAAAACGACGAGATAACCAATAATGACGAACAAGTGACCGAGCTCCGCAGAGTGAAATATGGGTAAATTTACACGTGGAACTACAATAGCGTGAGACAGGGGGTACGGGCAAGCGAAAGCGCCTCAAAAGCGCCAAACATAGAGTGCCGGACCGTGCTCTGTGGTAACTATGGTCTTGTCGGGCGGGCAATCGGCAATTTCAAACTCATAACTGATGAGCAAGCTTCCGGGCCGCATTTCCCGCGACGCCTTGGCCCACAAACCCGGCATGGCGGCGGGCGACAGGTAGGCAAACACCAGGTCGTAGGTGCTGAAATCAAGCGTTTCGTAATCGCCCCGGATGAACCGGGCGGCGCTGCCGCTGATCTTCGCGCGCAGCCGCGACAGCAGCCATGGCACCGGCGCCAGTTCAATCCCGGTCACCAGCGCATCGGGGCGCGAACGCGCCAGGTGCAGCGCCATGCCGCCCAGGCCGCTGCCAATATCGATCAGGTTCAAGCCCGGCCGGCGCGGCAATTCCCGCTCCACCGCCTGCCACACGGCCGCGCCCGAGTTATACAGCGGCACCTGGGTGCGGTAGGTCGACCAGTACACCCCCAGCAACAGCAGGAACACGAGCAAGTAGAACAGCGGCGGCAAGGCCAGCGCCAGCGCCAGCAGCACGGCAATCGGAAACACGAACTGGATCACGCGCCACCAGGGCGCCAGCCCCAGCTTCCACGTAAACACCAGCGCAACAAAACCCTGCACCACGGCAAAGCTGGCAAAGGTTACCGGGATGCGGGCGGCGCCGAGCACACTGAGCAAAAAGTAAGTGGTCGGCAAGGCGGCGAGCTGAATCAGCGCCGCCCGCACCGCCGGAATGGAAAAGAAACGCCCCCAGCTCAAGCGAGCACTCCGAACCGAACTCGGTAGGGCGGTTTGGCGAAACGCCAAGCCGCCGGGCGCGCCACGAACAAACACAAACA
Source organism: Pseudoduganella sp. GW821-FHT12E03 (assembly GCF_058807115.1). Taxonomy (NCBI): domain Bacteria; kingdom Pseudomonadati; phylum Pseudomonadota; class Betaproteobacteria; order Burkholderiales; family Oxalobacteraceae; genus Pseudoduganella; species Pseudoduganella sp. GW821-FHT12E03. The sequence goes on along the minus strand of NZ_JBXAQJ010000008.1, from coordinate 420,903 downwards.
CCGGTGCAGCCGAGGAGCCAACGCCGGTGTCATGGAAGATAAATGCAGGATCACGCCGCCTGCGACTCCGCTTCCTTGGCTTTCTTGGTCTTGCCCGCCCGCGATGGCATATGGCACAGGCCGCACACGTAGCCGCCATTCAAGTCCATCGCATCGACCACGAACTTGCCCTGGCACTTGTTGCATGGCTCCAGCTTCAGCATGTCGCTGTTAAAGAAGCGCACCAGGGTCCAGGCCCGGGTCAGCGACAACACCGGCTCTTCGCCCGGCGCCGGCGGCATTTGCTCGAGGTACAGCTGGTAAGCCTTCATCACGGCATGAATGCCGGTGGCGCCCGCATGGGTCACCAGGAAGTGGTGGATATTAATAAACAGCGACGAGTGGATATTCGGTTGCCAGGTCAGGAACCAGTCGGTCGAGAAAGGCAGCATGCCTTTCGGCGGCGACACCCCCTTCAATTCCTTGTACAGCTTGAGCAAGCGTTCACGCGACAGCGACACTTCCGATTCCAGCAACTGCAGGCGCGCGCCCAGGTTGATCAGCTCGATGGCCAGCTGGATTTCCTGCGCTTCGGTGACGACGCTTTTCTTGCTCATAATATTCCCCAAGCTTAGGCGATTTCTTCGACTGGCTGGCCGGCCATCAGGATGGCGGCATGCGATTGGGCCAGCGAACGGTCCTTATTGTAATTGGTCAGCATGCCCAGGATGGCGCCGTCATCGAAGCGGAAGCGGGCCAGCATCATGTTACCGCCTGCTAACTTCAAGATTTGCGCATTGCTCATGCTTTCGATCAGGTCGGCGATATCCGCCGAGATGCCGAGGCGGAAGATGGCGGTCACCTTGTCCGCGCGGATCATTTGCTGCGCCAGCATCAGGTAGCTCAGGTTTGCGTCGCGGATCTCAGCCATCATGTCATTTGCAGTCATTTTCCATCTCCTCGGTAGGTTTCAACGCAATTGCGTTTCCGTTGAGATACATTCTGCTGGAGCGGACTGGTAGGGAGAAGTGGACGACTTCTGTATTTTGCGTCCGGCAACGGCGGACACGCCCTGTCAGCCTTTGTCTGACAAAGGCAGGGCGATTAGGGTGCAACGCCAGTATTGGCGCGGGTTTGCGGGGTGTCGGACAGCAATCTGAAACCTGTTTTTAAAGTCGTAAACAGCGATGGAAAACTGACTCTTTTTAACGACATCTAACCCGGTAACGGCAGGGTTTTCAGGAACTTTAGGGTTTTCATCAAAAAAATTTAAAAATTTTTCGATTCCCACACCGGTTCCATACGCGCTTTTCCGCGTATCTAAAATTGGTAACGGCGCGGGTTGAAGGAACTTTAGGGTGAATTTAAAAAAATTTCGAAGAACATCAAAAATTCTGCAATTTCGCATAAACTCAAAATCTATGACGGCACTAATCGATAAATCTAGTATATTTCACCGATCATTTCCGCTCTCCGCTAAAAATTGCTAAACTTCAGCTTCCAATTAGATTAAACCTAAACTATCTCCCGTCATGACTACCCGTAACGACTGCCTTACCCGCGACGCGCAAGATCCGCTCGCGGCCTTGCGCGACCAGTTCGACTTGCCGGCCGGCGTCATCTATTTGGATGGCAATTCGCTGGGCGCCCGTCCGACAGCGTCGCTGGCCCGCGCCCAGCACGTGATCGGCCACGAATGGGGCAAGGATTTGATCCGCAGCTGGAACACGGCCGGCTGGTTCGACCTGCCCAAGCGCCTCGGCAACCGCCTGGCGCCGCTGATCGGCGCGCGCGACGGTGAAGTGGTGGTCACGGATACCACGTCGCTGAACCTGTTCAAGGCCCTGGCGGCCGCCATCCACATGCAGGCGCAGCATCCCGAACGCGGCGGGCGCCGCGTGATCGTCACCGAGCGCACCAACTTCCCGACCGACATCTACATGGCGCAGGGCCTGTCCAGCTGGCTGGACCGGGGCTACACCGTGAAACTGGTCGACAGCGCGGACGAGATCCCCGCCGCCCTCGATGGCGACACGGCGGTGCTGATGCTGACGCACGTGAATTACCGCACCGGTTACCAGCACGACATGGCCACCCTCACCCGCCTGGCGCAGGATGCCGGCGCGCTGGTGGTGTGGGACTTGTGCCACTCGGTGGGCGCGGTGCCGCTCGACCTGCATGCGGCGGGCGCCGACCTGGCGGTGGGCTGCACTTATAAATACCTGAACGGCGGCCCCGGCTCGCCGGCCTTCATCTGGGTGCCACGGCGCCACCAGGCCGCCTTTACGCAACCGCTGTCCGGCTGGTGGGGCCATGCCGCGCCGTTCGCGATGGCGCCGGACTTCGCGCCCACCGAAGGCATCGGCCGCGCGCTGTGCGGCACGCAACCGGTGACATCGCTGGCGCTGGTCGAATGCGGACTGGAAGTGTTCGAGCAAACCAGCATGGAAGCCATCCGCGCCAAATCGCTGGCGCTGACGGATTTGTTCATTGAACTGGTGGAACAGCGCTGCGGCGGCCACCCGCTGGGCCTGGTGACGCCGCGCGAACATGCGCGCCGTGGCAGCCAGGTCAGCTTGACGCACCCGCATGGCTATGCGGTCATGGCGGCGCTGATTGCCCGCGGCGTGATCGGCGACTACCGCGAACCGCAGATCATGCGCTTCGGCTTCACGCCGCTCTATACCAGCTACGCCGACGTGTGGGATGCGGTGGACATCCTGAAACAGATCCTCGACAACGGGGAATACGATGTGGCCGCCGAACGTGGCGCCGTGACTTGAGGAATGCAGTGATGACCGACAACACCAACGATAATGGCGCCAACAGCGGCGGCGGCTGCCCGTTCCACAGTCCCGCCCCGGCCGCCGCCGGCAACGCCACAGCCGCCGGCGACGCCCAGTGGCACGGCGCGCAAATGGATTTCAGCAAATCCATGAGCTATGGCGATTACCTGGGGCTGGACCGTATTTTGACGGCGCAGCACCCGCTGTCGCCGGAACACAATGAAATGCTGTTCATCGTCCAGCACCAGACCAGTGAATTGTGGATGAAGCTGATGCTGCATGAAATGCACGCGGTGGTCGCCAACATCCAGGCCGACAATTTGCCGCCCGCCTTCAAGATGCTGGCGCGCGTGGCCCGCATCATGGACCAGCTGGTGCACGCCTGGGATGTGCTGGCCACCATGACGCCGCCTGAATACACGGCGATCCGCCCCTACCTGGGCGCATCCTCCGGCTTCCAGTCGTTCCAGTACCGCGAGATCGAGTTCATCCTCGGTAACAAGAACCCGAACATGCTGGCCGTGCATGAAACCGCGAACGAGAACCACGCCCGGCTGCAAAATGCGCTGCGGTCGCCGTCGATTTACGATGAAGCGATCCGCCTGCTGGCGCGCCATGGCCTGCACATTGCGCCGGAACGGCTGAACCGCGACTGGTCGCAGCCGACCGTCGCCGACGAATCCGTCAAGGAAGCCTGGCTGGAAGTCTACCGCGACCCGCAAAAGCACTGGGCGCTGTATGAACTGGCGGAAAAGCTGGTGGACATGGAGACCGCATTCCGCTTCTGGCGCTTCCGCCACGTCACCACCGTGGAACGCATCATCGGCTTCAAGACCGGCACCGGCGGCACCGCCGGCGTGTCGTACCTGCGCAAGATGCTCGACGTGGTGCTGTTCCCGGAACTGTTTGCGTTGCGCACGGCGCTGTAACCGCGCAGCCCCGCTCACAGCGGGCGGGGCCGCGCCTTATTTGCCGCCCAGCGCCTTGCCGGTGTCGGGCGACACACCGAGGCGCCGCAGCGTGCTGCGTTCCGCCTGCTCCACCGTCTCACCCGCCGCGTCCAGCTCTTTCTGGGCCTGCACCACTTCTTCGAGCATGGCGCGGTACAGTTTCAAGTCCGCATCCGACGCGAACAGCAGCACGCCATCCTTTTCTTCCAACTGCCCCAGACGCGATTCCGTCAGCGCCAATATGCGGCGGTAGGCGTCCAGCATGTGGCGCTGCGATTCACCGAATTTGACGAAATAGTTATAGATCCGGCTCAGTGGCACGTGCATGCTGCCCAGGAAGCGCTCCTTGGCGGGGAAGTCAAGGCGCCGCATCCCCTCTTCGCGGTCGCGCAACCCTTCGTTTATTTCCGCCAAAAACTGCTCCACCACGACTTCACTGCGGTCGACCGACGCCCGGCTGCGGGCAATGCCCTCCCGGCTCACCAGGCTGCGCGGTTCCAGCACGTGTTCGATGCCGGCCTTGTCCAGTTCGGACTGCAGGGTCAGGCTGGCAACGCGCCACCGGCGGCAACTGCGCAGCACCACATCCACCATGCCATCCATGAACGAGAGCCCCACCCGCTCTGGCCGGATGTCCGGCACCGGCTGGCCGGGAGGGCTATTCTTCAGTTCCAGCACACCCTTGACCAGATTGCTCAAGGTACGGGTTTCCAGCTGATCGACGAATTCATTCATCCAGGCTTTGCCATCGACCCGCAAGTCTTCATTGATGGCGGCCTGCACCTGCTTCAACTTGCGCATGGCCGGCGCATTTTCCGCCATCGTCAACTGCCGGCGCTCTTCCGGCGTGAATTGCAGCGGTGGCTGCGGCCTGCCCAAGTGGCGGGCGGTCGCCGACGCCAGCATCTTGCGCGCGCCGCTGGTGCGGAAAATGCGCGCGAGTTCGATCGCGGTCGGCTCATCCAGGTGGCGCCCGTAAATGGGCATGTAGCGGCGATTGATATCGTCGTCGGTGAGCTGCGCCATGAACACATCACCCAGCTCTTTGGCTGGCCCGGCAGGCAAGTTTGCCGCGCGTATGCCCGCGCGCATCAGCGCCGGCACTTCCAGGATCGCAAAGATTTCCCGCAGCGCCGCGGTATGGGCGCGGGTCAGGACCGGCGCGGCGGCTGGCGTCGATGACGCCACCGCCGGCGTTTCGGCCGCCAGTGCACTGTGCGGCAAGGCCACGGAAAGCAAGGCGGCGATGACGGCCAGACGCAGATGTTTCATTCATTACTCCCAAAAATAATATCGGTTCACGGCTTGGCCAGGCGCGCCAGTTCATGGCGCGCGGCGCCGTGATAATTGCTGTTCAAGACCTTTTTATCCAGCGCGTTCTGGAAATACACCCTGGCGCGCATGCTGTCGCGTTTCAACGCGTAATACTTGCCGGCATAAAAATAAGCTTCGGTCAGGCGCGCTTCCAGCAGCCGCCCGGAAGCGCCACGGCCCGCCGCCGCCAGCATGCGTTCCGGCGTGCCCCGGCCCGAAAACATGTCTTGCACGGCGGCCAGCCAAGGCGCGCCGTCGGCGGCAAGGTCCGGCGCAGCGGCGCCGGCGCTGGCGGCGGCGCCCTGCTCCTGCAACTGGGCGATCGCATGCCAGATCGCCATGCGCTGCCGCTCCTCGCCCTCGCTTGCCTTCGTCATGGCCCGCGCAAATTCCGCACGCGCCGCCGCCGCCTTGTCCTGGTACAGCGCCGCCATGCCTTTGCCGCTGAACGCGGCCACCTCGTCACTGCCGCGCGCGATGGCCCTGGCATAATCGCCCTCGCCTTCCCGGAACTTCCCGGCCTGCAGCAGCACGTCGGCCCGGCAGCGCAACATGTCGGCAGCCTGCGGCTGCCGCTGCACCGCCAGGTTGGCATCCTTCAGCGCCTCGCCGGAGCGTCCCAGGTAAGCCAGCACCATGGCCCGCTCGCACAAGGCGATGCCAGTGTCGGCGCCCGCCAGTTCCGCATCGGCCAGCCCGCGGTTGATGGCGGCCAGCGCTTCGTTCAGTTTGGCTTCGACCGACAGCGGCGCCACCGGCGCGGCGCCCATGTGCTCCTTAAAGACGCGCAAGCCACCACCCAGCATGTCGCCGAGTTTCTGCGCGTCGGCCAGGTATGCCTGCAATTGCTCCGGTGGCACGCGGTCCGCCGCCAGTTTCAATCCGAACTTCACGCGCAAGGTGCGCCCGCCTGACACCACGCTGCGCTCGGAGGAAAACGCGGGATTGCTGATGGGACTCTTGTACTCGCTCTCCGGCATCGCAAAGGCGGCAGGCAACACCAGTTCCAGTTCATATTCCGCGTCCCCCGGGAAAGCCGACAAGGCAAACGGGAACGCACGTTTGGCACTGGCCGGCGTGGGTACCATATCGAGCAAGTTGGACGGCACATAATTCATGCTCCAGCCCTCGGCATTCGGCGTAAATAGCTTACCCAAGCGGTAGCGCGCCTCGATGCGCAGCAGGTTGCGCCGGCGGTCATCCTGCACCACCGGCTCGCCCAGCAACTCCGCATCCGGATAGCGCTTGACCAGCATGCCCTCGTAAGCCTTGCGCAACTGTTCCTTCGTCATCCGCAGCAGGCTGACACGCGCATGTTCCGCGTCCACCCCTTCCATGCCGGTCGTGACCACCATCGTTGCCGGCTGGTCCATGGCGTCCACCGCGATCCGTTCACTGCGGAGATAACGGCCTGCCGCCGCCGCATCGGGCGCGGGCACCACCGCCAACCCCGCGCTGCCGGCTGTTACCGGCAACACCTGGTTACCCGCGTGCACCTGGCCCATCCGCGCCAGCTCGCCATGCTGGCCCTGGCGCGTCGGATCAACATAGTACTCACGCCCCTGCAGGCGTACGCGGACAATGGCGTGGTCGAACAGCGCGGGGCTGGGCAGCATCTGGTCCAGGCCCTTGCGCAGGGTGGTCGATACCAGCACCGGCTCGGCGGCGATGCCCAGTTCACGCAGCATGGCCACCATCAACAGGGACTTGTCCTTGCAGTCGCCATAGCGCCGCTCCAGCACCCGCTGTGGCGGGAACGGGCGGTGCGAATTCTGCCCCAGTGCGATCGACAGGTAGCGGATGTCGCTTTGTACGAATTCCAGCACTTGCGCCACGGCCGCCTCGCCATTGCCGGCCGCGCGCGCCTGGATCAATGCCGCGCGGATGCCCGGGTCGGCCTGGTAGGAAAACAGCCCCAGCGCCCAGGTATTGACTTCCTGCCAGCTGGAAAATTCAGAGAACTGCAGCCAACGGAACGGATGCACATCGCGCGGCACATCGGATTCCCCGAGAACGGCAGGCATGCCACGCGCTTCCAGGGTCAGGATGCGGCGGCCATCGACGTGGCGCTCGGCCTGGCTGGCGCTGGCGCCACCTTGCGGGCCGATGAAGCGGTAATGAATGACGCGGCGCTCCGGTGCATCCAGGATCACCCGCCGCAAGCCAACCGGTACGCTGGACTCCCACGCCGTCGCATAAAAGAACTTGTTGGCGAAGACAGGGTTATCCCCCGATATCGTGTACGCCATTTCCAGGGTATCGCCGACCCGCACATCGGCATTGACGATGGCGGCCGTGACGGTGCCGGAATAAATGCCATTGTCCAGTTCGCGCTCACGTTGCAAGAAGCGGATATCCGCCGCCCCCAGCTTGTCGATGGTCTTGCCATCACGCACGATGCGCAACAGGTGCAGCTGCACTTGCTGGAATTCCGGCTGAAACTCGATTTCCACTTGGCCCAGCACGCCCAAGCTGGACGCTTCATGCGCCGTAAACGCCTTATGCACATAGACGGCGCTGCGTTCATCGAGGCGAATCTGGGTATCGCCGAGCCGCATGCTGAGCGGGCCGCTGGCGGCCGCCGGCGGCAACTCGCCGAGCGGGCGCACCCAGGCCGGCGCCGGCTGTCCGCGGCTGAACGCCCGTTCGGCCAACTGGCTGGCCGTGGGTGGGGCATCCTGGGCACGGGCGCCAGGCCCGGATAACAACAGGCCGCATAACAGCAGCATCATCGAGGCAAGTGTCTTCATTGCAACATAATAGCATATTACACAACATGCTCTCAGGAAACTCCGACGCCGTTGAGATCACGCTCACCCCATCAGGTATTGATGGCACACAATGCAATATTTCAATATTTGCATTCTTTCTTGTGCTGTCTATAGTGAATGGACTGGTTCCCATCCTTGAAAGGTCTCCTCTCAATGAAAACCTCGTTCCCCACCCTGGCTGCGGCATCGCTGTGTGCGCTGCTGGCCGCCGGCAACGCCGCGGCGGCATCCACCAGCTACTACGCCACCCTGTCCGGCGCGGCCGAAGACACGCCCAACGCCTCGCCCGGCATCGGCGGCACCGTCGTCACCTTCGACCTGACCGCGCACCTGCTGAGCGTCGATGTGTCCTTCCTCAGCCTGGCCGGCCTCAGCACCGCCGCGCACATCCACTGCTGCACCGCCTCGCCCCTGGCCGGCCTGGCCGGCGTGGCGACGGAAACCCCGTCGTTCGGCAGTTTCCCGACCGGCGTGTCCGGCGGCATTTATTCAATGATGTACGACACGTCGCTGGCCGCCAGCTGGAATCCCGCGTTCATTGCCGCCAACGGCGGCACCACGGCGGGCGCCGAAGCGGCCTTCAGCGCGGGGCTGAACGCGGGGTCCGCTTACCTGAACATCCATTCCAGCGCCTATCCGGCCGGTGAAATCCGCGGCTTCCTGATCACGGCGGTGCCGGAACCGGGGCAATGGGGCATGTTGTTGCTGGGCTTGCCGGCAGTGCTGGCGCTGGCGCGGCGGCGGCGGGACTAGGCGGAGGCCAGGGCCGTCAACGCGGCCCGCACCCGGCTCGCCCTGCGATACATATATGCGCACGGCAAGGCATAGAGCAGATACAGCAGAAACGGGGCAGCTTGGCCCCATTCGGCCGCCACAAAGGCGGTCATGGAGAAACCCGCGATCAGCTGGAACATCCAAATGCCACGGGCAGGCGACGCCACCTCGCCAGAGGCATGATTGATCCAGCCTTGCAGCGACGTCCAGTCGCCTGGCCGCTCAAGGAGGGCGGTAATTTCCATGCCGGGCTCAATGGCCGGCCAGCCCGGGACGCATAGCGAATAATGCTTACTGGCGCCGGCAGCGAAGCCAAATTCCGTAAATCGTCCATACTGCCCGCGACGACGCTCGGCGCTGAATACCTGGTCAATTTTTACAGTAGTCAGGTGCATCTGGGTTTATATACGCCTTATCAGCAGATTCCTGCCCAAGTGTCACAGGCGGTACGTATCCGGCGCATACGGCAATTCTTGCGGCAACAACCGCCGCGCCTCTGCCGCGCTCCCCTCTTCCAACAGTCCATGGATGCGGTGCGCCAGCGGTGTCACATCCGTGACGCGCTGGATCCATTGGTTGACATACAGTTCAACCGCCTGTCCGCTCAAGCCAATTTGAATAGCACGGTGCGGTAACGGCTGCAAATGCAGGTCGCGCTCGGGGTCCCACTGAATGCGCACGGGTGCCTTGTCCTTCGCCCGCTCCCATTCCTCCTTGCTCATCGACGGATCGGCATGACTCAGGCAACTGTGGGCCAGCGCCCATTCCAATCCGTCCCGGGATATGTCGATTGCCAGGATGCGGTTTTGCCCTGCATCCTTGAATCCCCAGCCTGCCCGGTACATCATCCAGAGAAATGATGGCTTAATCCAGGTCATGCGCTCCATTTTGAACGGCGGCGAGACAAAGGTGCCATTGGCCAGTGCGCTATCCGCAATGGCATCGGAATAGGCCTGGTAGACACGAATGGTCGTATCGTCATAAACCGCCCGGATCTGTCGCTGGGGCGGGCTGTCGATGGCATGTTGTGGCTGGTCGTATTCGGTCATCATCAATAACATTCAAGTAAAAAAGCCGGCACTTCTCGCGAAGGTCCGGCTTTTACGAAGCGCGGCAGCGGCCGCGCCATGCTGGGCAGCTTATTTACCCAGCAACATCTCGTTAATCCGCTTCACAAACGCAGCCGGATCGCTCAGCGCACCGCCTTCCGCCAGCAGCGCCTGGTCGAACAGGATGTGCGACCAGGCGCCAAACTGGGCGCTGTCCGCGTTTTCATACTTCAGGCGCGTGACCAGCGGGTGGTTCGGGTTGATTTCCAGGATCGGCTTCGATTCCGGCGCGGCCTGGCCCGCCGCTTTCAGCATGCGCAGCAAGTTGCCCGACAGTTCGTGCTCGTCGGCCACCAGGCAGGCTGGCGAATCGGTCAGGCGGAACGTGACGCGCACGTCCTTGGCTTTGTCGGCCAGCGCGCCCTTCATCTTTTCAACCAGTTCCTTGTACGAGGTTTCGGTTTCCTCGTGTTCCTTTTTCTCGGCTTCGTCTTCCAGCTGGCCCAGGTCCAGGCCGCCCTTGGCGACCGACACCAGTTCCTTGCCGTCGAACTCCGTCAGGAACGACAGCATCCATTCATCGACGCGGTCGGTCAGCAGCAGCACTTCCACGCCCTTCTTGCGGAAGATCTCCAGGTGCGGGCTGTTTTTCGCGGCCTTGAAGGAATCGGCGGTGACGTAATAAATCTTGTCCTGGCCTTCCTTCTGGCGCGCCACGTAATCAGCCAGCGCCACGGTCTGCTCTTCGGTGTCGTTGTGGGTGGACGCAAAGCGCAGCAGCTTGGCCAGGCGCTCCTTGTTGGCCTCGTCCTCGCCCATGCCTTCCTTCAGCACCTGGCCGAATTCGGTCCAGAACGTCGCGTATTTATCCTTTTTATCCTGCTCTTCCGCATTCGCCAGGTCTTCCAGCATGCCCAGCACGCGCTTGGTCGAGCCTTCGCGGATGGCTTTCACGTCGCGCGACTCTTGCAGGATTTCCCGCGATACGTTCAGCGGCAGGTCGGCCGAATCAATCACGCCTTTGACGAAGCGCAGGTAGGTCGGCATCAGTTGCTCGGCGTCGTCCATGATGAACACGCGCTTGACGTACAGCTTGATGCCGCCACGCTTGTTGCGGTCCCACAGGTCGAATGGCGCCTTGGCCGGGATGTACAGCAGTTGCGTGTATTCGCTGCGGCCTTCCACGCGGTTGTGGGTGTAGGTCAGCGGCGCGCTGAAGTCATGCGAGACGTGCTTGTAGAATTCCTGGTACTGCTCCGGCGTGATGTCGGACTTGCTGCGCGCCCACAGCGCGCTGGCCTGGTTGACGGTTTCCAGCTCGTCCTTGACCACGGTTTCGCTTTTCTCCGCGTCCCACTCTTCCTTGTTCATCACGATCGGCAGCGAGATGTGGTCGGAGTACTTGCGGATGATGGATTTCAACTTCCACGACGACAGCAGTTCCTCTTCCCCTTCGCGCAGGTGCAGGATGATGTCGGTGCCACGGTTCGGCTTGTCGATTTGTTCGACGGTGAAATCACCCTCGCCGCCGGATTCCCAGCGCACGCCGTCGGCGGCATCCGCGCCGGCACGGCGGGTTTCCACCGTGATCTTGTCGGCCACGATGAAACCGGAATAGAAGCCCACGCCGAACTGGCCGATCAGGGCGGCGTCCGCCTGCTGGTCGCCGGACAGCTTGCCGAAGAATTCCTTGGTGCCGGACTTGGCGATCGTGCCCAGGTGCGCAATGGCTTCTTCGCGGCTCATGCCGATGCCATTGTCGGAAATCGTGATGGTCTTGGCCGCCTTGTCGAAGCTGACCTTGATCTTCAGTTCGGAATCATTGCCATACAATGCGTCATTGTTGATGGCTTCAAAGCGCAGTTTATCGGACGCGTCGGAGGCGTTCGAAATCAGTTCGCGCAGGAAGATTTCCTTGTTCGAGTACAAGGAGTGGATCATCAGTTGCAGCAGTTGTTTAACTTCTGCCTGGAATCCCATGGTTTGCTTGGTGTCAGCCATTTTTACCTCAATAGTCTTATCAATCTGTCGGGGGTGTTGCTAATTGTTGCGTGAGCCCCCGGCAGATAAGGCTGGCGCCAGCGATTTCAAGAGCTTGCAGGCAATTAATTTCAGCCTGGCTTAAGAAACACCACGGCGCCGCTGTTGGCCAGCTAAACTGCCGTGCCGGGCGCCAGCACGGCGGATGGTTCCAGGACTGGCATACGGGCATCCGCCACCGCGCACTCGACCCGATTGCGCCCGCCTTGTTTGGCCGCATACAACGCGGTGTCGGCGCGCCGCAGCACGCAGTCGAATTCGCCGTCGCCGGGCACGCGCACCGCCACGCCGATCGATACCGTCAGCGACAGCGCCAGCCCGCCGGACATGAATGGCGCGTCCGCCACGGCCCGGCGCAGGCGCTCGCCTGCCGCCTGCACGGTATCGGCCGACACGTCGTCGAACAAGACAACGAATTCCTCACCGCCCTGCCGCGCCGGCAATTCCGCTTCGCGGCACGCCATTTCCAGCCGCGCCGCCACGTGCTTCAGCGCGGCGTCGCCGACGTCATGGCCAAAGCGGTCATTGATGGATTTGAAATGGTCGATATCGATCACGCCAAGCCCGAACCCCCGGCCGTTCCCGCGCGCCTGCTCGAAGCGCTGCGCGCCCGCCTCGGCCAGGGTGCGGCGGTTGGCCAGGCCGGTCAGGTAATCGGTCGAGGCGGCGCGCTCCCACTGGCGGCGGATGCGCTCGGAACACATCAGCAAAAACGCCGTGGTGCCGATCACCGGCATGATGGACACCACCACCGGCGACGCCATGTTGATCCACAAGCTGCCATCGAGGCCGGAGTAGTCCGGCTTCATGCCCACCGTCAGGAACCAGCCGAGGCGGAACACCACCGTCACCAGCAAGACGACGAAGGTGCCGGCCATCACTTGCCGGCTCCACGCGCGGTCGCGCCGGCTCTGCGCCAGCAATTTGCGGATGCACAGCGCCAGCAGCACGGCCCACACCAGCGAGACCACCACCATGCGTCCCATCGGGTCGGGCGCCACACCGGTAAACCAATACACGCCCAGCACGCCCGCCGTGACCGGCGCCAGTTGCAGCCAGCTGCGCGGCATGCCGTAAAACTGGCGCAGCGCGTACCAGTAACAGGTAAAGCCGCCCATCACCAGCCCATTGGCCAGCGGCAGCACGACACTGTGCGGCAGCGAATCCTGCACCATGAACATGGCGCAGCCGCACGCGTGCAGCAAGGTGCCGATGCGCCAGGTCACGGCGCTGGGTCGCAGGCTGGGCGGAAAATCCCGGTGCATCAGGCCCAGGACACCGCCATTGGCCATCATCATCAGCGCGCCGAGCAGGTAAACGGTTGCAGGTTCCATCCGGGGAAGTGAAAGTAGTGACGTGAGGAAACACGCTATTCTACTACTAGTTTTTCAACACTTTTCCCAAAAACCGCCACACGGCCGGCTCCTGCATGGCCGCGATATTCAAACGCATATACCGGGACGGCAACTGGCTCGGTGAAAACAAACTGCCCGGCGCCAGCAGCAAATCCTGCGCCATCGCCTGCGCCGCCAGCACGTTGGTGTCGCACCCGGCATCGACCCACACGAACATGCCGGCCGCCGGCGCCACGTCCACCTTCAGCCCGACCCGTTCCATCTGCCGCACCGTCCTGCTGCGCAATTCATCGAGGCGGCTGCAAATGCGGTCCGTGTGTTTGCGCAACGTGCCTTCCGACAGCACTTTATAGACCACCCGCTCGCCGATTTCACTGGTGGTCAGCGTCTGCAGCATCTTGCGGTCGGCCAGCCGCTGGGCCCGCTCGTGCGAGGTGGCGATGTAGCCGACCCGCAAATTCGCCGCCAGGGTCTTGGAAAAGCCGCCCAGGTAAATCACGCGCCGCAACTGGTCGAGCGCCGCCAGCCTGGTGGCCGGTTGCACCGCCGGCCCCGGGTGTAAATCGCAATAAATATCGTCTTCCACCACCAGGAAATCGTGCTCTTCGGCCAGGCGCAGCACCTGGAACGCCTTGGCGGCCGACAGCGACGTCGAACTGGGGTTGTGCAGCACGGAATTGATCACGTACAGCTTGGGTTTGTGGAGCGCGGCCAGCTGCGCCAGCACCTGCAAGTCCGGCCCGTCGGCCAGGCGCGGAATGCCGACCACGCGCGCGCCGAGCGCGGCAAAGGAACCGAACATCAGGAACCACGCCGGGTCGTCGACAAAGATGGTGTCGCCCGGCCGCGTGAATTCGCGCGCCACCATGTCGAGCGCCTGCGTCACGCCGGCCGTGGTGACGATCTGTTCCGGCGCGGCGCCGATTTCCAGCGCCGCCAGTTTTTCCTGCAATTGCTGGCGCAGCGGCAGGAAACCTTGCGGTACGCCATAGTTGACCAGGGTGCCCGGATGCTGGCGGCTGATGGCGCGCAGCGCGTTGGCGATGCCGGCGCCGTCGAGCCATTCCGACGGCAGCACCCCGGTGCCCGGCATTTGCTGGTACGGCGCCTGGCGGAACATGTTGCGCACCAGCCAGGTGACATCCATGGGCGCGCTGGCGCTGTCGCGCGCCGCTTCCGGCGGTGCGGCCCGCGCCACCGGCGCGGCGCGCTCGCGCACATAAAACCCCGCGCCCCGGCGCGATTCCAGGTAGCCGCGCGCCACCAGCCGGTCATAACTGGCCACCACGGTGAACGGCGACACGCCGTGCGCCTGCGCAAAAGCGCGGATCGACGGCATGCGGGCGCCGCTGCGCAACACCTTGTCGTCGATGCGGGCCGCCACCGAGCGCACGATCTGGTCCGCCAGCGGTTCGCCCGATTCACGCGACAGCAAGGCGATCAGCGGCATTGTATTGGTCATGGCACCCATACAGTTCTAGAAGTTAAGTGCACAAGTGTATTGGCACTGTATTGGTTATTTCTTCTAGTATAGGCCCATTCCCGTTCCACAGAAAGCAGACCATGCACCCGACGATCGCCACCACCGCGCACCGCGCTCCCCGCCTCAGGGATGAAACCACCGGCATGCTGCTGGGCCTGGCCGGGGTCGTGATTTTCAGCCTGACGTTGCCGTTCACCCGCATGGCGGTGGCTGGCTTCGATCCCGCGTTCGTCGCGCTGGGCCGGGCCCTGGCCGCCGCCGTGCTGGCCGGCGCGTGGCTGGCGTGGAACAAGGCGCCATGGCCGCCGCGCACCGCATGGCGGCCGCTGGCCTGGGTTGCGCTTGGCTGCGTGGTGGGCTTTCCGTGGCTGACGTCATGGGCGATGCGCTCGCTGCCGGCCTCGCATGGCGCGGTGCTGGTCGGCATGCTGCCGCTGGCCACCGCCGCCTACGCGGCGCTGCGCGGCCATGAAAAACCGTCGCCCGCGTTCTGGCTGATGGCGGCCACCGGCACCGCGCTGGTGGCGGGCTTTGCCCTGCTGCAATCGGGCGGCGCGTTCCACCTGGCCGATATCGCCGTGTTTGCCGCCGTGCTGCTGGGCGCGGCGGGTTATGCCGAAGGCGGCAAGCTGGCGAAAACCCTGGGCGGCGAACAAGTGATCAGCTGGGCGCTGCTGCTGTCGCTGCCGCTGGTGGCGCCGATGGTGGCCTGGCTGGTGTGGGTGGATGGCGCGGCGATTGCCACCGCCGGCTGGAAACCGTGGGCCGGGTTTGCCTACATCTCCGTGTTTTCCATGTATATCGGCTTCTTTTTCTGGTACCGCGGCATGGCGCTGGGCGGCGTGGCGCGGGTGGGCCAGGTGCAGTTGTTGCAACCGTTCCTCAGCATGGCCGGCGCGGCATTACTTTTAAGTGAAACCATCAGTTTGAGCAATATTCTGTTTGCTTTGGCGGTAATTTCCGTAGTTGCTACGGGCCGGCGGACGCGGATACAGGCATAGAAAGACGTACAATATCGGCTTCCCGGATTTAACACTTCACAGGAATGACCATGTCTGTATACGAAAAACTCAAAGCGCTGGATATCACCTTGACCGCCCCTGCCGCCCCTGTCGCCGCCTACGTCATGTACGTACAGACCGGCAACCTGGTGTACCTGTCCGGCCATATCGCCAAGAAGCCGGACGGCACGGTCTGGGCCGGCCAGCTGGGCAAGAACATCAGCACCGAAGAAGGCGCGCAAGCGGCGCGCGGCGTGGCCATTGCCATGATCGGCACCCTGCAGGCCGCCTGCGAAGGCGACCTGACCCGCGTCAAGCGCATCGTCAAGCTGACCAGCCTGGTCAACTCGACCGCGGACTACACCGACCATCACCTGGTGACCAATGGCGCGTCGGAACTGATCGGCGAAGTCTTCGGCGATGCGGGCAAACATGCCCGCGCCGCCTTCGGCGTGGCGCAAGTTCCGCTGGGCGCGTGCGTTGAAATTGAAATGATTGCAGAGATCGCCTGATACCGTAGGGCGGTTTCCGCGTAGCGGAAGCCGCCATGCGTGCGTAACCGCCAGCGCCGGGAGCATCGAAATGCTGGCATGGCGGCTTTGCTGTCGCAAAACCGCCCTACAACAGACACGGCGGCGCTTATCCAGCACCGACCACATCGGCCGCCACAAGCGTGCCTAGTTAATAGAAGAGACCAACATGAAAATCGAGAACCCGAACCCCATCCAGTGGCGCTTTTCCGAACGCGCGGCCCAGCTGCAGAGCTCGTTTATCCGCGAGATCCTGAAGATCACCCAGCAACCGGAAATCATTTCGTTTGCCGGCGGCCTGCCATCGCCCGCCACCTTCCCGGTGGACGTGATGAAGGAAGCCTTCGACAAGGTGCTGACCGATTCCGGCAAAGTCGCGCTGCAATATGGCCCGACCGACGGCTACCTGCCGCTGCGCCAGTGGATCGCCGACCGCCTGTCCGAAGGCGGCGCGAAGATTGTGCCGGAACAGGTGCTGATGGTGTCGGGTTCGCAGCAGGCGCTGGACTTGCTGGGCAAGGTGCTGATCGATGAAGGCAGCAAAGTGCTGGTGGAAACCCCGTCCTACCTGGGCGCGCTGCAAGCGTTCTCGGTGTACCGTCCGGACTTCGTGTCCGTGGACACCGACGAGCACGGCCTGGTGCCGGAATCGCTGGACCGCGTGGCGCAAGGCGCCCGCCTGCTGTACGCCTTGCCGAATTTCCAGAACCCGACCGGCCGCACCCTGTCGCTGGAGCGCCGCCACCAGCTGGTGGAAACCTGCGCCCGCCTGGGCCTGCCGCTGATCGAAGATGATCCGTATGGCGCGCTGAGCTACAACGGAGCACCGCTGCCGAAGATGGTGGCCATGAACCCGGACGGCGTGATCTACATGGGGTCGTTCTCGAAAGTGCTGACGCCGGGCATCCGCCTCGGCTACGTGGTGGCGCCGCTGGGCCTGATCCGCCGCCTGGAACTGGCGAAACAGGCGTCCGACCTGCACACTTCGCAGCTGACGCAAATGGTGGTGCACCATGTCGTCAAGGAAGGCTTCCTGGATCAACACATTCCGACGATCCGCCAGCTGTACGGCGACCAGTGCCAGGTGATGCTCGACGCGATGGACCAGCATTTCCCGAAACAGGTGACGTGGACCCGTCCGGAAGGCGGCATGTTCATCTGGGTCACCCTGCCGAAACACATCGACGCGATGGCTCTGCTGGACGAAGCCATCAAGAACAAGGTGGCTTTCGTGCCGGGTTCGCCGTTCTATGCCAACGCGCCGGAAACCCACACCCTGCGCCTGTCGTTCGTGACCGTGCCGCCGGAACGCATCCGCGCCGGCATTGAAATCCTCGGCAAGCTGATCGCATCCAAACTGTAATCGGCTCGCGGACAGACGGGCCGGCACGGCTTGTCTGTCCTGAACAACTTTAATCCCCCATTGCATACAATCTCGTTGCCAATTTGCAACGACTGTAGTTTTGCCATTTAGCACAACTACCAACGATTACAGTGTTTTTAGCAGTAACTTCGCATTCGTTCGACACATCTGCGAAATTCGCGTGTTATCGCGATGCTATCAGGAATGTTTTTTTACAAATTGCGTTTGGCAGGCGGTATGATTTGGACAGACAGTCACTTCGACCCCAGTGAGACGCAATGATTACAGGCGGTGCCAGCTACGTGCCGCGGCGTGAAGCCGCAATCCTGATTGTCGACGACGCGCCGGCCAGTCTCAGTGTCTTGCGCAAGCTGATGGTGGAACAGGGTTATCAAACCTATGTCGCCACATCGGGTGAACGGGCCGTACAAATTGCAAAACGGGTCCATCCCGACCTCATCCTGCTCGATGTGGTGATGCCCGGCATCGATGGACTGGAAACGTGCCGCCAGCTGAAAGCGCATGCGCTGACACAGCATATCCCGATCATCTTCATGAGCGCCCGCACCGAGACGGAAGACGTGGTGGCGGGCTTTGATACGGGCGCGGTCGATTACATCGGCAAGCCGCTGCGCATGGCCGAAGTATGCGCCCGCGTGCGCGCGCAACTGCAAATCCGCAACCGCACGGAAACCCAGCAAGAGCAGGCGGAACGGTTGCGCACCATCGTCAACAGCATGGCCGAGGGCTTGCTGATCATTGAACCCAGCGGCCGCGTGCAATTCACCAATCCCGCCTGCGACCAGTTCCTGGGCTACAAGGAAGGCGAACTGGCCGGCAAGACGCTGGACGATTTGCTCAACCCGCTGGTGGCGCAGGAATACCTCGATTACTTTGCCCGCTACGCGGCCAATCCGGAAACCGCCCACAGCCATGGCACCCGCGAAGTCATCATCCGGCACCGCCAGGGCACGTCGGTCTGCATGGACCTGACCCTGACGCCAATGTATTCGCGCCAGCCGCTGTTCATCGGCCTGCTGCACGACATCACGCACCACAAGATGTCCGAAGATGCGCTGCACCGCGCCGCCATGGTGGATCCGCTGACCAAGATCGCCAACCGCCGCCACTTCGACACCTTCCTGGAAAAGGAATGGCAGCGCGCCATCCGCAGCGGTTCGCCGCTGTCGCTGGTGGTGCTCGACGTCGATCACTTCAAGCTGTACAACGACAGCCTGGGCCACGCGGCGGGCGACATTTGCCTGCAGCAGGTGGCGCAAGCCATCAATGCCCACGCGCTGCGCGCCACCGACCTGGCGGCCCGCTATGGCGGGGAAGAATTCGTGCTGCTGTTTGCGGAAACCGATGCCGATGCCGGCTTTGCCCTGGCCGAGTCGATCCGCAACCACGTCGAAGCGCTGCAATTGCCGCACCCCCGCTCCATCACCTCGCCCTGGATCACAGTCAGCGTGGGCGTGTCCACCGTCCACCCGCACCAGATGGAAAACGTGGAAGCGCTGTTCATTGCCGCCGACCGCGCCATGTACGTGGCCAAGGAAAACGGCCGCAACCAGGTACGCTCAAGCCGCGCCAGCCCGGCCGCCATGGGCACGGTGGACATCTCGGCGCTGGCCAGCCACTGAGCCAGGCTTGTTAACAAATTCTGTGGACAAGTATGTTAACAAGCCCCTCCCAAAACACCCAAGTCATTGTATTTAAAAGAAAAACTTATGCTGATTGAATTTTAATCAGTTGGACTTATGCACAGCGGGCGCTTTCCGTCATCCCCTGTCAACCTTAAGAATTGTTAACAGTTTCTGTGGACAAGGTTGTTAAGAAGCCTGCACTCCACACGCTAAGTCACTGTTTTTAAACAATAAAGTTTTCCTGACTAATTTATCAGCAGCGGCCTCAGCAGCGCTCCGGATACCCGGTGATATCGGCGATTTCCGCATACATCGGCTGCAAGCGCTTGTACATCTTCAGGTACACGCGCTGGTACAACTGTTCATAGATGCGGGTCGCGTCAAGGTTGGGCTGGAACACCCGGCCCGGACGCGTCATGGCGCGGATCGCGGTGGCGAAATCCGCATGCAGGCCCAGGCCGGCCGCCACGGCGATCGCGGCGCCCAGTCCCGAGGTTTCATACACGTGCGCGCGCGCCGCCGGCAGGCCGAAGATATCGGCCGACAATTGCATGGCCGCGTCGCTTTGCGAGCCGCCGCCGGCAATGCGCAATTCCGTGATCGGCACGCCGCCGCGCTTTTCTATCCGTTCTTTCCCCTCGCGCAGCGCATAGGCCAGGCCTTCGAGGATCGCGCGGTACATGTGCGCCCGCGTATGCACGTCGCCAAAACCGATCATCGCGCCCTTCGCTTCCGGCCCCGGCACCTTGATGCCCGGGCTCCAGTACGGTTGCAGCATCAGGCCCATCGAACCGGGCGGCACCGCGTTGACCAGGCGGTCGAACAGTGCTTCCGGCGCTTCGCCGGTTTCCATCGCCACCGCCTGTTCGCGGTCGCCAAACTGTTCCTTGAACCAGTTGACCATCCAGAAGCCACGGAAGATCTGCACTTCCGTGCTGTAGGCGCCGGGGATGGCCGCCGGATACGGCGGGATGAACGGCGTGACTTCGAGGTATTTGGTGTTGGTGGTGTTGATGGTGGCCGTGGTGCCGTAACTGAGGCAGCCGATGTGCGGCTCCAGGCAGCCGGCGCCGATCACTTCGCACGCCTTGTCGGCGGCGGCCGCCACCAGCGGCGTGCCTTCCGGGATGCCGGTCGCGCGCGCCGCTTCCGCCGTCACGGCGCCCATCACGGTGCCCGGCGCCAGCAATTCCGGCAGCATTTCGGGACGCACCGCCAGCGCCTGCCATTTCCAGTCGCGGCTTCCCGCCCACTGGTGGCGCTTGTAATCGAACGGCATGTACGCCACTTGCGAGCCGGTGGAATCGGCCATGCGGCCGGACAGCTTGTAATTCAGGTAGCCCGACAGCAGCAGCACTTTATGCGTGGCGTCCCAGATCGACGGCTGGTGCGACTTGATCCAGTTCATTTCCGCTTCGCGGCGGAAGTAATTGATGGTGCCCTCCACCCCGGCCAACTTGAACGCGGCTTTCCACAGCGGGCCGATCGGCGGCACGTCGTCGGTGCGGCGCTGGTCCAGCCACGTGATGGCGGGCCGCAGCGGTTTGCCGTCCTTGTCGACATTGATGACGGTGCCGCGCTGGGTGGTGACCGCCACGCCCTTGACATGGGCGCGGGTGTCCGGATGCTCCGCCCACAAGCGCTGGCACGCCACGCCGACCGCACGCCAGTAACCTTCCGCGTCATGCTCGGCCCAGCCGGGATGGTCGGAGTAATAGGCCTGCAAATGCACCTGCGTCTTGGCGACCAGGTTGCCGGCCAGGTCAAACAGCAGCGCGCGCACGCTCTGGGTGCCATTGTCGATGGAAAGGAGGTAGGGACCGGACATGCGAAGTCTCGTTGGTGGTTTCAGTGATGATACGGCGAATAAGGGGGATGTGCGTACGCGGCCGATGTCGCGACCACGGCCGCGGCCGCGGCCGCGGCCGCGCGCAGCGTCATGGTTGCGGCACGCTGTAATGCTTGCGCCACAGCGCCAGGTACGCGGCCTGCTCGGCGTCCCAGCGGGCGTCGTTCCAGCCCAGCTCCGGCTGGCAAATGGCGCGCACCTGCGGCAGGATCGCGTCGCCGCCGCCGCGCAGCTGCAAGCCGATGCGCAAACGGCGCAGCAGCAAGTCGTCGAGCCGCTGCACCGATTCGTGCCGCGCCGCCCAGCGCAATTGCGCCCAGATGCTGGCGGTGCCGGGAATTTCCGCCAGTTCGCCCTCTTCGGCGCAGGCAATCACGTCGGCCGCCAATGCGCCATAGCGGCCCGGCAAGCGTTCGCCCTGCCCCGCCGGCAAGCCTTTCACGTGCGGCAGGCGCGCCGGGACGCTGAACACCGGGCGCGGATCGAGGCTGGCGCGCCACAGCGGCAACAGCGGCGCGGCCTTGCGCAGCGCATCGAGCGCGATCACGCGGAACGTGGTCAGCTTGCCGCCGGTAACGGTCAGCAAGCCGTCTTCCAGCCACAGCGCGTGTTCGCGGGTTTCCTTGGACGGATCGGCCTGGCCGCTGTCGATCACGGGACGCACACCGGCATAGGTGGCGACGATGTCGGCTTCGCCCAGCTCCAGTTGCGGAAACTGGCTGCGCAGCGCGGCCAGCAGGTAATCGAGTTCGGCGCGCGTGATGGCCGCTTCGAAGGCCATGTCGTCGCGGTGGTCGACATCGGTGGTGCCGACCAGGGTGACGCCTTCCCACGGGAAGGCAAACACCGGGCGCCCGTCCGCCGGATGCATCAGGCTGACCGCCTGCGCCAGCGGCAGGCGCCAGTGTGGCAGCACCAGGTGGCTGCCCCGCAATGGCCGCAGGCGTTGGCCGTTGGCTGCGCCGGGCTTGTGGCCCGGCGCGGCAACAGCATCACGCGGCGGATTGCCGTGTTCCGTGGGGGCGCGCAGCCGGTCGGCCCAGGCGCCGGTGGCGCTGATCACGACCTTGGCCCGCACCGTGTATTGGGCGCCGCTCAATTCATCCCGCACCTGGGCGCCGCACACTTGGCCGTGCCCCTGCCCGCCCGTGCGCAGCAGGCTTTGCACCGCGACATAATTGATCGCCGCGCCGCCCAGCGCCTGCGCTTCCTGCAGCACGCGCATCACCAGGCGCGCATCGTCGGTCTTGGCGTCGGCATAGCACATGCCGCCCTGCAGCCCTTCGCGGTCGATGTTCGGCGCCAGCCCGAGGAATTCCTCGCGGCCCACATAGTGCCGCTGCCGCAAACGCTTACCGGCCATCAAGTCATACAGCGCCAGCCCGATCAAGAACGCCGTGCGGCCCGGCTTGCGGCCCGGGTAGTCGCCGAACGCGAACGCTTGCGGCACCACCAGGCCGGCCGCGTCGCGCAGCAGCGCTTCGCGCTCATGCACCGATTCGCGGGTCAGGGCGAATTTCCCCTCCTTCAGGTAGCGCAAGCCGCCATGGACCAGTTTCGACGAACGGCTCGACGTGCCCCAGGCAAAGTCGCGCTGTTCCACCAGCAGGGCGGACAGCCCGCGCCGCGCCGCTTCCAGCAAGATGCCGGCGCCCGTGATGCCGCCGCCGACGACCAGCACGTCCCAGTCCCGTCCCAGCACTTCGGCCAGCGCGGCACGGCCGCCCGGCTGCCACAGCGCCTGCGCGGCGCCATGCGGCGATTCGGGCACGCTTGCCGCCGCGCCAAACGACGAATGCCAGTTCACGCGGCCATCCCTTGCGATGGCGCCTGCGCCTGCGGCGGCGACGTCTCCGGCAACAGCTTGCCCGGGTTCATGACACCCTGCGGGTCGAAATGGCGGAAGATGGCCGCCATGGCGGCGATGCCCGCCGCGCCCTTTTCCGCCTGCAGGTAAGGCGCATGGTCGCTGCCCACGCCGTGCTGGTGGCTGATGGTGCCGCCGCAGTCGACGATGGCCCGGCTGACAGCGCCTTTCAGGGTGCGCCAGCGCGCCATGTCTTCCTCGAAATCGCCGGCCAGCCGGTACACGAAGGTGGTGTAGACGCTGGCGCCCTGCGCATACAGGTGCGACAGGTGGGTGTAGGTGTGCACCATTTCGCCGTGCTGCGCCAGCGCCTGTTTGGCCGCCGCTTCCACCGCCAGCATGGTCGTTTCCACGCGCGGCCAGTCCACCGCGGTTTCCACCGTGTCGATCACATAGCCGTGTTCCCATGCCGCGTTGCGCAGATAGACATTGCGGAAGCGGTTTTGCTTCCATTTATCGCCCATCTTGCGGCCGATATGCACGCCGCCGCGCTGGCGGGCCAGGCGCAAGGCTTGCGCCATCGCGCCGCGCGCCACCGCCTTGGCGCCGCTGGCGCCGATCATCAGCATGCATTTTCCGTCACTGCAGCCGCGCAGCGACAGGTACCCTTCGAGCAGTCCGATCAGTTTCTTGTGGCCGGCCAGCGCCAGCATGGTCTGGGTTTCCACGCCATTCGACAGGCGCAGCATCGACAGGCCCAGTTTGGCCTGCGCCAGTTCGCGCACGGCCCGCTCGGCGTGCTGCCAGTCGGAGAAGAACACCGCGTGGAATGCTTCATATTCCGGCGCCGGCGTGACGCGCACCGTGGCTTCGGTCAGGATGCCCATGCGGCCTTCGGAACCCAGCACGATTTCACGCAAGTCGGTGCCGGCCGCCGAGGCCGGGAAAGTCGGGATGTCCAGCCGGCCGGCCGGGGTTTCAACCGCGCCGCCGGCGAACAGCTGTTCGATGCGGCCATAACGCAACGATTGCTGGCCCGACGAGCGGGTCACGATCCAGCCGCCCAGGGTCGAATATTCAAACGATTGCGGGAAGTGGCCCAGCGTAAAGCCATGGGCCCGCAATTGCGCTTCCAGGTCGGGACCGAACACGCCGGCGCCAAACGTCGCCAGCTGCGATTCGCGGTCCAGGTGCTGCAAACGGCACATGCGGGTGGTGCTGACGGTCAGCACCGGCTGCGTCCCCTCCGGCGCCGTCAGGTGGCCGGCCACGCTGGTACCGCCGCCGTGCGGGATCAGCGCGACGCGGTAGCGCTGCGCATAGTGCAGCAAATCGCGCACGTCTTCCGCGCTTTCGGGGAACGCCACGCCGTCCGGCACCGTGCCGACGCGGCCATAGCGCAATTTCAGCCAGTCCGGCAGGCTCTGGCCCAACGCGTGGCGCACCCGCACTTCCGCGCCGGTATCGACCAGGCGGTGCGGCGGCAGCCGCGATGCGGTGACACCGGCGCAGGCCTGGGCAAAGCTGGCGTCGGTGACGCCCTGTCCGTCGCCGATGCGTTGCGCCAGGAAAGCCAGCGCATCCGGCGCCAGCGCAAAACTGATCGTATCGTCACCCCAGCCATTCCAACGTCGCATTGTTTATTCTCCAGTTGCTATACTGGCGCTCCTGGCCAGTCAGTACGGCTAGATTAAAATCATTCGCTTCGTGGGTATTGCGCATTCATGACAACCGCCTTGTTCGATTATGCCAGCGCAGGCCGCGTGGCCGGCGCCTATCTGCTTCCACTGCTGGAAGCGGCTGCCGCCCGTGGCGTGGCGGCGCGCGAGCTGGAACTGGCGGCCGGCCTGGCGCCGGGCAGCCTGGACCCGCTGCCGGAAATCCTGCCCGCCAACGATTACGTGCGCCTGCTCGATATCGCCGCCACCCTGACCGACGACCATCACTTCGGCCTGCACGTGGGGGAACGGGTGAAACTGGGCACCTACAGCGTGTACGGGCTGGTGCTGCTCAGTTGCCGCGATTTCGGCCATGCGCTGGAACAGACCCAGCGTTATGAACAGCTGGCGCACGACCTGGGCCGCTCCGCGCTGGAAGTCGATGGCGCGATGGCCCGCTACACCTGGCACAGCCGCTATCCCAGGGAGGCGCGCCACCTGGCCGACAGCGTGTTTGCCGGCATCCGCGTGTTCGGCAACTGGCTGGCCGGCATGCCGCTGCCCGCGGCCGACCTGGCGCTGATGCACGATGGCGGCGATCCCGCGCTGCACGGGGAATATGTGCGGGTGTTCGGCGCCCTGCCCCATTTCAACGCGCCCGCCAATGTGGCGGCGTTCGATGCGCAATTGCTGTCTTGGCCGGTGCCCAATGCCGACCCGCTGCTGTATCCCGTGCTGCAACAGCATGCCGAACAATTGCTGAAACAGCGCGCGCAGCTTGACGCCGGCATTGCGGGGCAAGTGCGGGCGGCGATTGTGCGCGGGCTGGCGCAGGGCCAGGCGCGGCTGGCGCCGGTGGCGGAAGAACTGGGCCTGTCGCCGCGCACCTTGCAGCGCAAGCTGGCCGACGCCGGCATCAATTTCCAGCAAGTGCTGGACCAGACCCGCTATGCGCTGGCGCAGGATTACTTGCGCCAGGCCGGGTTGTCGCTGGTCGATATCGCGTTTTTACTGGGCTACCAGGAACAGAGCGCGTTCAATCATGCGTTCCGCGACTGGGCCGGCATGAACCCGGGCGCGTGGCGCGACGCAAACGCGCGCTGACCTCAGGTTTCACTGCCTTTGACGCGGATGAATGGGCCCAGGCACGCTTCCATGCTGCGCTGCAAACACATCAGGAACATGTTGCCGGACGGGTGGAACAGGATGAAGCTCGAGACGGAATGGCCGACTTCGGAAATCTGTCCCGTGCAATCGTGCTTGCCATTGTCCTTGATGATCTTGTCGAGCGCCTTGTAAAAGCCGTTTTCATCGGGCTGGTCGTCGATATCGAATTCGGTTTCCACCACTTCCGCCGCGCTGGTGATCAGCGCGGTGCCGTCGGCGCGCATGCGGTAGACTTCGTGGCAGGAACCGTCCGGCAGCACGAAGCGCCAGGTGCCGACAATCGGGTGGTCCGAGCGGACCGGGGCGGCCGCCGAACCGGTGGTGGTGACAGCGGCAGTCGCAGCCAGGGCGCATGTCAGCGCGATACGTGTAACAACGTTCATGGCGGGCCTCCCCGTGCGTGCACTTGCGGTCAGTATAATCCTGTCCGCAATATCGCACGCACTTTGCGCAAAGTCTGTGCGCTGGCTTACTTTTCCGCCGCCGCTTTCATGCTGGCCAGGCCTTTTTCAAAATCCGGGCCGATCATCTTATCCATCGACACGAATACGCCCATCAGCTTGGTCATGAACGAGCTGGGGCCGGACATGGTCCATACCACCTGGGTGCCGTCGGCCTGCGGCTGCAGCGCGAACACGGTGCTGTTTTGCGAGGCGATCGGTTTCAGGAAGTCCAGCTTGATATCGATTTTCGCCGGCGGCTGCGCGCCCGTGATTTCCATGCGGCCCGCGCCCACCGCGTCATTGCCGTCCCAGCTGTAGACCGCGCCCGCGCCACTGGCGGCGCCCGTGAAGGTACGCTTCATGTTCGGGTCCAGGTTTTCCCACGGCGACCAGGCGCCCCACTGGTGGAAGTCGCTGATCAGCGGATAGATTTTCTCTGCCGGCGCCTTGATGACGATGCTGCGCGAGACGGCATAGGAATTCGGCTGGGTCAGCGCCAGGCCCAGGATGATGACAACGACGGCAACGATGCCGATGGCGATTTTCTTCAACATGCAAAAGTCCCCTGCGAATTTTATGATAAGGATCGGCGCTTGCCGAATGCGCAAGGCTAGCAGTTTTTTATTGCCGCGCGATCATTTACCAGCGGCAAAATACCGCTGGTGTTGCATAAAACTTACGCGCCAGGCTATTGTCCTGGGCGGGGATGCAGCAGCAGCGGCAAGGCGCTGGGTGTCATGGTAAACGTGAAGCGTTCTTCCACCGCTGGCGCGCCCGGTTTCACCGACAAGGTGAAATTCCGCAAGATCATCGCCATCACCATCTTGATTTCCGCCATCGCGAGGTAGCGTCCGGGGCAGAAACGGGGGCCGCCGCCAAACGGGAAGGATTTACGGCCGGGATCGCTGGCCGCTTCCAGCCCGCTGTCCGTGAGCCAGCGTGCCGGATCGAACTGTTCCGGGTGGTCGAAGTCGCTGGCGCGGTCCGCCGCATGGCGCAGCATCAGGAAAATAATCGTGCCGGCCGGAGTGGCGACGCCATCGACCACGGTATCGGCATTCGGTTCCGCCGCCATGAACGGCGCCACGGGTTTCAGGCGCATGGCTTCGCGCGTGGCGGCATCGGTATAGGCAAAACTGTCAAGCAGGCGGTAGTCGCGCACCACCGTATCACATCCCATCAGCCGGGCCGCTTCGTCGCCCGCCACCTGCGCGGTTGACGGGTTTTGCGACAGCAGGTGCAACAGCCAGGCTATCGTGTTGGAGGTGGTGTCTTCTCCGGCGAACACCATCGTGATGGCGTTGCCGATCACTTCCACGTCGGTAAAGCCGGAGTCCGGCTCGTCGCGCGCGGCCACCAGCGCTTCCAGCATGTTCGACGGGCGGGTGCGCAGCGAGGGATCCTGCTCCAGGCGCGCCCGGGTTTGCGCGATAAAACCCGTGACGGCGCCATGGATGCGCTGGTGCGCGGCATCGGCGTCGCGGTCGACCTTCAGCTTGAACAGGCGCCAGTAGGCAAACGGCGACGTCAAGCGGCGCGCCACCATGCTGAACAGGAATTCGATATCGCGCTGCAGCGGGTTGTCTTCGTGTTCCAGCGTATTGATGTCCTGCCCCATCGCCAGCCCGATCGTCACATCGAGCGTGTACGCCTTCAGGTCGCGCAGCACATCGACTTCGCGTCCCGCCGCCAGCGCCGTGTTCCAGCGGGCCAGCAAGCGCTCCGTCATCATGATGAGGTTGGGGAAATAGCGGTGCACCACTTCCGGCGTCAGCGCGCGCATGCCCAGCTTGCGCTGGCGGCGCCATTCTTCGCCTTCCGCCGTAAACATCCCCTTGGTGCCGGCTTCCTCCAGCATGCGCGCGGTGCGCGACGAGCGGCGGAACGCCACCGGACGGTCGCGCAGAATATCGGCAATCACATCGAGGTCGGACACGACAATGAACTGGCGCTTGGCGACGCGGAATTTATAGGTACCGTTATACAACCGCGCCCATTTTTCCAGCGTGCGGTGGAATTGCTTCGGTTCGATCTGGCGCGCATTGCCCAGGATGGGAATGCCTTTCGGGCCCGGCAATTCCGCTATGGTGCGCAGCGGCGCGTGCGCGGCCGGCTCCGCCATCTTGTCCTCGGGCATACTGATCTCCGTCTATCGTTTGTTATATTTATTGAATTTTACGCCACCTTTTTGAAAAGGAAACAACCATGCTGTCGCACGTCTATGTCGGGGTCGGGGATTTCGAACGGGCTTATGCTTTTTATGCGCCCTTGCTGGCGTGCCTGGGCTTGCCGCAGAAGTTCAAGGATGATGGGCGGCCGTGGGCCGCGTGGATGCCGGCCGACGCGCCCCGCCCGCTGTTCATCGTGGGCAAACCCTATGCGGGGGAAGCGGCTTGCGGGAATGGCCAGATGGTGGCGCTGCAGGCGCCATCGCGTTCGGCGGTCGATGCGGCTTACGCCGCCGCCCTGGCGCATGGCGGCAGCAGCGAGGGGGTACCGGGCCTGCGGCCCGAATACCATGCCCATTACTACGGGGCGTACTTCCGCGATCCGGATGGAAATAAACTGTGCGTGGTGTGCCACGCGGCGGAACAGTGACAGGCCGACGGCCAGCCTGATGGGACGGGGCATCACTCCGTAGGGCGGCTTTCACAAAGCCGCCCTGCGTGCAGGCCAGTACTGCCGGTGGCGCCGGTCACGCCGGCATGGCGGCAAGCCGTTGGCTTACCGCCCTACGGGTTGGATGCTACAGCGGGCGCTTAGTTGGCGGCCTGCTTCGCTTCCGGGTACAGCGTCATCTGCACGTAGTTGTCGAAGTCAAAGTAGCGCTTCGCGGCCGCCTGCACGTCGGCCGGCGTCAGCGCCGCGGCGCGCTGCTCGAAGTCCAGGATCTTGGCCGGGTCCAGTCCGTTCGCATAGGAACCGTCCAGGTGGTTCAGCCAGTAGCTGTTTTCACGCAGCGCGCGGCGGCGGTTGACCGACCAGTTTTCCTTGACCTTGGCCAGGTCCGCCGCTTCCGGTCCCTGCTGCTGGATGGTCTTGATCAGGCCCAGCATGGCGTCAGCCACCTTGCCGGTGTTTTCCGGCGCGCATGGCAAGCTCACCGACACCGAGTAGTGGCCATACGGCATCTTGTTGAGCGAGGCCCCCACGTGGCCGCTGTAAATCAGGCCCAGCTTTTCACGCAAGACTTCCGTGACCTTGATGTTGAGGATTTCCGTCAGCGCGGTCTGGCTCAGCGACGCCGCTTCCGAGTACGGCGCCTCGCCCGTGAAGGTCAGGGTCACCAGGCTCTTGTTTTCCGCGCCCTTGAACACGTCTTTTTTCACCACGCCCTTGACCGGACGCACGCCGATATCCTTGTACGCGACCGGCACATCGGTCACCGGCAGGCTGCCGAGGTAAGTGGCCGCCAGCTGCTTCATGGCGGCCAGGTCGAAGCTGCCGACCAGCACGAACGTGAAGTCGCGCGCGCTGGCAAAGCGCTCGCGGTAAATCTCCATCGCACGGTCCAGCTGGATATGGTCGAAGTCTTCCACCCGGGCCGGACGGGCCACGCGCGGATCGTTGTTGTACAGGGTCGCGATCGACATGTCGTTGAACACCACGTCCGGGTTCGACAGCGAGGTGCGCGCCAAGTCGCGCTGCTTGCCGATGAAGGAGCGGTACAAGTCTTCATCGCGGCGCGGCTGGGTGAACGCCAGGTGCGCCAGTTGCAGCATGGCTTCCACGTCGGCGCTGCCGGAACCGCCGCGCAAGCCTTCGCCCAGCGCGCCAACCCACGACGAGGCCGACACGGATTTCCCGGCCAGCATTTTCTGCAAGTCGACCGGCGCGAATTTCACGCCCATGCTCGACACGATGTTGCTGGCATAGCGGGCATTGAACATGTCATCGCCGCCATACAGCGACTGGCCGCCCGGACGGAAGCCCGCCATCAGCACCTGGTCATTCTTGAAATCGGTCGGCTTCAGCACCACCCGGACGCCGTTCGACAGGCGCAGTTCGGTGGTGCCGAGCGGCTTGTCCACCACTTCCGTGACGATTTTGCCGGGCTTCGCCGGCGGTTCCATCAATTTCGAGGCCAGCACTTTTTCTTCGCGCTTGCTCACCGTGCGGTTTTCCGCCGCTTCGGCCAGCGCCAGCAATTCCGTGTCCTTGGGCGCCGGCGGTTCGGCCTTGTCGTTGCCCTGGTAAATCACCAGCATTTGTTCATGCGAGGGCAATAATTTCGCGGTCAGCGCGTTGATGTCTTCCAGGGTCGCGGCCGGCAACAGTTCCTGGGCATAGGCATAGCCGTTGACGATGCCGGGATCGATCGCGCGCCCGGTCAGGAAACTGGCCATCAGGCTGTTGACGTGGTTGCCGGAATCGGTCTTGTCGCGCTCCTGGTAGGCGCGCTCGACGAAGCGCATGAAAGTCTTTTTCGTGCGTTCCAGTTCTTGCGCACTGAAGCCGAAGCGGCGCGCCCGCTCGACTTCCTGCACCAGCGCATCGATGGCCGGCTTGCTGCCGCCCTTGCCCAGGACCGCCATGGCCGTGAAGGTGCGGTAACCCGTCATCACGGGCGACATGCCGGCCTGGCCGCCAATGAACGGCGGCTCGGCCAGCTGCGTCAATTCATTGACGCGCTGCGCCAGCATGAAGCCGACCATGGCTTCGTACAAGTCTTCACGGTAGTCGGCAAAGGTGGCGCGGCTGCGGTCCTTGCGGATCGTGTAGCGGATCGCCACCGCATTGGAGGCGGCTTCCTTGTCCGTCACCACCAGCGATTCCGACTGCGCGCGCGGCGGGATGTCCGTCACCATGCGGGGACGCGGCTGGGCGGGATTTTTCAAGTGCGCGAAGTGGCGCTGGATCAGCTTTTCCGCTTCGGCCGGATCGATGTCGCCGACCGCCACCACCGCCATCAGGTCCGGGCGGTACCAGTCGCGGTAAAAGCGCTTGGCGGCATCGTATTTGAAGTGTTTCAGCACGTCTTCCTTGCCGATCGGCAGGCGCTCCGCATAGCGCGACCCGTTCAGCATCTTCGGCAAGATCGCCTGCAGCATGCGCTTTTCAACGCCGCCCCGGGCGCGCAATTCTTCCAGCACAATATTGCGTTCGCCATCGATGGCGTCGTCTTCGAATTTCACGCCGTGGGCCCAGTCTTCCAGCACCTGGAAGCCGGTTTCCACGTTTTCCTTCTTGTCGGTCGGGATCGGCAGCATGTACACGGTTTCATCGAACGCCGTGTAGGCATTGAGGTCCGCGCCGAATTTCACGCCGATCGACTGCAGGTAGGATATCAGTTCGTTGCGCTTGAAATGCGTGGTGCCGTTGAACGCCATGTGTTCCACGAAGTGCGCCAGGCCTTGCTGGTCGTCGTCTTCCAGCACGGAGCCGGCGCGCACCACCAGGCGCAGTTCCAGCCGCTTTTCCGGCTTGCCGTTTTGCTTGATGTAATAGGTCAGGCCATTGGCCAGTTTACCGGTCTTGACGTCGGGCGCGGGTGGCACCTTGTCGTTCATGTTGATGGCGGCTTGCCCGGTCAGGGTGCACGCCAGCATGGCGGCGGCGGCAATGAGTCGCAGTGGAACGGAGGTCATTTGACGATCTTGCAAAATAAGAAAGTTTCCACACTACACCATTTGGTAGCGCTACGCCAGTGTACAGCGGGAAAATCCAATTTAGGCGCGCAAATGTACATGGCGGTACGCCAGGGTCGCCCCGCACGCGAACGTCAGCGCCACCACGGCAAAGCCGGCCGGCAGCCGCAGCGGCCAGTCCGGCAACACATGTAATAGCGACCCCATCAGCGCCACGCCCACCAGCGCGCCGATTTGCCGGTTTGCATTGAGCGCGGCGGCCGCGCTGTTGGCGTGGGCCTTGCCGGCCACCTGCATGACACTGGCCGTCATGGCGGGTATCGCGATGCCGACCGCCACGTTCATCACGACGATCGCCGCCAGGATGACGCCAAAGGGCGCGCCCGGCATGGTCCACGCCAATGCCAGCAACACCAGTCCCATGGCCGCGCCGATGGCCAGGCCCGCCAGCAAGGGCAGGCGCATGCCGATCCGGGACGTGATCCGGCCAGCCGAGAAATTGCCGGCAATAAAGGCCGCCATCATCGGCAACAGCGACAAGCCCGTCCGCAGCGCATCGGCGCCCCGTTGCTGCAAATACAGGCTGAGCAGGAATAACTGGCCAAACACGCCGAGGTTGATGAAGAAGCCGATCCCGTTGACGGCGGCAAAAGCGGGCGTGGCAAACAGGGCGCGCGGCAACAACGGGTGGGCCGCGCGCCGCTCGCGCCGCACCAGCGTGATGGCCACGGCGATCGTGGCGGCCAGCGCGCCCAGCACCGGCGCCGAGCGCCAGCCCAGCACGGGACCTTCGATCAGCACGAAACTCAGGCCGGCCAGCGCCAGCATGCCCAGCGCATGGCTGGCGAACGACAGCGGCCGCGCTTGCGGCGGCGCCGGTCGGATCAGGCGCCGCGCCAGCACGATGCCCAGCAACCCGATCGGCAGGTTGACCCAGAACACGCTGCGCCAGCCGAATTCATGCACCAGGATGCCGCCCACCAGCGGCCCGGCCGCCGACGCCGTCGCCACCATGGCCGACCAGGTGCCCACCATGCGGGCGCGCACCTTGTCGTCGTCAAAGGCATGGGTCAGCAAGCTCAGTGAACTGGGCAGGAACAGCGCCGCGCCCGCCCCTTGCAGCAAGCGGGCCGCCGTCAGGCTGAGGCCACCCGGCGCCAGCGCGCACAGCACCGAGCCCAGCAGGAAAACGCCGAGCCCGGCCAAATAAGCGTTTTTTGCGCCATAACGGTCGCCCAGCGCCCCGCCGGCCAGCAGCAGCGAGGCAAACGTCAGCGTATAGCCATCCACCACCCAGATCAGGCCGGACAACGGCACATGCAAATCCGTGGCGATGTCGGACAGCGCGGTGTTGACGGCGGTGACGTCGATCATCGCCATGACAAAGCCGGCGGCGAGGGTCAGCAGGGTCAGCGCGCCGGCTTGCCGTTCAGCCGCCGTGCCGACCGCCTGTATCTCTTGCTGGTGGTGTCGCATGATTTCTCCTGTTCCGTTAAATCCGTAGGGCGGTTTCCGCATAGCGGAAGCCGCCATGCATGCAGCCCGGCGACGCTTGCCAATGCCGCCGCGCACGCATGGCGGCTCGCCAGCGAACCGCCCTACGCATTCAGCCGCGCCATGCTGCAAGCGATTCATATTGGCATGCTAGGCCGCTTGAATGATGCAGTAAACACGCATATCATCAGCACTCCGATGCAAATTTGCATCACGATCGAGCACATAGCCGCCATCCATGGATTGGGATAACGCCCGCATTTTTCTCGCGATTTACCGCGCCGGCACGCTGCGCGGCGCCGCCGCCACCCTGGAGATCGACCAGGCCACCGTGGGCCGCCGCCTGGCCGCCATGGAAAAGGCGCTCAACGCCCGGCTGTTCCTGCGCACGCCGGGCGGCTATTCCGCCACCCCGGCCGGCGAACTGGCGGTGGGCGCGGCCGAGCAAATGGAAGCCGCCGCCAACCGCTTGCAGCGGGAAATGCAGGGCATCGATCACCGGCTGTCCGGGACTATCCGGGTGGCGACGTCCGACACCATGGCGGCGCACTTTGTCATCGAGGCCATGCAGCGCTTGCACCTGCGGCACCCGGATATCCGCATCGTGCTGTCGGCGTCGACGCAGTTGTCAAGCCTGACGCGGCGCGAAGCGGACCTGGCGATCCGCACGGTGCGTCCCACCGACCCGGACCTGGTCTCGCGCCGCCTGGTGCGGCGCACCCTGGGCCTGTACGCGGCGCGCGGGTACCTGGAACGGCATGGCATGCCGGTGCCGGGTAATGCCTTGCAAGGCCACGATATCGTGATTTACCAAGCCAGCGTGGCGCCGCGCCATGGCGACAAGCTGTGCGGTGAACCGGTGGCCAATGCGCGGGTGGTCATGGAAGTCAACACCGGCCTGATGCTGCATGAAGCCGTCAAGGCCGGCCTGGGCATCGGCGAACTGGCCACCCACATGGCGGACCAGATGCCGGAACTGGTGCGCATCTGGCCGGAGCGGGAACAGCACTACGACGTCTACCTCGTCATGCACACGGATTTGAACCGCACGGCGCGGGTGCGGGCGGCGGCCGACGCCATCCTTGAATCGTTCTCCGGCCAGTGATGGCCGGTGCTAACATGGCGCCCATGCATACCCCGCCCTCCCGCCCGCCGCTCGCCCTGTTCGCGCCACTGCGCGAGTTGCAGCGCTGGGCGCTGGACTGGCTCGTCAGCTGGTGGCAATTACTGCATTTCACCGTGCTGGTGGCCACGCTGGCATTTTCCCCATCGAGCTACAACCGGCGCGCCCGTCCCGTGCTGGCGCGCGAAATCGTGCTCGGCACGGCGCCGCATTTGCTGTGGTTTTCGCTGATGACGACCTTTATCAGCCTGGTCATCATCCGCATCGTGGTGGTGACATCCAGCAGCTATGGCTTGTCGCGCTACGCGCTGGAAATGGTGGTGCGGGTGCTGGTGCTGGAACTGATCCCGCTGACGGTGGCGCTGTTTGTCGCGCTGCGCAATACCTTGCCGGCCGGGGTCGCATTTGCCCAGGCGCTGGCCGAGGTGCGCGGCAACAGCGGCGGCTTTCCGGTCGCGCATGGCGCGCGGCTGCCGGAAGTGGTCCGCCACGCCGGCGAACCGGCCGCCGATACCGCCAGCGCGACCGGCAGCCACGCGCCGGCGACGGACACCGGCGCCCCGGGGCCGACATTGGGCGAAACCGCCGAAGCGGCCGCCGCGGCAGCGCCAGCCAAACTGGCCGCCGCGGCAAACCGCGATGCGGAACTGCGCGGCATCAGCGGTCTGCAGCGCGAATTTTTCCCGCGCGCGATGGCGGGCATGTTTGCCGTCTGGCTGCTGGGCGCCGTCAGCTGCGTGCTGACCCTGGTGCTGGCGTACCTGTCGATTTACGGTTTTACGCCCTATGCGCTGCAAGGCTATACCCGCGTGGTGGGCCAGGTTTTCAATCCCGCCGTGTCGATGATCCTGATGCTGAAGATCGTGTTTTTTAGTTTCGCGGTCGGCATGATCCCGCTGGCATCGGCGTACTTTGGCGCCAGCGCGCGGCTGCGCCATGTACACGGCTTGTCCGACATGGTGCGCATGTTTTCCGTGCTGCTGCTGATCGAGGCGGCTTCGCTGATGGGCAATTATTACTGAGGAATGTTGAATGGACGAACCCGCGGTCCCTCCTTCGCTGCGCAACGCCGAGCTGAAAGCGGCGCTGCTGCTCGGGCTGATGCTGGTCATGGTGGCCGGGCTGGCCGTGTACCTGATGTATGCGCGCGGCGCGTTCGACGCCACCCAGCGGCTGGTGCTGAGCGCCGATGATTCGGACGGGGTCGGCGTCGGCATGGATGTCACGTTTGCCGGTTTCCCCATCGGCCGCGTGCAGCGCATCGAACTGGGGCCGGACGGCAAGGCTCGCATCCTGGTCGATGTCACGCAAAAAGATGCGCACTGGCTGCGCACCTCCAGTGTGTTTACCCTGGAGCGGGGGCTGGTCGGCGGCGCCAAGCTGCGCGCTTATTCCGGCATCCCCGCCGACCCGCCGCTGCCCGACGGCGCCACCCGCGAATTGCTGGTTGGCGACATGGCGGGCCAGGTGCCGCAATTGCTGTCGGCCGCGCGCGACTTGCTGGCCAACCTGAACAACCTGACCGCCACCGATTCCGCGCTCGATGTGAGCTTGAAGAATGTGCAGGGCGTCACGGGCCGCCTCAATGGTCCCGGCGGCGCCATGGGCTTGATTGCCGGCGAAGACCAGAAGGCGCAGCAATTGCTGCGCAACGCCAATGCGCTGATCCTCAAAGCCGACAGCCTGGTCGGCAACGCGGACAAGCAAGTGTTTGGCAAGCAGGGCGTGATGACGGATACGCAGGCTGCCGTGGTGGAATTGAAAGGCTTGCTGGTCGATGCGCGTTCCAGCCTGAAGAAGATGGATGCCGTGCTGGCCGAGGCGCAGGCGGTGGGCGCCAATGCCCGCGTCGCCACGCAAGACCTGGGCGCGCTGCGCGCCGATGTCGACAGCAACTTGCGGCGCATCGAACAGTTGATCAATGAAATCAACCGCAAGTGGCCATTTAAACGTGATGCGGAGATCAAACTGCCATGAGCCGCCCTGCCCTTTCTTGCCTGCTGGCCGCCATGTCCCTCTTATCGGCCTGCAGCGGCGGCCCGCCGGTGCCGGACTGGCAAATGAATGCGCACAGCGCGCAGGAACGGTCGATTTCCGCTTACCTGTCCGGCAAGGACCGGGTGGCGCAGGCGGAACTGGCGCGCGCAAGGCTGGAGGTCGGCAGCACCGGCAAGATGGCGCTGGCGATCCGGATTGAACTGGCGGCCTGCGCGGCGCAAGTGGCGGCGCTGGTGTTTGAAACATGCCCCGGCATTGAACGGCTGCGGGCCGATGCCACGGCGGCGGACCTGGCTTACCTGCTCTACTTGTCCGGCCAGCCGGCGGAGGCGGCGCTGCTGCCGGAGCAGCACCGCGCCGTGGCCAACGCGCTGGCGGCTGGGAATGACCTTGCCGCCTCGGCGGCGGTGGCGGCGATCGCCGATCCCTTATCGCGGCTGGTCGCGGCGGGCGCGGTGCTGCGCGCGGGCCACGCCGCCCCCGCCGTGCTGACGGTGGCGGTGGAAACCGCGTCCGACCAGGGCTGGCGCAAGCCGCTGCTGGCGTGGCTGCAAGCGCAAGCGATGCGGGCGGAAAAGGCGGGCGACACGCAGGCGGCCGAGCAGGTGCGGCGGCGCATGGCGCTGGTGACCGAGAGCAGTACGAGCCGCTAATCCGGTAGGGCGGTTTTCGCGCAAGCGAAAGCCGCCGTGCTTGCGTCGCCACCAGCACCGGCAGTACCTGCATGCACGCATGGCGGCTTTGTAAAAGCCGCCCTACACGTTCAAGCGTCGGTGGCGGCGGCCGCCGCCGCTTCGCGCAACTTGTCTTTCTTGCTCTTGCGCTTGCCCTTGACGCCGCCGTTGACGGTATCGGTGGCGGCATGCACGGCCGGCGCGGCGGTTTGCACCGGTTCAAACCCGGCCAGCTGTTCGCGCGGCACGCGGACCTTTTGCCGGCTTTCGATCAGGCGAAAATGCGCTTCCGTCGCGGCGCTGACAAAACTCACCGCCAGCCCGCTGGCGCCGGCGCGGCCGGTGCGGCCGATACGGTGCGTATAGTCCGCCGCAGAGCGGGGCAAATCAAAATTCACCACCACCGGCAATTGCGCGATATCGATGCCGCGCGCGGCCACGTCGGTCGCCACCAGCACGCGGATGTGCGACACCTTGAAGTCGGCCAGCATGGCGGTGCGCGCGCCCTGGCTCTGGTCGGCGTGGAACGCTTCCGCATGGATGCCGTTGCGGCGCAATTTATCGGCCACGTGGTCCGCCGCATACTTGGTGGCGACAAACACCATCACCCGTTCCCAGCCGTTTTCCAGGATCAGGTGGCGCAGCAATTGCACGCGGCGCGGTTCATCGACCAGGATCGCGCGCTGCGCGATATCGGGCGCGGTTTCCGGCGTGCTGGCCACTTCCGCGCGCACCGGGTTGCGCAGCATGCCGTGCGCCAGCGCCTGTACCGCAGGCGGGAAAGTGGCGGAAAAGAACAGGCTCTGGCGCGCGGTCGGCAGCAGCGCCAGGATGCGGTTGACCTCGTCGGCAAAGCCCATGTCCAGCAAGCGGTCCGCTTCATCGAGCACCAGGGTGGCAACCTTGTCCAGCTTGAGCGCGTTGTGCTCCACCAGGTCCAGCAAGCGGCCCGGCGTTGCCACCACGATGTCCGCGCCGCCGCGCAGCGCCATCATTTGCGGGTTGATCGAGACGCCGCCAAACGCCGTCACGACTTTCACCGGCGCAGGCAAATGTTCGGCCAGGGTGCGGATCGCCTCGCCCACCTGCGCCGCCAGTTCGCGCGTCGGCGCCAGCACCAGGCCATGCAGCGGGCGCGGGCCGTTGCCCGCATGGCGGCGCGCCAGCAGCGCCTGCAGCAGCGGCAACACAAACGCGGCGGTCTTGCCGGACCCCGTCTGCGCGGCGCCCAGCACATCGTCGCCGCGCAAGGCGGCGGGAATGGCGGCAGCCTGGATCGCGGTCGGTTCGGTATAGCCCACTGCGGCCACGGCGTTCAGTAACGGGGGCGCGAGGCCCAGCGTGGAAAAAGTCATTTGGAATCCCTCGAAGAACCCGCCAGTATAAGGGATAAAGGCGAGGAAACCGGCAAGGAGACCGGCACGCCCTTGCCGTTCGGCGGCATTCCATGGGAATATGGCCGCCCATCATTAAGGAATTAACAAGATGATCCACTGGGACGCCCACGTTTGCCTGCCGCAGCACCCTGATGCCTCGTTCGAGCCGGTCGCGCGGCTGCATGCGGCCGGCGTGCATTACACCTCGCTCAATGTGGGGGCCGACATGAACCCGCTGTCGCAAGTGATGGCGGTGATCGCCGGCTACCGCGCCACCATTGCCGCGCAGCCGGAACGCTACGTGCTGGCGGCCAGCGTGGACGACGTGCGGCGCGCGGCCATGGCGGGCAAGATGGCGCTGACGTTCGACCTGGAAGGGTCGATGCCGCTGCTGGACCGGCCGGAGATGGTGGCGCTGTATGCGCAGCTGGGGGTGCGGCAAATCCACTTTGTCTACAACCGCAACAACAGCGTGGCGGGCGGCTGCCATGACACACCGCGCGGCCTGACGCCGCTGGGCCGCCGCATGGTGCAAGCCGTCAATGACGCCGGCATCATCATGGATTGCTCGCACACCGGGCGCCAGTCGTCGCTGGAAATCATGGAGGTGTCCAGCAAGCCGGTGGTGTTCAGCCATGCCAATCCTTATGCGCTGGCCCAACATGGCCGCAACATCACCGATGAACAAATCCGCGCCTGCGCCGCCACCGGCGGCGTGGTCTGCGTCTCGGGCCTGTCGTGGTTCCTCGGCAGCACGGCGCCGGCGGCGGCCGACGTGGCGCGCCATGCCGCTTACCTGGCCGAGGTGGCGGGCGTGGAGCACGTGGGGATCGGCACCGATATCTGTTTTTCCGAACCGGAACTGGACGACACCCCGCCGGGTGGGTTCGATCCGTCGTACTGGTGGCCCGCGTCAGCGGGGTACAGCCGCGAAAAACCGCCCACGTTCGTCGCGCCGGAGATGTGGCGCGAACTGGCGGCCGAACTGCGCAAGGTGGGCATGTCGGAGGCCGAGGCGGCGCAAGTCATGGGCGGCAATATGCTGCGGGTGGCCACTGAAACCTGGCCAACGTAGGGCGGCATTTACAATGCCGCCATGCCTGCGCGTTGACGCACGCATGGCGGGTTGGCTGGGCGCCCCCCCTTGAATCCGCCCCACGGAACCGCGCTACAGGCGCCGTTTGACGTGCCGGCCCGGCCTACATCCCAACGTCGCCGTATGGCCCCGCCAGCACCACGACATAGCCGTCCGGATCCCGGATCCAGATTTCCCGGTGCGACGCATTGGTGTTTTCCTTCGGCCCTTCCAGCACCGTGGCGGACAGCGCCGCCACGCGCTCGACGGCATCGTCGAAATCCTCGGTCCAGAACCACAGCAGCACACCGTTGCCGTATGGCCTCGATTCCGGGTCGCCCAGGTGGCGGTGGCCGTGCGCATCCCAGCGGTGCAATTGCAGGATCAAGCGCTCGCCGTGCAGGAGTTGTTCATATTCGCGGCCGCCGTGGCCGCTGCGGGCCGCCAGCAAGGTTTGATACCAGCGGCTGCTGGCCGGCACGTCCGAAACTGCAATAAGGGGTTGCGCTTGCATGGCAAGTCTCCTGGCAGGATGGGAATGGTCATGATACGCCGATTAATCGGCCGCTGAGACGCCGCTCAGCCGGCATAGGCGCGTTGCAATTCCGCGATATCGAGCTTTTTCATTTGCATCAGGGCCGCCATGGCCCGCTGCGCGGGCGGGGACACGGAATCCTTCAGCATCTCCACCAGCACGCGCGGCACGATTTGCCACGACAGGCCATATTTATCCTTCAGCCAGCCGCATTGCCGGGCCGCCGGATCGCCGCCCTCGCCCAACTGGGTCCAGTAGCGGTCGATTTCCTGCTGGCTCTCGCACATGACCTGGAATGACACCGCTTCACTGAATTTGAAGATGGGGCCGCCGTTCAATGCCGTGAACTTCTGGCCATTGATTTCAAAATCCACGGTCAGCACGGTGCCAGGCTTCTGGCCATGCTGTTCCTGGCCGACTTCCGTGTAGTAACTGACTTGGGTGATGCGCCCGCCGTCAAAAATACCGGTGTAGTACTTTGCCGCTTCTTCCGCCTGCGAGTCGAACCACAGGCAGGGAATGATGCTTTGAATAGTCGCCATGGCATTACCTTTCTGGTTGATGTGTGGATTGAAGGACGGGCGCCGCCCGCCTGCCGGAACGACGTTCGACACGGCAGGAAATCGACCAGCGGGAAAATCATTCAGGCGGCAACGCGGTCCATCTTACCGCGCACCGCGCCAACGGCGCGCACGGGCAGCGACTGCGCCACGAACCAGGCGAATTCCGGCACCATGAACAGCCATAGCAGCGGTGTCCCCGTCTGCAGCCAGGTCCAGCCCATCCAGGTGGAAAACAGCAGCCGTGCCACCGCGTCATAGCGGCCATACAGTGCTTGCGGGTCGCGCAGCCGCAATACCGACCAGACCATGACCACGCTGCCCATCAGGCACGCCATCAATATATGGAACGGTTCAAACGCGGGCAGCGCCGTGCCGCCCAGCGCGACGTTGGCTTCCGACAGCAACGCGTGGGCGGCAACGAAGGTCCACGGTGTGGCAAACGGCAAGGTCACCAGCAAATCGTACAGCGCGCTGGCGCGGACAATGCGGCGGAAAGCCGGGTGGTCGACCATATCTGTCTCCTGTAAAAAGATGGCCCCATGCTAAACCCTGGAGTAAACTCCAAGGTCAAGCTATATTTGGAGACCGCCATGCAAATCGGAGAAATCGCCGCCGCCACCGGCTTCAGCCGCGACACGCTGCGTTTTTATGAAAAACGGGGGCTATTGACGGCGCGCCGCGGCGGCAACGGTTACCGCGACTATCCGCCGGAAGCGGTGGACTGGCTGCGCTATATCCGCACGGCGCAGCAATTGGGTTTCACGCTGAAGGAAATCGAGGCGGACTTGCCGCTGCTGGCCGCGCCCGAGGCCTCGGCGGCGCGGCTGCGGGCGGTGCTGCAGGCCAAGGTGGCGGAAATCGACCGGCGCATGGCGGGACTGAGCGCCTTGCGGAGTGAACTTCTCAGGCGGTTAGGGCAAGATATGGAGACCTGCCCGCTGCGGCCAGCGAATAAACCTCAAACCGCCTCCATATGAACGTTATTCGACTTTGAGTTTACCCAGCATCTTATCGAACATAAAAAAGGTATCGCCGACCACATCGCGATAGGCATCCACGCTACAGCCTTCCTCCAGCTTGTCGAAATCCTGCTCCCGGCTATTCGGTGGATAGCCTGAATAATCTCGTGCCTTCAAAGCACGCAAACGCTCGCGGTAAAAACGATTGCGCGCCCATGCTTTGGTGAAGCCAAAAGTACGATCCATCAATAATGCAGCCACAAGTAACAGCAATCCGTGACAGGCACGTATCAGCACTGTGGCGCTGTCCGGGGCCAGGTATACAAAAACAGGGACTGTCGCGAGCAAGATCATCGCATTGCAAAAAATCTTTGCCCATGCGCCCTTACGCTCCCAACCAAAGCCGATCAGCAAGATCACCACGGCAATAGTGCATTGCGCTTGCCAAGATAATGCCATTTCTAATAAGGCGGGATCAAAGTAGTCGCCGAGCGTCTTCAGTTCCGTGCTTTTGTCATCACCTTTAAAGTATTTCAACAGCAAGAGCATCGGTACAAACAGTGCTGAGTAAACACCGCCGATCACAACCAGCCTTCTGGCAAAGTAAGAGAAGTGGCGATAATTGGCCACACCCTGATCTAGTTCGGCCTCAAATTTAACTATACGCTGCTGTAATGGATCAGCCATCGTTACTGCCTTTCAAAAATAGGTAAATGGTTGCGACCAAACTCGTCCAATCCAAATTGCCGCAGGCGTTCCAGCCAGGCGTCAACATTGGTACGCGAATAGCCAAGTTCAATCGCTGCTTCGCCTAGCAGCGCGAACTCGGTGCGCAAGGTGGTGGGCATAATGCCTGGATCATCCGTGTTGACGAGAACCTTGATCGGTCCCCTACGCAAG
Source organism: Pseudoduganella sp. GW821-FHT12E03 (assembly GCF_058807115.1). Lineage (NCBI taxonomy): Bacteria > Pseudomonadati > Pseudomonadota > Betaproteobacteria > Burkholderiales > Oxalobacteraceae > Pseudoduganella > Pseudoduganella sp. GW821-FHT12E03. The sequence goes on along the minus strand of NZ_JBXAQJ010000008.1, from coordinate 378,653 downwards.
CCATACCTGTTCCATGGCTGCCCTTCCCGCAAACACGATTCATCTGGTGGATACCAGCGGAAGATCGGATGTTCCCTATGGGATTCAAAACGGCCGATATAGATATTTGAACTGGGGTTGGCTTCTATGATCAGGCCATCACGGTCATATTTGTCCAACAAATAATCCTGAACTGCATGCATAAACGCCAGATTTTCTGGCGTCTCCACATCCACAAGCATCCCGTCCGGCCCGGATGAGGAACCATGCATACTGCTGCCAGGCTGGCGTATCAACACGCACGTTTCCACAGTATCTGCAGGCTTCCTTGTAGCCACCTCAGACTCCCGCAAGAAATACGCCCGCTCCGCCCCCCACGCATTGCTTTTGTTATCACATGCCCGCTGCAATCGGATGAAATCCGGCACAGCCTCCTTCAACTTGGGATCATCATAATCCGATGCCGGATTCATGCCGAACTGGGTATGGCAGTTGCGCCGCAGCTTCCACGCACGCAGCAAAATGTCCGGCGTTTGCGCTGCCTGCGCAGCAAAGCCCGAAACCTTGAGCCACGATACCGAATAGACAAACTTGGCAATGCGCCGTTCAAGCGATGGCACCAGCTGGCTGGCCAGCGGCAGAGTTGCACTCAATTTGCAGGCGTAATGCCATGCCCACACCAGATTGTCGAGATGTTCATCGACCGGCAGGATCATATCCCCCTGCCGCTGCACCCACTCTGCCGGGTCGATTCCCAACGCCAGCCCATGGCCAATCCGGTCGCCAGAGCGCATGCCGCAAAAACGGACCGTTTCATCCACGTGACGCATGCCGGACAACGGATGGGCGTAATCTTCTCCAGCATGTATGCTCAAATGAAAACCTGCGGAGGCTGATTCACCGAACGGCCGCTGCAGAAAGCCGCGCCGCAGCCAACGCAGCACAGGAGCAAACACTTCACTACGAACCGCGTTTTCATCGCCAGCGATGTCAAGCCCGCGCAGCCAGCGAGCGGGGTGGAAACGGTACGCCTGATTCAAGTGCCCATTCAAAAATTCAGGGAGATTCCAGCCGGCCTCCAGCTGAAGACTCTCCACAAACTGATCTGCCTTGCCCCATAAGTCTTCGCGATTAATGATGAAATCTTTGCGCCGCAGAAAGTGGGCACAGAAATGCCATCGCTCCATCTGCCCGATATACGCTGCCGATGCCACGTCAGACAATGGCAATCCACTATCGGCGTCACCGGCCCCGCTATGCTTCGCGAGCGTACCGGCAAGCTTAGCGACACCATCCGGCGTAAATGCGTCGGGCTCCACCTTAATTTCAACCAGATCGAGCTTTCCCACAAAAAGCCGCCGTACGCTGTCATTGAGTGCAGCACTTGGTTCCCCCTTACGCAACGGATTCCTGTAATAATCCCGTGTGAAACGGCTCAGCCCCAAGCCGTCCATAATGGTGGCACGGCGTACCTGCATCAAATTCGCAAACAAGTAGTAAATTGCCAGGCGAACATATTCGCACGTTGCAGGATGCTGATAGCTATACCACAGCCAGACAACCACCCAGCGCCAAGCCAAGCCAAGATCGCCATCCATCATCGCTTGCGCCAACTGCGCCAGCAGCCATGACTTGCCAATCTCGTTGGCGAACTTATGTGCCTCGAACAAAAGCGCCCAATCCGGCAAGGCGGCCAGTTCCGCAGAAGCACCGGGCGCCAGGATGCCATGGCATCTTTTCCGGAACAGGACTTGGTCTATGCCACCATCGGGCAGAGTGGCGCACTCCATCAATGCGGCACACAATGCACTGAGCTGATCAAACCGGTCCGGCTTTCCTGATTGCGGTTCGCTTGTCAACTTCCCCAGTAGGATCAATCCATCAAAATGCACACCGCCAAGGTGTACATGACCTTCCGCATAGGGTTTCCCAGCCAAGGGAGGTGGAGCAAAGAACGGCAATTGGTTTTTCACTATGCGCGCAACATTATGCGGTGCCACCAAATCCTCGTTGTGCATCCAGCCTGCCAAATGCCAGCCTGCCAGCAGCGTAGGCTCAACACCGGCTGCAAGCCGTGCATATGCCTGGACTTGTTCGGCACGGTATTGCAGAAAATCGCCGTTACGCATCATCACCTGATCGAAGATGTTGTCGAGCAGGGGTAATTTCCCGGCGCTAAAGAAGCGCACGGGCCACCAAGTTTGAAATGCACGCTCCAGATCGGTCAAACGAAACCGGCGTGCGTGGTTGCGGTCCAAATCACGTACCAACGCTTGCCTGCACCGCAGCGCAAAGCTGTCGTCATCAAATGCCACATCCGGCGTCACCAATGCCGCTTTCAATTCATTGGCAAGCTCCTCGCTGGAAAAAAGCGCTTCGACGGCCAATTCTGTCAAGGATCGTTGCAACATGGTGCGTTACTGGTTCATAGGGTAAATTTTCGAGATCGTGCGCCGTAGGCTGCTATCGCGGGGGAATGATTTCTCATATTCGGCAAGTAAGGCCAATGCTCTCTCGTTGCCTATAGCCTTCAACTTCCGTTTTGCAGTGGCCCTAAGCTCACCACTACCAAGATTATCCTGCAGCCACTTCGACCGCAGTTCGCTCCTCGCGGTTCCTGAAGACCCCTGTTTGGCGCTGGCTTTTTCGCCCCGTTCAGGGAAGTTCAATGCATCAGTCCACGCTTTCAGCGGGTGGTCGTTCAAAAAATAGCTGATGGCGCGAGTCGCACTGCCAAACTTCGAAGCGCCCGACGATTCCCCAACGAATGGTGTAATGTTTTGACGATATAATTCGCTGCGTTGAAAGTCCTTGCCCTCTCCTACGTTTACCGTGGCGGTAATTTCAGGCAATCCATACAACCGTCCTTTTTCGAAACTGCCAAAGGCCGCCCAGATACTGTTAAAGGCTTTACGCGCCACCCAGACGACGCCGTCAAACGGCTGTTTGAAACTCTTGGCTGCTTGCTGGGGCGAATTGAAATACCACGCCTGGTTATAAACTTTGTTCATCACGTTATAGACCAGCCATGGCGATAGTCGCAATTCACTCAAACGATGCAGGCTACGCCAGCCATTGATAGCGCTGGCCAAATCACGCACGGCATCGCCGAGTTCTTCGGTGGCCGATGCATATTCTTCAAACTCATCGCCCGCATCATCTTCCGGCGTCGACAAGGTCTTGGTCCCGGCCACATCGCTAAAGGAAAGGAATGGCGCGCGGTGAAGAATGATTTGAATATCCGCCTCGCTCACATTACGCAGCAGGCTGGTCACAATAAGTTCAAAGATGCGGCCTATGCAAACCACCGCACCAGTTTTATTGACGCGATAGAAATTGCGGTGCATGACCAGCTCGAACAGCAACCGTGCATGTGCCTCAGGTTGTACCAGTGCAATCAGCTTTTTGTCGTCATTCGATACCAAAGGGCCGATTTCCGGCACCGGGTACGGCAATATGGTTTTGCCAGGAAGCTGTGCCAGCCACACTTCCGGCGCCCTTCCGGTCAGGCGGTTGCGCCAGTCATCGAGTACCCCGCTTCGGTGGAAATGTGCAAAGAGCGTGTCTTGCGCCTGCCTGAGCGGCTGAAACAGGGGCGTGTCAAAGGCACTGCGCCAGCGGGTATCCAGCACAGTGTCTTGCCGCCACGCTTGCGTAGCCAGCAACACCAGATATGCCGCGCCGCCTTCCGGGTCATATCGGATGTGCTCGCACAATGTATCGACCCATGCGGGCAGATTCAATTCATGCATCCATCCGGGGGCCCCCGTGACCGATACGCCGGCATCGCTGTGCAAGGGGTCGAAACTGGTATAGGCATCGTCGCGCGCCTTGCGCCGATCGGCTTCCGGCGAGGTCAGGTCAGTGCCCTGATAACGCTTCGCAAACGCTTTGATAGCATCCGGCGTGACGTCCGGCATCAGCGCATAGTGGCGTAAGGAATCGGCTAATTTGCCGTTGGCCCGTACCGCTTTCTCCAGTGAAGGGATAAGGTACCGCAAACGGTTGGCCAATTGCGCCAATGCGCGCACCGTATGGACTGGCACAGGCAATTCACTGTTTTCCAGGCCGTTGGTGCGATCATTCAGCAACACCTTTAGCCACTCGTAAAAAACCGGCAGCGTCAGCTTGTCGCTCGGATCCACTCCCAGCGTGATCGCCTTGCGTTCGAAGTAGAGGCTGACCGGCGGCATCGCCAGCCGGTACTGCAGCGGAAACACCTTGCGCTGATACTCGTCCGCCAGTGTCAGGGCACGTTCATAGGCGCCCTTTCTGTCATAGCTGCTGTCTTTCGTCAACCGCCGATGAATGTCGCGCCAAGTTACGTCTTGGTACAAGCTGGCGTCGCCACTAATCACAGGCAGCACCAATGGTGTCGTCAAATAACGGCGGACCACTTCCATATTTTCGAAGGCACGGTTGAGTGATGTATCGACATCGTCGATTGGCAGTATCAGTAAATCCTTGCCCAGTAGCTTGCGTACATCGTCAAAGAAGCGATGAACCTCTTCAATCAACTCTTGGTTACCAATAAAGGCGCGAACCTTGTCCATGCCCTTGCGGTCCCGCTGCGATTGCATGTTATGCAGCGCGTGTCCCAAACGCTGCAGTTGTTTATGCAACTGGGTGCGAGCAGAGGAGTCCACATTGAGTGCCGCCTTGACATCGCTGCTGGACAATACTGCGGCCACCACGATATTTAAAAACAAATCATCATGCTCTTCCAGCAAGGTCGGATCTACCGGCGCGAAAATATGAACCCGTTTCAACAGCGCTGGATTTTTCTCTTCCAGGTAGGTCCTCAAGTTGACCAATACCGAACTCTTGCCAGAGCCACGTGGTCCATCAATCAGGATGGCGTCATGCTGGCGGCCTTCGTTGAGCGCTGCTTTACTACATGACAGGCCTTCGACCCGCTCACTAATGAACCGCTCCAGTGCCGCGTAGATTTCCCGCGCCAGTAAATTATTCGCATTTGGCTGCCGGGAGGTATCCGCCTGATTAATGGGAAAGAAAAGTTTCTCATTATCAAGTGCCGTGATCGGAGTGTTCATTTAGTTTCAGATTGAAAGCAAGTAGTAGTATCAGGGCAACTTTGCCGAATAGTTACTTTACAGATATATTTCTTACAATGCAATAAGGTGTTGCGCCATTGGCGCCTCACGCGCCCCCCACTTTTTAACGCCGAAGAGCCCCATCGGCCATATTAAATACCCCTCATAGCCCCGCCCCTGCGCGCCGATTGCCGGCTGACGCTATAATCACTGGTTCCGATCTCGCTCTGTACCCTGTAACCTGCCTCTGGTCCGCCCGTGAATCCACATCTCGACAAGCTGCAATCGTATCCGTTCGAAAAACTCCGGCAATTGTTCGCGCAAGTCACGCCGAACGCCGCGTACAACCATATCAGCCTGGGCATGGGCGAGCCCAAGCATCCGACGCCGCCATTCATCCAGCAAGCGCTGGCCGATAACCTGGACGGCCTGGCCAGCTACCCGCTCACCATCGGCAACGAACCGCTGCGCAAGGCCATTTGCGGCTGGCTCGAGCGCCGCTATGGACTGCCGGCGCTGAACCCGGCCACGCAAGTGTTGCCGATCAACGGTTCGCGCGAAGCCTTGTTCGCGCTGGCGCAAACCGTGGTCGATCCGACCCGGAAGGATGGCGAGCGCGCCATCGTGGTGTCGCCGAATCCGTTTTACCAGATCTATGAAGGCGCGGCCTACCTGGCCGGCGCCGAACCGTATTTCGTGAACTCCGACCCGGCCCGCAATTTCGGCTGCGATTACGACAGCATTCCCGAAGACGTCTGGCAGCGCACGCAATTGCTGTTCGTCTGCTCGCCGGGCAACCCGACCGGCGCGGTGCTGTCGCTGACGGAATGGGAACATTTGTTTGCCCTGTCCGAGCGCTACAACTTCGTAATTGCCGCCGACGAGTGCTACTCCGAGATTTACTTCGACGAGCCGCCGCTGGGCGCGATGCAGGCGGCCCACATGCTGGGCCTGGCCACCATCGAGCGTCCGTATGCGCGCCTGGTTGTGTTTTCCAGCCTGTCGAAACGCTCGAATGTGCCGGGCATGCGGTCCGGCTTTGTCGCCGGCGATGCCGAAGTGCTGAAAAAATTCCTGCTGTACCGCACCTACCACGGCGGCGCCATGAGCCCTCCCGTGCAGGCTGCGTCGATCGCGGCCTGGAACGACGAAACCCACGTCGAAGACAACCGCGCACAATACCGCGCCAAATTTGCCGCCATCACACCGCTGATGCGGGAAGTGATGGACGTGGCGCTGCCGGACGCCGGTTTTTACCTGTGGGCCGATGTCACCCGCACCGGCCTGTCGGACACCGAGTTCGCACAGCGCCTGTACGCCGAATATAATGTCACTGTATTGCCCGGAAGCTACCTCGCGCGTGACGCGCACGGCATCAACCCGGGCCGCAACCGTATCCGCATGGCGCTGGTCGCCGAAACCGAGGAAGGACTGGAAGCTGCGCAGCGCATCGTCCAGTTCTGCAAAAACTTAGCTCCATCCATTCAATAAAGAAGATCATCATGACCCAACAACTGCAACAAATCATCGAACAAGCGTGGGACAACCGTGCCGAGATCAACCCGGGCAACGGTACCGCCGAACTGCGCGACGCCGTGTCGCACGTGCTGGCCGGCCTGGATAACGGTTCGCTGCGCGTGGCGCAAAAAGACACCGGCACCTGGGTGGTGAACCAGTGGATCAAGAAAGCCGTGCTGCTGTCGTTCCGCCTGGAAAACAACGTGGTGCTGCCATCGGACGGCACCATGCAGTTCTACGACAAGGTGCCGACCAAGTTCGCCAACTACACCGAAGCCGACTTCCAGCAAGGCGGCTTCCGCGTGGTGCCGCCGGCGGTGGCCCGCCGTGGTTCGTTCATCGCGAAAAACGTGGTGCTGATGCCGTCCTACGTCAACATCGGCGCCTACGTCGATGAAGGCGCGATGGTCGACACCTGGGCCACGGTGGGTTCGTGCGCACAGATCGGCAAGAACGTGCACTTGTCCGGCGGCGTCGGCATCGGCGGCGTGCTGGAACCAATGCAAGCCAACCCGACCATCATCGAAGACAACTGCTTCATCGGCGCCCGTTCGGAAATCGTCGAAGGCGTGATCGTGGAAGAAAATTCCGTGATTTCCATGGGCGTGTACATCGGCCAGTCGACCAAGATCTACGACCGCGCCACCGGCGAAGTGACCTATGGCCGCGTGCCGGCCGGTTCGGTCGTGGTCTCGGGCAACCTGCCTTCGGCCGACGGCAAGTACAGCCTGTACTGCGCGGTGATCGTCAAGCGCGTCGATGCGCAGACCCGTTCCAAGACCAGCATCAACGAACTGCTGCGCGGCGTGTAATTCCCGTAGGGCGGGTTTTACAAACCCGCCATGCATGCGCACCGGCGACGGCACGGCGGCTTTGTAAAAGCCGCCCTACGTATTTCGAGTCGACTTGTTTGATCTTGAGGAGGCAATCATGGCCATGGACCGCCTGTTCCAGTTGATGAAGGAAAAAGCCGCATCGGACATGTTTTTCGCGGTGAACTCCCCCGTCCATATCAAGATCAACGGCACCCTGATTCCCATCAACCAGCAAAAGCTGGAGCCGGAAAACATCCACGCGCTGCTGTCGGAAATCTGCTCTCCCGAACAGATGGACGAACTGGAGCGCACCAACGAACTCAATTCCGGTTATTCGGTCCCCAACCTGGGCCGCTTCCGCCTGTCGGCGTTCCGCCAGCGCGGCAGCATTTCCGCCGTGTTCCGCTTCGTGCCCGCCACCATCCCCGCGCTGGGCGACCTCGGCTTGCCGCCGGTGCTGGCCGAACTGATCATGGAAAAACGCGGCTTGCTGCTGCTGGTGGGGTCCACCGGTTCCGGCAAATCCACCACCATCGCGGCCATGCTGGACCACCGCAATGAATTGAAGCCGGGTCACATCCTGACCTTGGAAGACCCGATCGAGTACCTGTTCAAGAACAAGAAATCCATCGTCAACCAGCGCGAAATCGGCGCCGACGCTAAGGATTTCTATACCGCGCTGCGCAATTCCATGCGCCAGGCGCCGGACTGCATCCTGATCGGTGAAATCCGCGACAAGGAAACCATGGCGGCCGCCCTCGCCTACGCGCAATCGGGCCACCTGGTGCTGGCGACCCTGCACGCCAACAACAGCTACAACGCGCTGAACCGCATCATCAGTTTTTATCCGATTGAAAACCGCGCGGCGCTGTTCCAGGACATGTCGGCCACCGTCAAGGCCATCGTGTCGCAGCGCCTGATCAAGTCCGCCAGCGGCGGCAGCCGCACCGCCGCGGTGGAAGTCATGGTCAATACGCGCTACATCTCGGAACTGATTGAAAAAGGCGAGATCAGCCAGATCAAGGAAGCCATGGAGAAAAGCCTGACGGGCGGCTCCCAGTCGTTCGAAATGGCCCTGTTCAAGCTGGTCCAGGAAGGCAAGATCAGCCAGGAAGAAGCGCTGGCCAATGCGGATTCCGCGACCAACCTGCTGTGGCTGCTCAATAACGGGCCCGAAGCCAAGAAGGACGAACCGGAACAGGCGGCGGCTTCGGCGTCGCCTGAAACGTCGTTCACGGAATTCAAACTCGGCTAGCCGCCACCGTTGCCGGCGCGGCGCCTTCCCACGGCGCCGCGCCGGACGCCGGGTTCCCCACCCGCTATAATGCGCATTGACGCCGCCGTCCGGCGGCGATGCACTTCCAATTTACCCATGATTACTCTCTACGGCATCCCGAACTGCGACACCGTGAAAAAAGCCCGCGTGTGGCTGGCGGACCAGCAGCATGACTTCACGTTCCACGACTTCAAAAAACAAGGCTTGAGCGCCGACACCGTCAACGGCTGGCTGGCCAGCCTCGACTGGGAAGTGCTGGTCAACAAGAAAGGCACCACCTGGCGTGGTTTGCCCGATGAACGCAAGGCCGCCATCGTTGACGCGGCCAGCGCCCGCGCCCTGATGCTGGAATTCCCGTCCGTGATCAAGCGCCCGGTGCTGCAAGGCGCGGGCACGGCTTGCCATGTCGGCTTTTCCGCCGCCCAGTACGGCCAGATCTTTAGCGCATAATGATGACCACCTCCCGTACCCTCGCGCTGACTGAAAAACTCATCGGCCGTTCGTCCGTCACGCCGGAAGACAAAGGTTGCCAGGACCAGTTGATCCACTTGCTGCAACCGTTGGGCTTCCGATGCGAAACCATCCAGTCGGGCGAAGTGACGAACCTGTGGGCGCGCCGTGGCACGGAGGGGCCGGTGCTGGTGTTTGCCGGCCATACCGACGTGGTGCCGACCGGTCCGGTCGAACAATGGTCGTCGGAACCGTTTTATCCGACCCAGCGCGACGGTAAACTGTATGGCCGTGGCGCGGCCGACATGAAAACCTCGATTGCCGCGATGGTGGTGGCGTGCGAAGAATTCATCGCGGCGCATCCGGACCACAAGGGCTCGATCGCCTTCCTGATCACCAGCGATGAAGAAGGTCCCGCCACCGATGGCACCGTGGTGGTCTGCGACATGCTGAAGGCGCGCGGCGAACAGCTCGATTACTGCATCGTCGGCGAACCCACGTCCGACAAGGTGCTGGGCGACACCATCAAGAATGGCCGCCGCGGCTCCCTGTCCGGCAAGCTCACCATCAAGGGCATCCAGGGCCACATCGCCTATCCGCAACTGGCGCGCAACCCGATCCACCAGGCCGCGCCGGCGCTGGCCGACCTGGTGGCCGAAGTCTGGGACCACGGCAATGAGTACTATTTGCCGACGTCGTGGCAAATGTCGAACATCAAGGGCGGCACCGGCGCCAACAACGTGATTCCCGGCGACGTCGTGATCGACTTCAATTTCCGTTTTTCCACCGCCAGCACGCATGACGATTTAAAACGCCGCGTGCATGCGATCCTCGATAAACACGGCCTGGAATATGACCTGCAATGGACGCTGTCCGGCCTGCCCTTCCTGACACCGCCCGGCGCCCTGAGCAGCGCCATGGCCGACGCCATCAAAGAGGAAACCGGCGTCGAGACGGAACTGTCGACCACCGGCGGCACCTCGGATGGGCGCTTCATCGCGCAGATCTGCCCCCAGGTGATAGAATTCGGCCCTCCCAACGCCAGCATCCACAAGATCGATGAGCACATCGAGCTGCGATACATTGATCCGCTGAAGAATATCTACCGCCGTACACTGCGGTTATTGCTGACTTAAACCGCTTTAACCTGTTTTAACCTGTTGACCTGATCACTTGAAAGGCCAGGAAACCACCATGCCAAATACCCTGTTCACCACACCGCGCGACTTGCTGCGCTACGCCGTTACCCGCTTTAACACCGCCCAGCTGTTCTTCGGCCATGGCAGCGTGGAAGCCATCGATGAAGCGGCTTACCTGATCTTGCACACCCTGAAGCTGCCGCTGGACAAGCTCGATCCGTTCCTCGATGCGCGCCTGCTGCCGGAAGAAGTGCAATCGGTGCTGGACGTGATCGAACGCCGCGCCGTGCAGCGCGTGCCGGCCGCCTACATCACTAAGGAAGCGTGGCTGGGCACCTATGCCTTCTACGTCGACGAACGCGCGCTGGTGCCGCGTTCGTTCATCGCGGAACTGATCCCGCAATACTTCTCGCCGTGGGTGACGGACCCGGACGACGTCACCAACGTGCTGGAACTGTGCACCGGCTCCGGTTGCCTGGCCATCATGATGGCCGACGCGTTCCCGAACGCGCACGTCGATGCGGTCGATATCTCGCGCGACGCGCTCGACGTGGCGCGCCGCAATGTCGACACCTATGAACTGGCCGACCGCGTCACCCTGATCGAGTCGGACCTGTACCAGAACGTGCCGAAGAAAAAATACGACATCATCGTCACCAATCCGCCATATGTGAATTCCGCGTCGATGGCCAAGCTGCCGCCGGAATACCTGGCCGAACCGCAACTGGCGCTGGCCGGCGGCGTCGACGGCATGGACCTGGTGCGCCGCATCGTGTCCGGCGCGGCCGAGCTGCTGACCGACGATGGCTTGCTGATCGTGGAAATCGGCAATGAACGCGAATTCGCGGAACAGGCGTTCGGCGACCTCGGCCTGACCTGGCTGACCACCAGCGCCGGCGACGACATGGTCTTCCTGCTGACCGCCGACCAGTTGAAACTTTAAAACCTACTTATGATCCGTCTGAACCAAGTCAGCCTGATGCGCGGCATTAAGCCGCTGCTCGAGCAGGTCGACCTTACCCTGAATCCTGGCGACAAGATCGGCCTGATTGGCGCCAACGGCGCTGGCAAATCGAGCCTGTTCGCCATGCTGCGCAACGAGCTGCATCCCGACCAGGGCGATATCGATTTCCCCGCCAAGTGGCGCATGGCCTATGTGGCGCAGGAAACGCCGCCACTCGAGCGCGCCGCGCTCGACTACGCGATCGATGGCGACGTGACCTTGCGCCGCCTCGAAGCCGAACTGGAACGCCTGCAAAGCGAACCGGAATCGACGGAAAACGGCATCGCCATGGGCGAAGTCTATAGCGCGCTGGCCGACGCCGACGCCTACACCGTGCAGTCGCGCGGCGAACAGTTGCTGCTCGGCCTGGGCTTTTCGCTGGACCAGATGCAGCAACCGGTCGCCAGCTTCTCCGGCGGCTGGCGCATGCGCCTGAACCTGGCGCAGGCGCTGATGTGCCCTTCCGACCTGCTGCTGCTCGATGAACCGACCAACCACCTGGACCTGGACGCGATCATCTGGCTGGAAGACTGGCTGAAACGCTACGCCGGCACCCTGATCATCATTTCCCACGATCGCGACTTCCTCGACGAAATCGTGAACGTGGTGGTACACATCGACGAGCGCAAGCTGAAGCGCTACTCGGGCAACTATTCTTCGTTTGAACGCCAGCGCGCGGCGCAAATGATCCTGGCCGCGGGCGCGCTGGAAAAGCAGCAGCGCAAGCGCGCCCACCTGGAATCGTTCATCGACCGCTTCAAGGCCAAGGCGTCCAAGGCCAAGCAGGCGCAAAGCCGCATGAAGGCGCTGGCCAAGATGGAAGAACTGGCGCCGCTGCGCGCGGCGGCGGAATTCTCGTTTGAATTCCGCGAACCGCTCAACGCGCCAAATCCGCTGATGGTGATGGAAGACGTCAATTGCGGCTACCGCATTGAAGACGAGAAGACCGGCAACGTGACGGAAAAAGCCATCGTCAACCGCGTCAATTTCTCGCTGCAGATCGGCCAGCGCATCGGCCTGCTGGGTGTCAACGGCGCCGGTAAATCCACGCTGATCAAGACCATCGCCGGCGAACTGACGCCGCTGACCGGCGACGCGACCATCGGCAAGGGCTTGACCATCGGTTACTTCGCCCAGCACCAGGTTGAAATGCTGCGCCACGACGAATCGCCGCTGTGGCACCTGGCGAAAATCGCGCCGACCGTGCGTGAGCAGGAATTGCGTAATTTCCTGGGCGGCTTCAACTTCCCCGGCACCATGGTGACCAGCCCGATCCGCCCCTTCTCCGGCGGCGAAAAGGCCCGCCTGGCGCTGGCGCTGATCGTCTGGCAGCGTCCGAATTTGCTGCTGCTCGATGAACCGACCAACCACCTGGACCTGGAAACGCGCGAAGCGCTGACTGAAGCGCTGGCGCAGTTCGAAGGCACGCTGGTGGTGGTATCGCACGATCGCCACCTGCTGCGCGCGACCACCGACCAGTTCATCATCGTGGCCGACGGCAAGCTGCAACCATTCGACGGCGACCTGGACGACTACAAGGACTGGCTGTTCCAGACCAAGCTGGGCAAAGGCACCGATGTGCTGCCGGCCGCCGGCAAGGCCAACAAGACCGATTACCCGGTCGCGTCGCCCGTGGCTCCGGCGCCCGCCGCCGCCGACAAGCGCGACCAGAAACGGCTGGATGCCGAACAGCGCCAGCGCCTGTCCGCGCAACGCAAGCCGATTGAAAACAAGATCAAGCGGCTCGAAGAGCAGATCGCCAAGCGCAATGCGCAAAAGGCCGAGATCGACGGACAGCTGGGTGAAAGCACCATTTACGACGCGGCCAACAAGGCCAAGCTGAAAACCCTGCTGACAGACCAGGCCTTCTATACCAAGGACCTGGAACAGCTCGAAGGCGAGTGGCTGGAATTGCAGGAACAGCTGGAAGCGCTGGCGGCCTGACGGATTGCGGTCCGCGCCCACCCGGCATCGCCTCCTGATGCCGCAGGCCTGACTGTGTAGGGCGGTTTCCGCAACGCGGAAGCCGCCATGCATGCGTCCCCGACGGCGCATCGGCGGCTTTGTAAAAGCCGCCCTACGCTGTCACGCTGGCACCACTGGGACGTTGCGGTGTCGTTTTAACACCCTCACGCGGCATGCAATTCCCTGCCGCGCCGGATCGCCATCAGCTTGTCGATGTCCACCACGATCAGCTTGCGCCCCGCCACCGTCTCGCCAATCCCCAGCAAGTATTCCACCTCCCGCGCCAGTCCCGGCATCGGCTGGATTTGCGCTTCATCGAGCAGCACCACATCGGTCACGCCATCGGTGACCATTCCCATCACGCAGTTCGTTAATTGCAAAACAATGACATCCGTGCGCGGGTCATGTTGCGGCGGGCGGGGGCCGAAGGCGATGCGCATGTCGACGATCGGCATGATCACGCCGCGCGACATGGCCACGCTGCCCAGCACGGCGCCATCCTCGGCAAAACGGTCCATGGTGCACAATGGCCGCAGTTCGCGCACATTGCGGTAATCCAGCGCATATTCCAGTCCGCCCAGGCGGAAACTCAGGTATTGCCGCAGCACGGCCCTGGCGGCGCCAGGCATCATCGAGGTGTGCATCATGTTCCTTTCGCAGTGAGTCACGCGTGGAACCATGCTAACCGTGCCTAGCTGCAACAAGTTGATTGCGCGCAACAAAGCGCCCGTGACTGTGCGACGATTGCATTCGAGCAAAGAGCCGGTACAATGGATTGCCATGCCCGCGCACGATGACTGAAAGGCTTTCATGTACCAGTGGCTCAAGCGCATGATCCTCGGCGCCAGCCCGCCTGAAGCGTCCGGCGCCGCCACCGTTCCGCCCGCGCCGCTCCCACCCGCACCCGCACCGGCACCCGCCGCCGCCGCCGCCTCCCCCGGGACTGCGGCAAGCGCCGAGCCGCCCGAACCCGCAGCGGCGCCGTCCTACCAGCAAAAAGAACGCATCGATACCGCCTATGCGGACTGGCTGTTTGGCGGGTGGCGCGACGATACCCCCGCTACGGCCGCCGTCGAGGCGCGCGTGCTGGAATCCCTCAATGCCATCGCCCGCTCCCAGCATTCCGGCGCCGACCTGATGCGCCGCATGCCGGGCGTGGTGCCGCAATTGCTGCAAAGCTTGCGCAGCGAAACATTTTCCGGCGCGGACATCGCGCGCAAGATTTCCAGCGACGTGGTGATGGTGGCGGAAGTGATCCGCCTTGCCAACAGTTCGGCGCTGGCGTCCGGCCAACCCGTGACCAGCGTACACAACGCGGTCCTGGTGATCGGCCAGGAAGGCTTGCGGCAACTGGTGACGTCCGTCGCCTTCCGGCCCATCATCGACTTCAACGCGGGACCGCATACCCGGCGCATCGCGCCGCGCATCTGGGACCATTCCGAGCGCTGCGCCCACGCCTGCCGCAAGCTGGCGCCGGCCTTCGGCATCGAACCGCTGGACGCTTTCCTGGCCGGACTGGTGCTCAATGCGGGCCTGATGGTGGCGCTGGGCATGATGGACCGCCAGCTCCAGGATGGCCAGCGCCTGGGCAGCGCGGCATTCACGGCCCGCCTGATGCCGGCGGCGCGCCTGGTCGCGTCGGGCATCGCCAAAGAGTGGCGTTTCCCGGACAGCGTCAGTCTGGCGCTGACGGAACAGGTCGCGGTCCGCAAAGGCGCGCCGATGTCGGCGATGGGCCGCCTGCTGGCGCAGGTGGAATACCTGTGCAAGGTGAAGATGCTGGCGGAACAGGGGAAAGTGTCGGCGCAGGAAGAAGGCTTGTTCGACGGCCTGCCGACCGGCGTGCAAGCGTGTTATGCGGAAATCGTGAAGACCTCGTCCGGATACCAGTAACCGGCGCTGACTCAGGGCGCAAGGCCAGCGGCGGAAGTCCAGTCCACCGTGCCGCCGCTGCCGGAAAAGACCGGCGCGGTGCGCGGCGCCGATGCGCGCAGCCGGGCCTTGACATCCTTGGCCGGCTGATCGTACGGCGCGCCATGGTCCGGGCTGAAATCCATGGTGCGCACCACGGTATCGCCGTTCACCATGGCGACCTTGCAGGCGCCCCGCCCCGCCATGTCCTGCTTGCGCTGGCGCACCTGCGCCACCATCTCCTGCACCTTGGCCTGCTCGGCCAGCGCTTCCTTCACGCCCAGCGACAGCTTGCCGACCGTGCGCAGCGCCGGTCCCACCTGCACCGCCATTTTCTGGAACAGCGCCAGCTGCTCCGGAGTCAACATCACTTCCTGCTTGCGCACGCGGGTCGCCAGGGTCAGGTAATTGCGCACGTCCGGCTCGTTGGTGATGGCGTCGATTTCCCCCTTGACGCGCGCCGCCACGGCGGCATGGCGCGCGCCCTTTTCTTCCAGTTCCACGATGGTCTTGTCGTACTTCGACGTATCGGGCACCAGCGGGAACAACAGCATTTCAATTTGCCTGCGCGGCCCGGCGCTGCCGATGGCAATCCGCTGCGCGGCCACCGCGCACCCTTCGGCCACCTTGATTTCCACTTCATCGGCCATGATTTCGCAATTCGACGCTTCGCCGATCACGACCCGGGTGCCGGTGATGACGCAGCTTTCGGCGCGCCCCAGGGTCACCACGCCTTTTTTGGTTTGCACCACGGAGGCCGACGCCACGCCTTTGACTTCGATATCGCCATCGGCATTCATGGCCGCGCCACCCATCAGGTTGCGGCGCAGGCTGATCGTGCCGCCGCGCGAATTGATATTGCCAAACACGTCGCCATGGATCGTGATGCTGCCGCCATCGACGCTGCGCTGTTCCTGCACTTCGCCGAATTCCTCGTACTCGCCGGTCAGCTGCAAATTCCCGGTGGTGCGCGCACTGACGCCTTCGCGGCTGATGATCTTGGGGCCGATGGAAATGCGCTTGCTGCCGTCAATCGATAAGAAACCTTCCGTGGTCGAGACCAGGAATTGCACGCCATTGACTTCTTCGACGGCCGTGCCGGGGCCCGCCATGGCCGGCAGATCGATATCGCGCGGCTGCGGCGCTTCCAGTGGGATACCGGACAATTCATAGCCGCGGATGCCCGGCACCCGGGGCACCTTGCGCAGCAGCCGCACATGCGGCGGCATTTGCGGGAACCGGTTCTGGAATGTGTGCAAGTCAAAGCGGCCGTTCGCCATTTCACGCGGCGCATTGCTGCGGTGGATGTTTTGCGCCACTTCCACGATGGCGGCGTCGCGTCCCGGCATCGCGTTCAGGCGCCGCGCCGCGATCAGCCGCGTGACACGGCCGGCGGCGATGGTGGCTTTCACGGCCGGCGCGTCGATGCCGAAGCGGATCCCCTTGACCCACATGTCGGCCACGAATTCATCGAAGTTCAGGCGCGCCGGCGTCGGCGGCATGTCCGGGACCGTGAAGAACACCGGCTCGAAGTAATATTCCGCTTCGCCATTGATGATGCGGACGGATTTGTACAGCTCGCGCCGCTGCGCGTGGAATGGCAGGATATTGTCGGCGAAGCGCACCAGGTCCTTGCCTTTGAGCGATGCCGGCAATTCCGCGCCGGCGTCGTACAGGACGCGGATGAAAACCGCGTAATCAAGTCCGGAAAAATAACCGTTGGAAAGAAAGACCTGGTTGATGGCGGCCTGGCACGCCGCGGCCGCAGCATCGGCGCGGAAATAAATGCCATCGTCGCGCTGCACCAGCGACGACGGCAATTCGCCGTCGGTGGGCATCACGACCGCCTTCACATGTTCAGCCACCGCTTACTCCCCTTCCGCCTGGTCCGGCTGGTCCGGCTGCTCCGGCGGAGCATCCGCCTGGGCGCCACGGCCAACCCAGGCCACCGCGCCGCTGCTGCCGGAAAACACCACCGATGCCGCCGGCAAAGCGCCGCGCAGGTAGGTGCGCACCTCCCTGGGCGCAAGCGATGCGGCGGACGGGACACCCGGCGCCAGCGCCAGGCTGCGCACGATGACGTCGCCCGACACCAGTTTGATTGTACAGTGCGCCTGCGACACCAGATCGTCCTTTTGCTTGCGGACCTCGGCCAGCTGGGCCCGGCGCACGGCGACCTGGGATTCCGCGGCTTTCATTTTCTGCAGCAGTTGCCCGACCTGCTTCAATTGCGGCTCCACCAGCGCCGCCATTTTCTTCAGTTGTGGCGCCTGCTCCGGCGTCAAGGTGGCCTCGCCCTTGCGCAAGCGGGCCGTCAGGCTCATGTACGCGCGCACCTGGGGCACGGCGGTAATCTGTTCCGCTTCGCGCTGGAATTGCGCGCGGTAACCCTCCAGCGCCCCGGTCTTGCCTTCCAGTTCGGCCAGTTGCGCATCGAGTGTGCTGGTGTCCGGGATATGGACCAGCGCCAGCATTTCAGTCTGGCGCCGTGGTCCCGCGCTGTCGATATCAATGCTGCGCGCCGCCACCGCGCAGCCTTCGGCCAGCACGATATGCACTTCATCGGCCACGATGTCGCAGTTGGACGCTTCTTCCAGCGTGACCTTGGTGCCGATGATGACGCAATTGTCGGCCCTGCCCTTCAGCACGATTTCACCGTCTTTCGTATGCAGGGTGGCGCCGGACGCGACGCCTTTGACCTTGATGTCACCTTTGGCGTTAATGGCGCTGCCGCCGACGATATTCCCGCCCAGCAAAATCTCACCACCGCTGGAATGGATATTGCCAAACACATTGCCACGGATGGTGATGTCGCTGCCATTGACGTCGCGCATTTCCTGCACGTCGCCGAATTCCTCGAACGCGCCGGCCAACTCCAGGCTGCCGGTGGTGCGGCCGCTGACGCCCTCGCGGCTGACGATCTTGTCTCGCACGGAAATGGTGCCGGCCTTGGCGTCCACGTCAAGGAAGCCATCCTTGTCGGCCACCAGGAATTCGCCCTGTTCGCCGCGGTCGATGCTGGTGCCTTCGCCGATCCAGCGGCGGAAATCCAGGTCCGCCGGCGGCGCCGCCAACAGCACCGTGCCGGTGACTTCCAGCCCGCGCGCGCCCTGCACGCCCGGCATCTTGCGCAGCAGGCGCATGCCCTGGCGGATTTGCGGGAAGCGGTTCTGGAAGCTGTTCATGTCGATGCGGCCATCGGCGCGGGTGCGGGGCGCATCGCTGCGGTGCAAATCTTCCGACACTTCCACCACGTGCGCATCGACCGACGGTTCCGGATCGAGGCGGTGCGCCACGGTCACGCGGTCGCCGCGCGGTGAATTGATGCCATGGCGCACCGCCGCTTCATCGATGCCGTAGCGCACGCCCTTGACCCACATGTCGGCCACGAATTCATCGAAGTCGAGTTTGACCGGCGTTTCAGGAATCACGGTGCCATCGGGTAATTCCTGCTCGTCGTAGAACAGTGGCTCGAACACATATTCCGCCTGGCCCCGGCCCATTTTCAAGCCCCGGTACAAAGCCTGGCGGCGCGGATCGAATTTCTGCAGCGCGGCGGCGATCCGGCTATGCGTATCGCCCGGCAGACCCGGCGGCAATGCCGGCCCGACCTGGAACAGCGCGCGGATAAACACCGGGTAGTCGATGCCTTCGAGATAGACGCCCGTGGCAAAAATTTGCGACATGGACGCCGCCAGTTGGGACGGCGGCAGCGAAACGTCAAGGTAAACGCCATCCTGGCGCAAGGACACGCCATTGGGCAAGGCTGTAGCGGCGGCTTCAGCTGCTTTGTCTACCACAATTATTCTCCTGACAGGCCAGTACCGGCGCCAATATCATCCATGGCAAGCAACATTCTTGCAAGGAATAAATATTACAGGTCCGTCAAGCCGTTGGGGAAATCATGAAAGTGATGCTGCAATGCTACGCCGATGGCGGCTGAGCCGCCATTCAGGAGAACGTTTGTGCCAGGCTGGGGAAGCGGGCGGAGGGGATAACGGTGTAAGGCGAACGGGTAAAACAAACTTATCGGCGTTGCGGACGGACGTAAATTTCCTGGCCCGCTTCATTGATCTGGCGCCGCAGATCGCGGCGTTCGTCCGGCGTCATGCGGTCGACCCGGCGCGACATGTCGGCATTACCGGATTCCTGCATGGTACGGCGGCGCTCTTCCGCGCGCTCGAAGGCGCGGGTGTCGCGCTCGCGGGTGTCGCTGCGGTTATCGCGATTGTCGCGCTCTTCGCGGCGCGGCGGTTCGCGGTCGCCGGGGCCGAACGCGTGGGCCGGCGCGGCGGCCAGCAAGGCGCCTGAAAACACGGACGAGACCAGCCACGCCCCGACCGACAGGCCGCCGAGTCCAGGCCAATGCGCAGACCAATGCGCAGGCAAACGCGCGGACAAACCCGTGGCCACTTGCGCAGGTGCCTGCCGTGCCTCGTTCGATTTGTCGGTTTGCTTGCTCATGGTGTGCCTCGTTGGTTTCCTCTTACTTGCCATAGTTCGCAGTGTATGGGCAATTGCCGCACAGGGTAATGCCTATAGGGTAAAGTTTGTAACAGTTTGTAATGGGTTGGCACGAACGTTTGCTCCAGGCCAATATGACGTTACCATAGCAAGTGCGTTTTACACAATTCCAGACCATGATGACGAATTCGAACGAACCAGGCAACACCACCCCGGGCCACCAGGCCAAAATCATGGTGGTCGATGACGACGTCCGCCTGCGCGATCTGCTGCGCCGCTACCTGACCGAACAAGGCTTCAATGTGTTCACGGCGGAAAACGCCACCGCCATGAACAAACTGTGGCTGCGTGAACGCTATGACTTGCTGGTGCTGGACTTGATGCTGCCGGGCGAAGACGGCCTGTCGATTTGCCGCCGCCTGCGCGGCGCCGGCGACCAGACCCCGATCATCATGCTGACCGCCAAGGGCGAAGACGTGGACCGTATCGTCGGCCTGGAAATGGGCGCGGACGATTACCTGCCGAAGCCATTCAACCCGCGTGAACTGGTGGCCCGCATCGGCGCCGTGCTGCGCCGCAAGCAGCCCGATGAAATTCCGGGCGCGCCATCGGAAACCCCGCAAACCTTTGAATTCGGCCAGTTCGTGCTGGACTTGGGCACCCGTACCCTGAAGAAAAACGGCGAAACCGTGCCGCTGACCACCGGTGAATTCTCGGTGCTGAAAGTGTTTGCGCGCCACGCGCGCCAGCCGCTGTCGCGCGAAAAACTGATGGAACTGGCGCGTGGCCGCGAGTATGAAGTGTTCGACCGCTCGCTCGACGTGCAGATTTCACGCCTGCGCAAACTGATTGAACCGGATCCGTCCAGCCCGCTGTACATCCAGACCGTGTGGGGCCTGGGCTACGTGTTCATCCCGGAGGGCCAGCCGCGCTGACCTCGTGGCCATGATGCGCCCCGCTGCCGCCTTGTCTTACATTTCCCGCTTCTTTTCCCTGGCCGCCCTGAAAAGCGGCCTGTTCTGGCGCACCTTCCTGTTGCTGGGCGTGCTCACGACGCTGTCCATGTCGGCCTGGGTCTACATGATCAGCGTGGTGCAGCGCGAACCGCAAGTCCAGCAGATTTCCGCCCAGGTGATTTCCGTCGTCACCATCACGCACGCCGCCCTGACCCACTCCGCGCCCGAATTGCGGCGCGAATTGCTGTTTGAACTGGTGTCGAATGAAGGCATCCGCATTTTCACGCTGGAAGACGACGACGAAGCCGAGCCGCCGCCCGACAATGCGCTGATGCCGGAAATCGAAGCGCTGGTCAAAGCCAAGCTGGGACCGCATACGCGCTTTTCCTCCAGCGTCAATGGGATGCCCGGTTTTTGGGTCAGTTTCAATATCGGCGATGACAGTTACTGGCTGATGCTTGAACGCGAACGCCTGCAGGGCCTGACCGGGATCCAGTGGCTGGGCTGGGCCGGCGTGGTGTCGGTGCTGTCGCTGCTGGGCGCGGCCCTGATTTCCAGCCTGATCAACCGTCCGCTGGCGCGGCTGACCACCGCCACGCGCGACGTGGCGGAGGGCCGCCGCCCGGATCCCCTGCCGGAAAAAGGCCCGGCTGAAATCGCCCAGGCCAACCGCAGCTTCAACCAGATGGTGGAAGACCTGGCGCAGGTCGAGTCGGACCGCGCCGTGATCCTGGCCGGCATTTCCCATGACTTGCGCACGCCGCTGGCGCGCATGGGGCTGGAAGTGGAAATGGCGAACCTGTCACGGGAAGCGCGCGACGGCATCCAGTCCGATATCGCGCAAATGGACGCCATCATTGGCCAGTTCCTCGATTACGCCAAGCCGACCGAGGCGGCGACGTTCATCAACGTGGATCTCAGCGCGCTGCTGCACGAAGTGGCCGGCGACGCGGCCCGCCTGCCGGACGTCAAACTCACCACCGACATTGCCGAACGCGCCCATGTACTGGGCAATGCCACCGACTTGAAACGGGTGTTCAATAACCTGGTGGAAAATGCGCGGCGCTATGGCAAGACGCCGGACCAGGAGGTGACGGAAATCGATATCCGCTGCACCGTCAAAGGCATGGGCGCCTTCCGCCGCGTCATCATCGAGGTGGCGGACCACGGCAGCGGCGTGCCGGACGACCAGATTGCCCAATTGCTGAAACCCTTCACGCGGCTGGACGCGGCGCGCGGCCAGGCCAACGGCGCCGGGCTGGGCCTGGCCATCGTCGACCGCGTGCTGCAGCGCCATGGCGCCGAACTGCTGGTGAGCAACCGCGATGGCGGCGGACTGCAATTCCAGATCACCATGAAGGCGCTGGCCTGAGGAGCTGGCTGCGCGCGGTGACAATCCGCGCATTTCTTGCGCGAATAATTTGCTACGCTGCAGCCCCTTGCATTTCATTTCAGGCAGCACATGCGTTTCAGCCACATCCTGATCATCGCCACCGTGGGCGCGGGCGCCATCTGGTATGCCTGCCGCCCGGGCGGCACGGCCGTGGATGCGCCATCCTCGTTGCCCGTCTCGACCGCGGCCCCCGCCAAGCCGCCGGGCGCATCAGCCACGGCCGCGCCGGCGCCGGCCCCGGCCTCCGCTGCCGCCGGGGCCGGCGCCTCGCGGCTGGAACACCACCTGGCGATCTTTGCGCGGATCGACAATCCCATCATGGCGCTGACCGCTTTTCAGATGATTGAAAGCTGCGTCGACTTCCAGCGCAACGAATCGCGCCATGTCGATGAAAAAACCGGCAAGACGCGCCCGCTGAGCGATGCGGAGCGCCGCGAGAAAGCCGACTATTGCGCGCACATGACGGAAACCATGAAACGCGACCGGCTGGTCTATCTGGAGCAGGCGTTGAAAGGCGGCGCGATGGGCGCGGCCATCGCGTTCATCAGCGCCGGGCCGTTCGGCGATCCAGGCGCCCTGGTCACGCGGCCCGATGATCCGCTGGTGCAGGAATGGAAAAAGCAAGCCAGCGGCCACCTGGTGGAAGGGGCGCACAGCGGCGACATGACCGCCCTGATGTACCTCCACACTTACGACAGCGCATCCGGCATACCGGGCATTTCGCCGCTGCTGCAGCATGCGGCCGGGATCGCCGTGATGCGCATCATGACGGCCACCGCAAACGAGCTGCCCGGCTTCAACCCTTTTGACGAAACCCTGTTGCAGCCGCCAAAAACACTGGACAAGGGCCAGTTGGCGGCGGCGCGCGCGATGGCCGACGAGCTGGTCCTTGCCTACAAGGAGCGCAAGGAACGCGGCGGCAGCCGGACTTCCCTGCGCGAACCGCGGCCCGCGGTTACAGGTCGGTGATTTCCTTGTGGTGCGGCACCAGGATTTTCATGATGCCCCACGCGATCAGGTACGCCACCGCGCAGATCGAGAACATGATCATGTAGCCGGTGGCGATCTCGTTTTGCGCGCCGTAATAGTCAAACAGCCAGCCGCCCAGCTTCGACAACAGCACGCCGCCCAGGCCGCCCGCCATGCCGCCGATACCCACCACCGACGCCACGGATTTTTGCGGGAACATGTCCGACACGGTGGTGAAGATATTGGCCGACCAAGCCTGGTGGGCCGAGGCGCCGATCCCGATCAGCAATACCGGCACCCAGAAGCTGATATACCCGAGCGGCTGCGCCAGCAGCACCACCAGCGGGAACAGGGCAATCACCAGCATGGCGCGCATGCGGCCGTCATACGGCGCCATGCCCTTGTTCATGAAGTAGGCCGGGAACCAGCCGCCGCCGATACTGCCGATCATGGTCATGCTGTACAGCACCGCCAGTGGCACCACGATGTCGGCCTTGCCCATGCCATATTGCACCGACAGGTATTTTGGCAGCCAGAACAGGAAGAACCACCACACGCCGTCGGTCAGGAATTTACCGGCCACGAAGGCCCAGGTCTGGCGGTAGCCGAACAGGCGCGTCCATGGCACTTTCGCGCCTGGCGTGGCGACCGGCTGCGACGAGGCATCGCTGCGCACATAGGCCAGCTCCGCCGCGCCCAGTTTCTTTTCCGGGGTGTCGAACATCACTTGCCAGAACCCCATCCACACAAAACCCACCACGCCGATCACGATGAAGGCGGCTTGCCAGCCCCAGTTCAGGGCGATCCACGGCACCGTCAGCGGCGCCAGGATGGCGCCCACGTTGGCGCCGGAATTAAAGATCCCGGTGGCAAACGAGCGCTCTTTCTTGGGGAAGTATTCCGCCGTGGCTTTGATGGCCGCCGGGAAGTTGCCCGCCTCGCCCACGGCCAGTACGGCGCGCGACAGCATGAAGCCGGCAATCGAGACCGGCACCGCCGCCATCCCAAAGGCGCCCAGCATGGCGGCCACCCCCTCGCCCATCGGCACGGAATACGCGTGCATGACCGCGCCCAGCGACCAGACGACAATGGCCAGGATGTATGCTTTCTTGGTGCCCATGCGGTCCACCACGCGGCCCGCGAACAGCATGGAGATCGCATACACGAACTGGAAAACCGCCGTGATGTTGGCGTAATCGGAATTGGACCAGCCGAATTCCTTCGACAAGTCCGGCGCCAGCAAGCTCAAGACCTGGCGGTCCAGGTAATTGACGGTGGTGGCAAAAAACAGCAGCGCGCAGATGGTCCAGCGGTATTTACCGAGGACTTGCTGGCTAACAGGGGGCTCGCTCAGGTTCATGGTCGTTCACTCTTATGGTGTTGGTGGGCGAATTCCCCGGTCTCCAACGGGGATGCTTCAGCAATATGCTAAGTTGTATGTCATCGTACAACCTAAACGCATCAGCCGCAAGAAAACCACAAATATTTTTTTCTACCGTGTCGATCTGGCATTTGGCCATCCGTCGTGTGAGTATGGGCGCCCGAACTTGTCTTTATCACCACGCGCCCTGCGTTTCATCCACCAACGTTCAAGGAGAGTGCCATGACCCAAGTTGCCCCGATTCCAGCCGGTTTTTCCACCGTGACCCCGCACATCGTATGCGAAGGCGCGGCCGACGCCATCGAGTTCTATAAAAAAGCCTTTGGCGCGGTGGAAATGGGCCGCATGCCCGGCCCCGATGGCAAGTTAATGCACGCAATGATCCAGATCGGCAATGCCTACGTGATGCTGGTCGACGATTTCCCCGACTGGGGCAGCTTCGGCCCGAAAGCGCTGAAAGGCTCCCCGGTCGTCATGCACCTGTATGTCGAAGATACCGATGCCTGGTTCCAGCGCGCGGTGGACGCCGGCGCCACGGCAAAAATGCCGCCGGCCGACATGTTCTGGGGCGACCGCTATGGCCAGGTGACGGACCCGTTCGGCCACACCTGGTCGATCGCCACCCACCAGCGCGACCTGACCCCGGAACAGATGCAGGAAGAAATGATGAAACAAACCCCGGGTTGCGGCCAGTAAGGAGGATGCCATGCGTTTCATGATCATCGTTAAAGCCAGCCCGGAATCCGAAGCCGGCAAAATGCCCAGCGAAGCATTGCTGACCGCCATGGGCAAATACAATGAGGAATTGGCCAACGCCGGTGTGATGCTGGCCGGCGAAGGCTTGCACCCCAGTTCGCGGGGCGCGCGCGTGCACTTTTCCGGCGGCAAGCGCATTGTCACCGATGGACCGTTTTCGGAAACCAAGGAATTGATCGCCGGCTTTTGGCTGATTCAGGTAAAGTCGCTGGACGAAGCCATTGAATGGGTCAAGCGCTGCCCCAACCCGATGGAAAGCGATTCCGACATCGAGATCCGGCAAGTGTTCGAGCCGGAAGATTTCGGCGCCGAATTCACGCCGGAATTGCGGGAGCAGGAAGCGCGCATCATGGCCAAGGCGAGCGCCAACGCAACCTGACCGGCGCCGCTGCCACTGTCACCACAGGCACCACCTTAGGAGGATGCAATGCAATACATGATTTTGCGCAGGGCCGACCAGACCACCGAAGCGGAAGGCTTTCCGCCGCCGCAACTGGTGCAGGCCGTGCCTTCCGCGAAATGGCTGCATCCTTCCGCGTCCGGCGTGCGCATGCGGCGCGCCGGGGGAACCTGGCGCGTGACCGAAGCGCCATTCGCGCCGGCCACCGAGCTGGTGGCCGGTTTTACCGTGATCGAAGCGGACAGCCGCGAACAGGCGCTGGCCTGGGCGGCAAGCTGGCCAAGCGCGGATGGCGAAGGCAACGCGGTGCTGGAAGTACGCGAAGCGGGCTGCCCGGGCGGCTGCGTGGGGTTTGATACCGGCGAAGAACCCCGCACCCGGGCCTATGCCGTGCTGCTGCGTTCCGACGCGGGCAGCGAGGCCGACCTGGAGCCGCCGCCGTCCGTCATCGACACCATGAACCGCGCCAACCGGGCTGGCGTCGCGGCCGGCATCGCGCTGGCCGGCGAAGGCTTGAAGTCCACGGCCCGTGGCGGCCGCGTGAAATTTAACGGCGGCAAGCCGGCCTTCATCGACGGGCCGTTTGCCGAAGTGAAGGAACTCATTGCCGGCTACTGGCTGATCCAGGCCGACACGCTGGAACTTGCCATGGACTGGGTCCGCCACTATCCATTTCCCCACCCGGATGTGCTGGAAGTTGAACTGCGCACCGTGCACATCCCTGCCCGCCCATAACCGTGCAACCGGTGCCATCGCCACAGGCTGGCCAACGCGATATCCGCCGCACCATCGAAGCGGTCTGGCGCATCGAATCGGCCCGCATCATCGCGGTGGTGGCGCGCATGCTGCGCGGCGTCGGCGAAGCCGAGGAAATCGCCCAGGATGCGCTGGTGGCGGCCATGGAAAAATGGCCGGAAACCGGCACGCCGGACAATCCCGCCGCCTGGCTGATGACGGTGGCGAAAAACCGCGCCCTGGACTTGCTGCGCCACCGCCAGCTGCGGCAGGACAAGGAATTCGAACTCACCTATGAAATCGAAGGCCAGCTGGCAGATACCATCCCCGATGTCGCGCTCTCCGTCGAACAGGCGCTGGACGACAACATCGGCGACGATTTGCTGCGCCTGGTCTTTATCGCCTGCCACCCGGTGTTGTCGATGGAAGCGCGGGTGGCGCTGACCCTGCGCCTGCTGGGCGGCCTCACCACCGATGAAATCGCGCGCGCATTCTTTGTGCCGGAACCCACCGTGGCGCAGCGCATCGTGCGCGCCAAGCGCACCCTGGCCGAGGCGCAAGTGCCGTTCGAGGTGCCGCGCGGCCCGGAGCTGGGCGAACGGCTGGCCGCCGTGCTGCAAGTGATTTACCTGATCTATAACGAAGGCTATGCGGCCAGTGCGGGCAATGACTGGATCCGCCCGGCGCTGTGCGAAGAAGCGCTGCGGCTGGGCCGCGTGCTGGCCGGGCTGGCGCCTGGCGAACCGGAAGTGCATGGCTTGGCGGCGCTGATGGAAATCCAGTCGTCCCGCTTGCGGGCCCGGCTCGATCCGCAGGGCAACCCGGTGCTGTTGCTGGAACAGGACCGTTCCCGCTGGGACCAGTTGCTGATCCGCCGCGGCCTGGCCGCTTTGGCCCGGGCGCAAGGCCTGTGCGCACGCCAGCAGCGCGGCCTGGGTCCATATGCGCTGCAAGCGGCGATTGCCGCCTGCCACGCACGCGCCCGGCGCGCCGGCGACACCGACTGGGGCCGGATTGCCGCCCTGTATGACGGCCTGGCCCAGCTGGCGCCGTCGCCCGTGGTGGAACTGAACCGGTCCGTCGCGCTGTCGATGGCGTTCGGCCCGGAAACCGGACTGGAAGTGGCCGATGCCTTGCTTGATGAGCCGGCATTAAAAAATTACCATCTGTTGCCCAGCGTACGGGGCGACTTCCTGTTCAAGCTGGGCCGCATCGCGGAAGCCCGCGCTGAATTCGAACGGGCCGCGGAACTGGCGCAAAACCAGCGCGAGCGCGACCTGTTGCTGGCGCGCGCCGCCGCCTGCGGCCCCGCCCTGCCATCCGGCGCCAATAACCCGCTATGATGGCGGCATGCACTACTTTGATGACCTGTATATCGTCCGCACACCGCCGGTGACACCTGCGCAATGGGAAGCGCTGGTCCGCCAGCGCAGCGATTTCCAGCGGCCCGACCTCAGCCTCGATTGCCACGTCTACGTTGGCGACGTCGAACTCGATGGCGCCGGCGTCCTGGTCTGGCTGGGCCACAGTTCGGGACAGGCGGTACCGGTGCAATGGACGGCGCGCCACCTGTACATCCCCGGCATCGACGGTGAAACCGTGGCCTTCGTGCACGGACTGGCATTGCAACTCGATGCGTGCGTGGTGCACAAAGTCCACCCGATGAACGTGGCGTCGCTGGCGGATTAGCCGGCCAAGGCCGGCCAATCCGCCCTGGGGGCCCCATCGTACGACCGTCACTCCTGTCGGAGTGCCTTAAAAACTGATAGCGCGCACATTTTCCGCGCCTGCGCGATAATGGCGGCCTTCAATGTGATACAACTTGGGAGCCAGCCTTGTTCAACTTCGATTTTTACAATCCCACCCAGATCCTGTTCGGCCAGGGCCAGATCGCGGCCATCACGCCGCTGGTGCCGGCCGGCGCGCGCGTGCTGATGCTGTATGGCGGCGGCAGCATCAAGCGCAACGGCGTCTATGACGAAGTCAAGGCCGCGCTGTCCGGCCATACCGTCATCGAGTTTGCCGGCATCGAACCGAACCCGCATTTTGAAACCTTGATGAAGGCGGTCGAGATCGTCAAGGCGGAACAGATTGATTTCCTGCTGGCGGTCGGCGGCGGCTCCGTCATCGACGGCACCAAGTTTGTCGCGGCGGCGGCCCTGCATGACGGCGATCCGTGGCTGATCCTGGAAAAAGGCGGCAAGACCATCACGGCCGCCATGCCATTCGGCGCCGTGCTGACCTTGCCGGCAACCGGCTCGGAAATGAATGCGGCCAGCGTCGTCACGCGCGCCAGCACACAGCAAAAGCGTGCCTTCATGCACCGCGCCGTGTTCCCGAAATTCTCCGTGCTGGACCCGTCGAAAACCTTTACCCTGCCGCTGCGCCAGGTCGGCAACGGCGTGGTCGACGCCTTCGTGCACACGATGGAACAGTACATGACCTATCCGGTCGATGCTCCGCTGCAAGACCGCTGGGCCGAAGGCATCCTGCAAACATTGATCGAACAAGGTCCGCGCACCCTGGCCGAACCGGACAATATCAAAGTGCGCGCCAATATCATGTGGTGCGCGACCATGGCGCTGAACGGCGTGATCGGCGTGGGCGTGCCGCAAGACTGGGCCACCCACATGATCGGCCATGAATTGACGGCCCTGTATGGGCTCGACCATGCGCAAACGCTGGCGGTGGTCTTGCCCGGCATTCTCACCGTGCGCAAGGACGCCAAGCGCGCCAAGCTGCTGCAATACGCGGCGCGTGTGTGGAACATCACCGAGGGCGACGAGGACGCCCGCATTACCGCCGCGATCGAGCGCACACGTGGCTTCTTCGAGCAAATGGGCGTGCCGACCCGCCTGTCCGGCTATGGCCTGGGTCAGGACGCGATCGACGCCGTGGTGGCGCGGCTGGTCGAACACCGCATGGTCAAGCTGGGCGAGCACCGCGACATCGATGCCGATGCCAGCCGCGCGGCCCTGCAACTGAGTTTGTAATACGCGCTATGGCCGCCATGTAAGGCGCCGTGCGGCGCCTTATGTTAAACTTGCAGCTTCGCTAGGGGTCCTGGACGTCCACAACATGTCCGGGTGAGAGATACCCTCCGTACCTGATCTGGATAATGCCAGCGAAGGAAAGCGTCGCGCCGATCTCCTCCCGCCGTTTTCACTCCTCCGCTGGCTCCCAAGTTTTAAGAGCCACTATGTTCAAACGAGAATTCGCAGTCACCGCCGCCGCACTGGCGGTTGCCCAAGCCTTTGCCGCCCCCGCCCTGGCTCAGGAAAAGACCATGGCCGAAGTGGTCATCACCGGCAGCAAGCCGGCCGGCACCCACGCTTCCGTCGGCGGTTTTGCCGACATCCCGCTGTTGCTGACACCAGCGTCGGTCAATGTCCTTGACCGCGAAAAAATGCAGGAATTGAATATCCGCACCACCACCGATGCCGCGAAATTCGACGCCAGCATCAGCGATGCGTACAACGCGGTCGGCTATGCCGAACAATTCTCGATCCGTGGCTTCAAGCTCAATAACGCCAACAGCTACCGCAAGGATGGCTTGGCGATTTCCGGCGATACACAAATTCCGCTGGAAAACAAGGAAGCCATCGAAGTGTTGAAAGGCCTGGCCGGCATGCAGGCCGGCGTGGCGGCGCCGGGCGGCGTGGTCAATTATGTGACCAAGCGCCCGACCAGCAAGACGCTGCGCAGCGTCACCCTGGAAGCCAGCGAGCGCGGCACCCTGCTGGGCCATGTGGACTTGGGCGGCCGCTTCGAGGACTCCCGCTTCGGCTACCGCATCAACGTCGCGGGCGAGCGCCTGCGTTCCTACATCAAGGGTTCGGACGGCCACCGCAACTTCGTGTCCGGCGCGTTCGACTGGCAAATCACGCCCGACGCGCTGCTGCAAATCGATGGCGATTACCAGAAGAAAGCGCAAGTGACGGCGCCCGGCTTCCAGCTGATCAACAACGCCACGTTCCCGAACGTGCCGGCCGATATGCAACTCAATGCCCAGCCATGGAGCAAGCCGGTCACCACCGAGAGCAGCAATATCGGCGCGCGCCTGCTGCTGCAACTGAACCAGGACTGGAGCGCCACCGTCTCGGCCAACCGCCACGCGTTCAAGCGCGACGACTACGCCGCCTTCCCGTATGGCTGCGGTGCGCAGGACCTGTACCCGGGCTTCTGCGGCAACGGCGACTTCGATGTCTACGATTACCAGAGCCTGGGCGAACGCAAGTCGCCGCAGGCGGCGCAAGCCATGCTGCAGGGGAAATTCACCACCGGCGCCATGCGCCATGCGGTGACCGTGGGCTGGTCGTGGTTCAAGAACAGTGAACAATGGGGCGACTACCTGTACGACTATGCCGGCACCAGCAACCTGACCGCGCCCGTGATTGTCAAGCCGGCGGTTGGTTCCAGCGGCCCGGTGTCGGAACGCCGCGCGGACCGCGAGCAAGCCGTGTTTGTACAGGACGTCGTGGGCTTGACCGACAAACTGAAATTGCATGCCGGTGTGCGCGGCGCGCAACTCAAGCGCAATGAAGTGGATGTGGCGGCCGTCGATGAATCGTTCCTGCTGCCGAACGTGTCGCTGGTCTACGCGCCAAAAGCCAACGCCACCGCGTACGCCAGCTGGGCCAAGGGCCTGGAATATGGCGACGTGGCGCCGATGGAAACCACCAATGCCGGCCATGCCTTGGCGCCATCGGTGTCGAAACAGATTGAACTGGGCGTGAAGGCCGACATCGGCGAAGACGTCAGCCTGGCCATGGCGGTGTTCCAGATCCGCAAGGGCCTGGACTTCATCAATGCCGCCAACACCTTCGTGCGCGGCGGCGAGCGCCAGCACCGTGGCCTGGAATTGCGCGCCAACGGCCAGGTCACGCGCGATGTGCAGCTGTGGTTCACCGCCATGGCGCTGGACACGGAACAAAGCGGCACCGGCAACCCCGCCATGGATGGCAAGCGCGTGACCAACGTGCCGAAGTTCAAGACTTCGCTGTGGGCGGAATATGCGCTGCCGCAGATCGCCGGCCTGAAGCTGAACGCGAACTGGCAATATGCCAGCCGCAAGGCCTTCGATGAAATCAACACGGTATTCGTGCCGGGTTACAGCGTGCTGAACCTGGGTGCGTCGTATGCGGTGAAGGTGGGGGACGTGCACACCGTGCTGCGCGCAACGGTGCGCAATGCCACCAACAAGTTCTACTGGCGCGACGTGACGCCGGACCTGGGCGGCTACCTGTTCCCGGGCGGCGACCGCGCCTATAAACTGTCGGCGCAGATCGACTTCTAAGCTTACCTGAACAGGTATTGCACCCGCATGGTGAAACTCTGCGCACTGCGCGCAGAGTTTTTACCGACCAGCCAGGCCGCTTCATACTTGATTTCCTGGCCCGGCCCGACGTCCACGCTGCCAAACACGGCAGGCCCCGCCCGGTGTGATTGCCGGTGGCGCGGCAACCAGTCATTCCACTTCCCAACCTCGCCAAAGCCCTGCACACCGGGCTGCAGCCAGCTTTTCCAGCGCTGCTTGATTTGCCACTGGTAGACCAGTTGCGTCTCCTCCCCCGCCCCGCCCCGCGGATTGCGCTGCCAATTGCGCTGCAGGAACAGGTTGGCGTTGAACTGGGTGCGGTAATACTCGGTCTGCAATACCGGGCCGATTTCCAGGCTGTAGACATGGGGCTTGTCGTGGCTGCGCCCGATCTCGGTATGCAGCGCCACATCGGCCGCGTACTGGCCCTGGGTCAGCAGCACATCGTTTTGCCAGTTGATGGCGGACAGCGCGTTGCCATCGCGGCCATGCTGGCGGAACCACACGGCATTGAGTTCCGTGTACCAGCGCGGCGTGACGCCGATGCTGTAGCCGATTTCCGGCGACGACCGGCTGGGCCCGTTGCTGTAATCCGCGTTCCAGTATTTGTAGTCGATGCCATGCTGGCCCTCGACGTCATACACGGACACCAGATAATAACCAGTCGCCGCCTGCGCGCACGGCAGGCTGCCAACGAGCGTGATTGCTGCGAAGAATTTTCTAGTCATTTCCTAAATGTAGCAGGCTTGCCAAGCACGTGCTCGGCTTTCTGCAAGCGCTGTGTGGCGTCGCCCGCCACCAGGGTATAGGGGATGTTGCGTTTGTCCAGTTCATCGAACAGCAAGCCGGCAATGACGGCGCATTCGTCCAGCGTTTCGCGCATGCCGTCCGGTTCCCACGGGATATCGGAGGCGCACACCAGCGTGATGTCGTAATGGCTGCGCCGCACCAGCTGTTCCAGTTCGCCGTCGATGCCGCCGAAATAATGGCGGCTGTAGACGGCTGTCATCAGCGGAGTGGTGTCGCAAAACAGGTAGCCGGTGGCGTGCGCCAGCGCCGCCTGTTCGCGTTCGGCCTGGGTGCGGGCTATCACAATCTGGTCGTCCGCAACGGGCATGCGGCCCAGCGTCTCGACGAATTCCCGCAGGTATTCCGGCACCCACACGGTGCCATAATGCGCCGCCAGGCGCGCGGCCAGGGTGGACTTGCCGGCCGATGCCGCGCCCACGATGGCCACGCGCCGGATCATTTCAGCACCACCGCGTCGGCCGCGTCGCCCACCCCTTCCGCCGCGCGTTTCCACGCCACCAGCCCGGCCACCGCCATCAGCACGAACAAACCATACAGCACGGCCGTCAGGATCAAGTGCTTGTGCACGTACAGCGCGACATAAATGATGTCGACAATAATCCAGACGATCCAGTTTTCGACCTTCTTGCGCGACAACAGCACTTGCCCCACCAAGCTGCCCGCCGTCAGGAAGCCATCCATGTGCGGCACATCGGTATCGGTAAAGCGCTTGAGGAACCAGGCCAGCGCGACAAAGCCGGCCAGCCAGCCCACGGCGGACCACATGACGCCGCGCCGGTCCAGTTCCGTGACCGGCAACTTGTCGTGCGCGGCGCTGCCGTGCAGCCACTGGTACCAGCCCCAGAACGAGACGCTGATGAACACCAGTTGCAGCGCCATGTCGCCATACAGTTTGGCGCCCGCGAACACGAAACCGTAGGCGGCCGATGACAGGATGGCAAACAGCCAGGCCCAGTGGTTTTGGCGGATGTTCAATAGCACTGTCATCACCGACAGCACAAAGCACAGCGTTTCGAGCGGCGTGGTGGTCAGCAGGCCGAGCAGGGAGATGGATTCGTTCATAGTAAGCTGCAATTATAAGGAAAACGGCGGCCACAAGGGCCGCCGCTTGACGTTTACCGCCTATCACCGCACGCTATGGCGTATCAGCGCTTCGGATACTTGATGGTCATTTCCTTGAGCACGTTATCGGCGTGGTCGACTTCCTTCATCACCCACAGCATATAACGAATATCGAGGTGGATCGCACGCGTGATGGCGGTGTCGAAATACCAGTCCTTGGTGATCGATTCATAAGTGGAATCGAAATTCAGGCCGATCAATTCGCCATTCTTGTTCATCACGGCCGAACCGGAATTGCCGCCGGTGGTGTCCGCGCTGGACAGGAAGTTGACCGGCACGGTGCCCAGCACCGGGTCCCTGAACTGGCCGTAACTCCTGGCCTTGACCGCGTCGATCAATGCTTGCGGCGCCACGAACGGATCCTTGCCGGTGTGCTTTTCCACGATGCCTTCCACGGTGGTGAACGGGCCCTTGGTCACGCCGTCTTTCGGCGAATACGGCGCCACGGTGCCGTAAGTCACGCGCAAGGTGGAATTGGCGTCCGGGTAGACCGGCTTGCCCTGCGACTTCTTCCATGCAATCACGGCCGCCATGTATTGCGGCACGATGCGTTCCAGGTTGCCGTCGACTTCCATGCGGCGCTCTTCCAGCGCCATGCCCAGCGCATGCAGCTTCACGGCCAGCTTGACGAAGGCGTCACTGGAAGCGGCAAACGCGGCGGCGTCCTGCTCCATCAGCGCCACGCGCCGCGCGGTATCGCCCAGCGTCGACTGCTGGTACAGCGCGGCCACGTCCTGCGCGGACGGCAGCAGCGCGTCGAGCCCTTGCGGATGCGTGCCGGCCGCCAGTTTCGCGTAGCGCGCCAGCCCGGCCGCATAGCGCGCCTGGTCGACTTTCGCGTCATACGACTGTTCCAGGCGCGTCAGGCGGGCCTTGATGAACGACAGGTCGCGCTGCTGGTAGCCGCCCTTGCGCTGCGCATCCGGCTTTTGCTTTTCCAGCGCCAGGCGGTACAGGGTGCGCGCGCTCTTGAACAAGTCGCTGTTGGTGGCGACCATGTAGGCGAATTCCTCGTTCGACAGCGCCATGTCGGCGGCGATCGCGGCATCGAGTTCGGCCAGCATCGCGCCGGATTTAGCCGGCTGCTTCGCATACCAGGCGCGGAAGTCCGCATCCTGGCCATCCTTGATGGCGGCCAGGTCCTTGCGGGCAAAGCCGTCCAGCAAGCCCTGGGTTTTCTTCATCTTGTTGTTGATGCCCTTGACCACGCTGGCGTAGCGCACGTCGGCGGCATTGTCGCCTTTGGTGGCGGCGGCGATGGTGTCCAGGTCGGCCTGGTATTCCGCCACTTGCAGCGGGTACGCATGGTCGCGCGCATAGCGGATTTCCACCGGCAGCTTGTAGCGGCTGGTGCGGCCCGGGTAACCGGCCAGCAAGATCGCGTCGCCCGCCTTCAAGCCTTCGGCCGACACCACCAGGAAGTCCTTCGACTTGTACGGCACGTTGTCCGGCGACGGATCAGCCGGGCGGCCATCCTTGCCGACATAGGCGCGCAGGAACGAATAGTCGCCGGTGTGGCGCGGCCATTCATAGTTGTCGATATCGCCGCCGTAATTGCCGATCTTGTCGGACGGCGCGTACACCAGGCGCACGTCGCGGATCATCATCTGGCGGATGCGATAATACTCGGCGCCCCGGTGGAAGCTGGGCACGGAACAGCGGTACATCTTGTCGGTCTCACATTCGGCGATCAGCGCCTTGATGCGCTTTTGCGCTTCCTCGTGGCGCTGGCGGCCCGACATCGCGTCGAGGCCTTTCAGCACGCGGGCGCTGACGTCTTCCACCTTGTCGGTCACATAGACGCGCAGGTTGGGGCCGCCCGGCAGCTCGGCGGCGCGGGTCTTGGCCAGGAAACCGTTGGCGATGTAATTGTGTTCCGGCGTGGAATTGCGCTGGATCGCGTCATAGGCGCAATGGTGGTTGGTCACCACCAGGCCGTCGGGCGACACGAACGAGGCGGAACAGCCATCGGTCGACACGATGGCGCTCATCGGGTGTTTCGACAGGTCGGCCAGCTTTTCAGCGGGGATGGCGATGCCGGTTTTTTTGAGTTCGGCTTTGAGCTGCAGCAGCTGGTGCGGCTGCCATTGCCCTTCGTCGGCGCGGGTAGCGCCCGACACGGCCAGCAGAGCGGCCGGGAGGACTAGCAATTTATACAATTCGGGTCTCCGGGTAGTGAAGCCCCGGCAGTATAGACCATTCCAGGCCGGCGGCCGGCGAATCCGGCGGCTTCCCTTACGGCGCCAGCGGCGCTACCGGGGGCGCCAGCGGTATGCGCATCACGAGACGGCAGCCCTGCCCCGGCGCATACTCGTCCAATACCAGATCACCGCCCATTTCAGCCAGGCATTCAGCGATCACCTGCAAGCCATAGGCGCCCGGTTTGCCCTGCGCGCCCGGCGCGATGCCGATGCCATTGTCCGAAACAATCAATGCCACCCAGCCATGATCGATATGCAGCGCCACGTCCGCCAAGGTGGCGTGCGCGTGGCGGCGCACATTGGCCAGCGCTTCGCGCAGCATGCGGTACAACGCCACTTCCACGGCGGGCGCCAGCAACGCGCAGGCGGCGTCGTCCGGCATCTGCAACGTACAGCCCAGCAGCGTTTCCCTGCGAAAGCGCGCGGTCAGCC
Organism: Pseudoduganella sp. GW821-FHT12E03; assembly: GCF_058807115.1. Classification (NCBI taxonomy): domain Bacteria; kingdom Pseudomonadati; phylum Pseudomonadota; class Betaproteobacteria; order Burkholderiales; family Oxalobacteraceae; genus Pseudoduganella; species Pseudoduganella sp. GW821-FHT12E03. The sequence goes on along the minus strand of NZ_JBXAQJ010000008.1, from coordinate 342,607 downwards.
ATTCGATGGCGGCCGCCAGGCCCAGTTCCAGCACCGGCGGGTGCAATTCGTTGATCATGCCGCGCGCATTGCGGATCGCCACGTCGACATGGCCCAGCACCTGTTCCGCGCGTTCATGCAGCCGGCCATGGGTGCCGGCCGTGCGGGAACCGAACATCACCACGTCGATGCGCAGCGCCAGCAGGTTTTGCGCCAGGTCGTCATGGATTTCCCGCGCCAGCCGCTGGCGCTCCTGTTCGCGTTCGCGCAACAGGTGGCCCATCAGGCGCTGGTCGCGTTCCAGTTCCTGCTGCATCAGCACATGGCGCCCGTGCAATTCGGACAGCGCTTCGCATTGGATTTCCAGTTCGATCTGCGTGACTTCCAGTTCGTGCCGCTGGCGCAGCACATCGGTACTTTCATGCCTGTCCGGCGCAGGCCCCACCCTGCACTCGGCCTGCTCCCTCAACCGCGCCAATTCCATCTGCATATCACTTCCCGCCCTGTAATGCCTGGAGTTGTGCCTCCAGGCGCTTTGCTTCCGTGATGTTGATGAAGGTGAGCACCACGCCGTCAATCACGTTATCCGTGGTCCGGTACGGCATGATGCGCACGGTAAACCAGCGGCCATCACGTGCGGCCACTTGCTTTTCACTGAACATCAGTGTGCGCAGCACTTCCAGCGCATCGTGTTCCAGCTCAGGATACTCGAGATCGTTGACTATGTCCGACAGCGGCCGTTGCACGTCGCTGGCAATCAGCTTGTAGAGCTGCGTGGCCGGCGTGGTGAAGCGGCGGATGTGCAGCGCATTGTCCAGGAAGATGGTGGCGATGTCGGTACTGTTCAACAGGTTCTTCATGTCGCTGTTCACCTGCGACAAATCATCCACCTTGGCCTGCAATTCCGCATTCAGTGTATACAGTTCTTCGTTCAGCGACTGCATTTCTTCCTTGGACGTGGTCAGCTCTTCGTTGGTCGACTGCAGTTCTTCGTTGGTCGATTGCAGTTCTTCATTGGCCGAGCGCAGTTCTTCGCGCGAGGTCTGCATTTCTTCCCGCACGGTCCGGATTTCCAGGCGCGCCTGCATCAGTTGCTGCTCCAGTTCCGCCACGCCCGGGGTGACGGGATGGTCGCGCAGGCTGCCATCCGGCAGCGCCGAGGTGGTAAACGTCAGCAACAGCGTCTCTTGCGAACCGTCTTCCGCGCGCAGCGGCTCCGCTGTCATCTCCAGTTGCCGCGCCTGCCCGCCCCCATCGAGGACCAGCACGGCCCGCTGCAATGTCTGGCCATCGCCCTGTGCGGCGCGGCGCAGCAAATCATCGAGTTCATAGCGCAGCGGTTCGCGCGCCATGGCATGGATATTCCAGTTGGCCTTGCCCGCCGCCGGCTCCAGGAAAGCGCCGGTGCGTCCATGGATATACAGGATGTCCCCCTCTTTGCTGATCAGCACCGAGGCCGGGGAATGGTTCTTGAGCAATTGCTGCTCCACTTGCATTTGCAGGTTGCTGTTCATCGTCGCGGATCTCGTTTCATACGGAATGACGGGCGCCGCAAGCGCCACCCGGCTGGGGAAGTACATTAACCTGCGTTGATTATCCGTCTCCAGCCGTTTGAATATCCGGCTTCCGGACGACAGCACGGCAAACAGTTCGGAGAATTGACCCGGTGTATCGGCATTCCCCAGGATCAGGTGGCCGTTCGGCTTCAAGGCATAGTGGAACAGCGGAATCAATTGCTGTTGCAGTTTGGCGCTGAAGTAAATCAGCAGGTTGCGGCAGCTGAGCAGATCCAGCTTGGTAAACGGCGGATCGGAAATCACATTTTGCTGCGCAAAAATAATCATGTTGCGCACATCCTTGCGGATGCGGTAGCCGTGGTCTTCCTCGGAAAAGCAGCGCTGCAGGCGCTCCGCGGGCATCATGGATGCCACGCCGCGCGGAAACAAGCCGTGGCGCGCCCGGTCGATGGCGTCCGGATCGAGGTCGGTGGCAAAGATTTGCAGCGTGTAGCGGGCGCCCGGGCTCCGTTCCGCCAGCACTTCATTGAAGATCATGGCCAGCGAGTAGGCTTCTTCGCCAGTCGAGCAGGCCGGCACCCAGGCCTTGAAATCCGCGCCATCCGGATGGTCCGCCAACAACTTGGGCAAGACAATCCCTTTCAAGTCATCCCACACGCGCTGGTCGCGGAACAGGCTGGTGACGCCGATCAGCATTTCCTTGAACAGCAACTCGACTTCCAGCGGATTGGTGCGCAAGAGCTTCACGTACTGCACCAGGGTTTTCGCGCCATGCAAGTGGATGCGCCGCTCGATGCGCCGCATGATGGTGTTCATCTTGTAGTCGGAAAAATCGTTGCCGGTCTGCTCGTACAACATGGCCAGCAACTCACCCAGCGCGCCACGCCGCGCCAGGCTGGGTTCACGCAGCAATTGCGGTGGACGGTAGCCATTGGCCCAGTCGAGGATCTGGCGCGGCATCTGCTCCGGCACATCGACAATATCGGCCGCGCCCGCCTCGATCGCATGTTGCGGCATCGGGTCGAACTGGGCCGATTCGGGCAACTGCGCCATCGCCAGGCCGCCCGCGTCCTGGATCGCCCGCAAGCCGCGCGTACCGTCCATGCCCATGCCGGACAGCACCACTCCGGTGGCCAGCTCGCCATATTCCAGCGCCAGCGCCGTAAACAAGATATCGATCGGCAGGCGCGATCCGTATTTTTGCGACGGCTCCGCCACCACCAGCACGTGCTGCGACAGGGTCAACTCGGCGTTCGGGGGAATCACATACACGCAGTCCGGTTCGATACACATGCCGTTGCTGGCTTCCTGCACCGGCATCGCCGTGGCCCGCTGCAACAGCTGGGGCAAGGCGCCATTGTGCTCCGGCGACAAATGCTGGACCACGATATACGCCATGCCGCTGTCGGTCGGCACCGCCGCCAGGAACTGGCACAGCGGCTCCAGCCCGCCGGCCGACGCGCCGATGCCGACCACCGGGATCAGCGTCGGCGGCGGATGGATGTCAGCGGCAGGTGGTGCGGGGAATACTGCCTGGGCGGGTGGCGGGACCGCTGGGACGTCGTTCAGGTCACTCATCAAATTGCGGTCTCAGCGCCAGGGGGCGCGTGGGAAATGCGTGTGTTTGCCGATTATACAAGGCTATGCCCCCGCACGCGGGGAAAACCGCCGACGTGTGGCGCGCCGCGCCGCCAGCGCCAGCGCCGGCGCTTCAGTTGGCGGCGCGCCAGCCGCCGCCCAGCGCCTGGATCAGCGCCACCGCCACGGTCTGGCGGTCGGCTTGCACCTGCAGCAGCGCGCGCCGCGCACCGAGCGCCGCCGCCTGCGCCTGCACCACCTCGGTATAGCCGACCTGGCCGGCACGGTAGCGGTTGCCCATTTGCTGTTCCGCCAAGTCGGCCGCCTGCGATGCGCTCTGGCGCAGCGCCTGCTGCTGCTCCAGCACGCGGCCGGCCGCCAGCTGGTCTTCCACCTCGCCGAACGCGGCCAGCACCGTCTGGCGGTAGCGCGCCACGGCTTCCTCGCGCGCCGCTTCCGCCCCGGCCACGCGGGCCTTGATGGCGCCGCCGTCGAACAGGGTTTGCGCGGCGGCCAGTCCCAGCGACCACAGGCTGTTCGATGCGCTGAACAGTCCCGCCACCTGGCTGGCGCCAAAACCATACGATGCGCTCAAGGTCAGGCTGGGGAAATACGCGGTCCGCGCCACGCCCACCTGGGCATTGGCGGCCGCCACCCGGCGTTCGGCGGCCGCGATATCGGGGCGGCGCTGTAACAGTTCGGACGGCACGCCCACGGGAATCGTGGGCGCGGGCGGCAAGCGCGGTACGGCAATCGCGGGCAGCGGACCGGTGGCCGGTCCCGGGGCATAGGCGGATGCGGAGGCGGAGGCAGTTGCCGCAGCAGGTCTCGACGGCAAGCCAGGTGCGGCATCGGCCTGCAACGAGTTGCCGCCCTGCCCCGGCATGCCAGTTGCCGGGGCAAGTTCTGGTGTTGCCGCCGGCAGCGGCGCCAGCGCAAAGTCCGCCGGCGCCTTGCCCTGCAAGATGGCGATCGCGTGTTCCAGCTGGGCGCGCTGGCGCGTGACGGACAGCTGGTCGATGCGGGCGTTGTCGAGTTGCGTTTGCGCCTGCAACACATCCGAGTGCGCGGCAATGCCGGCCTTGAAACGGTTGCCGGCAATGCGCAGCGCCTGGTCATAACCGGCCACGGTGGCGTCGAGCAGCGCGCCCTGGGCGTCCAGCGCGCGCAGGGCGAAATAACTGGCCGCCAGTTCGCCCTGTGCCGACAGGGTGGCGGCGGCCAGTTCCGCCGCCGACGCTTGCGCGCCGGCCTGCGCGCCGGAGACGGCCGCGCCGATCCGGCCCCAGATATCCGGTTCCCAGCTGCCGCCGAGGTTGACGCGGTACTGCCCCGCAGTGCGGGTGGCGCCGCCGCCCCCGCTGCGCGCGGCATTGGCGCCCAGGTCCAGTTGCGGGAACCATTGCGCGCGCTGCTCGGCCACCAGTGCGCGCGATTGCGCATACGCGGCGCTGGCCGCCGCCACATTCTGGTTCGAGATGCTGACCTGCGCCATCAGGCCATCGAGCACCGGGTCGCTGAACAGCGTCCACCACCGGCCTTTGTCGAGCAAGTCCGCCGGCGCGGCGGGCGCCCAGCCTTGCGCTTCCTTGAAGGCGGCCGGCTGCGCCACGGCGGGCGCTTGATAGGGCGGCGTGGCGGCGCAGCCGGCCAGCGTTGACAATGCCGCCAGCATTGCCAGCGTCAGCGCGGCGGTGGCAACCGCGCGCGGGAAATGGACGTTATTCGTGTTCATCATGCAACCTCGATCATCATGCAACCTCGACATGGCGGCTCAAATGGGATTCAGACTGGCCGCGCCGGCGCAGCCGGTCCATCAAGACATAGACCACCGGCGTGGTCAGCAACGTCAGCAACTGGCTGGCAATCAGGCCGCCGATAATCGCAACACCGAGCGGCCGGCGCAACTCGGACCCTTCGCCAAAGCCGATCGCCAGCGGCAACGCCCCCAGGACGGCCGCCAGGGTCGTCATCAGGATCGGCCGGAAACGCAACAGGCACGCTTCGCGCACCGCTTCCAGCGGCGTCAGGCCGCGCGCCCGTTCCGCATCCAGCGCGAAATCGATGATCAGGATCGCGTTTTTCTTGACGATCCCGATCAGCAGGAACACCCCGATCAGCGCGATGATGGAAAACTCCATCTTGAACAACAGCAGCGCCAGCACCGCGCCCACGCCGGCCGACGGCAGGGTCGACAGCACGGTCACGGGATGCACCAGGCTTTCATACAGCATGCCCAGCACGATATAAATCACGACAATCGCGGCCAGGATCAGCAGCGGCTGTTCCTGGTTCGATTCCTGCGCGCTGCGCGCCGTGCCCTGGAAACTGCCGCGCACATTGTTCGGCATGCCGATCGCATTTTCCGCCTCCCTGACCGCTTGCTGCGCCGTGCCGAGGCTCACGCCCTCCGGCAAATTGAACGACACGGTGGTCGCCAGTTCGCCATCCTGGTGGTTGACCGACGCCGGCGTCGAACGCTCGCTGAACGTCGCCATCGCCGTCAGCGGCGCCATGGCCCGGACACTGGTGCTCAGCGCCGCGCCGGACGACAGGTCGCGCGCCGCCGCCACATTGTTGGCGGTACTATTGGCGCCGCCATTCGCGCCGCCGCCGGTGGCGTTTTTCACCGGCACGTGGACGTCCTTCAGCGCTTCCGGGCTTTGCGCATACATCGGCGCCGCTTCCATCACCACCTTGTACTGGTTCAGTTCATCGTAAATCGTCGCGACCTGGCGCTGGCCGAACGCGTTATACAGCGCATTGTCGACATCGCGCACGCCGATACCCATGCGTGTCATGGAGTCCTTGTCGATTTGCACGAAGGTTTCCACGCCATTTTCCGCCTGGTCGGTGTCGACGTCAGTGAATTGCGGGCGCTGTTTCATTTCATCGGCCAGTTTCGACGCCCACGCTTTCAAGTCGGCGCGGTTATCGCTTTTCAAGGTGTACTGGTAAGTGGAATTGCTGGAACGCCCGCCCATGCGCAAATCCTGCACCGGGTTCAGGAACAGCGACACGCCCGTCACCTTCGCCAGTTGCGGGCGCAGGCGCGCAATCACGGCCTGGCCGGAATCGCTGCGCTCCGAGGCCGGTTTCAGGTTGATGAACATGAAGCCGCCGCCGGCCCTGCCGCCGCCCGTAAAGCCCACCACGGTGGCGACCGCCGGATCGTCGCGGATGATGTCGACCAGCTGCTTGAGCTTTAATTGCATGGCCTGGAATGAAATGCTCTGGTCCGCACGCAGGCCGCCATTGATCTGGCCCGTGTCCTGTTGCGGGAAAAAGCCTTTCGGCGCGGCGGAAAACAGGTACACATTCAAGCCCACCACGAACACCAGGATCACCATCACCAGCGCCCGCATCGACAGCGCCCAGTCCAGCGAATGCTCATAGCCGCGCAGCACCACGCCGAACGCCTGTTCAAACCAGCGCGCCACCCGCCCCTGCTTGCCGTGCATACCCGGTTTTAACAACCATGCGCACATCATCGGGGTGGTGGTCAGCGAGATCACCAGCGAGATCAGCACGGCGGCCGACAGGGTCACGGCAAATTCCCGGAACAGCCGCCCCACCTGCCCGCCCATGAACAACAGCGGAATGAATACCGCCACCAGTGACAGGCTGATCGACAACACGGTAAACCCCACCTCGCGCGCCCCCAGCAACGCGGCTTTAAAACGGTCCATGCCCGCTTCCACGTGGCGCGCGGTGTTTTCCAGCACCACGATGGCGTCATCGACCACGAAACCGGTCGCCACCGTCAGCGCCATCAGGCTCAGGTTATTGAGCGAAAATCCCAGCAGGTACATCGCGCCAAAGGTGCCCAGCAGCGACACCACGGTGGCCACGGCGGGGATCACCGTGGCGCGCACGCTGCGCAGGAAGGCGCTGACCACCAGCACCACCAGTACGATGGAAATCAAGAGGGTCACTTCAATTTCATGCAGCGACGAACGGATCGAATTGGTGGAATCGGACGCCACCTGCAATGTCACATCGGACGGCAATTGCGCCTGCAATTGCGGGATCAGGGCGCGCACGCCATCCACGGTTTCAATCACATTGGCGCCCGGCTGGCGTGTCACCAGCACGATCACGGCCGGGCTGCCATTGAACAAGCCCAGCGTATTGCGGTTTTCCTGGCCGTCGGCCACTGTGGCCACATCGCGCAGGCGGATCGCGGTATTGTTCCCGCCATCGCCGCGCCACGCCACCACCAGGTCGCGGTAATCGGCCGCCGTTGCACGCTGGCCCTCGCCTTTGCCATCGCCTTTGACCGGCCCGGCATGGGTATAGATTTGCAGCTTGCGCCCGTCATTTTCCAGTGCGCCCTTGGGCCGGTTGGCGTTGGCGGCCTGGATCGCGGCGCGCACATCTTCCATCGCCAGGCCATAGCGGTTCAGCGCATACGGCAGCATTTCCACCCGCACGGCCGGCAGCGAGCCGCCGCCGATTTCCACGTCGCCCACCCCTTTGACCTGCGCCAGCTTTTGCTGCACCACGTTGGCCACCGCTTCATACACCTGCCCCGGCGACCGGGTCGGCGAGGTCAGCGCCAGGATGATGACCGGCGCATCGGAGGGATTGGCCTTGCGGTAGGTGGGGTTGCTGCGCAACGTCGCGGGCAGGTCGGCGCGCGACGCGTTGATGGCGGCCTGCACTTCGCGCGCGGCGGCGTCGATCTTGCGGTTCAGGTCAAACTGCAGGCTGATGCGGGTCGAGCCATTGCCGGAATTCGACGTCATTTCATTGACGCCGGCAATCACGCCCAGCCGCCGTTCCAGCGGCGTGGCCACGCTGGACGCCATGGTGTCCGGGCTGGCCCCGGGCAGGTTGGCGCTGACGGAAATCGACGGGTAATCCACTTGCGGCAGCGGCGACACGGGCAGCACAAAGAAGGCGGCAATGCCGGCCAATGCCAGCCCGATGGTCAGCAGGATGGTGGCGATCGGCCGCCGGACAAAGGGTTCCGACAGGTTCATGCCGCCACCTCGCTGTGGCGCCCGCGCCAGCGCCGCCCCAGCCGGTCAAACGCCAGGTAAATCACGGGCGTGGTGTACAAGGTCAGCACCTGGCTGACGATCAGGCCGCCGAAGATGGCCAGGCCCAGCGGGCGGCGCAATTCCGCCCCCTCGCCCCAGCCCAGCATCAGCGGCACGGCGGCAAACAGGGCGGCCAGGGTCGTCATGAGGATCGGCCGGAAACGCAGCAGCGCCGCCTGGTGGATCGCCTCGCGCGGCGCCTTTTGTTCATCGCGCTCGGCCTCGATGGCAAAGTCGATCATCATGATGGCGTTTTTCTTGACGATGCCGATCAAGAGGATGATGCCGATAATCCCGATCACGCCGAGGTCCTGCCCCGTCACCAGCAGCGCCAGCAGCGCGCCGACACCAGCCGACGGCAAGGTCGACAAGATCGTCAGCGGATGGATATAGCTTTCGTACAGCACGCCCAGCACGATGTAGACGCACAGCACGGCGGCCAGGATCAGCCACAGCTGGTTGGTCAGCGAAGCCTGGTACGCGCCGGAGGCGCCAAGGAAGGTCAGGGTGACCGATGGCGGCAGCCGGATCTCTTGCGCCGCTTCCTTCACGGCTTGCACCGCGCGGCCCAGCGAGATATCCGGCGCGGTATCAAAGCCGAGTGTCGTGGCGGGATACTGCGCCACATGCGTGATTTGCAGCGGCGCCGGTTTTTCCGTCACGGTGGCCACCGCCGACAAGGGCGCCGGCTTGCCGGAGCCGGTGCGCAGCGGCAGGTTGCCCAGCGATTCCGGGGTCGACAGCCCGCCCGGCTGCGCTTCCAGGATCACGCGGTACTGGTTGGTTTCCGTGAAAATGGTCGAGACGATGCGCTGGCCAAAGGCGGAATACAGCGCGTCGTCGATGGCCGCCGCCGTGATTTGCAGGCGCGACGCGGTGTCGCGGTCAATCGCCACATGCGCCGCCACACCCATGGCGCCCGCATCGGACACCACGTTGCGCAACTGCTCCTTGCGCCGCATCCGTTCCGCCAGCTTGTTGGCCCACATTGTGACGGTGGCGTTGTCCGCCCCCTCCAGCGACACGCGGTATTGCGTGGGGCCGGACTCCGCATCGATGGTCAAATCCTGGGTCGGCTGCAGGTACGCCGTGACACCGGCCACCTCCGCCACCCGGCGTTTCAGGCGTTCCATGATGGCGTGCTGGTCGCCGTGATCGTGCTTCAGGTTGACCAGCACGCGGCCGGTGTGCAGCATCGTGTTGTTGGCCGCGTCGACGCCGGCCACCGAACTGAGGCTGACCACGTCCGGGTCTTGCAGGATCGCTTGCGCGGCGGCTTGCTGCAATTGCGCCATGCGCTCATAGGACACGGCTTGCGCGGCTTCGATCCGCACTTGCAGCTGGCCCGTGTCCTGGGTCGGGAACAGGCCCTTCGGGATAAACAGGTACAGCACCACGGTCAGCACCAGGGTCGCCAGCGCCACCAGCAAGGTGGCGCCCTGGCGTTCCAGCACCCATTGCAGCGACGTGTCGTAGCGCGCGATCACCTTGTCGAAGAAGCGCTGGATCGCGTCCCCCATTCTGGAACCGGTGTCGCCATGCGCGTGGCTGGTCAGCCAGCGGCCCGCCATCATCGGCACCAGGGTCAGCGACACCACGGCGGAAATCAAGATCGTGATGGCCAGGGTCACGGCGAATTCGCGGAACAGCCGCCCCACCACGTCGCCCATGAACAGCAATGGGATCAGCACGGCGATCAGCGACACCGTCAGCGAAATAATGGTAAAACCGATCTGGGTGGCGCCTTTCAGGGCGGCGTCCATCGGCGGCTCGCCTTCCTCGATATAGCGCGCGATGTTTTCGATCATGACGATGGCGTCATCGACCACGAAGCCGGTGGCGATCGTCAGCGCCATCAGGCTCAGGTTGTTCAGGCTGTAGCCCAGCAAGTACATCACGCCAAAGGCGCCGATCAGGGAAATCGGCACGGCCAGGCTGGCAATCACGGTGGCGCGCAGGCTGTGCAGGAAGGCAAAGATCACCAGCACCACCAGCATCACGGCCAGCACCAGTTCCATTTCCACGTGTTCCACCGAGGCCCGGATACCGTTGGTGCGGTCGCTCAGCACCTCGACCTTCAGCGCGCCCGGCAAGCCGGCCTGCAATTCCGGCAAGCGCTCGCGGATCGCATCGACCGTGGCGATCACATTGGCGCCCGGCTGGCGCCGCACTTCCAGGATGATGGCCGGGACCAGCTTGCCGTTGATGCCGGCCCATGCGCCCAGCCGCACGTTTTCCGCGCTGTCCACGACCCGCGCCACATCCTGCAGGCGCACCGGCGCTTCGTTGCGCCACGCGACGATCAATTGCCGGTAATCGTTTGCCGCCAGCAACTGGTCATTGGCATTGATGGTGAACGAGCGCGTGGGGCCGTCAAAGCTGCCTTTGGCGCTGTTGGCGTTGGCCGACGTGATGGCGGTGCGCAAGGTGTCCAGGCCCAGGCCATAGGACGCCAGCGCCTGGGTATCGGCCTGGATCCGCACGGCGGGACGCTGGCCGCCGCTCAGCGTCACCTGGCCGACGCCGGACACCTGGGACATCTTCAGCGCCAGCCGCGTGTTGACGATATTTTGCACTTCCGTCAGCGGCAACTGGTCCGATGTGATGGCCAGGGTCAGCACCGGCGCATCGGCCGGATTGACTTTCGCGTACACGGGCGGCGCCGGCAAATCGGTCGGCAGCAGCGAACCGCCGGCATTGATGGCGGCCTGCACTTCCTGTTCCGCCACGTCGAGCGTCTGGCCCAGTGCGAATTGCAGGGTGATCATGGACACCCCCGCCGCGCTGGTGGAACTCATGCGCTGCAAGCCCGCCATCTGGCCGAACTGGCGCTCCAGCGGCGCCGTCACGGTCTGGCCCATGACTTCCGGGCTGGCGCCGGGATACAGCGTTTGCACTTGAATCGTGGGGAAATCCACCTGCGGCAGCGCCGACAGCGGCAGGAATTTAAAGCCGACCAGTCCCGCCAGCACAATGGCCAGCATCAGCAGCGAGGTGGCGACCGGGCGCTGGATAAAGGGGCGGGACGGACTCATGGCGTTGATCCCGCTGGCGCGCTGGCCTGGTCGCGGTGACGGCGGTGTTCGCCGCCCCCTTCGCGCCGCCGCTCGCCAGGCGGAGCGCTGTCCTGGCGCCTGCCGGCATCGCCGCGCTGTCCTTCAGCGCCGTCCGTGGCGGCGGGCGGGCCACCGGCGCCCGCCCCTGCCGCGCCGCGCTGCGCGCCATCCTGGGCAGGACGGCCTTCGCCGCCCCTCTCGCGTCCGGCGCCATCCTGTCCCCGGCGGCCGCGGCGGCCTTCGCCCCCCTGCTGCGGCTTATCTCCCGGCAGCATGACTTTGGCGCCATCCTTGAGGCGGTCCGCGCCTTCCGTGATGACTTGTTCGCCCGCTTGCAGGCCGGTGGCCATCTGCACCTTGTCGGTGGTGGCCTGCCCGCGCGTCACGGCGCGCTGCGACACCGTGCGGTCCGGCCTCAGCACATACACGTAATCGCCGCCGGCGCCATGGCGCAGCGCCGTCACCGGCACCATCACGGCATCTTTCACTGTTCTTAATTCCAGCCGCACATTGACGAACTGGCTGGGGAACAAGGTGTTTTTCGCATTGGCGAAACGCGCCTTGGCCTTGATGGTGCCGGTCTGGGTATCGACCTGGTTATCCAGCGCGGCGAAGGCGCCCTGTTCCAGTTCCAGGGTGCGGGTGCGGTCAAAGGCCACCGCCACCAGTTTGTCGCCGCTGCCGGCGCCGGCCATCACATCGGCCGCGCGGTCTTGCGGGATCGCGAATTCCACGTCGATCGGCGCCAGCTGCGTGATGACGGCAATCCCGGCCGCGTCGCCCGTGCCGACCAGGTTGCCGACATCGACCACGCGCAAGCCCACCCGGCCGCTGATCGGCGCCACCACCTTGGTATAGCCGAGGTTCAGGCGCGCACTGCCTTCATTGGCCTTGTCCGTCATGACCGTGCCTTCCAGCTGTTTCACCAGCGCGGCCTGGGTGTCGACGTCCTGGCGCGCGATGGAATCCTGCGCCAGCAAGGTGCGGTAGCGCTCCAGTGTCAGGCGGGCGTTTTCCAGCTGGGCTTCATCGCGCTGGCGCTGGCCGGATGCCTGCATCAGCGCCATTTCAAACTGGCGCGGATCGATTTGCGCCAGCACCTGGCCGGCTTTCACCATCTGTCCTTCCTTGAACAGCACTTTTTGCAGGATGCCGGACACTTGCGGGCGCACCGTGGTGGTGGCCGCCGCCGTCACCGTCCCCAGCGCGTCGAGCACCACGGGGAGGTCTGCAAGTTCCGCTGTGGCAACACCGACCGTGGTTGCGCCGCCGCCCCGCCGGCCGCCGCCCCCGCCTCCCGGGCCGCCGGACGCGCTGGCGGCGGGTTTATCCGCTTCCGCCGGATGGGTCAAGTGCCAGGCCAGCCAGCCCAGCCCGATCATCGCGGCCACGGCAAGGATGGCCCCGATCATGGCGGAACGCCGGCTGCGCCGGGGCTGGGGAGACGGTGGAGTCGGTGTGGCGGGTGGTGTGGTCGGCGCTGGCATGGTCATTCCCTGATGTTCAATTGGAACGAATGGTTCTTGCATGGACACTAGCACAGCACTATTTTTCCTATGCGTCTGGTGGAAACAATCGGACGCCGGGAGCACGATAGAACGAACCTTCAGCCCGCTTCATCAAGGCTTGAGGCCCGCTGCGGCGGCGCGGCGGGATTCGTTACCGCCCTTCACAGTTTGATACAAAGGCGCTACAAATCCCTATAAGGCGGACACCCTCGGCCCGTACAATCACCGACATGAGCGAACATATCCTGATCATTGAAGACGACCCGCGGCTGTGCGACATGCTGTCGGAATACCTGACCAAGTCCGGCTACACCGTCACCACCCACATGCGCGGCAAGCCGGCCCTGGCCTGGCTGGCGGACAATCGCGTGGACGCCGTCATCCTCGACCTGATGCTGCCCGACATGGACGGCCTGGAAATCTGCCGCCAGCTGCGCGCCAAGTCCAGCGTGCCGGTCCTGATGCTGACGGCGCGCGGCGACGCCATCGACCGCATCATCGGCCTGGAACTGGGCGCCGACGATTACCTGCCGAAACCGTTCGAACCACGCGAATTGCTGGCGCGGCTGCGCGCCATCCTGCGCCGTGGCGGTGAAACACAACGCGTCTCGAAGGAAGTGTTGCGCTTTGGCCGCCTGGAAGTCGAACCGATCGCCTATGCGGCGCGGCTGGACGGCAAACAGTGCGACTTGACGGCATGCCAGTTCGACTTGCTGCTGTTGCTGGCGCGCAATGCGGGACGCGTGATGTCGCGCGAAGCGCTGATGGATGCCACTTCCGGCAGCCAGAGCGAAGTATTCGACCGTTCCATCGACGTGCACATGTCGCGCCTGCGCGCCGCCATCGAAGACGATCCGAAGCACCCGCGCCGCATCATCACGGTGCGTGGCGCGGGCTATGTGTTTGCCAAGGACCAGGATTGACTGGGCGGGAGTTGCGCATGCCACGGCTGTATTTCAGATTCTATGTTGCGCTGCTGGCCAGTCTGGCGCTGTTTACCGCCGCCGCCGCGCTGCTGTGGCACTACGCCGGACCATTTGAGCCATCGGACCGCGCACTGGGCGTGCTGCTGCGCAATGCGCTGCCCCCTGCCGGCACGCCTGCGGCCGAACAGCAGGCCGCGCTGTCACGGCTGACCAAGGACATCAAGGCCGACATCACGCTGTACAGTCCCGACGGCGAACGCCTCGCCTATGTCGGCGAACCGCTGCCCCGGCCGGCGCGTGGTGCGTGGCGCGAACGGCGCGTGATGATCGAGCACGCCCCGGCCGAGCGCGGGCACGGTGCGGCGTCCGCCGTTGCCGAACACGAACGCATGATGGCGCGCTATGTCGAGCGCGACGACGATGGCAACCTGCGGGCGCGGCGCTTCTTCATGCGGCTCGACGATGGCCGCCTGGTGGTGTCGTCCACGCCGCTGCGGCCGATGCCGCCTCGCTACCGCCTGCATTACATGTTGATTGCGCTGGCCGTCATCATTGCGATTGGCGCCTATCCCGTGGTGCGGCGCCTGACGCGCCGGCTGGAACGCTTGCAGCACGGCGTGGAATCGCTGGGCGCGGGGCAACTGTCGGCCCGCGTCAAGGTGGAGGGTAATGATGAAGTGGCGCGCCTGGCGGCCAGTTTCAACCGCTCTGCGGACCAGATCGAAGCGCTGCTTGGCGCCCACAAGTCGCTGCTGGCCAACGCCTCGCACGAATTGCGCACGCCGCTGGCCCGCATCCGTCTCGCGCTGGAACTGTCGAAAGAGCAGATCGAAGACAAGCGCCGCACCGGGCTGGAACAGGACATTGCGGAACTGGACCAGCTGATCGATGAAATCCTGCTGGCCAGCCGGCTCGACATGGCCGATGTCGCGCCCGGCCGTGGCGGCGCCCGTTCGGAAGTCGAGCCACTGGACTTGTTGGCGCTGGCGGCCGAGGAATGCGCACGCTATGACGAAGCGGAACTGGAAGGCGAATCCGCCGCCATCCAGGGCGAAGCGCGCCTGCTGCGCCGGCTGCTGCGCAACCTGCTGGAAAACGCGCGCCGCCACGGTGCGCCGCCGACCCGCATGCAGGTGCGCCGCGCCGGCGCGCAAGCTGAAATCACCGTGCAGGACGACGGCCCCGGCGTGCCGCCCGCCGACCAGGACCGCATCTTCGAACCGTTTTACCGCAGCGGCAATGTGCGCGACAGCACCGGCACCGGACTGGGCCTGGCGCTGGTGCGGCAAATCGCGCGCCGCCACGGCGGCGACGTGCGGTGCGAGCCGGTGCGCGGCGGGACCAGCCGGTTTGTGGTGACGCTGCCGCTCGGTTGACCGGGCACCCGGCATCCTATTGCCACCGGCTGGATTCCGTAGGGCGGTTTCCGCCATGCGTGCGTAGCGATGCTCTCCATGCTGGCGGCAACGCTGGCACGGTGGCTTTCGCGACGCGAAATCCCCCCTACGGCCTTCGCCGTAAAGCCTGTGGCTGCTATGCTGCTAATCCCTTCCACATTCCGCATGCGCCATGAAACCTGCCCTGCCAGCCCTTGCCGCCGCTCTCGCCTGCACCGCCTTGCTCAACGCCACCGCCGCCCCGCTGGACACCACCGAACAAGCCATCGTCGCGGCGGTGAAAGCCCGCAAGGAACCCGCATTGGCGCTGCTGGAACGTTCCGTCAACATCAACAGCGGCACCATGAACCACGACGGCGTGCGCGATGTCGGCAAATTGTTCCGCGCAGAATTCGACGCGCTGGGGTTCCGTACCCAATGGATCGACATGCCGCCGTCCATGCGGCGCGCCGGCCACTTGCTGGCGGAACGCCGTGGCACGCGCGGCAAGCGCATCCTGCTGCTGGGCCACCTGGACACGGTGTTTGAAAAAGACAGTCCGGTGCAGGCGTGGCAGCGCAACGGCGACCGGGTACGGGGCCAGGGCGTCAATGACATGAAAGGCGGCGACGTCATCATCATCGAAGCGCTGCGCGCGCTGCATGCCGCTGGCGCGCTCGATGGCGCCACCATCACCGTGCTGTTCACGGGGGACGAGGAAAACGCAGGGGAACCGAAAGAGCTGTCGCGGGGCGATATGGTGGCGGCCGCGAAACGCAGCGACGTCGCGCTGTCATTTGAGGCCACCGTGATCGGCAAGGATGGCCGCGCGACCGGCACCATCGGGCGCCGCTCTTCCTCGTCGTGGACCGTGCAAGTCAATGGCAAGCAAGGCCACTCGTCCGGCATCTTCAGCCAGGACGCGGGCTATGGCGCGATTTACGAAGCGGCGCGCATCGTCGACGCGTTCCGCCGCGACGTCATCGAACCGGACCTGACCTTCAGCCCCGGCCTGATCGCGGGCGGCACGCAGGTGGCGCATGACGACGCCAACGCGCGCGCCACGACGCAGGGCAAGAACAATGTGATTGCCAGCACGGCCACCGTGACGGGCGACATGCGCTACCTCACCTATGAACAGCGCGACCGCGCCCGCGCGAAAATGCGGGGCATCGTCGCGCAAAGCCTGCCCGGCGCCAGCGCCACCATTGCCTTCCAGGATTCGTATCCGCCGATGGCGCCGACGGCCGGCAACCGGCAATTGCTGGCGGCGTACTCGCAAGCCAGCGATGACGCCGGACTGGGTCCGGTGGCGGCCTTCCCGCCGGGCCTGCGCGGTGCGGGCGACATCCAGTTCGTCGCGCCGTATATCGACAGTCTCGACGGTCTCGGCGCGTCCGGCAAAGGTGCGCATTCGCCGGACGAAGACCTGGATATCGCCTCGATCGAACAGTCGACCATCCGCGCCGCGCTGCTGCTGTACCGGCTGACGCGATAATGTTCCGCCAGCGGTTGTCCGCTTCCGGACAGTTGGCGGCGGCCCACCGTGCGGCAGCGGACACCATGGCCGCACAACGGGCGGCAATAGTCCCTTGCGCGTCCCGAAACCGCGGTTTTTTCACGTGGCATGGGTCTTGCGATGACATCGGCATCGTTGACCACCACCACCCGCCATGACACACATTTTGTTCAACCTGGTCCAGGAATTCCGCGTCGGCCTGCGCCTGCTGGCGCGCGACCCCGCCTATGCGCTGACCGCCGTGGCGGGACTGGCCGTCGGCCTGGCCGCGAGCCTGCTGCTGCTGGGCTTCGTGCGCTATTCGTGGCAATACAATGCGCACGTGCCGGATGCGTCGCGCGTGTATATCGTCAAGCACCGCAACCATGCCGATCCCGGCGCGCCGTCGTACGACCAGGTCCCGGCAATGCTGCACGGCGCCGCCCCCCGCATTGCCGGTATTGAACAAGCCACGGCTTACCTGACGTGGGCGCCGCTGGCCATCCTGGACCATGGCCACGCCGTCAAGGTGGCCGGACTGGCCGTGACGCCGGGCTTTGAACGCATGCTGGGCCTGCGGGCCGTCAGCGGCGATGCGACCGCCACCCTGGCCCGCCCCGATGGCTTGATCGTGACAGAGGCGGCGGCGCTGCGGCTGTTTGGCACAACCGACGTGCTGAACCGCGTGGTCCCCGCCGCCACCGTCAACGGCCACAAGGCGGTGTTGCGCATCGGCGCCGTGGTGCGCACGCCGCCCGCCAACAGCACCATTCCGTTTGAAGCATTGCATGGCGTGGCATCGGTCATCTTGCCGCCCGACGTGCGGGGCGAAGTGCAAACAGGGGCCGATGGCTGGTGGGGTTATGTGCTGGTCAAGCTGGCGCCGGACGCATCGCCTGCGGTGGTGGCGGCGGGCTTGCAGCAGATGCTGGACCGTGCGGCATTCACGCCGGCGAAGAAAACCATGGAAGTGCAACTGGCGCCGCTGACGGACGCGTATTTCGATCAGAGCGTGTCCGTCAACTTCCTGTCCATGCGCGTCGACCGGGGCGACCAGGCCGTGGTGGGCGGACTGGCGGCGGTGGCGGTACTGGTAATGGCGCTGGCCGCCGTCAATTACGCGAATCTCGCCACCATCCGCGTGATCCGGCGCCGCCGCGAAATCGGCTTGCGCAAAGTGCTGGGCGCGGGACTGGGACGGCTGGCGCTGCAATTCACGGCGGAAGCCATGGCGGTGTCGCTGCTGGCAACGTTTTCCGGTTTGCTGATGGCGTGGCTGGCCCTGCCCCTGTTTGGCGCCGCCATGAACCGGGACTTGTCACCGATCCTGTCGGTGCACAACGTGGCGGCCGCGCTGCTGGGCGGCGTGGCGCTGGGTTTATTGACGGCCGCGTATCCGGCATGGACGGCATTGCGCGTACGGCCCGCGCAGGCGTTGGCCGGGCACCCCGATGCGGAAGCGCCGGGCGGCGCACGGCTGCGCAAGGCGCTGGCGATGCTGCAAGTGGCGGCGGCCATGGCGCTGGCCAGTTATGCGATCGCGGTCGGCTGGCAAACACGCCATGCGATCGATACCTCACCGGGCTTCGATCCCCGGCCGCTGCTGGTGTTTGACTTGCCGGAACCGGACACGCCGCACAGCAGCGCCACGGCGCGCGGCTTGATGCAGGCGCTGGCACGCGATGCGGCCATTGCCGGCGTGGCGGTCTCGAACGACCCGGTCGGCGCGGCCCGCAACCCGTGGCGCTCAGCGTTGCGCACGGGCGGTGGCGCGGACATCGTCACGGACATCAAGTCCGTCAGCGCTGATTTCTTTAAGGTGTATGGCATCGCGCCCGTCGCGGGCCGGCTGTTTTCATCCACGACAGACCGCGAAGACGATGCGCAGCCGCTGGTGGTCAACTCGCTGGCCGCGCGCCAGCTGGGCTTCGCCCATGCGGACCTGGCCGTCGGCCAAACCGTGCAATTGCGCGATGGCGGGCAGTGGGTTGGCAAACGCATCGTCGGCGTGGCGCCGGAAGTGCGTTTTCATTCGATGAAAACCGCGCCCCGGCCGACCGCTTATGCATTGCGGACGGCGGCGTCGGTATTGACGGTGCGCGCCGCTGGCGCGCCCGGCGCGGCGGAACAGGCGATCCGCGGCGCATGGCAGCGCTATTACCCCAATACGCCACTGGACGTGCGCAGCGCGCAAGACATCCATGCATCCGGCTATGCGGACGATCTGAGACTGGCGGGCTTGCTGGCGGTGACGACGGCCATTGCGCTGATGCTGGCAGCCAGCGGCGCCTATGTGCTGGCCGCCGATGCGATCCGCCGCCGCACCAGGGAAATCGCGCTGCGCAAGTTGCATGGCGCGCGGCGCAGGGATATCGGCATGCTGGTGGCGCGCGAACTGGCGATGCTGGTGGCGCTGCCCGCCTTGTTCGGGTTGCCGGTGGCGGCGGTGGCGATAGAGCGCTACCTGTCGGCGTACGTGGAACGGGCGCCGATCGGGTGGTGGCCGCTGGTGTTGGCATTGCTGCTGGGGGTGGCCACCACCGCGCTCGCCGGCGGGCGCCATGCGGTGCGGGCGGTGAGACTGAAACCTGCGATTGCCCTGCGAAGCTGATCCCGTGGCCCGCCATCACCCCGCCGCAAAATCCCGCAGCGCCGCGCCGTGCATGCGGTAGCGTACCCACTCATCCTGCGGCAGCGCGCCGATCGACAAATAAAAGTCGATCGCCGGCTGGTTCCAGTCCAGCACACTCCACTCGAAGCGCCCGCAGCCCTGTTCCACGGCAATCGCCGCCAGGTGGCGCAGCAAGGCCTTGCCCGCGCCCTGCCCCCGGCTCGACGGCGACACGTACAAGTCCTCCAGGTACAAGCCCTTCTTCGCCTGCCACGTCGAGTAATTGAAGAAGTACACGGCAAAGCCCACCGGTACGCCATCGGCTTCGCAAATCAGTGCGCGCGCCGGCGTACCGGGGCCGAACAGGCTGGCGCCGATGGTGTCCACGGTGGCGGCCACCTGGTCGCCGGCTTTTTCATACACCGCCAGTTCGGTAATGAAACGCAGGATCAGCTCGGAATCGGCGATGGTGGCGGGACGGATATGCAGGGTCATGGGCTATCTCAACAAGGGAAAAACGCCATGCTACGCCAGCCAGTACAATGCATGAAGTGCATTTATTTCACGAGGAATTGAACATTATGCATTCCATCCTGCGCCGGCTGGATTTAAACCTGCTGCCCGTGTTTGACGCGCTGCTGCGCCACCGCTCCGTCACGGCGGCCGCCAGCGAACTGGCCATGAGCCCTTCCGCGCTGAGCCACGCGTTGTCGCGTCTGCGCGAGGCGCTGGCCGATGAATTGTTTGTCCGCATCGGCAACGCCATGCAGCCCACCGCCTATGCCGAAGCGCTGGCCGCGCCGGTCACCGCCGCGCTCGAAGCGCTGACGCGGGGTTTGGGCGAAGCGCGCGGTTTCGATCCCGCCACCAGCGAACGCACCTTTGTGCTGGCCGCCACCGATTACACGGCGTTTGCCGTGCTGCCGCCGCTGATGCGGCGATTGCAGCAGGCCGCGCCCCGCGTACGCTGCAAGGTGGTGTATTCAAGCGGGCGCGCCTCCAGCGACGAACTGGCGGCGGGCCGGATCGATTTCGGCATCGGCTATGAAGAAGATCCGATCACCCCCGCGCCCGGGATTGAAAGTTTTGACTGGCTCGGCGACGACTACGTGGTGATTGCCGCGCGCAGCCATGCCGCCATCCGGGAAACCATCACCTTGGACCAGTACCTGGCCGCGCGCCACGCGGTGGTCACGCCGTGGAATGAATCGTCGGGCTATATCGACAAGGTGCTGGAAAAGATGGGGCACCAGCGCGATGTCGCGCTGCACCTGCCATCGGTGCTGGCGGCGCCGTTCGTGATCGGGGGATCGGAACTGGTGATGACCATGCCGCGCCAGGCGGCGCTGGCGCTGCGGGAGGCGGCGGCCATCAACATCATGGCCGCGCCGTTTGCGATTCCCCGCTACACGGTGAAGGTGTATGGGCACGTCCGGCATAGCCGGACCTCCGCCCACTTGTGGATGAAGGACTTGCTGATGGCGATCAGGGCGACCCGCACAGGCAGTGCGTGACCGCCGCGAACGGTTTGCGCCGCGTCGCCACTTCGTTCAGCCAGCCCAGTTCCTGCACGGTTTCGGCCGCGGCGCCCAGCGGCATGCCGGTCGGGGCCACCGATGCTTTCACATACGGCGCCAGCGCGTCCGTCACGGTATGCGCCACCGAGCCGCCAAACATTTCCAGCAGCTTGTCGAACTTCGACACTTCACGCTCGATGTAGACCACGCGGTGATCCGGACCCAGCTTCGCTTTTGCGGCGGCGGTTTTCAGCGCGTCCTCATACGTGCCCAAACGGTCCACCAGGCCACGCTCCTTGGCTTGCACACCGGTCCAGACACGGCCCTGCGCCACTTCATCGATCTTTTCCGGCGTGGTCTTGCGGGCCGCCGCGGCGCGGGTCGTGAAGTCGGTATAGATGTAGTTGACGCTCGATTGCAGCACCTGGCGGAAGCGCGGGTCCATCGGGCGCAGCAGGTTGTCCGCGCCGGCCAGCCAGGTGGTGGTCACGCCGCCGGTATGGATGCCCAGCTTGTCGATGACTTTTTCCGCGGTCGGGATGATGGAGAACACGCCGATCGAACCGGTGACGGTATTCGGTTCGGCAATCACTTCATCGGCCGCCATGGAAATCCAGTAGCCGCCGGAGGCCGCCACGTTGCCCATCGAGACAATCACCGGCTTGCCGGCGGCGCGGGTCAGTTCCAGTTCGCGCCGGATCAGTTCCGAAGCGAACGCGCTGCCGCCGGGCGAATCGACGCGCAGCACGACCGCCTTGATGTTCTTGTCTTCACGCGCGGCGCGGATCAGGTTCGAGGTGGAAATGCCGCCGATCTGGCCGGGAGGCGCCGTGCCGTCGCTGATTTCACCAACCGCCATCACCACGCCCACCGCATCGCCCATGAGTTTCGGACGCACGCGGGTCAGGTATTCCTCAAACGCCACCTGGCGGAACGATTTGCCCTGCGCATCGCGGGCGCCACGATCGATCATCATCTGGCGGACTTCATCGCGGGTTTTCAGGCCATCGACAAATTTGGATTCCAGCGAAAATTTGCCGAGGTTGCCGCCGGCTTTGTCAAACAGCGCCGGCAAGTCATCGATGATTTTCATGACCTGGCCTTGCGGCAGTTTGCGGGATTTTTCCACTTCATCGGTGTAGCTGGCCCACAGCGCGTTGTACAGGTAGGCATCGGCCTCCAGCGCGGCAGGCGACGGGCCATTGGCGATATACGGCTCGGCAAAGCTCTTGTAGGTGCCGACTTTCACCAGGTTGACGGTGACGCCAAGCTTGTCCAGCGCATCGCGGTAGTAATTGCGGTGGCGGCCAAAGCCTTCCAGGAACACGCCACCCATCGGGTGCACATAGACTTCATTGGCGTGCGCCGCCACCAGGTATTGTTTCTGGTCAAAGCTGTTGCCCCAGGCGACAACCTTCTTGCCGGAAGCCTTGAAGCGTTCGACCGCGCGCGCCACTTCGCGCAAGCTGGCCTGGCCGCCGCCGCTCATCTCGTCCAGCAACAGCAATGCGCCGCCGACGTTCGGATCCTTGGCCGCGCCATCGAGCACGCTGATCACGTCGCGCAGCACGACAGTGCGGCGCGCTTCGCCGCCGGTCAGGTTGGCCTTGACGGCATCGCGCACGCCACTGGCCGATTGTTCCACCAGGTCGCCTTTCAAATCCAGCACCAGCGTGGTTTTCTCAGCCAGCGGCTTGACGCCGCCAAAGATGACGGCCCACGCCAGCGCCAGCAGCACGATCAGGAACAGCAAATTGAAGATGGCCCTGCGGCCAAAATCCAGCGCGCGCCAGGCAAAGCCGAAGCCCTGGCGTACATAAGAAAAGATGGATCGTGACATCATGACTCCTTGTTGAAGATGTTATTTCTGGCAACACTGTAACGGATACGGCGCGTCTTGGCCACTGCGGCGGGAAATCAGGAACAGGCCGCCCATCACCAGCGCGCCATTGACCAGCAACAGTTCCAGGCCGATCCGGTAGGGTCCGAACAGCGCGCCCTGCCACCGTTCCATGCCCCAGCACAGCGCGGGCCCGGCCAGTGCCACCAGCGGCACCCAGCGGTCATTGACCTTGCGCTGCGTCAATATTCCAAACGCAAACAGGCCCAGCAGCGGCCCATAGGTATACCCGGCTAATTTGAGGATGACCCCGATCATGCTGGCACTGGCGATCCATTTAAACACCATCACCAGCACCAGGAATAAGGCGCAAAAGCCCAGGTGCACGCGGTGGCGCAAGCGCACCCGCTGCGCCTCGGATAAATCACCGCGCCGCGCAATGCCCAGCAAGTCGATACAGAACGACGACGTCAGCGCGGTGATCGCGCCATCCGCGCTGGGAAACAGGGCCGACACCAGCGCGATGAAAAACACCAGCTGCAACAGCGCCGGCATGTGGCCCATGACGACCGCCGGGAAAATCTGGTCGCCGCGCGCCGTGACACCCGCCAGCGGCGCATACAGGTACAGCAAGCCGCCGAGGAAGAGAAATAGCGCCAGCACGGCGGTCAGGATCACCGTCAGCAGCAGCATGTTCTTTTGCGCGTCGCCCAGGGTGCGCACCGAGATATTTTTTTGCATCATTTCCTGGTCCATGCCGGTCATGGCGATCGTGATGAACATGCCGGCCACCACCTGCTTCCAGAAATACGCCGGGCTGTTGACATCCAGCGTGAACACGCGCGACAAGCCCTGCGCGTCCATCCGCGCCAGCGCGCCGGCCACGTCGAGCTCGAGCGCCTGCAGCAGGAACACCGTGCACGCCACCAGCCCGGATAGCATGCCCGCGGTTTGCAGGGTGTCGGTCCAGACGATGGTTTTCACGCCGCCTTCATAGGTATACAGCAGGATCATCAGCAAGATCACCAGCGCCGTGGCCCAGAACGGCACGCCGAGGCTGTCCAGCAAGGTCGCCTGCAGGATATTGACCACCAGGTACAGCCGCGCGCTGGCGCCCAGGGTGCGCGACAGGATAAAGAAGGCGGCGCCGCTCTGGTAGGAACGGCGACCCAGCCGCACGTCGAGGTAGTGGTAAATCGACGTGAGTTTCAGGCGGTAATACAGCGGCAGCAGCACGAACGCCACCGTGACATAGCCGAGCACATAGCCCAGCATGATTTGCAGATAAGTGAAACCATCGCGCCCGACCGCGCCGGGCACGCTGATGAAGGTTACGCCGGACAGGGTGGTGCCAACCATGCCGAAGGCCACCAGCAGCCAGTTGCTGTTCTTGTTACCGATAAAAAAACTGTCGTTGGTGGCGTTGCGCGAGGTACGCCAGGCCACGCCCAGCAACAAGGCGAAATACGCCAGCACGGCGGCGAACAGGAAGACGGGAGACATGGCAATCCGATACAAAAACTTTGGGCCGCAATATATCACTGACACGCACACCGGTGCACCCGCCCCTCCCCGCCGCTCGCTTACAATGGCGCCATGTACTCCGACGACACCATTGCCTATGCGCGGCAGCAGGAAACCCTGATCCGCCCCCTCGAATACCGTGTGCACGCCCAGCACGACGGCCGCAGCGAAGCCCGCGAAGACGGCATGCGCGATTACGCCCGCGTGCTGTACGCTTCCTCGTTCCGCCGCCTGCAGGGCAAGATGCAGTTGCTGGGCGTGGACGCCAACCGTTTCAACCGCAACCGTCTGACGCACAGCCTGGAAGTGGCGCAAATCGCCCGTTCGATTGCCGCCGAACTGGGGCTGGAACGCAGCGTGGTGACGGAAACCTGCTCACTGGCGCACGACATCGGCAACCCGCCGTTCGGCCACTACGGCGAAAAAATCCTCGACAGCCTGTGCCCCGGCGTTGGCGGCTTCGAAGGCAATGCGCAAGCGTTCCGCATCTTGCGCACCCTGGAAAAGCGCCACTATGGCTACCCGGGCCTGAACCTGACGGTGCGCACACTGTTTGGCATCACCAAGTATTTTCATACGCGGGCGGACAACCCGAAGAAATTCCTGTACGACGACGATTACGCGTTCCTGTCGGGCGAACTGGAGAAGCATGGCGTCACCGTCACGAAAAGCATCGATGCGCAAATCATGGATTTGTCCGATGAAATCGCGTACGCCGCGCATGACGTGGAAGACGCGCTGTCGTTCGGCATTATCACGGTCGGCGAAATTGTCCATGAATTCAAGATCAGCCCGGAATACAGCGGCGCTTACGCCATGTTTTCGTGCATCGCGGACTTCGCCCACAATGAAGCGCTGAAGTGCGAACAGCACGCGTCGTCGGAAGAATATTCGATCGTGCTGCGCAAGGAATTGACGTCGCAAATCGTCTATGAACTGTGCCGCGACATCGCGGTGGTCGACGGGCAGCTCGGCTACCGTTCCAAGCTGCTGCTGGCCAAAGGCTTGAAAAGCCTGCTGTGGAAAGCCATCTTGCGCAAGAAGGATGTACAACTGTATGAAAAACGCGGCGAAAAGATCATTCGCGGCTTGTTTGAAGTGCTGACCGACCGCCACTACAACCGCGGCAACATCCTGCTGCCGCCGGAATTGCGCTGCCTGAAGGATAGCCAGGAGCGGCTGGTGGTCGATTACATCGCGGGGATGATGGATACGTCGGCTGCGCAGGAGTATGAAAAGTATTTCGGGCCGCGCAGCCTTGAGGCGATCTACTGACCCCGGCCCGTCATTCAAAATCCGGCCCGCGCCCTCACTCCGTAGTGCGGTTTTCACGCCAGCGAAAGCCGCCATGCGTGCTTCGCCACAATGGGATCAATGCCCGCCCGCCACCCGGCGCGGCTCGACGGCGATCACGCCATCGCGCTGATCAAGCCGCCCGCTGAAGGCCGTCAACGCATACGCCCCGACCACCACCAGCGCCCCGATCCAGCCCGTGTGGATCAGCCCCAGCTGTTCGACTATCACCCCGCCGCCCCAGGCGCCGCCGGCAATGCCCAGGTTGAACGCGGCGATATTCAGCCCCGACGCCACATCGACCGCGCGCGGCGTGTAATGCTCGGCCTGCTGCACCACGTATACTTGCAGCCCGGCGACATTACCAAACGCCACCGCCCCCCACAGCAACACGGTCGCCACCACCAGCACCGGATGCGGCGCCGTGAACGACAGCACCAGCAGCACGGCCGCCAGTCCCGCGAAGATGATTTTCAGCGCGCCGATCGGGCCGCGCCGGTCCGCCAGCTTGCCGCCCCAGATATTGCCGACCGCAACCGATACGCCATACACCAGCATCACGACACCGACCGCGCTCTCTTCAAAACCCGCCACCTTTTGCAGGATCGGCGCCAAATACGTAAAGGCCGTGAACGAGCCGCCATAACCGAGTGCCGTCATCGCATACACCAGCAGCAGGCGCGGCTGGCCCAGCACTTTTACTTGCTGCAGCAGAGAGGCCGGCTGGCTGTGCTTGATGTTGGACGGCACGTACAGCAGGCTGCCGATAAACGCCACCACGCCCAGCGCGGCGACCGCGAGGAAGGTCGCGCGCCAGCCCAGGTGCTGGCCGATGAATGTGCCCAGCGGCACCCCGGTCACCAGCGCCACCGTCAGCCCGGTAAACATGATGGCAATCGCACTGGCGGCCTTTTCCTTGGGCACCAGCGAAGTGGCGATGGTGGAGCCGATGGAAAAGAACACGCCATGCGCCAGCCCCGTTAAAATGCGCGCGGCCACCAGCGAGCCATAACCGGGCGCCAGCCATGCCAGCAAGTTACCGGCCGTGAACAGCACCATCAGCCCCAGCAGCAATTGCTTGCGCGGCACGCGCCCGGTCAGCGCCGTCAGCACGGGCGCGCCAACCGCGACACCGAGCGCATACAGGCTGACCAGCAGCCCGGCGGATGGCAAGTTCACGCCCAGGTCGGCGGCGATGGTGGGCAGCAGGCCGACAATGACAAATTCGGTGGTCCCGATGGCAAACGCGCTGATGGTCAGCGCCAGCAAGGCAATAGGCATAATGGTTACTCCAGGTCAGGTTGAATGCCTGGCAGTATCGGGCTGAACGTCTTTGCGAAAAATACGTCAACAGGCAGAATATATTTGATTTGGAGTCAACAATAATGAATGCGGAAGCGTTGGCGCAATTGCTGACCTACAAAATGCCCTACGGCAAATACAAAGACCGGGTGCTGGCCGACCTGCCCGGCCACTACCTCGGCTGGATGGCCCGCGAAGGTTTTCCCAAGGGGCAATTAGGCAGCCTGCTGGCGCTGATGTACGAACTGGACCACAACAACCTGCGCGGGCTGCTGGACCCGCTGCGCGCGCCGCGGCGCTGACGCCGCTACAATGGCGGCATTCTTTACCGACGGGGAGATGCAATGAACGGCACCGGCTACGTGCGCAAGATGGCGGAATACAACGCGTGGATGAATGCAAAGGTCTATGAGGCCGCCGGCAAGCTGTCCCCGGCGGAACTGGCGCAAGAGCGCGGCGCGTTCTTTGGCTCCATCCTCGGCACGTTGAATCACCTCGTGGTGGCCGACACCATCTGGCTCAAACGCTTTGCCGCGCACCCGGCGCCCTTCGCCGTGCTGGAACCCGTGCGTGCGCTGCCGCTGCCGGAGCGGCTCGATACGATCCTGTTCACGGACCTGGCGGCCATGACCGTGCACCGCGTCTGGCTCGACGGCGTCATCACGGCCTTTGCCGATACCGTCACGGAGACCGGCCTGGCCTCCACCTTGCACTACACCAACACCAAAGGCACGCCGTTTGCGCGGCCTCTGTTCGGCGTGCTGATGCACTTCTTTAACCACCAGACCCACCACCGGGGCCAGGCATCGGCCCTGCTGACGCAGGCCGGCGTGGATATCGGGGTGACGGATTTGCTGGCGCTGCTGCCGGATGCGCACTGAGTTCGCCGCTGCTGACCTAGACGGTTGCGGAGCAGTTACTGCCGTATTCTCACTGACTCAGCCAATGCATTTGAGGCAGCTTGATGAATAGATTTGCAAAAATAATCGAGCACAAGCAATTCGTAAGCGTCGACTCAGCCTTGCAATTAGCCATATCTTTTGCAGGCTGGGGGCTTACCGAAAAAGCGCGCCCTCGGTTTCGTCACGCCGGATGACGATTCGGGCAATCCCAAGTTGCAATGAAGATTACAAGCCATGGATGCTCCTCCACCAGGAATTCCGGCAATTGTACGTTACACAACCCGCTTACCAAATGAGCAAAGAAAAGACGCTCCCCCTCATTGGCAGAATATTAAATTCTCAATCCTCCAAGTAAAAAGCCACACCTAAATCAATCTGATGAAACAGAAGAATTTCCATTGCTTTGGTTTCCAACAATGGCCCACCGCCTGTCCCGCTGCCTGACCAGAAGACCGATACCCAGCAAGCATACTCCGGACCCAACACTTTGGAAATCGGCGTGCCATTTTCAAAATTTTCGAATATCGATTGTAGATGGTTGTGAATATCATCATTTTCAACCATTCCATCCGATGTCAATTTCCATTGATAACGTGCAATTTGCACCCTCCCCAAATTTAGCTTCGCTCTAACTCTATCTCTGCGATTTTTTATTGCCGGCGATTCGCAATCAACAAAAACAATATTGCCGCACTTGTTAGATGCGAGGAAATTAGCGGGCAAGGTTGACTGTGTATGCGAATGGATATGAAGAGTACAAAACATTAAATATTCTCCTAATCTTGACCACCCCATCCACCTCGGAAACGAGGTGGATGGTTCCCTCTGTTTGTGTCAGGAGATCGCGTCAAGAACCCGAATGCCCGCAAAACTTCTTAAACTCACATCAAGCAGTGTAAAGACGACAACCAACCCAAGTACGGCTACGCCAATCCGTGAGAACTTCCCCTGTCGGACAATTCGGATCAACATGAAGACGGCAATTAGATCGCAAGCGACAACTCCCAGAAATACAAATCCATATTCAGGAGCGCTGATAAAGTTCGCAACGAACGCAAATCCAACAACGAAGATGCTAACAATCCACATACTGATGCCTCTCATCGGGATGTACTCGTACCGGTTGTGCTACTAGTTCCTGTCGTTGAACGTGAACTTGATGGGCTCACATCGATATGAGGAGATGCAATCCGTGGCGGCGGTGCGCTTTGAATCCCGGGTGCATTGTTGTATTGGCGTTGGCTCCAGCTACGGCATATGTCGTCGTAGCCATATGTGCCCTTTTGACCAAGATTGCGCTCCATAGCCGCCTTGAACGCTGCATCCTGTGCTGAAGATGTTTTCTTGTACGCCTCAATCGGACCACCAAGATCGACATCGCGATATACCTGCCCTTCAAGTCCGCGCCCATTCATCCCAAAGCTGTACGAACTATAGTTTCCGTTGGGATTTCCAACGTTCACGCTTTGATGGAAGCTAGGCTCGTTTTTCGACGGGCCTTCGATCCAAATATCCAAGCCTTTGGGATCAACGTACCTTATGGGATTCGCATAGACGTAGGCATAGGTATTGAGGCCTGCCTGCAGGCCAATCGGATCGCTCTGCACATACCGCCCTGCCTGCGGATCATAATCCCGATAGTAGTTGTAGTGAAGATTCGTCTCCTTGTCATACAACTGCCCGGGGAAGCGCACGTTGTACGTAAAAACCGCTCCCCCAGCGTTTTCAACCGGCTGCGCCATGCCAAACGGATCAGCCTCGATCCAAGTCCAGACCACGCTGTTGGTACTTGCATCCGTCACCACCCGCGGCGTGTTGATGTGATCGGAATAAATGTAACCCACCGACGTCGTCACCACCGCCGGTGTACCACTGACGGCCTGCTTCAACACAGCAACCGGCAAGTCCTCCAGGAACACCGTTTCCTGCAACACCGCCCCACTGGCATCGTACTCGCCAAGCAGACGGCCCTGCTCGTCATACACGTAGCCAGTGGCCCCGGTCGGAGTCGTCGACCCGGTCTTGCTGGTACGTTGGCCGATGCCGTTATACAGATAGCTGGTGGTCACCCCGGCGTTCGTGCTGGTCTTCATCCGGCCGCGTTCACCGTAGGTGTAGATGACCGTGCCATCGCCGGTGATGTTGCCGGCCGCATCGAACGTGTTGCTTTTGGCTGGCACCGGTCCGCTGGTGCTGGCCAAGCGATTGCTGGTGGAAGCGATGGTGTTGCTGTAGGTGCTGGCGCCGATTTTGAGCTGGGTGCGATTCCCGGTGGCGTCATAGGCATAGCTTTGCGTACCGGT
This sequence comes from Pseudoduganella sp. GW821-FHT12E03, assembly GCF_058807115.1. NCBI lineage: Bacteria > Pseudomonadati > Pseudomonadota > Betaproteobacteria > Burkholderiales > Oxalobacteraceae > Pseudoduganella > Pseudoduganella sp. GW821-FHT12E03. The sequence goes on along the minus strand of NZ_JBXAQJ010000008.1, from coordinate 312,832 downwards.
GTTGCCGGTGTAAGTCAGCAACCGGCCCAAGCCATCGTAGGTGAAGGCCTGGTTGTAGTTGGCCGCGTTGCCGGCCCCCGTATGGGTCAGCGCCGTGATCCTGCTGGCCGCATCGTAGGCGACCGTTCGCATCACGGTCCCCAACGGGTAAGTGACCAACCGCCCATCCAGGTCAAACGTCCGCGCATACAGGTTGGGCGCGGCCTCCGTGCTGTTACCCCATGCCCAGCTTTGCACGCCGCCGAACGGCGCATACGTAATCTGATCCAGCAACACGATGGACGTCGCCACATCCGTGCCGCCATTCGCATCGGACGGGTGCAATGTGAGCTTGTTGACTCTTCCATTCGCATCGTAGCCATAGTCGACACGGTTGCCGCTTGGATACGTCAGGCTGGCAAGCCGGTCATGGCTGTCATAGGCATAGCTGACCGTGCGGTAGACCGTCCCTTGCGCATGCGTGACGGTTTGCACTTTGCTCAGCAGCCGCCCCGCCTGGTCATACGCGTAGGCGGTCTGGCCGGATTCGTCCGTCATTTTCGTCAGGCGGCCAATCGCATTGGGCGCGCCGGATGGTCCGCCGTCATATTCCAGGATAGTCGGGGTGCCGCCGCCGTAACTGATGCTGGTGACCCGGTGCAGCGCGTCGTAGGTATAAGTGGTCACCTTGCCGCGCGCATCGGTACTGGTCAGCACGTTGCCGGCGAGGTCAAAAGTGCGTGCCGTGCTCCCGGTATCGGGACTGGCCAGCCCGGGCTGGTTACCCAGGCCATCGTTGGTGTAGGTCGTCGTCAGGTTGCGCGGGTCGGCCACCGTGCTCAACTGATCGATGCCGTCGTAAGTCAGGTTGGTGGTGGGCCGGGCCACGCCGGCCGCCGGCACCGGCTGGATCTGCTGCTTCAACCGTCCCAACGGGTCATAGCTGAGATTGGTGACATTCCCCAGCGGATCGGTACGCTGGGTCAGGTTCCCCATCGGGTCATACAGGTAATTGCTGGTCGTGTTCTGTCCAGTCTGCGCCCAGGCGCTGCCGACCACGGCAACCATCAGTGCGCCGGCGAAAGCGCGTGCCATATGGCGCTTCATTGCACACCTCCGGTCTGCTGTTTCAGTTGGCCCAGCGTGTCGAAGACGCGCGTGGTCTGGCGGGCCAGGGTTCCGGCCGGATCCTTGACTTGCTCGGTCAGGCGGTTGCCCATGGCGTCAAGGGTGTAGGCAATACTGTTGCCGAGGTTGTCCGAGATACCGGTCAGCCGCAGCGCCGCGTCATAGCTGTACGTGATCGTGGCGCCGTTCGGCAACACGGCTTGCGTCAGGCAATTGGCGCCATCGTAGGTATAGCTGGTGACGTCGCCGCCCACGCTGTGCGAGGCGATCTGCCCGCGCAAGGTGTACGTCAGCGTCGTCACCTTGCCGTTCGGGTCGGTGATGGCGCCCACCCTGCCATCGGCGTCATAGCCGGTGAAGGTGGTTTGATGGCCCAGCGCATTGGTGACGCTGGCCAGGTTGCCGCTGGTGTCATAGCCATAGGTGGTCAGGTCGTTGACGTCGGTGCGCGGACCTTTCGCCGTCAACAACTGGCCGTAGCTGTTATAGGTGTATTGCCAAACACGGGGACTGCCCACTGGCGCCGCCGTCAAGCCCTGCGTGCCGTTGGCATCGCCGGTGGCCTGCACGGAACGACTCAGCAACAGGCCATTCGTGTCGTAGCTGAACGTCGTGATGCGGCGCGGCTCGGCGATCCGCGCCGGCAGGCGCAAGGCCGGGTGCCATTCGGTCGTGATCGTGCGCGCGGCCGCCGTTCCGCTGCCCTCGACGCGGCTGGCCTCCAGGTTGCGCGCCAGGTGATAGCTGTAGGTGGTCACGCTACCGTTGTAGTGCGTGCGCGTGGCGAAATTGCCATTCGTATCGTAGGTAATAAAGCTATAAACCAAGCCGCCGGCGCCGTTTGGCTTGCTTTCGGATGTCTGCAGTTCCATGCCGTTGAGCGTCGTATAGCCTGGACTCACCGTGGCGCCCAGCGCATTGGTGTGCGACCTGGGAGAATAACTGATGGTGACTTTATCCGCGCCGCCCGCGTGCTCGGTCGACACCGGCAAGCCGCTGGTGTTGTAGCGGAAAATCGCATAGCGGGAAATGACGCCGGGGCTCGTTTCGAAGGACAAGCCCGTCAGCAGGCCGTCGTTGCCCGTGCCGGTTTTCAACTGATACGCGGGCTCATTGTAGTGGTAGATTTTCTTCAAGCCATCCGGATAAGTGACGCTGGCCAGATTGCCTGATGCATCGTAGGCGTACAGGTGGACTTTTTCCGACGGCGTCGTCATGGTGACGATGCGATTTTTATCGTCATAGCTCAGGCGCAACGACCGGCCAAAGTCGTCGTTCACGCTAATCAGCAGATTGGGGGCGCTGGCAATCGTGGGGGGTGTGGCGCCATCGCTGTAGGCAAAGGACAACGATCTGCCGTTCGCATATTTAATGCCGGTTAATTGACCGGTTTCGCCATACAACTCAACATCATTGGCGGCGGTCGTCAACTTCCACGCAATCACTTTTCCCTGCTCGTTGCGAGTGGCCTCCAGTTTCATATTGACGTCCGCATCGGAGGACCAATTCACGCCTTGATCGCTCGACTGGAAATGCTGCGAATATCCGTCAGCACGCATCACCTTGGCAAAAGGTGTTGCTGGCGTTGGTGGCTCGACAGGCAGGTAAGCATAATCGCCACTCGACTGCTGCTTGTATTCACCAACATAGAAGGGCGTCGTCCCCAGGTTGGTGACAATGCGCAGCGAATAGTTGTGACGCCACCCCGGCGCCATGCCTTCGATGGCCTGAGTTTGCCAGAGGCTGCTGTACAGGCGGGTAAATTGCAGGTCCAGGCTGGAGGCATAGTCGTGTTCCGCCTGCAACTTTTCTTTTTTCAACAAATTGATAGGGTTGCCCAGTTTTGGCGAAGGACACTGCTGGCAAGGTTTTTCTTTCACTACACCGGGAATGATGCATTGGGTCTGTCCATTGACTACGCCCATCATCCCCACCGCGCAATCCAGCGTCCAGCTAAAACCCGCCCAGCGATTAACGGCGACCGTGCCGTCTGGCTGGTTCAGCCCGCAATAAATGGTCACATCAGGTCCACTGGCGTTGGCTTTGGGCGTAAAGTCCAAGTGATGAACGAACCACGATCCTATACAACCTTTGGTGGCCAACAGGTTGGCATCCGGATAAATGGATGGGCCAAAGCGGTAGCCGCCAATAGGCGGCCGGTATGTCGTCGCGGCGTCCGCCACCAGCGACTGCAGTAGAAAAATGAGCAGTGCGAAGATGGACAGGTATGGCCTGACGTGGGCACTCAGCATGGGGACTCCGGGATTAGCAATATTCCCACATGGAAACTAAAAATACTGTACCCGGTAGGACAAGCGCGGATTCTCACCAATTGTCGCGAAGCCGCATTTTTTCAGAAAAAAATGCGCAAGGACTTAAAGTATGAATAACGGAAGTACCTGCGGTTGTATGCCTGGCGCAACAGAGATGCCAACGGCCAGTAGGCGCCACCCACGGCCGCAAACCTTGAAAGTTCTAAAGGCGGGGACGGGAGTCGAACCCGTCAAGACGGTGTTGCAGGCCCTGTTGCCGGACGCACACTAAGCTCGGCATAGCCGGTGCGCGGATCGTGTTCGCGGCTGAACACATGGCCCGGCAGCAGCATCAGCAGGATTTCCGCCGTGGTGCGCACCGTGCAGCCGGCCGCCACGTGGCCGCCAAACACCCTGCCCTGCGCATCGGACACCGCCATGTGCAAATGCGCGCCATCGGGCGCGACCGAACCCGCCAGGGTGAGGATTTCCAGGTCGCCAGCCAATGCCGTGGGCTGCGGCACGCCGGCGTAGCGCAATTGCGCGCCGGCCAGGCTGCCGATCCCTTGCAGGACAAACGCCGCCTGGGCGCCCGCGTCGGCCACGGCCCGTTCGATGGCTCCGCGCAAATCCTCGCCGGGCGCCAGGCGCACCGGCAATGGCTGCGGCGGCGCCATGCTTACGCGCCGATCTTCGGCGCCACCAGCGCCGTGAATTCACCGCTATCGATCAGCCGCTGCAAATCCTGCGCCCCGCCAATCAGGGTGCCATTGATGAACACCATCGGCAAGGTCGGCCAGCCGGTCCACATTTTCAGCGCCGAGCGGCGGCGCCACTGGCTCAGGTAACTGCCATATTCCAGGTAAGCGTACGGCGCGCCCTGCCGGTCCAGCATGCCGCGCGCCTTGCGCGGGAACGGGTTCATGGCCATGCCCACCACCACGACTTTATTGGCGGCGATGGCCGCCTGCACTTCCTGCACGATATCGGCGTGGTTGCCGCTGATTTTCGCGCGGATGGCGGGATGGATGCGGGATTCTTCGAGGACAGGTCGACTCATGTGGGTGCTTTCCGATACTTAATTAGGAAGATGATGGCATTTTTGAGACAATATTTCCACAATGCCACGTTAAAATCGTGTCATGTCACTAAAGGCCGGTAATGTGACAACTTCGGACGTCCCGACCAAACCGCCGCGGAAGGAAACACCCATGAAAACTACGCTCGCCCTGCTTGCGTTTGCAAGCTTCGCCCTGACGGGCTGCGCCACCCAGCCGGAAACTGCCCAAGCCCAGGCGCAGACCCTCGATACGCCAAGCAAGATGGTGAAGGCGGAATATGATGCACCAATCACGGCCAGCCGCCTGCCGGACAGCAAGGTGCAATAAGCGCCAGTGACGACTGTCAGCGGGAATTGAAAGCCAGCCGCTTTCCTTCCCGCAGCATTTGGGCAAAGTCATCCGCCGGCACCGGCGGACTGAACAAATAGCCCTGCAACTGGTCGCAACCCAGCTCCCTCAGGAAACTCATCTGCTCCGCGGTTTCCACCCCTTCCGCCACGATTTCCTGCCGCAATTGCTGCGCCATCGTGACAATCGCCCGCGCAATCGCGCAATCGTTTTCTTCGTACGGCAAGCCGATGACGAAGGAACGGTCGATTTTTAAGGTGCTGATCGGGAATTTCTTCAGGTACGCAAGGCTGGAATAACCGGTGCCGAAATCGTCCAGCGCCAGCGCCAGGCCCATGGCCACCAGTTCATTCATGATGCTGATGACGTTGTCGGCGCCGCCCACCAGCAAGCTTTCCGTAATTTCCAGCATCAACTGCTCGGGCAGCACGCCATGGCGCTGCATCACGTCGGCCATGCGCTCGGGCAGGCGCGCATCGAACTGGCGCGCCGACAGGTTGACGGCGATCGGCGTCATGATCAGGTTATCGTCTTGCCACGCGCGCACCTGGCGGCAGGCTTCTTCCAGCACCCAGTTGCCCAGCTCGAGAATCAGGCCGGTTTCTTCCGCGATCGGGATGAACACGCCGGGCGACACCATGCCGCGCACCGGATGTTTCCAGCGCAGCAGCGCTTCCGCGCCGACAATGCGGCCGCTGCGCAAGCTGACCTTGGGCTGGTAATACAGCTGCAATTCCTGGTTCCCCAGCGCGTGGCGCAATTCGCTTTCGATCCGCAAATGCTCCTTGGCGCGCTGGTTCATTTCCTCGCTGTAGAACAGGAATTCCGCTTCGGCATGCACCGCTTTCGACGTCGCCACGTCCGCATGGCGGATCAGGTCCGAGGTGTCGGTGCCGTCTTCCGGATAGACGGCAATCCCGGTATGCACGCGCACCTGCAAGGTGTGCTGCGCCAGTTCGATCGGCGCGGCGACCGATTGAGCCAGCTTTTGCGCCACGATGGCCGCGTGTTCGCGTTTTTCGATGTGCAGCAGCGCAATCGCGAAGCGGTTGCCGTCCAGCCGCGCCAGCACGTCCGCTTCGCGCAGGACGCCGCGGAATTGCTTGCCGACCGCTTGCAGCAATTCATTGCCGACGTCATGCCCGAGGGTGTCGCTGATGGCGCCCAGGCGGCCGATTTCCACCACCAGCAGCGCGCCGTGCTCATGGCTGCGGCGCGCCTCCGTCAGCGCCTGCCCCATCAGCTGGGACAGCAGGCACTGGTTCGGCAAGCCGGTCAGGGTGTCATAGTTGGCCATGCGCTGCATGCGCGCTTCGGCATCCTTGTGCACGCTGATGTCGGAAAATAGGGAAAACGTGTGGCTGATGTTGCCTGCGTCATCGCGCACGGCGCTGATGGTCACGGATTGGGGGAACAGTTCGCCATTCTTGCGCCGCCCGACAATCTCGCCGCGCCATGGCCCGGCCCCCGTCATGGCGGCGCGCACCTTGGCGCGGAAATCCGCGTCGTGCACCCCGGAGCGCAGCAAGTCCGGCGTGCGGCCCAGCGATTCGCCCGGCGTATAGCCGGTGATGCGGGTAAAGGCGCTGTTGATCGAGACGATACGCTCGCTGGAATCCGTGATCAGCACACCCTGGTCGCTGTCTTCAATGATGCGGGCATGCAGGCTGACCTTGTCCACTTCCGACAGCGGTTCATGCACCTGTGTCATCGCGGCGTGCATGCCGACCGGCTCGCCGCCTTCATCCTTGAGCAGCTGCATGGCCAGCTTGACCCAGATCACCTCGCCGGTCTTGCGGCGGCGGCGCACTTCCGCCGTCACCGTGTTGTTGGGATTGTCCCCTTCGGCCATGAACAGGTCGGCGATGTGGTCATCTTCATCGTCGTCCGCATGCAGGAACAGGATGTTTTGTCCCAGCACATCCGTGGCCGCGTAGCCAAACAGCGTTTCCGCCGCGGCATTCCAGGAGGTCAGGTACCCGGCCAGGTCCAAGGTCACGATGGCTTCGGGCGAAGCGGGCGGCGCTTTCGCCACTGCGGTGGCAAGCCCGGACTGGGCTTGCACCTGGGCCAGCGCCGCATCGAGTTCGGCAAGCGTGGCCGCCAGGGCATCGCCCTGTTGCGTTCGGGCGGCGAGGCTTAGTGCCAGGCAGCGCTCGATCGCCTTGTCAACCATGGGCCGATCCCTTTTCTGTCGCCACCCCCAGCATCCAGCTGTGCGATTCGCCGATGATGCGGTTGAAATCCTCGGGCGCCAAGGGCAGTGCCGGCAACTGCGCCGCCAGCGCCGCGAAATCACGCCGTTCGGCCGCTTCGACCAGCGCCAGCAAGGCGCCCAGTTCTCCCTCCTTGTCCAGCAGCGCGTGCTCCACCGCATCGCTGACGGTCAATGGCGCCAGCACTTCCGGCAGCGGCATGCCGAACAGTACCCCCAGCAGCGAAAACATGCCAACCATGAACGCCTGTTCCTGTTGCGGCTTGCCCATGCCGGTTTCGCGCGCCAGCATTTCCAGCGCGTGCGCCCGCACCGCCACGCGCGCCAGCAGCATCGGCGAACGCACGTCGCCTTCGCGTGCCGAGAACAGCATCAGGTTCAGCCAGCGGCGCAATTGCTGGCGGCCCAGGATCAGGATCGCCTGGGCAAAGCTGCCGACTTTGCGGCCCGAACCCATCGACAGCGAATTCACGACTTTCAGCAAGTGGTACGACAGGGTGGGATCGCGGCGCAGCAGCGCTTCGATTTCATGGGTATCGGCATCGTTCGACACCGATTGCACCAGCTGCAGCGCCAGCGCGCGCGAGGCGGCTTGCGCACCAACCGCCTTGGCGGGCGGCGCCAGCGGCCAGTCGCCCGCCAGCCAGGCGGCATTCGGCGCCAGCGCGTTCTTGTCGAACGCGCCATCGAGACGCTGCAATTGCTCCGCCGGCAGCACTTTCCAGCCTGCATCCAGCCACGCCTGTGGATCGTCCAGGCCATCGGGAATAAAGCAGGGGAATTCGCCGGCCAGGGTGGTCAGGTCATCATCCGGCTGCGCCGATGGCGCAGCGGCGGCCAGCAACAAGCCGGCCAGCTTGCCGTTACGGTCGGCAAGGTGTTCAAGGGATACAGGTGGGGTGGTGCCGAATGCAGTCATGGTGCCAGGTGGTGCGGTTATAGTTTCATTATGGTACTCCGAAAACTGTTGGCGATGGTCAACTACCCTGCAGTGTGCCGTGGTGTTTACACATGTGACTTGCTACCCGTACCAGGCAGGTAACGGCAGAGTTGTTCAAATACATGAGGCTGGCGCATGCGCTGGCTCCACCATTCCAGCGCGGCGCCCTGCTCCCCGGCCCGCCACGCCACATAAAAGCGCTCATCCGGCTTCGGCTCTTCCACCTGCTTTTCCACCAGCAGCCCGGCGGCAATGGCCAGCCGCGCGCTGGGTTCCGGCAAAAATCCGAAACCCAGCCCCGCCACCTGGTAATCGTATTTGCTGTGCAAGGTCGGCACCGTCAAGGTGTCCTGCCCCAGCACCAGCCCCACAGTGCGCGGGGCAATCCGGCGCGCCGTATCGGCCACGGCAATGGCGCGGTGGTGCTGCAAGGCGCCGCGCCCCAGTTTGCCCTGGACATCGGCCAACGGGTGACCGGGCGCCACGGCAAACACAAAGCGCACGGCGCCGATCGCGTGCGACACATAACCGCCGCCGGGCGGGCCGTCGCCGGGCGCCCCCACCAGCAGATCCACCCGGCGGTCCAATAACGCTTCCCACGTCCCCGACAACGCTTCCTGCACGATGCGCAGCCGGGTCTGCCGCGCCACCGCGTAAAAGGCGGCCACATCCGGTTCCAGCGCCAGCGGCGAAAACATGGAATCGATGCCAACCGCCAGTTCCGTCTCCCAGCCGGACGCCACGCGCCGCACCCGGTCTTCCAGGTCTTGCGCGGCTTTCAGCAGGTAGCGCCCCTCTTTCAGCAATTCGTGCCCGGCGCGGGTCAACTCCACCCGGGGACCGTTGCGCTCGAACACTTGCACACCCAGGTCTTCTTCCAGTTTGGCCACCGTGTAGGAAATCGTCGAGGGCACGCGGTGCAATTCCTTGCCGGCGGCGGAAAATGAGCCGCGGCGGTCGATCGCATCGACTATTTGCAAGGCATCCAGGCTTAATCTGAGCATTCGATTTTTTCGATAATGAGACGGGAAATTTTCCGTTTTTTGAAACAAACGGGTCAGCCTATACTGTGATCTATCGAAGCGGCGAATGCAAGAAAGTATGCAAGAAACCACGTTCGAATTTATCGCACAACCCATCGAACAACCTGACCAGGGAGCCAAAAATGCTGCAAGTACGTAAAAGTGAAGACCGGGGCCACGCCAACCACGGCTGGCTCAATTCGCACCACACCTTTTCATTTGGCCACTACCACGATCCCCTGCACATGGGCTTTGGCCCGCTGCTGGTGATCAATGAAGACCGCGTGGCGGCGGGCCAGGGCTTCGGCGCCCACGGCCACCGCGACATGGAAATCATTTCCTACGTGCTGGACGGCGCGCTGGCGCACCAGGACAGCATGGGCAACGGTTCGGTGCTGCACTATGGCGATGTGCAGCGCATGACGGCCGGCACCGGCGTGCGGCACAGCGAGTTCAACCACTCGAAAACCGAGGGCGTGCATTTCCTGCAAATCTGGATCCAGCCTTCGCAGACCGGCATTGAACCCGGGTATGAAGAAAAACACTTCAATCCGGAGAGCAAACAGGGACAATTGCGTTTGATCGCCTCCAGCGATGGCCGCGACGGTTCCGTGCTGATCCACCAGGATGCGGCGATCTACGCCACCATTCTGAATGGCGGCGACCGGGTTGAACATGCCGTGGGCGAAGGCCGGGCCGCCTATGTGCACCTGATCCGGGGCGCCGCCACCGTCAATGGCGTGGCATTGACAGCGGGCGACGCGCTGAAAGTCATTGCGGAAGACAGCGTGGTGGTCGACGGCGCGGAAGCGGCGGAATTGCTGGTGTTCGACTTGCCATATTGAAAAAGTGAATATGCTACCTAATATAGGCCGCATAGACATTCCGCAAATTTTGCTATGATGCAGGCATGCGTTTCCTCAACGGGACGCATGCCTGACTATTTGAAGCATTTGAAAGAACGCCATGCAGCCCGCCGCAGAACCAGCCGTCAAAGAAGAACTCGATTACGTCACCTCGTGCCTGTTGCCGACCCCTTGGGCGCAATTCACGCTGCACGCGTTTGTCGAGCATGCGACGGGCAAGGAACATCTGGCCATGGTCCTGGGCGACATCACCGACGGCCAGCCGGTGCTGGCGCGCGTGCATTCCGAGTGCCTGACGGGCGACGTGCTGTATTCGCAGCGCTGCGATTGCGGCGCGCAGCTGGAAGGCGCCTTGAAACGCGTGGCCGAGGAAGGCCGTGGCGTGGTGCTGTATTTGCGCCAGGAAGGCCGTGGCATTGGCCTGATCAACAAGATGCGCGCCTACCGCCTGCAGGAAGCGGGCTTCGATACCGTGCAGGCCAATGAACAACTGGGCTTCAAGGCGGACCAGCGCAATTACGCGCTGGTGGAACCGATGCTCAAGCAATTCAATATCAGCAGCCTGCGCCTGATGACCAACAACCCGCGCAAGATCGCGGCCATGGAAGCGCTGGGCGTCACCGTCGCCGAGCGCGTGCCGCTGCTGGTCAACCGCAACAAGTTCAACCAGCACTACCTGAACACCAAAGCCGCCAAGCTGGGCCACATGATGACCCCGCCGCCAGCCGCCGCCGAAGACGGCGAACTGTAATCCCTCCTGCCGCCGCCTGCCCTGCATGAGATCACACCACCGATTGGTACCAATGATGATGTTCACGGGCAGCGCAGGCGCTGCCGCCACCGCCGCCACTACCGCCAAACGACGTCCGCCGCTATTGCGCGGGCTGGCCGCCGCCTTGCTGATGGCATGCGGCAGCGCCACGGCACTGGGCGCGCCGGCCAACGCGGCGGGGCCCGCCACGGCCCCGCCGCCGCCCGACCAGCAACGCGCCCAGGCCGCCGCCGCTGACGCCGCCGCCCTGCCGCAGCCATCGAGTTCCGCGCAAAAGCTGTATTCCAGCGCCAAGGCCGACTTGCTGCAAGTGCGCTCGCTGCTGAAAAGCGGCCGTACGCAATCGTCGGTCGGTTCCGGTTTTTTGATTGGCAACAGCAACCTGGTGGTAACCAATTACCACGTGGTGTCGGAATTCGCCCTGGAGCCGGACACCTACGCCGGCGAATGGGTCGATACCGGCGGCCAGCGCGGCAACGTGGAATTGATGGCGGTCGATGTGCTGCACGACCTGGCCGTGGTGCGCGTCAACCGCAACGGCACCGGCGTGTTCAACATGCCGGAACAGCTGGCGCGCCTGTCGCAGGGCCAGTACCTGTACTCGCTGGGCAATCCGCTCGACCTCGGTTTTGCGATTTCCGAAGGCGCCTACAACGGCGTGATCGCGCGCAGCTTTTATGACCAGCTGATGTTCACGGGGCCGATCAATTCCGGCATGAGCGGTGGTCCCAGCGTGACGGTCAATGGCGACATCGCCGGGGTCAATGTCTCGAAGCGCCTCGATGGCGAGCTGGTGAGTTTTTTGGTGCCGGCCCGCTACGCACAGGAATTGCTGAAAACCGTGACGCCGAAAAGCGCGCCGCCCAAGAATTTCACCGATGTCGTGGCGCAGCAATTGCTGGCGCACCAGAAATCCATGGTGGACCAGTTGCTGGCCACGCCGCTGACCATGAAAGCCATGGGCCCCTATAAAGTGCCGGTGCGCGAATCGGAACAGATGCGCTGCTGGGGCCGCTCGAATGTGAAAGCGGATAAACCGTTTACGGTCGATATCACCAACTGCGCCATGGAGTCGGCCATCTTTGTGTCCGGCACCTTGCAAACCGGCGCGATCGGCATCCGTCACCAGTTCATGCGCAGCACCGGCCTCGACCCCGTGCGCTTCGCGCAACTGTCGAGCGCCTCGTTCAAGAACGAAGGCTTTGGCAGCCACAAGGACAGCCGCCTGACCGGCCCGCAATGCACCGAGCAATTCGTCAAGGCGCAAAGCCCGAACAGCGTGCCGCTGCGCGCCGTGCTGTGCGTGCGCGCCTACCGCAAATTCCAGGGCCTTTATGATTTCGCGCTGCTGACCGCCAGCACCGATGAAGGATTGATGAACTTACAGAGCCGCCTCGATGCACGCGGCGTCTCGTATGAAAATGGCATGCGTACCGCGCGCGCTTTCCTGGAAGCGCTGTCGCGCGGGACGGCTCCATGACGGCGCCCTACTACGTTGAAGTCTTGTCGCGCAACGGCGATGTGTTAACGCGCCAGCGCTTTGAACAGTTGCCGGTCCATATCGGCCGTGGTTATCACAACGAATTCATCCTCGACGATGCGCATACGGCGGAGCGCCATGCGGTGATCGAGCTCGATGCCGACGGTCACATCGTGATGCGCGACCTGGGCAGCCAGAATGGCGTGGTTCATCTGGGCAAAAAACAGGCGCAGGTGCCGCTGTCCGGCACCACCGTGGTACGGCTCGGGCATACCCGGCTGCGCGTGCGCAATGCGGAGTTCCCGGTGCCACCGGAAATCGCCGACACCACCATGCACGCATGGGAAGGCGGCGTGCCCGCGCTGGCGGGGCTGGCGCTGATCGCCTTGTTTACCGGCGTGGACGTGGCGCTGTCGGACGCGGAATCGTTCAATGCGATCCGTTACCTGCTGGTGATCGCCTCCGGCCTCGGCGCCGGCATGGTGTGGTGCGGCGTCTGGGCGCTGGCCAACCGCCTGTTCGGGGGCCACGCGCGCTTTGGCCGCCACCTGTTCATCCTGGGCAGCGGCCTGATTGCGATCGGCGCCTGGAAAACCGTCAGCAGCGTGCTGGCCTATGCGTGGTCGGCGGAAATCTTTACCCGCTATGGCAACCTGGTGACGTTGGGACTCGGTTGCGGCATGGTGTTCTTCCACTTGATGACCATCCTGCCGCGCCATCCGCGCCGCCTGGCCGTGATGTCCGGCATGCTGATGGCGGCCGGTTCCGGGCTGCTGTTGATGAACAATTACCAGAGCACGGGACGGCTGTCGAACGAGCTGTATATGTCGGTGCTGCTGCCGCCGGTGGTGCGGCATAGCGCGGACCATTCGGTGGATGACTTCATGGCCCAAGCGGCCAAGCTGAAGCAGCAGGCGGACGCGGCCAAGGCTAAGACGGTCAAGGCGGAGCTTGATGATGAGGATGGGGATTAATAGGCCTTCGCTGTCCCGCGCACAATTGAAGCCCCGCACCCGGATTCGGCTTGCACGACCTGGCCAGCCAGGTGCCGAGAGTCGAACGCGTGCGGCGGGCCATTGCCGACTCGGGAGAAATCGCCCGCCACCTGATCGCCAGCCGCTTAAGCGGCATCTCCCTTGATGCCATCTGGCCTATCCTGATTGCCACCTGCGAAGACATCGCACTCTACTATGGCGGTTCGGTGGTGGCTGGCGCGGCGGTCGGCGCTGCTGGCGGAGCCTTTTTCGGCGGCGTCGGCGCGATACCGGGCGCCGCGGCCGGCGCCACTGCGGGCGCACAGGTCGGCAGCTGGGTCATGGCGGCACTGGGACTGAAATCGCTGCTCGGCACGCTGGATCAAGCAGCAACCAATGTGCCGACAGCCCTGCGCGCCAGTGCAAAAATGAACGCCAAATTAGAACGTTGCAAGTAAGGAGTAGTTATGGATGAGGACTTTGAGTATTTTTTGGAGAAATTGGGGCCGGCCATACACAAACGTCATGTCCCCTCATCATCCTTGGAACATTACCGTGGAAAGCTCCCAGACCAACTGCTGCAATATTGGGAGGAATACGGCTGGTGCGGCTACGCTGACGGCTTGTTCTGGACTGTCAATCCGCAAGAATATGAGCCGGTATTGGAGGCGTGGATAGGCGATACACCTTTCATGGAAAAAGATGCATATCACATCATTGCGCGCAGCGCCTTTGGTGAACTGTATTTCTGGGGAGAGCGCACTGGCGATTCTTTGAAGGTATTCGCGCCCGGCGCATACTGCTTTCCCCGTGAATCTATTTTTGCAGCAGACGAGTTGGAGTTTGGAATGCGCTGTTTCTTCGGCAAGCGGAAGCGCTCAGAGAATGACTTCGAAGATATGTTTGCTCCAGCACTGAAGAAGCTTGGGCCACTGGCGCACGATGAAATGTACGGCTTCGTCCCCGCTCTGGCGCTAGGAAGCCCTTCGGACCTGAAGCACTTGCAAAAGGTCAAGGCTGTCGAGCATTTGGTCATTCTCGCTCAGCTCGCACCACTGGAGGTCATGACGCAACCTTGACAGCATGGCGCGGACGGGGATTATCGTAGATGTTCAGACTCGACCGGGCAAATTAATACTTGTGCCGCCCCGCCAGCAGCCACAAGGCAAACGCCGTCTCCCCGACCAGCGGCGGCAGCATAATGAACGGGAACAGCTTGTCCGCCACGGCAGGCGCCAACAGCAGCGCAAAGCTATTGAGCAGGTAACTGGCGCCGGCCAGCCCCATCAGGATGCCCAGGAACTTTGGCACATAGCCGGACTTGACGATCAGCCAGCCGCGCGCCACGCACGCGACGCCAAAGAAAATCAAGCCGATGCCGAAACCATAACCGTGGACTTTAATGGCGAGGTAAGCCAGCGCCTGCAACTGCTCCGGCGGGAAGGCTTTCAAATAAGCCCCGTCACCCAGCAGGAACAACGGCAGCAGCAAGTTCAGTTTATTTAGTGCCAGCACGGCGGTCTGCACCAGGTTGATCAGCGTGGCAAACAGCGCCATGCCCGCATGAACAGGCCGCAGCAGCAGGTACAGCACGACAATGACCGGCAAGTCCAGCACGTGCATCAGCAGGTCGCCGGCAATACCGGCACGCCATAAGCCCTCGGACGCCATGATATTGCGGGCCGTGGCGGCCGCATCGCCGGACACCACCAGCGCGCCGCGTATCGCCATTTCATCAACGCCACCGAGCACGATCAGCGCCAGGTACAGCAGGCCGGCCAGCCGGATCTGCCACACCGGCGGCAAATGCGCCGCCAGGGAAGCCGCCGGCGCGGCAGCCGGCATCGTGTCCGATACCGCCATCTCAGCGCGCCGCCGCGTGCGCCACTGGCGTGCCCCAGCGCTCGCCCTGCTGCTTCACATAGCGGCGGTACACGTGCCCCCATGGAACAGCGATATAGACCAGCACGACAAACGCGCAATCAAACACGGTGGAACTGATGGCCGCGTCGATCTGCCCATGGGCCCACCATTGCGGCAACGGCACGAACGCCAGCCAGATGGTTTTCCACGCGGCTTCCCACAGCAGAACCGGCAGCAGTTGCAGCGGATAGCGCAAGCCCAGCACGCACAGCAGCGAGAAGGCGCCCAGCATGGATTTGATCACGCCTTCGTTGCGGCTCCAGGATCCGGCGTTCAATAAAATGTCGGGCCAGATCTGGCCACCCAGCGCAACGGCCACCAGCAAATACATGGCGCGCAGCATATACAAACGGTACAGCGGTACTTCGTTCATGGCCAGTTCCTCCCGGTGGTGACGTTGGACTACTCGACTTCCTTCAATATTTTTTCCAGCGATGCCATGCGCGCCTGGAGATCGGCCAGCGCCGCGTTGGCCACCGCCAGTGCCTGCGCGGTGTCCGCTTGCGCCGCCACAGCCCTGGCGGCGATGTCGCGGTACGCTTCGTCCTGCGCCAGCCGCACTTTTGCCTGCATCACGGCGGACAGGTACTTCCAAAAGAAAATCACGACGGCGGCGGCGGCCGGGAAAAAGAACGCCGCGAAATAGGCATTTTCAGACATGGCAATCTCTACGATTCAGGGTTGGTGGACAGGGTGGTCGCCGCGTTGGCGATGGCCTCCGGGGTCAGCGGCACATGAAACGGGGTCACGTCAAAATAATTGAGCGCCTTGCCGTCGGCGGACAATTCCAGCTTGCTGCTGACCAATCCGGCCGCTTCCAGTTTTTGCAGGTGCAGGTGCAGCAGCGGCCGGCTGATGCCGATTTCCCGCGCCAACTGGCTCACGTAATTGCGCCCGCCGCCCTGCAATGCCGCAATGATGCGCAGCCGGTGCGGATTGGCCAGCGCGTTCAGCACCGCCAGCAACTGGTCGCCGTCATCAGGGTTTAATTTTTCATTCACGTGTAAACAATACCTGACATGTGAAAGCGACGCAACTGTCAGAGTTGACAGTTGCAACCGGAGGGATCAGGCGTAGAAGGGAGACAGGCCGGGAGGGAGCACTCCTTCCCGGCTGTTTTTATTGCACTGGCGCCGGATGCAAATGCACGGCCAGCCACATGGCCCCGTCCGACACCGTCAAGACGGTATGCGGGGTGCGCGCCGGCAGGAACAGGTAATCGCCGTCATGGAGCGCAACGGCTTCGCCCGCCACGTCGAGCGTGGCGCTGCCTTTCAGCAGCACCACCCATTCATCCTGTTCCTGCACATATTCCCGGGAAGCGATTTTTGACGTGCTGACGATGCGCTCGATGACGAGTCCCTGGTGGGACAGCAGCACATCGAAGCGCTCGCCCTGTTCCGGCGGCGTGGCGTCCGTGTGCAGGTTGCCGAAGGCTGGCGCCGGCATTCAGGAAAACTCGACCTGGGAAGCCGGCACGGCTTTGGTGCAGGCGCCGAAGCTGGTCAGGTTCGACAAGGTCGCATTGTGATGGGCGGCAATTTGCTGCGCCGTCAGCACTTCATTGTCCAGGGTCGAGTGCCCGTCCGCCACCAGTTGCACCGGATAACCGAGCGCCATCGCGCGCCGCGTGGTCGTGTCGACGCAAAAATCGCTTTGCAGGCCGCAAATCACCAGGTCCGTGACGCCGCGCTGCTGCAGTTGCGCGTGTAATTCCGTGTTGTGGAAGGAATCGGAGGCCTGCTTGCGCACGCGCAGGTCGCTGGCGGCGGTATTCAAGCCCTCCGCCAGTTGCCAACCTTCACTCTCCGCCTGCAGCGGTCCGCCCGGTTCATCATGCTGGATCAGGAACACGGGAGCACCGGCCTCGCGCGCCTTGGCGCTGACGGAATTGATGTTGCCAAGAATGCGGGGACTGTCCCAGGCGGCGTATTCGCCGTGCGACAGGGCTTGCTGGACGTCGATGATGAGCAGGGCTGATTTCATGAAGTTCCGATCGTTTTAGTTGCAAAGCCAATCAGGCCGGCGGCACGCCGGGCCAGGTTTTTAGTATGCGATAGTACGAAAACGTACAACTTATTAGCGGGTAGCAGTCCTTAGCCAACCCGCGCTTTAGCGAGACATCCCCTTCGATGCGCTCCGTTGCAGGCTTGCGGCTATCACTGCCACGCCGGCCCCTTGAGCTCGACCGTGTTGCCCTCGGGGTCGTTCACATAAATCGACGGCCCCTCGCCTTCCGCGCCATAGCGCGATTCTGCCGGTCCCGCCTCGACGCCGTGCGACGCCAGCCAGGCCAGGATACCGGCTTCGTCAAATCCGTCGACACGGAAACAAAAGTGATCGACATTGCGCCCTTCCTTGCCCGGCGCCGCGCCGCCCATCTTGCCCAGCTTGCCATCGACCGGCACCAGGTCCACCAGTGACGCGCCCGCGCGCAACTGGATCAGGCCGATTGCTTCCTGGCGTTTTTCAATCGAGCACCCCAGCACTTGCGTATAAAAGGTGATCATTTTGTCCAGGTCAACGACTCGCAACACAATATGGTCGATCTCGCGCAGTTTGATCATGGCACCTCCGACAAAGTTGTTGTTTCAACTATATGCGGCCACGTTTGAATTCGGCAAGGAATTTCCTTGTTTGTTCCGGGGTCAATACCTTGACCGGGTCGCCATGGTAGACGTACAGGTAAGGCGTACCGCCTTGCCTGTCTGTCAACTTGGCGGATACCAGGAAAAACGTCCCCAGCGGGTGTGCTTCAAGGTCCGTCATGACCTTGGGACAATACGCGATCAGCGCCGGCGAATACGCCTGCCCCGGCACGGGACAGATCCGCACTTCGTTGTCCCGGATGCAAGATTCCACCGCCACGTCGCGGTACGCATAAATATCACGCGCCATCATTTTCCTCTTCGTCGTTACTGCCCCGCTCGAGCCAATCAAGCTTGCTTTGCGCCGTCGCCAGGTCCCCATGCAAGGCCTGCAACGCCTCCGCTCCCAGCATGGAAGCCATTTCATCCTGCGCCGCCTGCCATGCCTGGCGCGCATGGCGGACTTTAGTGCGCCCGGCCTCCGTAATGGTGACAATCCGCTGGCGCGGATCGCTGCCCGGCGCCACGGTCAACCAGCCGGCTTCCGTCAGCGGCTTCAGGTTACGGGTCAGGGTGGTGCGCTCGGCGCCCAATAATGCCGCCAGTTGCATCATTGGCAATGCCTGCACGCTGACGTGCACCAGCACGGAAAATTGCGTGGTCTTCAAACCGGCTGCGGACAAGTGGCGGTCATACAAGCGCGAGACGGTACGCGTGAGTTTGCGCAACTGGAAAAAAGTACAAGCCTTGGGGATGGCCAGCAAGGCGGGATCAAGCATCATAGGTGTAGCTACACATAGCTGTCAGAAAACCATTATAGTGTATGCACACAGATTCCCCCACCACTTCACGGAAAGATGACCATGGAAACAACAATGTCAGATGCATGGCTGGCCGAAGAAACAAATATCCGCGCCCAGGTTGCGCCATTTGGCGTCGCCAGCCGCGAGTATCTGCGCGAACACAGCGGTAATGAATTTTTGAATGGCATTAATAACGGAAAAACCCCGCCGCCACCGATCGCGGAATTAATGGGATTTGTGCTGATCAGTGCGGATAATGGCGTGGTGGTTTTCCAGGGCACACCGGGACCGCAGCATTACAACCCCAGCGGCATGGTGCATGGCGGTTATGCTGCTACCATGCTCGATAGCGCAGTGGGCTGTGCCGTGCATTCCATGCTGCCTGCCGGCAAAGGATTTACCACATTGGAATTGAAGGTCAACTATATGCGTGGCATGAGCGATAAAACCGGGCCGGTGCGGGCGGAAGGGAAAGTCATTACCTTGGGCGGACAGGTGGCGGTGGCGGAGGGGCGGATTATCGATGCGAATGGGAAGATTTATGCGCATGCGACGACGACGTGCCTGATATTCCCGATTTAAATTCCAGTCCATTCTTTTAATCGAGCCGTCGTGCGTTTTATGTGGGGCGGTTTCCGCGTTGGCGGAGGCCGCCATGCCATTCCCCGTCGAATCATTGGCGTTATTCGCCGCCGCTTGCCTGCACGTATTGGCGGCTTGGCGCCGCCGCGCCAAACCGCCCTACGGATTTGGCGCCAACTTTGCCAGTTTATGCCAAATCTTGGCTTGATCGCGCTAGTTTATGGCATTAAAGTCCAGCATACGACCAGTTCAGGCGCAAAAAAGCCGGGCGACATCGCTGCCGCCCGGCTTTCAATCGTCCTTCAAATCTTAGGAATCGCGCCGTATCAGCAATGCCACCGCTTCCGCATTAATCCCCTCTTCCCGTCCCAGATAACCCATGCGTTCATTGGTCTTGGCTTTGACATTCACCTGGCCAACAGTAACCCCCAGGTCTTCCGCGATATTGGCGGCCATCACAGGAATATGCGGCGCCATTTTTGGGCGCTGCGCGATAATCGTGCAATCGATATTGCCGATATCGTAGCCGGTCGCTTTCACGCGTTTGGCGGCTTCCCGCAATAACACACGTGAATCCGCGCCTTTAAATGCCAGATCCGTATCCGGAAAATGTTTACCAATATCCCCCAGCGCGGCCGCGCCGAGTATTGCATCGGTAATCGCATGCAATAAAGCATCCGCATCGGAATGCCCCAATAAACCTTTGACATGTGGAAT
Organism: Pseudoduganella sp. GW821-FHT12E03; assembly: GCF_058807115.1. NCBI lineage: Bacteria > Pseudomonadati > Pseudomonadota > Betaproteobacteria > Burkholderiales > Oxalobacteraceae > Pseudoduganella > Pseudoduganella sp. GW821-FHT12E03. The sequence continues at coordinate 293,182 of NZ_JBXAQJ010000008.1, read as the reverse complement.
ATCCACACCGCCGAGTATTAATTTACGGCCTTCGACCAATTGGTGGCAATCATAGCCCTGGCCGATACGAAATGGTAATAAAGCACTCATGGTGATTCCTGTTCTGGTTGGGCCATATACATTTCCGCAATGCGGATATCGGTTGGCAGCGTGACTTTTAAATTACGGGGATGGCCTTCAATCAGCCGCGGCGAATAACCCAGCATTTCCACCGCGCTGGCGTCATCGGTAATCGCGTGGGGATCGGGCGCTTCGCTCAAAGCGCGCAGCAGCAAGCTGTAGCTAAACATCTGCGGCGTTTGCGCCAGCCACAAACCATCGCGCGGGACCGTCGCCAGCGCGCCGCCGCGCGTGCTTTTGACGGTATCGACCACCGGCAGGGCCAACAATCCGCCCCCTTCCGCGTCGCCCGCCCCCTCAATCAATTTGCGGATCAGGCCAGGGGTCAGGCCGGGCCGGGCCGCGTCATGCACCAGCACCAGGTCGCCATCGGCCACCGTTTCGCGCACCGCGCGCAAGCCATTGAGGATGGAATCCATGCGCGTCGGCCCGCCACAGCGCAGTACCGAAACCCCGGACTCGCGCGGCGAAATCACGCTGTCGATATAGCCGTCGCCCTCGCTGACCACAATATAGGTGTGGGAAATCAGCGTGCTGGCCAGGAATGCATCGGCGGTATGGCGCAGCATGGGCTTGCCGGCAATGGCCAAATATTGCTTCGGACTGCCTGCCGCCATGCGCGCACCGACACCGGCGGCGGGAATCAGCGCAATGCAGCGCCGTGAATTGTGTAATTGTTCTGTCATGTTTTTACGGGTACCGCCGGGTCTCAGCGCTGGCGGCGTCCCTGTTTGAGGATGCGTTGGATTTCGCCGTCGCAGGCGTTGCTGATGCGCTGGTATTCTTCAGGCGCATCGATCGCGACTTGCGCCAGCTCCGCTTTCGCGACTTCGTTGCGGATAAACGGGATCCAGGAAGCGGACACTTCATGGTTCAGCGCCGAGACGGCGGTGCCTTGCGGCGCATAAAACGGTTTACCGGCAAAGCGTTTGGCCAGTGCTTCGCGCACGGTCTGGTCAACCTTGGGCAAGTGATCCAGGTAAGCCTGCATATGGCGGAATTCATGGGCCAGGATTTCCTTGTAGGCGCAGGTGCCCGGGGCAAATTCGCTGCCGACGTAAATCACAAAGGGTTTAAAGCTGATGCTGAACGACAGTTGCGGCGCGATGCATTCATAGCCGCTCAGCGCATCGGGCAAGATGCGCAACTTGACCGGGTTCAGCTGGATCCACGATTCCGCCTTGGTCAGGCCCAGCACAAACTCGTGGCCCGCGCCACGGCCGCCCATGGCGGTCAGCGCCTTGTACGACAATTGCGTATTGACGGAATAGCCATTTTGCTGCGCCGTCAATATCGAAATGGTTTTATCCAGCGTGTCTTCGCAACGGGCCTGGAAGGCGGTGCGCGCGGGCGCCGCCATGGCATGGCCCGGCAGGGCCAGCGCCACCAGGACAGCCAGGCATTGCAAAAGACGCGCCAAGGTCGGCATGACGATCAGCCCGGCTGCCAGGTCCCAGCCTGGATTTTTTCCAGCCAAAACGCGCCAATGATGGTTTTCACATCGGTAATGGCGCCGGTGCGCACGGCGTCCAGCATCGCGGCCAGCGGCATGGAAATGGTTTCAATGAATTCGCCGTCATCGAGCCGGCTCTCCCCCGCCACCAGGCCGCGCGCCAGGTAGATGTCGAGGAATTCATCGGAGTACGCGATGGCGTTATGGATGGTGCAAACGAAATCCCATTGCGACGCCGTGTAGCCGGTTTCTTCCACCAGTTCGCGCTGGGCGCATTCCAGGTGGTCTTCGCCGGCTTCGAGCTTGCCGGCAGGCAGTTCGATAAACACGCGGTCGTTGGGATAGCGGAACTGGCGTTCCAGCAGCACGTCGCCGTTATCGAGCACAGGCAAGATCACGACAGCACCGGGATGTTTGATGTATTCGCGGCTGACTTCCTTGCCATCTGGCAAGCGAATCATGTCGCGGTGGACTTTCAGGAAGCTGCCGTCGTAGGCAACGCCGCCACTGACGCGGGTTTCTTTCAAGTGCGCATCCATGCGCCCTCCTCGGCTGAGTTCGAAACCCGCAGTGTACAGCTTAGTGACGGTGTTTGTGCAGGTAGCGCACCGTGAAGCCCGGGAAGGCCAGCACGAGGAAGAAACAGGCGGTGATGGCGTAAAACTCCCACGTTTGCGGGAACACGCCGCCGATGCGGTTTTCCAGTGCGACGGCGACGCCGCCCACCAGAACGTACAGCACCACCATTTCACCGAGGCGGGCCAGCAGCGGCTTGTGCCACGGCTGGTCCGCCCCCGCCGTGGAAGCGCCTTTCAGCGCAAACACGGCGAATACCTTGTCATTAAAGAAAGGCAGGTTGGCGCCCGCAATGGCGAGCAGGATCACCAGCCAGCTGGAGGCACCGATGTCCATCACGAAGCCAGGGTCTTGGTCATCGCGTCCAGGCACGCCTTCAGCAGCGGGCCAGGGATGATACCGAAGCCAACCACGGCCACCGCATTCAGGCCCAGCACCAGTTTGGTGTCGGCGAACACGGAGATCGGCGCGGTATCGGTCGGCTCGTCAAACCACATGACTTTCACGACGCGCAGGTAGTAGAACGCACCGATCAGCGAGAACATCACGGCCAGCACGGTCAGCCACGTCGCGCCGGTGCTCAGTACGGCTTGCAGCACGGAGAACTTGGCGGCGAAGCCCACCATCGGCGGCACGCCGGCCAGCGAGAACATCAGCAGCGACATGATCAGTGCATAACCAGGCGAACGCTTGGACAGGCCCTTGAAGTCATCCAGCTCTTCCGCTTCGAAGCCTTTACGCGACAGCACCATGATCAGGCCGAAGGTACCCAGGGTGGTGAACACATACACCACCGAGTAGTACAGCGCCGAGCTGTAGGCGGCAGCGGCGTTGGACTTATCCACGCCGACCACGCCAGCCATCAGGCCCAGCAGCACGAAGCCCATTTGCGCGATGGTCGAGTACGCCAGCATACGCTTCAGGTTGGTTTGCGCGATCGCCGTCAGGTTACCCACGGCCAGCGACATCACCGCCAGGATCATCAGCATTTGCTGCCAGTCTTTCGCCAGCGGCAACATGCCTTCCACCAGCAGGCGGACGCAGATCGCGAACGTGGCCAGTTTCGGGGCCGCGCCCAGCAGCAAGGTGACCGGGGTAGGCGAACCTTGATAGACGTCCGGCACCCACATGTGGAATGGCACCGCGCCCAGTTTGAACGCCAGGCCAGCCACCACGAACACCAGGCCAAACACCAGGATGGTCGGCTTGATGGTGCCGCTGGCGGCTTTCAGGGCCACTTCCGTCACGTCCAGCGAACCGGTCGCACCGTACAGCATCGAGATGCCATACAGCAGGAAGCCGGAAGCCAGTGCACCCAGGATGAAATATTTCATCGCGGCTTCGGTCGAGATCGCGTGATCGCGGCGCAGCGCCACCAGGGCGTACAGCGACAGCGACATCAGTTCCAGGCCCAGGTAAATGGACAGGAAGTTGTTGCCGGAGATCATGACCATCTGGCCCAGCAGTGCGAACAGCGCCAGGACGTAGAACTCGCCGCCCAGGGTGTCGCCCAGCATGCCGCGCTGGTGCGCGTACTGGCGCGAGTAGATCAGGGTGACCGCCACGGCGCCATACGACGCCAGTTTCAGCAGGTTGCCCATCGGATCGGACACGAACATGTTGCTGAACGTGTAGACCGTGGCGCCGGTGTTGTAGTCCGCCAGGCTGAAGAAGGCGCAGACGCCCAGGGTCAGCAGCGACAGGACGTAAGTGATCGAACGCTTGCTTTCAGACAAGAACATATCGATCAGCAAGATCGCCGATGCGGCGACCAGCAGGAAGACTTCAGCGTACAGCGGCGCCAGATTGGCCGCTTGCTGGGTCGTATCAGGTGTCATCATTACAAAAATCCCTGTTTATTTAAGGCAGCTTGCTGATTGCGACGTGCTTCAGCAGGTCGGCCACCGAGGTTTGCATCGTGTCGGTGAACGGCGCTGGATACAGGCCCATCGCCAGCACCGCGATTGCCAGGATGCCCAGCATCAGGAATTCGCGGTTGTTGATGTCGGTCAGTTCCGCCACATGGTGGTTCGCCACTTTGCCGAAGATCACGCGCTTGGCCATCCACAGCGAATAGGCGGCGCCAAAGATCACGGCGGTCGCGGCGGCGATACCGGTCATGAAGTTGAATTGCACGGCGCCAATGATCACCATGAATTCACCCACGAAACCCGAGGTGGCCGGCAGGCCGCAGTTCGCCATCGAGAACAGGATGAAGAACGCTGCGAAACGCGGCATCTTGTTCACAACGCCACCGTAGTCGGCAATGTTGCGCGAGTGGGCGCGGTCATACAGCACGCCGATGCACAGGAACATCGCGCCGGAAATGAAACCGTGCGACACCATCTGCACGATGGCGCCCTGCACTGCCATGTCGTTGAACATGAAGAAGCCCAGGGTGACAAAACCCATGTGGGCGATCGACGAATACGCCACCAGTTTCTTCATGTCTTTCTGCACCAGGGCCACCAGGCCGATGTAGATCACGGCGATCAGCGACAGGCCGATGACGAACCAGGCCAGATCACGCGACGCGTCCGGCACGATCGGCAGCGAGAAACGCAGGAAGCCGTAGGCGCCCAGTTTCAGCATGATCGCGGCCAGCACGGCGGAACCGCCGGTTGGCGCTTCCACGTGGACGTCCGGCAACCAGGTGTGGACCGGGAACATCGGCACCTTGACGGCAAACGCCATGAAGAAGGCGAAGAAGATCAAAGTCTGCTCCGTCATCGACAGTTTCAACTGATGCCATGCCAGCACATCGAACGAACCCGACTTGTTGTACAGGTAAATGATCGCAACCAGGGTCAGCAGCGAGCCGAAGAACGTGTACAAGAAGAACTTGAACGCCGCGTACACGCGGTTCGCACCGCCCCAGACACCGATGATGATGTACATCGGGATCAGGGTCGCTTCAAAGAAGAAGTAGAACAGCAAGCCGTCCAGCGACGCGAACACGCCGATCATCAGGCCCGACAGGATCAGGAAGGCGCCCATGTACTGGGCCACGCGTTCCTGGATCACTTCCCAGGCGGAAATCACCACGATGATGGTGATGAAGGCCGTCAGTGGAATGAACCACAGCGACAGGCCGTCCACGCCCAGCGAGTACCAGATGTTGAAGCGTTCGATCCAGGCCGACTTTTCAGCGAACTGGATGCCGTGGTGGGCATTGTCGAAACGGGTGATCAGCGGCAGCGTCGGCAGCAGCGATACGATGGAACCGAGCAACGCCAGGACACGCACCATGCCGGCGCGCGAATCCCGGCCGATCGCCAGGATGATCAGGCCGAACAGTACCGGCAGCCAGATCGACAGGCTCAGGTAAGGAGTAGCACTTAATAATGTTGTTGACTGCATCTTATTCTCTTTGCGTGTCAGCGGTTAAGCTTGCCAAAACGGCAGGAAGTAGACCAGGAAACCGACGATACCCAGGATCATGACGAACGCGTAGTGGTAGATGTAACCGGTCTGCGCCAAGCGGGTCAGCGACGAGAACCAGCCCACCACTTTGGCGGAACCATTGACCACCAGGCCGTCGATCAGGGTACGGTCGCCGACATTCCACAGGCCGTTGCCCAGCAGGCGCGCGCCGCCGGCGAACACCACTTCATTGAACTTGTCCATGTAGTACTTGTTGTCCAGCAGCGTATGGATCGCTTTGAACTTGGCATAGAACCAGGCCGGTACTTTTGGATTGATCATGTAGCAGTAGTACGCCGTTGCCACGCCGGCAACAGCCAGCCACAGCGGCAGCGTAAACACCGAGTGCGTCACCATGCCCATCGCGCCACCATGGTGGTGGAACATCTCGGACAGCTTGGCCATCGCTTCGTGCTTCGCATCGACGAAGATCACGCCATCGAAGAACGAGCCATGCAGCATCGGTTCGATCGCGAAGTAGCCGATCAGCACCGACGGGATCGCCAGCATCACCAGCGGGAACCAGACCACGAATGGCGATTCATGCGGTTTTTCGCCAGGGCCCAGGCCATGGTGGCCGTGGTCGTCTTCCTCGTCATGGTGCGCGTCCGAATCATGCGCCGGGGCGGCATGCTTGTCATGCGCATGGTCATCATGGGCGTGGGCCTTGCCGAAGCGCTCTTCACCGTGGAACACCAGGAAGTACATGCGGAACGAGTAGAACGCGGTCACGAACACACCGGCCAGCACGGCGAAGTTGGCAAAGCCGGCGCCGGCGATATGGGTTTCGTGCACGGCTTCGATGATCGAATCTTTCGAGTAGAAGCCGGAGAACAGTGGCGTACCGATCAGGGCCAGCGAGCCCAGCAGCGAGGTGATCCACGTGATCGGCATGTACTTGCGCAGGCCGCCCATGTTGCGGATGTCCTGGTCGTGGTGCATGCCAATGATCACGGAACCGGCGCCCAGGAACAGCAGTGCCTTGAAGAACGCGTGGGTCATCAGGTGGAATACCGCTACCGAGTAGGCCGAAGCGCCCAGCGCCACGGTCATGTAGCCCAGCTGCGACAGGGTCGAGTAAGCGACCACGCGCTTGATGTCGTTCTGGATGATGCCCAGGAAGCCCATGAACAGCGCGGTAATCGAACCGATCACCAGCACGAACGACAGCGCGGTATCGGACAGTTCGAACAGCGGCGACATGCGCGACACCATAAAGATGCCCGCCGTAACCATCGTAGCCGCGTGAATCAGTGCGGAAATCGGGGTCGGGCCTTCCATCGAATCCGGCAGCCACACGTGCAGCGGGAATTGTGCGGATTTACCCATCGCGCCGATAAACAGGCAGATACAGGCGACGCTCAGCAGGCTCCAGTCGAACCACGCCAGGTGTTCCGTTGCCAGCACGTCTTTCAGTGCGAACACTTCCGAGTACTTCATGGTGCCGGTGTGCGCCACCAGCAGGCCGATGCCAAGGATGAAGCCGAAGTCACCCACGCGGTTGACCAGGAACGCCTTCATGTTGGCGACGATCGCGGTCGGACGGGTGTACCAGAAGCCGATCAGCAGGTACGACACCAGGCCCACTGCTTCCCAGCCGAAGAACAGCTGCAGGAAGTTGTTGGACATGACCAGCATCAGCATCGAGAACGTAAACAGCGAGATGTAGGAGAAGAAGCGGTTGTAGCCTTCGTCTTCCTGCATGTAGCCAATCGTATAGATGTGCACCATCAGCGACACGAATGTCACCACGCACATCATCATGGCCGACAGCGAATCGATCTGGAAGCCGACTTCCAGTTTCATGCCGGCGACCGTCATCCACGTATAGATGGTCTCGTTAAAAGTCGCGCCGCCAAGGACGTCCTTGAGCGTCAGGGCCGACAGCACGAACGAAATCAGCACGCCCAGGATGGTCGCGGAATGCGACACCTTGCGGCCGACCAGATTCCCGAAAAACCGGGTACCGAACAGACCGGCGACCGCGGAACCTGCCAGCGGCGCCAGTGCGACGGTTAGAAGGATGTTAGGGTTAAGCCCCGCCATGTTGAACCTTAATGTTTATTATTCGAAATTTTCGATCCCGGTCAGCCTTTGAGGCTGTCCAGGTCTTCCACATTGATGGTGTCCAGGTTACGGAACATCACCACCAGGATCGCAAGGCCGATCGCCGATTCAGCGGCGGCCACGGTCAGGATGAAGAAGACAAAGATCTGACCGGCCGCGTCGCCCAGGTAATGCGAGAAGGCGACGAAGTTCATGTTCACTGCCAGCAGCATCAGTTCGATGGCCATCAGCAGGACGATGATGTTTTTGCGGTTCAGGAAAATACCGACGATCGAGATTGCGAACAGGATCGCGCCCAGGACCAGGTAGTGAGCCAGCGATAAGGTCATGGGGCCTCCTTGGTTTCTGCCGGACGGTTATTGACTGCATCCATCTTCACGATGCGCAGGCGGTCGTTACGTTTCACGCGCACCGCGTCGGCCGGATCGAAGTACTTGATGTCCTTGCGCTTGCGCAGGGTCAGAGCCACGGCGGCGATGATCGCCACCAGCAGCACAGCCGCCGCGATTTCAAACGCGTAGATGTACTTGGTGTAAATCAGCAGGCCCAGCGCCTTGGTGGTGCCGATCATGCTGGCAGCTTCCGGCGCGGTCACGCCGTTGATGCCGAACGAACGCCACAGCACGGACGCCATTTCCAGCACGATCACGCCGCCCACCAGGCCGGCCATCGGCAGGTAACCCCAGAAGCCTTCGCGCAACTTGGCGTTGTTAATGTCCAGCATCATGACGACGAACAGGAACAGCACCATCACGGCGCCCACGTACACGAGGATCAGCACGATGGACAGGAATTCAGCTTTCAGCAGCATCCAGATGCCGCCAGCCTGGAAGAACGCCAGCACCAGGAACAGGGCAGCCTGTACCGGGTTGGGGGCGGTGATAACGCGCAGCGACGACAACACCAGGATGGTCGCGAACACGTAGAATAAAACGCTAGTAAAGTCCATATCTTCTTATCGATTCCCGGTTGCGATCAGCGGTACGCTGCATCCGTTTCACGGTTGGCGGCGATTTCCGCTTCATAGCGGTCACCCACGGCCAGCAGCATCTCTTTGGTGTAATACAGGTCGCCGCGCTTCTCGCCGTGGTATTCCAGCACGTGGGTTTCCACAATGGAGTCCACTGGGCACGATTCTTCGCAGAAGCCGCAGAAGATGCATTTGGTCAGGTCGATGTCATAGCGCGTGGTACGGCGCGAACCGTCGTCACGCTGCTCCGACTCGATCGTGATCGCCATGGCCGGGCACACCGCTTCGCACAGTTTGCAGGCGATGCAGCGCTCTTCGCCATTCGGATAGCGGCGCAGCGCGTGCAGGCCGCGGAAACGCGGCGAAATCGGCGTCTTCTCTTCCGGGTACTGCACGGTGATCTTGCGCGCGAACATGTACTTGCCCGTCAGGGCCATGCCTTTGATCAGTTCCGACAGCATCAGGCTGCCGAAGAAATCTTTAACTTTTTCCATAATCCGCTTCCTTACTTCCAAATATTCCAGGACGTCTGCATGACGCCGGCGACCAGCACCAGCCATACCAGGGTCAGAGGGATGAACACCTTCCAGCCCAGACGCATGATCTGGTCATAACGGTAGCGTGGGAAGGTACCGCGCACCCAGATGAAGATGGACACGATGCAGAAGGTCTTCACGAACAGCCAGAAGAAGCCGCCGAAACCACCGCCGATATCCAGAAATGCCACCGGTGCGGACCAGCCGCCCAGGAACATGATCGATGCCAGCACGCCGATCAGGATCATGTTGGCGTATTCGGCCAGCATGAACATCGCGTACGACATGCCCGAGTATTCCACCATGTGGCCGGCCACGATTTCCGACTCGCCTTCCACCACGTCGAACGGGTGGCGGTTGGTCTCGGCCAGGCCGGAGGTCAGGTAAATCACGAACAGCGGCAGCAGCGGCAGCCAGTTCCACGACAGGAAGTTCAAGCCCATCTCGGCCATCTGGCCTTTCTGTTGGCTGACCACGATGTCGATGAAGTTCAGCGAACCGGACACCATCAGGATCACCACCAGCACGAAGCCCAGCGGGATTTCATACGAAATCATCTGCGCCGATGCGCGCATCGCGCCCAGGAAGGAGTACTTCGAGTTCGACGACCAGCCGGCGATGATGATGCCGTACACCTCCATCGAGGTAATCGCCAGCAGCACCAGCATGCCGGCGTTGACGTTGGCCAGGATCGCTTCCGGACCGAACGGCACCACCGACCAGGCGGCCAGCGCCGGCATGATGGTCATGATCGGACCGATCACGAACAAGCCCTTGGCGGCCTTGGACGGCACCACGATTTCCTTCAGCAGCAGCTTGAGCGCGTCAGCGATCGGTTGCAGCAGGCCGGCGGGACCGACGCGGTTCGGGCCGATACGGATCTGGATCCAGCCGATCAGCTTACGTTCCCACAGGGTCAGGTAAGCAACCAGGCCCAGCAGCGGCATCATGACGCACAGCAGCTTGATCATGTTCCAGGCCAGCGGCCAGACCGGACCCAGCAATGCGGAGCCCTGGGTTTGAATAGTTGTTACGAACTCAGGCAACGCCATTACTTGGCCTCCTTGGCGATGGTGACTGGACCAAACATCGCGCCCAGAGCGGCGGTCGATGCGTGGGCGGCGGCAACGCGTACCACGTTGGCTGGCAGGCCGGCTTCGATCAGGGCTGGCAAGACAGCTGCGCCATTACCCTGTGAAACTTTCACCTTGTCGCCGGCAACGATGCCCAGCTTGTCCGCCAGTGCCTTCGACACGCGCACCGATGGCGCGGCGCCATCCGGCGTGGCCAGCAGCGGGCCGGAACGGCGCGCCAGGGCATCGGCGAAGTGGATCGGCACATCGGCCAGGCGTTCCAGCAACTGCTCACCGGAACCAAACTTGGCGGCCACGGGCGCGGCTTTCGCCACGTTGTTCAGCTTGGCCGACAGGTCGGTCACGCCGGCGCCGAACAGCTCGTCGCGGATGGCTTCCGAGGTATCGTAGTCGAAGCCCGACAGGCCCAGGATGTTGCCCAGTACGCGCAGCACTTTCCAGGCCGGGCGTGCGTTCGCAGCCGGTTTCACGGTGCCATTGAACGATTGCGCGCGGCCTTCGGCGTTGACGAAGGTGCCGGAGGTCTCAGCGAATGGCGCGATCGGCAACAGCACGTCGGCGAAATCAGCGCCATGCTTGAAGGCCGACATCACCACCACCATCTCGGCGCCTTTGACGGCGGCGATGGCTTGCTGCGGGTTGGCCGCATCGAGTTCCGGTTCCACGTTCAACAGCACGTAGGCTTTCTTTGGCGCCGAGAACGCCGGTGCAGCTTGTTTGGCGTTCGCACCGACCAGGTAGCCGCCAACCGTGTTGGCCGCTTCCACCAGGTAGCCCAGCTTGGCGCCGGTCTGGTCGGCGATCCACTGCGCGGCAGCGTGCAATTGCGATGCCTGTGGGTGCGCCGCGGCGGCGTTACCCAGGAACACGGCTTTGCGCTCGCCACCCAGCAGGCTCGCTGCAATCGCCTTGGCCGCATCGGACGCTTCGATCCCGTCGAAGCCGGCAGGGGCTGCCACTTCTTTCGCGGCGGCCACGGCCACCACCACTTGCGACAGCGCGGCCAGCCATTCGGATGGCGCGGCGATCAGTTTATTCGCGGTGGTGATCAGGTTTTCTTCGTCCGCGCCATGCAGCACCGACAGCTTCGCGCCGGATTTGACGGCGGCGCGGATGCGGGTTGCCAGCAGCGGGTGGTCCTTGCGCAGGAAGGAACCAATGACGAACACGCGTTGCAGCGAGGTCACGTCATTGATCGGCATGCCCAGCCAAGGTTTCACCTGACCGTCGAGTGCGAAGTCGGTCTGGCGCAGACGGAAGTCCACGTTTTTCGAACCGACCGCGCGGGTCAGCTTTTGCAGCAGGTGCAGTTCTTCGACGGTCGAATGCGCGGTCGCATACGAGGCGATGCTATCTGCGCCGTGTTCGTGCTTAATGTTCTTCAGGCCGTGCGCCACGTATTCCAGCGCGGTCTGCCAGTCGACTTCTTTCCACTCGCCGCCCTGCTTCAGCATTGGCTGCGTCAGACGCTCGGCGCTGTCCAGCGCTTCGTACGAGAAGCGGTCCTTGTCGGAAATCCAGCATTCGTTGACCGCTTCGTTTTCCAGCGGCAGCACGCGCATGACCTTGCCGTTCTTGACCTGGACGATCAGGTTGGAACCCAGCGAGTCGTGCGGCGACACGGATTTGCGGCGCGACAGTTCCCACGAACGGGCGCTGTAGCGGAATGGCTTCGACGTCAGCGCGCCAACCGGGCACAGGTCGATCATGTTGCCGGACATTTCCGACGACACGGCTTCACCGACAAAGGTCGTGATTTCCGAGTGTTCGCCGCGGCCGATCATGCCCAGTTCCATCACGCCGGCCACTTCCTGGCCAAAGCGTACGCAACGGGTGCACTGGATGCAGCGCGACATTTCTTCCATCGATACCAGCGGGCCGGCCTGCTTCGGCGTCACCACGCGCTTTTCTTCTTCGTAGCGCGAGGAGTTCTTGCCGTAACCGACGGCCAGGTCTTGCAGCTGGCATTCGCCGCCCTGGTCGCAGATTGGGCAATCCAGCGGGTGGTTAATCAACAGGAATTCCATGACGGACTTCTGTGCGTGCACCGCTTTTTCGCTGGCGGAGCGCACAACCATACCGGCCGACACGGGCGTGGCGCAAGCGGGCAAAGGCTTCGGCGCCTTTTCCACTTCGACCAGGCACATGCGGCAGTTCGCTGCGATCGACAATTTCTTGTGATAGCAGAAGTGCGGAATGTAGGTACCCAGTTTGTTGGCAGCGTCCATCACCATGCTACCAGCAGGGACTTCGACTTTCTTGCCGTCTATTTCGATTTCAACCATGGTGAGTTACGCAGGCTTAGAGGTAAGTAGGCACCAAGCAATGCTTGTGCTCGACGTGATATTCAAATTCTTCGCGGAACTGCTTGACGAAGGCGCGCACCGGCATAGCGGCAGCGTCGCCCAGCGCGCAGATCGTGCGGCCCTGGATGTTGTCGGCGATGGAGTTCAGCATGTCCAGATCCGACGGACGGCCCTGGCCGTGCTCGATGCGGTGGACCATGCGGTACATCCAGCCGGTACCTTCACGGCACGGGGTGCACTGGCCGCACGACTCTTCAAAGTAGAAGTACGCCAGGCGTTCCAGCGCCTTGACCATGCAGCGGGTCTCGTCCATGACGATGATCGCGCCCGAACCCAGCATCGAACCGGACTTGGCGATCGAATCGTAGTCCAGGTCGGTGTTCATCATCAGTTCGCCACGCACCACCGGCGCCGACGAACCGCCGGGAATCACGGCCTTGATCTTTTTACCGCCGCGCATGCCGCCGGCCAGTTCCAGGAACTTCGCGAATGGCGTGCCCAGTGGAACTTCGTAGTTGCCTGGACGCTCGACGTCGCCCGAGATCGAGAAGATCTTGGTGCCGCCGTTGTTCGGCTTGCCCATCGCCAGGTAGTTTTCCGCGCCCATGTTCAAGATGAACGGGACAGCGGCAAACGTTTCCGTGTTGTTGATGGTGGTCGGCTTGCCATACAGGCCGAACGAGGCCGGGAATGGCGGCTTGAAGCGCGGCTGGCCTTTTTTGCCTTCCAGCGATTCCAGCAGCGCGGTTTCTTCACCGCAGATGTAAGCGCCGTAGCCATGGTGCGCATGCAGCTGGAAGCTGAAGTCGCTGCCCATGATCTTGTCGCCCAGGAAGCCCGCCGCGCGCGCTTCTTCCAGCGCTTCTTCAAAGCGCAGGTATTCCTGGAAGATTTCGCCGTGGATGTAGTTGTAGCCCACGGTGATGCCCATCGCGTACGCGCCGATGGCCATGCCTTCGATCAGTGCGTGCGGGTTGTAGCGGATGATGTCGCGGTCCTTGAAAGTGCCCGGCTCGCCCTCATCTGTATTGCAGACGAGGTACTTTTGACCAGGGAACTGACGCGGCATGAAGCTCCACTTCAATCCGGTAGGGAAACCAGCGCCGCCGCGGCCGCGCAGGCCCGACGTTTTCAGGTCGGCGATGATGGCTTCCGGCGTGATTTTTTCTTCGATGATGCGGCGCAGCGCCGAATAGCCGCCACGTTTCACGTAGTCGGCCAGGTGCCAGTTATCGCCGGTCAAATCCTTCAGGATCAGCGGCTGGATGTGACGGTCGTGCAGACAGGTCATTTCTTCAATTCCTCCACCAGGGCGTCGATCTTGTCGTTGCTCATGAACGAGCACATGCGGTGGTTATTCACCAGCATCACCGGTGCGTCGCCGCACGCGCCCATGCACTCGCCTTCCATCAGCGTGAATTCGCCGTCGGCAGTGGTGTCGCGGTAGTCGATACCCAGTTTCTGTTTCAGGTGATGCGCGGCGCGTTCGCCGCCGGACAACGCGCATGGCAGGTTGGTGCACACGGTGATCTTGTGTTTGCCGACCGGCTTCAGGTTGTACATGTTGTAGAAGGTGGCGACTTCCTGCACGGCGATGGCCGGCATGCCGATATAGTCGGCCAGTTCCTTCATGACTTCAGGGGAAACCCAGCCCAGTTCAACCTGGGCATGAGCCAGCGAGGCCATCACGGCCGACTGGCGCTGGTCGGCCGGATACTTGGCCAACTCGCGGTCGATTTTTTTATAGCACTGCTCAGATAACAACATTCTTTTTGCCTCTCGGACTTAGCGATCGATAGAGCCGAACACGATGTCTTGTGTACCAATGATGGTCACGGCATCGGCAATCATGTGGCCTCGCGCCATTTCATCCAGCGACGCCAGGTGGGCGTAGTCGGGTGCGCGCAGCTTCATGCGGTACGGCTTATTCGCGCCGTCCGATATCAGGTAGACGCCGAATTCGCCCTTCGGATGTTCGACCGCACTGTATGCTTCGCCTGGTGGTACATGGAAGCCCTCGGTGAAGAGCTTGAAGTGGTGGATCAGCGATTCCATGTTGGTTTTCATGTCCAGACGCGACGGCGGCGCCACCTTGCGGTTGTCCGTGATCACCGGGCCTGGATTATTGCGTAGCCATTCGACGCACTGCTTGATGATGCGGTTCGACTGGCGCAATTCTTCGATACGCACCAGGTAACGGTCATAGCAGTCGCCGTTGGTGCCGATCGGAATGTCGAAGTCCATCAAGTCGTACACTTCATACGGCTGCTTCTTGCGCAAATCCCAGGCAATGCCCGAACCGCGCAGCATCGCGCCACTGAAGCCCATCGCCAGCGCATCTTCCGGGCTGACGACACCGATGCCGACGGTACGCTGCTTCCAGATACGGTTATCGGTCAGCAGGGTTTCGTATTCATCGACATAGGTCGGGAAACGGCGCGTGAAGTCTTCGATGAAGTCCAGCAGCGAACCCTGGCGGTTTTCGTTGAGTTCCTTGATGGTCTTGGCGGACTTGATTGGCGATTGCTTGTGCTGCGGCATCGCGTCCGGCAAGTCGCGATACACGCCGCCCGGGCGGTAGTACGCGGCGTGCATACGGGCGCCAGACACGGCTTCGTAGCAGTCGAACAAATCTTCGCGGTCGCGGAACGCGTACAGGAACGGGCCCATGGCGCCAACGTCCAGCGCGTGGGCGCCCAGCCACATCAGGTGGTTCAGGATACGGGTGATTTCATCGAACATCACGCGGATGTACTGTGCGCGCAGCGGCACTTCCAGGCCCAGCAGCTTTTCGATGGCCATCACGTACGCGTGCTCGTTGCACATCATCGACACGTAGTCGAGGCGGTCCATGTAAGGCACGGACTGCAGGTACGTTTTCTGTTCCGCCAGCTTTTCCGTGGCGCGGTGCAGCAGGCCGATATGCGGGTCGGCACGCTGGATCACCTCGCCGTCCAGTTCCAGCACCAGGCGCAGCACGCCGTGCGCGGCCGGGTGCTGCGGACCAAAGTTCAGGGTGTAATTCTTAATCTCAGCCATTATTTACTTCCCGTAGTTTTCTTCGCGGATCACGCGCGGCACGTTTTCGCGCGGATCGATGGTCACAGGCTGGTAGATGACGCGCTTCTGAGCTTCGTCGTAGCGCATTTCCACATAGCCCGATACCGGGAAGTCCTTGCGGAATGGGTGGCCCATGAAACCGTAGTCGGTCAGGATGCGGCGCAAGTCGTTGTGGCCTTCGAAGATGATGCCGTACATGTCGAACGCTTCACGCTCGAACCAGTTCGACACGCGCCACAGTGGCGTCACCGACGCCACCACCGGCAGCTCGTCGTCTTCGGCGAACACGCGCACGCGCACGCGCCAGTTGTGCTTGACCGACAGCAGGTGCGACACGGCCGCGAAACGCAGGCCGTCCCACGCGCCTTCGCCGTAGGTCGAATAGTCGACGCCGCACAGGTCGATCAGCTGATCGAAACCGAGTGCGGCGTTGTCACGCAGCGTCTGCATAACGTTGTAGTAATCGGCAGCCTTCACCACCAGGGTGACTTCGCCCAGCGCGACCGTCGTGGTAACACGCTCGCCCAGCGCGGCGGCCAGGGCGGATTGCAATACTTCCAGTTGTGTACTCATATTTTTTAAGCGCCCCGATTAGCGTGCGATCGTGTTGGTACGCTTGATCTTGTTCTGCAGTTGCAGGATGCCGTACAGCAGCGCTTCCGCGGTCGGCGGGCAGCCCGGCACGTAGACGTCGACCGGCACCACGCGGTCGCAGCCGCGCACCACCGAATACGAATAGTGGTAGTAGCCGCCGCCGTTCGCGCACGAACCCATGGAGATGACCCAGCGTGGCTCCGACATCTGGTCGTACACCTTGCGCAGGGCCGGCGCCATCTTGTTGCACAGCGTGCCGGCAACGATCATCACGTCGGACTGGCGCGGCGATGGGCGGAACACCACGCCAAAGCGGTCCAGGTCGTAACGGGCCGCGCCCGCATGCATCATTTCAACCGCGCAGCAGGCCAGGCCGAACGTCATCGGGAACATCGACCCGGTACGCGCCCAGTTGATCAGCTTGTCGGCTGTGGTGGTGATGAAACCTTCGTTTAATACGCCTTCAATAGCCATGGCTTATTCCCAATCAAGGGCACCTTTCTTCCAGATATACCAAAAACCGACCACGAATTCAGCGATGAACACCATCATCGTGACGAAACCTTGCCAGCCCAGTTCGCGCATCGAGACGCCCCATGGGAAGAAGAATGCCGTTTCCAGGTCGAACAGAATAAACAGGATCGCGACGAGGTAGTAACGCACGTCGAATTTCATGCGCGCATCTTCGAACGCTTCGAAGCCGCACTCGTAGGGGGACAGTTTTGCCGTATCAGGCTTGTGCGGGCCGAGCAGACGGCCCAGGACCTGCGGAACTACGCCGACACCAATGCCGACGAGAAGGAACAGGAGGACGGGGAAGTAATTTTCGAGGTTCACGGTGGTTGAGCTTAATGTTGAACGTTCGGTTGAGATGACACCGCGGTCACACCGCGGCGTGAGCGCCTGCCCCATACGGAACACAGCGTCGTTGCGGCCTCTCACCGTGCAGCGCACTGGCTTCGTTGCCACGCCTGACTACGTTCAGTATGAAACAAGCTCTGCCGCCCCCTCCCAGCCAGCGTTAAGCTGGGCCAGAGCTAAACATCCTCGTAAAAAAACCAGCGGTTGGTCAGGGCTTACAACCCAGGCCTCCTTGCTGGCTTTTTCTAATTATGGTGCCGACGACGAGACTCGAACTCGTACAGCTTGCGCCACTACCCCCTCAAGATAGCGTGTCTACCAATTTCACCACGTCGGCATTAAGGCCGCTATTCTAATCGAATTCAGCGCCTTTGTTAATGCGTATTGCGCTTAAACAAGAAGAAAATCGAACAAACTTGACTAAAATTATCTAGTACTCGGATTACTTCTGCTGGGCCGGCGCCGAAGCAGGCGCAGCTGGAGCGGACGCGGCCGGTGCAGCAGCAGGCGCGGCAGCGGCAGGAACACCAGCAGCGGCCGGTGCACCATCCACAGGAGCGGCAGGCGCCGCGCCAGGAATCGCGTCAGCGCCCTTCACTGGCGCCGGTGCGGCCGGCGCTGCCTTGTAGTTCTCCAACACGCCGCCACCGGTGCTGCTGGAGCGGTGCGTTGCCATCGATGCCAGCGCCAGGGTCGCGCCGAAGAAAATCGCGGCGGCAAAGGCGGTGGATTTGGACATGAAGTTCGACGAACCGCTGGCGCCAAACAGGCTGCCCGATGCACCGGAACCAAAAGCCGCGCCCATGTCGGCGCCTTTACCATGCTGCAGCAACACCAGGCCAATAATGGCCAGCGCCGACAAAACCTGCACAATGACGATCACGTTATAAAAAGCGTTCATTTATTTCTATTCCAGTTGAATTAATCTGCCGCGTAAATAATGCCAAGGAAGTCCGCCGACTTCAGTGCCGCGCCGCCAATCAGGCCGCCATCAATATCCGGCTGCGCCATCAATTCCTTGGCGTTGTCCGGTTTCATGCTGCCGCCGTACAGGATTTGCATGCCTTGCGCGATCTCGGCACTGCGGCCGGCCAGTTGCTTGCGCAGTTCCGCGTGCACTTCCTGCGCCATGGCCGGCGTGGCGGTCTTGCCGGTGCCGATGGCCCATACCGGCTCGTACGCCAGCACGATTTTCGCCAGCGACGCCGCATCCAGCACGTCCATCACCGCTTGCAATTGCGCGCACACGATGACATTGGTCTGGCCGGCTTCGCGCTGCTCCAGCGTTTCACCAACACACACCACCGGGGTCAGGCCGGCATTGACTGCCGCCAGCGCCTTTTGCGCCACCAGCTCATTCGATTCGCCGTGATACGCGCGGCGCTCCGAGTGACCGACGATGGCGTAGCGGCAGCCGAAGTCGTTCAACATCGAGGCCGCCACTTCGCCGGTGTAAGCGCCAGCCGCGTAGGCCGACACATCTTGCGAACCCCAGGCTACCGGCGAACCGGCCAGCACTTGCTGGCACTGGGCCAGGTAAGGCGCCGGGGCGCAAACCGCAGTATCCGCTTGTTGGGCCGATTTCGCGGCCAAGCCGGCAGTAATGCCTGACAACAGCGTGTTGATGCTGTCGCGGCTGCCATTCATCTTCCAATTGCCGATTACAAGTTTGCGTCGCATAGTAGCCTAAAATTCAATAACCCGTTATTTTAGCGCGAGGCGTTAATCGGGGTCAAAGAATACCGCAGTTTACCGTTGCCTAGGGTGAGATTACTTAACTTACCTGCAACATGATCTTGCCGATGTGGGTGCTGCTTTCCATCAGTGCATGGGCCTGGGCCGCCTGCTCCAGCGGGAAGGTCTGGAAAATCACGGGCTTGATCGTCCCCTGGGCCAGCAGCGGCCAGACTTTGGCCTGCAATTGCGCGGCGATGCGGCCCTTGAATTCCGCCGAACGGGGACGCAGCGTGGACCCCGTGACCGTCAGGCGGCGGCGCAGTACCTGGCCCATGTCCAGGGTGCCCTTGGCGCCGCCCAGCAGGGCAATGATGGCAATCCGGCCATCGTCGGCCAGGCAGCTGATTTCACGCGGCAGGTAATCGCCGCCCACCATGTCGAGGATCACGTCCACACCCTTCCCGCCCGTCAGCTCCTTGGTCACGGCCGAGAAGTCCTCGGTCTTGTAATTGATGCCGCGCTCCGCCCCCAGCCGTTCGCACTCGCGCGCCTTGTCGTCGCTGCCGGCGGTGGCGAAGACACGGTGGCCCAGCGCCACCGCCAGCTGGATCGCCGTGACGCCGATGCCGGACGTGCCGCCTTGCACCAGCAGCGTTTCACCGGCCGCCAGTTGCGCGCGGTCGAACACATTGCTCCACACGGTGAAAAAGGTTTCCGGCAACGACGCCGCTTCCAGTGCGCTGAGACCTTGCGGGACCGGCAGCACTTGCTGCACAGGGGCCGTGCAGTACTCGGCATAACCGCCGCCCTGCGCCAGCGCGCACACCAAATCGCCTTGTTTGAATGGAGTACCGGTCAAATCGCCGCCAACGATTTCCCCCGCCACTTCGAGGCCGGGAATGTCGGACGCGCCCGGTGGCGGCGCATAGCTGCCCAGGCGCTGGAACACATCGGGACGGTTGATGCCGGCGGCCCGCACCTTGATCAAGACTTCACCGGCTTTCGGCTCGGGGATGGGACGGTCGCACAGCCGCAGCACATCGGGTGCGCCGGGCTGGGTGATTTCGATAGCACGCATGGGGGGCCCTTTCGAAAGAAAGGGCGATTGTACGATAGCTGAATTGACGGTGCTGGATGGCTCGCCACGTGTCCGGATTCCGCACCGTCACTGCGCATGGCGGCTTGATGAAACCAAGCCGCCCTACGGAGTTTGCGTCGCGGGCCTGAGCGACTTAGCCTCCTCCCGTTCTCGAACTGCGCGGCAGCGGCGTGTTGAGCTTCCAGTTGGCCGACAGCGCCTGGCCTTCCTCGATCTGTTCCGCCGTCATCTTCTTGGCAATGGCGGCGCGCTGCTCGATCGCGTTGGCATTGCCCGCCGCCGCCGACAGGTTCCACAGCATGTAGGCCAGCACGTTATCCTGCGGCATGCCGCCGATGTGATACCGGTACATCAGCCCCAGCACCTGCTGCGCTTCCGCATGCCCCTGCTCCGCCGCCTTGCGGAACCAGGTGATGGCTTGCTTGTGATCCTGGATCACGGCATTGCCGGTGTAATACATGGCGCCCACCACGTATTGCGCATCGGCCTTGCCCTTTAACGCCGCCTTGCGGTGCCAGCTCATCGCTTGCTTGTAGTCCTGCTGCACGCCGCGGCCCATGTAATACATCAAGCCGAGCAAATGCTCGGCATCCGTATTGCCGGCGCGGGCCAGCGGTTCGATTTCCTTGTACGCAACCGTGTAATTGCGGTTGTTGTAGGCTGTCGCCCCTTCCGCAAAGCCGGCATAGGCGGGGCTTCCCAACGCCCCCCATGCCACGCCGGCCACGGCGATGATACGAAATAGTCTTTTCATTTTTTCAGTCGGTTGTCTCTTCCGGCTAATCTATTTTTATTTCCAGCGCACCTTGCCCAGGCCATCCACGCTGACACTGCGGTTCTGAGGCTGCCCGTACACGGTGACGGAACCCAGCCCGGACAGGCTCAGGGTGGCGTTTTGCTTCGCCGTCACAGTGGCGTTCCCGAGTCCACTCAAATCGATGTTCACGCTGTCGGCCTGGAATTGCTGCGCATTGAGTCCGCCCAGTCCGCCCAGGCTGGCTTTCAGGGTCTTGCTGCGCCCACCCAGGGTCACATAACCCGCCCCCTGCAAATCCAGTTCGATACTGTCGTTGTCCGACGCCCAGATATGCATGCTGCCCACGCCGCCCAGATTGGCGCGGATGTTGCGGTAGTCGCACGACACCTTCATGCTGCCCGCGCCATCGAGGGTCAACTGGATTTCGTCGCCGGAAAATCCGGACACTTCCGTCGTGCCCACGCCTTCCGACACCAGTTCACGCAGCGAAGGCAATACCAGTTCCGCCTTGATGGTGTTGCGGCCAAATTTGTAGCCATGCGATTCCGTATCCAGGTGCAAGGTATCGCCGGCCTGCACCGTCGAAATCTTGGCAACATTGCGTTTGTCGCCGGTCACGGTCAGCGATGGTGTATCGCCACGCCGCAGCTTCAGGTCGATCACGCCGTCGAGCTTGACGCGCACCACGCGCGCATCGATGACACGGGTTTCCGTGATGGTGTCATCGGCGGCGACGCTGGATCCGGCGAAAAAGCCAAAGACTGCCAGCAGCGCGCCGAAGCGGAAGGATTTCATCATCATGTCGGGGTCCTTTTAATTGCCGCCAGTTTAACCCGCGATCGCTGCCTTTTCCGCCGCCGTCAGGCGCTTGGCCGACACGATCACCACCGGCGTCTTGCCGGCAATGACGGTGGCCGAGGTGTACGCCGGCTGCTCCAGGGTTGGCGCAGGACGCGGCGTGCTGCGCGCCAGCGCTTCCGACGACAGGCCCAGCACCAGGGTGGCGGCCACGAAGATGATTTCCATGTTTTTAGCGATGTTCATTTTTATTCTCCCCTGATTGGTCAATTGGGCGAAAGCTGAAGCGTTTCGGTATGGTTGAACTATACCGAAACGCCCCTTGATCCAGATCAGGATTGCGATGAACTGCAAAAAACAGGGACCAGACGTCAATTTTTAGCGGATTTCGCTGTTTTCAGGGCTGGCCTGCGTGCCGCAAGCATGGCAGAACCGGCTGAACGCACTCTTGCGGGCCTGGCACGCCCCGCAGTGGTTGAACAGCCCGATACCGCAATGGGGACAAAAATCGCGCGACGGGTCCTTCAGGTCGGCTGGACGTTCGCAGCCGGGACAAACCCCTTTATCCAGCCGCGCCAGCGCCACGTCATAGGACAGGGTCTGGCGGCGCTGGCTGTCCGGCAGCGCTTCGGCCGCCTTTTGTTTTTCCAGGTAGCGTTGCAGGGAAACGATGGCCTGGCGCCCCACCAGCACCGTCAGCAAAATGCCAACGATATAACGGACATAGCCGCCATAGCTGGGCAGGTACGGCACCAGCTCGACAAAGAACGCAAACGCGGCAAAGTAAATAAAGCCCCACACGAAGGGCCAGTACTGGCTCTTGCGGTGTTTCCTGAACAGCCAGATCGCCGCCACCAGCAGCGGCAAGGTCAACAACAGGCGGTAGCCGAATACGCGCAACTCTTGCGCCCGCAGCGCGGACTGGTAGGCGCCCTGCGCCGACTCGGCCAGCGCATCCCATTCGTGCTGGGCGCGGTCCTTGCCTTGCGAGGCATCGAGGTAAGCCTGCTCCTGCGCCTCCACCACGGACAGCGCCTTGCGCTCTTCCGCCTTCAGCGCATCGAGCTCCCGGGTGCGTTTGATGAGTTCCGGATCCTGTTCCGGCTTGGCTGTCGCATGGCGCGTGGCCAGCCAGTTGTCGAAGGTTTCGCGGGCCGACTGGGTATTGGCTTGCGCCACCTGGTGCTGCTGCCGCGCCTGTTCCAGCGCCTTGCTGGCGGCGGACTGCTTGGCTTCCTCCTGCTTCAGCGCGGCCCGTACCACCGGCGTGCGCTGCGGGTCCATGAATTGTTCCAGCACCAGCGCCTGCTCGACCGTGCCCAGGTTATCGACGATCTGGCCGCCCAGCCCGATCAAAAACCCGGCAAACGCGAACGCGACCAGCCACAGGCCGCGCTGGAACCATTTTTCTGACAGGCGCAGGGCTTTGCTCATGAGGTATCTCCGCAGAAAGTTATCTGCATGATAATACAATGACAGGCCTCAACGCGGGCAGAAATTACCGGTGTCATTCCGTAGGGGGGATTTGCGCAGCAAAGCCACCATGCATGCACCGCCACGAACACCGGCGATTATGGCGGCGCACGCAATGGCGGCTTCCGCGATGCGGAAACCGCCCTACAGTTTATGCGCCGCGCTCAGGATTGAATGCCCCGCCCGGCAAACTGATGGTGGCCATAAAACCGCCGCCGGGCGCATTGGCCAGCGCCAGCTCCCCGCCATGCGCCTGCACGATGCCGCGCGCAATGCCCAGACCCAGCCCCATGCCACCGGCATTCTGGCTGCGGCCGTGTTCCAGCCGCACATACGGTTCGCACAGCTCGGCCAGCGCCTCGTCCGGCACACCGGGACCGTGGTCGCGTACCGTGATTTCAATATTGCCGTTGTGCTCGCGCACCGCCAGTTCCACCTGCACGCCGTAATGCAGCGCGTTGTTCAGCAAATTGCCGATCGCGCGTTTCAGCGCCAGCGGTTTCGCCGTCACCGTCAGGCCGGAGGCCGCGAAGATGACTTCATGCCCCGCCAGCTGCGCATCGCGCACCATGCGTTCGAGCAGCGCGTCGAGCCGCACTTCGGTCGGGTTTTCATGGATATCGCTGTCCTTGACGGTTTGCAGCGCGCCTTTGACCATCATGTCCAGTTCATCGAGGTCGTCATGAAATTCCGCCTGCATGGCTTCATCGTCCAGCAATTCCGTGCGCAGTTTCAGCCGCATGATGGGCGTGCGCAAATCGTGCGAGATCGACACGAACAGCTTTTCACGGTCGTCGATATAGCGCCCGATACGCTGGCGCATCGCATCGAACGCGCGCGCCGTGTTGATGAATTCACGCGATCCCGTTTCCGGCAGCGCCGGCGGCTTTTCGCCCTGGCCGAACGCGGTGGCCGCGTCCGACAGCGCCGCCAGCGGCCGCGTGATCCAGCGTACCACCAGGATCGACAGCAGCAGCACGGCCGCCAGCGACAGCGCCTGCAACAGCAGGCGGTCGTGCGTCAGCGGATTGCCCGTTTCCAGGAAATACGGGTTCGGCATCAGCGCGGCCAGGTACAGCCAGTGGCCCGGGTCCATTTCCGCCTGGATCAGCAGCACCGGCGCGGGCCGCGTCAGCAGCACTTGCTGGGTCCACGCTTCCGGCAAGTCCGCCAGCAGCGCGCCATCGTCGTCGACCGGCAACCGGTCCGGCATGACAAACACCATGCGCAGGTTCGGCGTATTCGGCAAGCCTTCCTGCAAGGTGGCGCGCAACTGTTTTAACGCCGCATCGGCCAGTTCCTGCCCGGTGATGGCGTGCACGTCCAGCGGCTTGCGGTTGATGGTGGCAAAAAAGCGCGTGCCGCCCATTTCACGGAATTGCTGGATGATCAAAGGCCGGTAATTCGGCGGCAAGCTGAGGAAAAACCGCACGGCGCTGGCCGCGCTGCGGCCCACGTGCTGCGACGCCGTCGCCACCTCCGACAACGCTTCCGCGCGGCGCTGCGCGGCCCAGATAAAGTTGCCCGCCAGTTGCGTCAACAGCACCCCGATCACCATCACCAGGGTCAGCCGGCCCAGCAGCGACTGCGGCAACCAGCGGTTCAGCCAGCGCTGCCAGCGCGACAGGCTGCGCGCCGCCTCGGCAACCGGCGCCGGCCCGGGGCCGCGATGGTGTTCGCGGTGGTGTGCATTATGCATTGGACGCAGTCACATCCGCGGAAAACACATAGCCGGCCCCGCGCACCGTCTTGATCAGCAGCGGATTCTTGCCGCCGTCATTGAGGCGCAGCCGCAGGCGCGAAATCTGCACATCGAGGAAGCGGTCGAGCGGACCGGAATCGCGGCCGCGCGTGCCTTCGCACAGCGCGCTGCGGTCCAGGATATCGCCCGCATGTTCGACGAAATACTTCAGCAGCTGGAAGTCCAGTCCCGTCAGCGGCACCAGCGCGCCGTTGGCGTCCGTCACCGTGCGCGCCACCGTGTCCAGCGTGAAGCCGACAAAGCGGAAATAGCGCGGCGCGCTGGCGCTGTCCATGCCGGTGCGGCGGTGAATGGCCTTGATGCGGGCCAGCAGTTCGCGCGGGCTGTAGGGCTTCGACACATAATCGTCCGCCCCCAGTTCCAGCCCGACCACGCGGTCGGTTTCATCGGACGACGCGGTCAGCATGATGATCGGCACGTTCGAGCGGTGCCGCACGGTTTTGCACAGCACAAAGCCATCCGTGTCCGGCAACATCACGTCGAGGATCACCAGCGACAGTTCATCGGCATGGCGGTGGAATTCAGCGAGGAACGATTCGCCGTTGTGGGACAGGTAGACTTCGTACTGGTTCTTTTCCAGGTACGTCTTCAACAGGGTCCGCGTTTTCTGGTCGTCGTCGACGATAAGGATTTTACGCATGGTGCGGCTCGGTCTATTACTTAATAATTTTGTGCGGGGTGTAGGTACGGCCAATTGCGCCCAGCTTGCGCTGCGCATCGGCGGTACTGAGGCTGTCGTCCAGGAAGTAGCGGTGCACTTCGGCCACGATGGCGTCGCGCACGGTTTCGTCCGTCGCCATGCGGTGCACCAGGCTGGGCACCTGCGCCTCGATGCCGCTGTTGAACAGCTTCCATGAGGCACGCGCGCAGGCATCCATTTTTGCCACCGGCGTATTGCGCAAGACCGGGATCGAGCCCTTGATCTGGTTGTAATCATTTTGCAGCGACGGCGTGACGATCAGCGCCGCCAGCTTTTCCTGGTCCCCCCGGTGCGCCTCGCGCGCCGCCAGCATTGACAAGGTATCGATGTTGTACAGGTGCCAGCGCTCCGTGCCCGGCACCGTGGCGCAGCCAAAGCCCTCATCGACAGTCAGCCCGCGCGCCATCAGCTCACCCTTGGCCCAGTCGCCCATCACCATCATGGCGGCGCGGCCTTCCGCCAGTTCACGAATACCGCTGTCCCAGGTGCGTTCCGCGATCGGCGCGCCCATCCATTTTTTCAGGCTGCGCAAGCGGTTCAAGGCGGACGCCAGGCGCGGATCGGTATAGGCGGCCGGGTCGCGCTGCAGGAACAGGCTGCGGTAAAACGGCGCCCCTTCGGACAGCACCAGGATTTCAAACAACCCCGCCACCTGCCATGATTCGCTGCTTTGCGCCAACGGCGTCACGCCCAGTTGCAGCAAGCGGGCCGCCACGCGCTCGAACTCTTCCCAGGTATTCGGCGCGGCCACTCCGGCGCGCGCAAACAGCTTGCGGTTGTAGTACAGGTTATTCATGCGGTGGATGCCGACCGGCGCCGCATACACGTGGCCATCGGACTGGATGGCCGACACCACGGTGGGCAACAGCAGCTTGTCCCACTTGCCCGCCTGCGCCACCGCATCGAGGTTTTGCAGCAAGTCGAGCCGGGCCCAGTCGCGGATCACGATCCCGTTCACTTGCGCGACTTCCGGCGCATCCTTGGCCAGCATGCGCGAACGCAGCACGATGGCGGCCGCCGCGCCGGACCCGCTGGGCACCATGCCGTCGCGCCAGCCGATGTCCTGTTCCGCCAGCCGCGCCGCGATCAAGTCCACCGCCTTGCGTTCGCTGGCGGACTTCCACCAGTGCAGCACCTGCAAGGCATCGGCGTGTGCCGGCACGCCGCCTGTCGCCAGACAGGCGGCCATGGCAAGGACCAGGGCCTTGCTTGGTGGGCGGTTCGTCTCCTTCATGTGCTCCGTGCCGGCTCGTTGTCCGGTGTTTGTCGTTGTGGTGGCTGTGGTGCGGGTCAGACTATAACTGAAAGATAGACCGAAACGTTGGTAAGGATGCGAAGCAATTTGCTAAGAAGCGCAAGGAATTATTGCGAAATGTTGCAGCCGCCGCCGCGCCCCGCACGGGAGGCATTGTAAGGATATGTTAGCGCCCCGCCCTCTCCGGAAAGTACTTTCTTCTTAAAAATCATCAACTTAACATGTTCATGACGGCCACTCCGGGCCTTGCTGGAATCACATTTTTTCCACTGTTACTGTCCGTTCCAGCAGCACTCAAAACAACAAACCGGAGACCCACACAGATGAACCGCAAGACCCTCATTAAAGCCCTGCCCGCCGCCATCGCCCTCGCTGTTTCGTGCGGCGCCGCCCAGGCCGGCGACCACGATAACGAAGGCTTCCACGGCTACCTGCGTGCCGGCGCCGGCAGCAGCAACCATGGCGGCACGCAAAGCTGCTACGGCCTCGGTGGCATCACCATGGGGTACCGCCTCGGCAATGAATGCGACAGCTACACCGAACTGGGCTACACCAAGGAAATCGCCAAGTCCGCCAACGGCGCCAGCTTTGTCGCCACCGTGTGGGCCGACGCGTACAAGAACAGTTCCGACTTCGGCGACGCCAAGCTGGGCCTGGCCAAGGCCTACATCGAAGCACGCAACGTACCGGAACTCAAGGGTGGCGTGGCGTGGATCGGCAAGCGCTACTACTACCGTCCCGACATCCACATGCTGGACCTGCAATACATCAACATGAACGGCACCGGCGGCGGTATCGACCGCTATCCGGTCGGCCCGGGCAAGGTCAGCTACGCCATGTTCAAGGACAGCGACTTCAATACCAAAGACCCGGTCACCGGCAAGGTCACCGATTCGACCTCGGCGCTGCGCCAGAACTTCCTCTATGAGGGCTTGCCGGTCAATGCCGATGGCACGCTGGACTTCGCCGCTTCCATCATTTCCGCCGAAGGCAAGGACAACAGCACGCACGGCGGCTGGCAATTGACCGTGCTGCACCGCCAGAACAAGGTGCTGGGCGGCGACAACAAGATCGGCGTGCAATACGGCGTCGGCCCTGGCACTGGCATCAATGGCCCGTGCTGCGCGCGGATGGGCCCATCGGGCAGCACCCTGCTCGATTCGGACGTGACCCGCCTGCGCGTATTCGACTCGCTATGGATCCAGCCGACCCGCGATTTTTCCATGGAATTCGTGGCGCTGTACCAGCGCGACAAGAACCCGAAAGCCGCCGATTCCACCTGGACCACAGTGGGCGCCCGTCCCGTGTATGCGCTGTCGGACAACTTCAAGCTGCAGGCCGAACTGGGTGTCACGAACCTGAAGACCGACACCACGCCGGGCACGCAGCGCCTGACCAAGCTGACCATCGCGCCGACCCTGTCGCTGGGCCGCGACTACTGGTCGCGTCCGGAACTGCGCTTCTTTGTCAGCTATGGCAAGTGGAATGACGCGGCGTCGAAGTCCGTCAACGCATCCAACAATTCCGGTCCGGTATATGGCAGCGACACCAGCGGCGTGTCGTATGGCGTGCACATGGAAGCCTGGTGGTAAGACCTACAACTAATCAAGGAGACGATGATGAAATTACATACCCTCGCAGTGGCATCAATGCTGGCCATCGGTTCGGCAACAGGTTCGGCGCAAGCCGCGCCGCAAGTGGAAGTGCTGCACTACTGGACCTCCGGCGGCGAAGCGAAATCCGCCGCGGAACTGAAAAAAATGATGGAAACCAAGGGCGTGGCGTGGAAGGACTTCGCCGTGGCCGGCGGCGGCGGCGAAAACGCGGCGACCGCGCTGAAAGCCCGCGTGATGGCCGGCAGCGCGCCGACCGCCGCGCAAATCAAGGGCCCGTCGATCCAGGAATGGGGGCAGGAAGGCGTGCTGGCCAATATCGACCAGGCCGCCGCCGATGGCAAATGGGACGCCAACCTGCCGCCGGTCGTGACCAATGTCATGAAATACAAGGGCCATTACGTGGCGGTGCCGGTCAATGTGCACCGCGTGAACTGGCTGTGGGTCAACCCGGCCGTGCTGGCCAAGGCCGGCGCCAAGGCGCCCGCCAACTTCGATGAATTCTTCGACGCGGCCGACAAGATCAAGAAAGCCGGCATGGTGGCGGTGGCGCACGGCGGCCAGCCATGGCAGGACGCCACCCTGTTTGAATCGGTGGTGCTGGGCACCGGCGGCGCGGACTTTTACAAGAAAGCGCTGGTGCAGCTGGACCAGGGCAGCCTGACCAGCGCGACCATGCTGAAGAGCTTTGAAACCCTGGCCCGCATCAAGACCTATATCGACAAGGATGCGGCGGGCCGCGACTGGAACCTGGCGACCGCGATGGTCATCAACGGCAAGGCCGGCATGCAATTCATGGGCGACTGGGCCAAGGGTGAATTCACGGCGGCCGGCAAGGTCCCGGGCAAGGATTACCTGTGCATGGCGGCGCCGGGCACCGATAAATCCTTCACCTTCAACATCGATTCGCTGGCCATGTTCAAGATGAAGGGGACCGACGACCAGAAGGCGCAACTGGCGCTGGCCGGCGCGGTGATGAGCCCGGAGTTCCAGGAAGTGTTCAACCTGAACAAGGGCTCGATCCCGGTGCGCGCCGGTGTGGCCCGCACCAGGTTTGACAGCTGCGCCACCAAGTCGATGGATGACATGGCGTCCACCAGCAAAGGCGGCGGCCTGGTGCCATCGCTGGCGCACGGCATGGCGGTGGACACCGCCAAGGCCGGCGCGATCCAGGACGTGATCGCCAAGTTCATGAGCACCAGCATGACGCCGCAGGCGGCCGTGCAGGCGCTGGCGAAGGCAGCCAAGACCATGTAATGCCCGGTGGTCTGTCCACGGTGTCAATGCGGGCAGGCCACGTACCGTAGGGCGGTTAAGCCGTAAGGCTTAGCCGCCAGGCGCCGCCGATGACGCATGCATGGCGGCTTGGCCTTCCGGCCAAACCGCCCTACGAGTGACACGCCGCGTGTCACACCCCAGTTCCAAGGAGATTGACGATGTCCGCAACACCCCTCGCATCCGCCGTGCGGCCTATGCCGCCGCCCGCCAAGGCGCCGCCCCCGCGCAACGCCGCCAACGACAGCTGCCTGCCGCCGCAACAGGCCAACACCAGCCGCTTCGGCGCGCTGGCCGACGCCTGGCTGCCCCGCCTCGTGCTGTCCCCCACCATCATCGCGTCGCTGGTCTTTGTCTACGGCTTCATTGCCCTGACCGCGTACCTGTCGCTGACCGAATCGCGCATGATGCCCAATTTTGAATTCGCCGGCCTGGTGCAGTATGAACGCCTGTTCGGCATTGAACGCTGGTGGACTTCCGCCTCCAACCTCGGCATTTTCGGCGGCCTGTTCATCCTGGTGTGCCTGGCGATCGGCTTGATGATGGCGGTGTTGCTGGACCAGCGCATCCGCCACGAAGGCGCGCTGCGCGCGATTTACCTGTATCCGATGGCGTTGTCGTTCATCGTCACGGGGGCAGCCTGGAAGTGGATCTTGAATCCCGGCCTGGGCCTGGAAAAAATGATGCACGACTGGGGTTTCACCCACTTCACGTTCGACTGGCTGGTCGATTCCGACATGGCGATCTACACGGTGGTGATCGCCGGCGTGTGGCAATCGTCCGGCTTCGTGATGGCGCTGTTCCTGGCCGGTTTGCGCAGTGTCGATGATTCCATCATCAAGGCCGCCATGGTCGACGGCGCCAGCCTGCCGACGATTTACCGCCGCATCGTGATTCCGTCGCTGCGTCCTGTGTTCTTTTCCGTCTTGCTGGTGCTGGCGCACATTGCCATCAAGAGCTTCGACCTGGTGATGGCCTTGACGGCCGGAGGTCCCGGCACCTCGTCCGACGTCCCCGCCATCTTCATGTACCAGTTCTCATTCACGCGCGGCCAGCTGGGCCTGGGCGCCGCCTCCGCCATGATGATGCTGGCCACCGTGCTGGCCGTGCTGGTGCCATTGATGTACCTGGAAACAAAAGGAGCCCGCCATGGCCGCTGACATGCAATCGCTCGATGGTGAACGCATCACCATCGGCCGTATCGCCATCTATACCTTGCTGGTGCTGGTGGCCCTGTATTACCTGGCGCCGTTGTACGTGATGCTGACCACGTCCGTGAAAACCCTGGACCAGATCCGCGACGGTAACTTGCTGGACTTCCCGCTGGCGCCAACCACCGCCGCATGGAGCAAGGCATGGTCGCAAGCGTGCACCGGCGTGCGCTGCGAAGGCCTGGCGCCCTACTTCTGGAATTCCATGCAAATGGTGATTCCCGCCGTGCTCATTTCCAGCCTGATCGGCTCCCTCAATGGCTACGTGCTTGCGCACTGGCGCTTCACCGGCCACAACGTGGTGTTCACGGCGCTGATGGTGGGTTGCTTCATTCCGTTCCAGGTGGTGATCTTGCCGATGGCGCGCCTGCTGGGCATGGCCGACCTGGCCAACACGAC
Source organism: Pseudoduganella sp. GW821-FHT12E03 (assembly GCF_058807115.1). Lineage (NCBI taxonomy): Bacteria > Pseudomonadati > Pseudomonadota > Betaproteobacteria > Burkholderiales > Oxalobacteraceae > Pseudoduganella > Pseudoduganella sp. GW821-FHT12E03. The sequence goes on along the minus strand of NZ_JBXAQJ010000008.1, from coordinate 262,103 downwards.
GTCGGGGCTGGTGGTGGTGCACATCATTTACGGCATCGCGTTCACCACGCTGTTTTTCCGCAATTACTACGTGACGGTGCCGGAAGAACTGGTGAATGCGGCGCGCATCGATGGCGCGGGCTTTTTCATGATTTACCGCCGCATCATCTTCCCGCTGTCGCTGCCAATCTTCATGGTGTGCTTCATCTGGCAATTCACGCAAATCTGGAACGACTTCCTGTTTGGCGTGGTGTTTGGCGGCGCCGATGCGCAACCAGTCACGGTGGCGCTGAACAACCTGGTCAACACCTCGACCGGTGTGACTGAATACAACGTCAACATGGCGGCGGCCATCATCGCCGCACTGCCGACCCTGGTGATCTATCTGGTCGCAGGCAAATATTTCGTGCGCGGCCTGACGGCCGGCGCCGTCAAAGGTTAAGGAGACTGACATGGCAAGTTTATCGATCCGTAATGTACGCAAGGTCTATCCAAACGGTGCGGAAATCCTCAAGGGCATCGACCTCGATATCGAGGATGGCCAGTTCCTGATCCTGGTCGGCGGTTCCGGCTGCGGCAAGTCCACCTTGCTGAACATGATCGCGGGCCTGGAATCCGTCAGTGAGGGAGAAATCGCCATCGGCGAGCGCGTCGTCAACAAAGTGCCGCCGAAAGAGCGCGACATTGCGATGGTGTTCCAGTCGTATGCGCTGTATCCGACCATGACGGTGCGCGAAAACATTTCGTTCGGCCTGGGCATCCGCAAGGTGCCGCGGCAGGAGCAGGAAAAGATCGTGGCGCGCGTGGCGGACACGTTACAAATGGGCCATCTGCTGGACCGCAAGCCGGCGCAATTGTCCGGCGGCCAGCGCCAGCGCGTGGCCATGGGCCGCGCGATTGCGCGCGATCCTTCGCTGTTCCTGTTTGACGAACCGCTGTCGAACCTGGACGCCAAGCTGCGCGTGGAAATGCGGGCGGAAATCAAGCTGCTGCACCAGCGCCTGGGCGCCACCATCGTCTACGTCACGCACGACCAGATCGAAGCGATGACCCTGGGCGACCGCATTGCTGTCATGCGCGACGGCGTGGTGCAACAGTTTGGCAGCCCGCAAGAGATCTATGACTTGCCGAACAACCTGTATGTGGCGGGGTTTATCGGTTCGCCGTCGATGAACTTCCTGCGCGGCCGCCTGACCGCCCAGGGCGACGGGCTGGCCTTCGCGCTGGAGCATGCGGGGACCACCACCTTGCTGCCGGTGCCGGACGCCTCCAACGCGTTGCTGCCCTATGCGGGCAAGGAAGTCACCCTCGGTATCCGCCCGGAGCACGTGACGGATGCCGAGTCCGCGCGCCGCGCCGCCACGGCGGAAGGCTACCACCCGACCGAAGTCGATTGCACGGTCGAGATGACGGAACCGACCGGGCCGGACACGCTGGTGTTCGCGTGGTTCAACGGCATCCGCGCCACCTGCCGCACGCATCCGCGCGCCGGCGCGCTGCCGGGCGGCGATGTGCGGCTGGCGTTTGATTTGTCGAAGGCGGTGTTCTTCGATCCGGCCAGCGAATTGCGGATCGGCGCGGCGCCGCAGTAACGGCAGCCCCCACTCGATAACGATAGGCGCCGGCCATGACCGGCGCAGCGGAGACGGTCGTGAAACTGAGCATTTTAAAAATCGCCCACCGGCTGGCGCTGGGGTTTGGGCTGATGCTGGTATTGATGGCGGTGGTGGCCGCCATCGGCGCACTGTCCGCGCGAACCGCGCAGCAGCGGCTGGCAAGCGCCGTCGAGCGGAACACTTCGCGCTCGGTGGAACTGGCAGCCATGCGGCAAGCGTTGTACCGCCAGGGACAGGCGGCGCGCAATCTTGGCGCGACACATGATTTGCAGAAGATGCAGGCGGACATGGCGCGCATCGTGGCCGAGCGAGGGCGGTATGCGGAGGCGGAAGCCAGGCTGCTGGCGTTGATGGGTAATGATGGTGCAGTTGATGGTGCGGTTGACGATAAGGCTGCAGATCCGGTTGGCCGTGCCGGTGCGGCTGCGGACGGTGGTGCCGACGCCGCCGCCATTCTTGCCGGCATGCGCGCCTATGCCCGGGCCAGTGCGCCGCTGGTGTCACAGGCGCAAGCGTTCGTGGCGGAATTCAATGCCGGCCAGGCGCTGCGCATCCTGACCACGGACGTGGCGCCGTTGCAGGAACAATGGCTGGCCGCGCTGGACCAGCTGGCCGTCCTGCAAAACCACGATATCAGCCGCAGCCTGGCGGCATTCGACGAACAGGGCCGGCGCGCCATGCTGTCGATGGCGCTGGTGTGCGTGGCCGCGATGGCCTGCGCGATACTGACCGCATGGCGCCTGGCGCGCGGCATCACCGGACCGCTGGCACAGGCGCTGGCGCTGGCGCAGCGCGTGGCGGCGGGCGACTTGTGCGCGCAGCCGGAAGCGGCACTGCGTGGTACGTCAAGCGGCGGTTTCAGCGGGGCATTGAGCAGCACTTTAAGCAGCGCTTCGAGCGGCACTTTGCGCGGCAGGCACGACGAAACAGGCCAGTTGCTGGCCGCGCTGCACGCCATGCGCGCCAGCCTGGCGCACACCGTTCGCACCGTGCGCAGCGGCGCCGACACGGTCAGCGTGGCATCCAATGAAATCGCCGGCGGCAACGCCGACTTGTCGGTCCGCACGGAATCGCAGGCCGGCGCGCTGCAGCAGGCGGCCAGTTCGATGGAAGCGCTGACCGCCACCGTGCGCGCCAATGCCGGCCATGCGCAACAGGCGTCGCAACTGGCGGTATCGGCATCGCAGATTGCCGCGCAGGGCAGCACGGCGATGGCGGGCGCGGTCGCCACCATGCAAGACATCCGCGCCGATGCGCACCGCATCATGGACATCATCGGCGTCATCGACGGCATCGCGTTCCAGACCAATATCCTCGCGCTCAATGCCGCGGTGGAAGCGGCGCGCGCCGGTGAACAGGGGCGCGGCTTCGCCGTGGTGGCCAGTGAAGTGCGTTCGCTGGCGCAGCGCAGCGCCGGCGCGGCCCGTGAAATCAAGACCCTGATCGGCGGCGCGGTGGCCCGCATCGACACCGGCGGCGCACTGGTCGACACCGCCGGCGCCACCATGCCGCGCATTGAAGCGACCGTGCGGCAAGTCGAACACTACATGCGCGACATCGTCGAAGCGAGCCAGCGGCAAAGCGACGGCATTGCCCAGGTCGGCCAGGTGATCGCGCACATGGACACCGTCACCCAGCAAAACGCCGCCCTGGTGGAACAAGCCGCCGCCGCCGCCCTCAGCCTGCGCGAGCAAGCCCAGTCCCTGGCCGGCGCCGCCGCCGTGTTCCGCTTATAACCCGATTCCCTCCCACCCCACCCCTCTTTCGGCCGGCTTTTTTTGGGGGTCAGGCGTGCATTCGTGCACATCCCGGGTGGGGTCAGGCGTGCAATCGTGCACTTCTTTTCGCTGAAAAGCCGGTGCCGCCTGGCGCCGGCCCGGCAACGGCGGCAATTGCCACATCCGGCATTGGCAGCAAACCGCGTTCCCCGGCGCACGCTCCGCCACAAAACCAGCGGACCTGGCGCCAGCCGGACCGCATCGTTTCCCGCATCGCCCGCCGTTACAGGCGCAGTGGCAAGCGAGGCCGTTGCAAAACGCACGAACGCACGCCTGACCCCGCAGGTTTAGTGCACGAACGCACGCCTGACCCCACCGGGGGTAGGGTAAGATATCGCTATCTTTCAACTACATTGTTCACTTCATGCCCCAATTCGACTTCTTGCGCGGCGCCGCGCTGCTTTGTATGGCTTTGCCGCTGGCGGCGGTGGCGGCCGGTCCTTCCGTCAGTGCCGGTGAAAAGCTGTACCAGACTTATTGCGCGTCGTGCCATGGGGCGAAGTTGGAAGGCGCCGAGGGGCCCAGTTTGATCGACCAGACGTGGATCCACGGCGCGCCGACCAAGTCCAACCTCGTCAACATCATCGGCAAGGGCGTCGCCACCAAAGGCATGCCAGCCTGGTCGCAGGTGTTGAGCGCGGCGCAGATTGGCCAGTTGGCGGACTATATCGGGACTGCCCCGAAAACCGTGGCGGCCTCCGGCGCCAAGCCTGGCGCCGACAACCTGGCCGGCCTGAAATTGCCGAAGGGTTTCCGCATCGCGGTCTACGCCGACAATGTCGATACCGCCCGCTCGATGACGGTCTCGGACAGCGGCATCGTCTACGTCGGCTCGCGCAAGGCCGGCAAAGTGTATGCGCTGGTCGATGACAACAAGGATGGCGTGGCCGACAAGGTCGTCACCGTGGCGGAGGGCTTGCAAAATCCGATCGGCGTCACGGTGCTCAACGGCGCACTGTATGTGGCGGAAATTTCCCGCATCATCCGCTTTGACGGCATCGACAAAACCTATGCCGCCAAGCCCGCGTACAAGGTGGTCAAGGACGATTTGCCAAAGGACGCCTGGCACGGCGAGAAATTCATCAAGGCCGGCCCGGATGGCAAGATTTATGTGCCGGTCGGCGCGCCGTGCAATACCTGCGACAAGGAAGGCGAGATTTACTCGAAACTGTGGCGCATGAACCCGGATGGCAGCGGCTGGGAAGAATATGCGCGCGGCATCCGCAACACCGTCGGCTTTACCTGGCATCCGCAAACCAAAGACCTGTGGTTCACCGATAACGGCCCCGATGAAATGGGCGACAACACCCCATCGTGCGAACTCAACGTCGCGCCCAAAGCAGGCCTGCATTTTGGTTTCCCGTATTGCCACGGCGGCGTTTTCCCCGACCCGAAATTCGGCAAGGCCAACAGCTGTGAGCAATACGTCGCGCCGGTCGCGCAACTGGGCCCCCACGTGGCGCCGCTGGGCCTGACGTTCTACACCGGCACGCAATTCCCGCAGGCTTACCGCAACCAAGTGTTCATCGCGGAACACGGCTCGTGGAACCGGGAAAACAAGATCGGCTACCAGATCAGCCTGGTCACCTTGCATGGCAACAAGGCCGTCAGCAAGACCACCTTCATCGACGGCTTCCTGCAGCGCGATGACAAAGTCACAGGCCGTCCGGTGGACGTGGCGGTCCTGGCGGACGGTTCGCTGCTGATTTCCGACGATTACGCGGGCAAGGTCTACCGCGTGACATACCAAAAATAAGAAAGCGCCGCGCAAGTGCGCGGCGCGGTGCAGGGCGGACGTCACGTCCGCCCTGCCGGCGTGACCGCCGGCGCTCAGCTTGACCGTTTATTTGCGGTCGTTCTTGTGGCTTTGACGGCCCGCTTCAGCATGCTGTTCAGGCGTGCCGCCCCGGGTTCCGCCCGACGTTCCACCCGAAGTACCACTGGTGGTGCCGCCGGATGAACCACTGCCCGACGAACCGGACGAACCGCTCGAGCCCGACTGGCGGTTGCCATCGTTCTTGTGGCTTTGTGCGCCGGCTTCGCGCGCTTCTTCCGACGTGAACTCATGCGCATTGCCGGAAGCATGCGCGGCACGGCCGCCTTCGGCCGCGATTTCACGCTGCCGTTGCGGGTCCATCGACGCGAAACCCCGGTTGCTGGTGTCGCCCGACTGCTTGCTGCCGCCCTGGTTGCCGCCCTGCTTGCTGTCCTGTTTGCTATCCTGGCTGCCGCTCTGCTTGCTACCCTGATTGCTGCCCTGCTTGCTGTCCTGGTTACCGCCACGGTTGCCGATGTCGTCATCGTCATCTTTGCCGCGGCCCTGGTTGCCTTGGTTTGCCATCACATCCTCCTGCATGGTTGGGTTGCCCTTCGCGCCCGCACCCTGTCTGCCGGTGCGATGCGCTAACGGAGTCGTCATGCTATGCCGCGCCGAGTCCCAATGCTGTAGGCGTGCTCACACTGACCATGTAGGACTGGGCCACATCTAAAAGGAACACAACCGTTACAAGGTCCGCAGGTACGCCAGCAAATGCGCAATGCGCTGCTCATCGCTGATGCCCCAGAACCGCATCTTGTTGTCGGGGACGACTTTTTGCGGCGCCTTCACAAACGCCGCCAGCATCGGCTCGGTCCACACCACGCCGGAATTCTTCATCGCCGCCGAATAGCGATAGTCGGCCGCCGCGCCCGCGCGCCGGCCCACAATGCCGGTCAATTGCGGGCCAAAGCCACTGCGTGCCGACGGGCCCGCCTGATGGCACCACTGGCAGCGGGCAAACTCGGCCCGGCCCGCGTCGACATTGCCAACCGGCGCGGACGGCGCGGCAACGCCGCCCTGCGGCCCCGCCATTGCCACACTGGACGCGGCCAGCAACAACGCCAGGACGGCCCGCTGCATCAACCTGCCCCCTGCAGCGTGCCGGCCACCCGCCCCAATGCCGCGTCAAAGCGTTCCGGCTGCTCCGCCAGCAGCGCCCACACGCGGTTGTGCTGCCCGCCCTCCACCACCATCAATCCCCGCTGGCGCGCCCGCACCGCCGACGCCACCAGCCGTTCGCAAATCTCGCGCGGAATCACGGCATCGTGCTCGGCCGCCACCACCAGCAGCGCCCCTTCAAACCGCGCCAGGATATCCCACGCATCGGTCTCGGCCCAGCTGCGCTCGCGCCGGATCACGGCGGAAAATGCCGGACCGAACGGCACTTCATACGCCGCCGGCGTGTATACGCCCGGCACCATCAGCACCAGCGCATCGACCGCGTGGGTTTGCGTCAGGCGGATCGCGTTGTACGCCCCCATGCTGATGCCGATCAGCGCCAACGGCTGTTCCACCGCCCGGGCGGCAATCACGGCTTGCGCCTGCCGGGTGCGGCTGGCCACCGACGATTGCGCCAGCTCGCCGCCCGTGTCGCCGTGGCCCACGCATTCAAAACAGGTGGTGCCGACACCGCGCTGCTGCAACGCGTTGCGCAGCAAATGGTGTATGTGGCGCGTACTCGCGCCTGCCCCGTGCAGCAGCACCGTATGGTTGCTGCGCTCCCCCGGATAGTGGTCGCCGCGCAAGGTAAAGCCGTCAAAGGGAACGCCAAACTGCTCGATCGGTGCCGTCATGGGAATGTCAATGCAATAACAAAGGCGCCATTTTAAGACAGCCCGTTCGCCGCAGTCCAAAGATTCGGACACGCCGCGCGCACCCTGTCCAACCCGTCATACGCGACCGGCCCGGAACCGGCTACCCGCCAACAAAACCACCTTACAAAACAGTCACTTGCAGAAGTGTAACGAATCTTTTCAAGCAGGCACGGCGATTGCTAATAAGGGACAACCCCGCGGCTTACCCGCTGCGGATCCTGACAACAACGGAGACTGCTATGCAAAAAAAGCGCCCAATAACTGTATATATCCTGTTCGCGATGCTGCTCGGTATCGCGGTCGGCTATGCCTGCCACACGATCTTCCCTGACAAGAAAATCGCTGCCACGATTTCCGGCCACATTTCCCTCATCACCGACATCTTCCTGCGCCTGATCAAGATGATCATCGCGCTGCTGGTGTTCTCGACCCTGACGGTCGGCATCGCCAACCTGTCGGACGGCAAGGCCGCCGGCCGCATCGGCATCAAGGCCATGGCCTGGTTCATGGGCGCATCGCTGGTGTCGCTGACGCTGGGCATGGTGCTGTCGAACCTGTTCCAGCTGGGCACCAACCTGGGCTTGCCGCTGCCGGACGTGACGGCCTCGACTGGCCTGAAAACCGCCGCCTTCACCTTGAAAGACTTCATCTCGCACGTGGTGCCGAAGTCGCCGATCGAAGCGATGGCCAACAATGAGATCCTGCAAGTGCTGGTGTTCTCGATCTTCTTCGGTTCCGCGCTGGGCGCGCTGGGCGAGCACGGCAAGCGCCTGCTGGCCGTGATCGATGAACTGTCGCACGTGATGCTCAACATCACCGGCGCGATCATGAACATGGCGCCACTGGCCGTGTTTGCCGCCACCGCCTCGGTGGTGACCACCAATGGCCTGGGCATCCTGGCCACCTTCGCCAAATTCATGGGCGGTTTCTACTTCGCATTGGCCTGCCTGTGGGTGCTGCTGATCGCCGCCGGTTTCGCCGTCATCGGTCCGCGCGTCTTCAAGCTGCTGGGCCTGATCCGCGAACCGTTCCTGCTGGCTTTCTCCACCGCCAGCTCGGAAGCCGCTTATCCAAAACTGTTGATCGCACTCGACAAGTTCGGCGTGCAGCGCCGCATTTCCAGCTTTGTCATGCCGATGGGGTATTCGTTCAACCTCGACGGCTCGATGATGTACTGCACCTTTGCCGTGCTGTTCATTGCCCAGGCGTACGGCATCGACCTGTCGATCGGCACGCAAATCACCATGCTGCTGCTGTTGATGCTGACCTCGAAAGGGATTGCCGGCGTGCCGCGCGCCTCGCTGGTGGTGATTGCCGCCACGCTCACCCAGTTCAACATTCCTGAAGCGGGCCTGCTGTTGCTGATGGGCGTCGACCAATTCCTCGACATGGGCCGCTCCGCCACCAACGCCGTCGGCAACGCGATCGCCACCGCGGTGGTCGCGAAATGGGAAGGCGCGCTTGGCGAGCAGGAAAAGGAAGCCGATCAACGCACGTACCCGCACGCGGCCTGACGCCGCCATGGCCCGGCATAGCGCCGGGCCCGCGGCACACCGAAGTACACAGCAAGCACACAGCAACACAGAACACCACCTATACCAAGACCAAAGGAGTCACCATGAAACACACCGCAACCGCCCTCGCCGTTTTCCTGTCGCTGGGCTGCGGCGCCGTCCAGGCACAATCGAGCATTAAAGTGTATGGCGTCGCCGACGCCGGCATCGTTGTCGAGCGCGGCGGCCCGGGCGGGACCAACACCTATGTCAGCAGCGGCTTGAATTCCGGCTCGCGCATCGGTTTCAAAGGTACTGAAGACCTGGGCAACGGCATGAAGGCCCTGTTCGTCATCGAGGGCGGCGTCGGCATCGATACCGGCGCGTCCGGCCAGGGTGGCCTGACCTTCGGCCGCCAGTCGTTTGTCGGCCTGTCGGGCGGCTGGGGCACGGTCAGCGTCGGCCGCCAGTATTCCGCGTATTACAAAGCCTTGCGCGACGTGGCCGATCCGTTCGAGGATGGCCTGGCAGGCCAGGCGCCGAACATCATGGCCGCGCCGCGCCGCGTCGACAATTCCGTCAGCTTCTCGTCGTACCGCTATGCCGGCTGGGCGCTGGACGCCACCTATGGCGCCGGTGAAGTGGCGATCGACAGCACCCGCAAGCGTTCGCTGAGCGTAGCGGCCAACTATGTGCAAGGCCCGCTGGCGGTCGTGCTGGCGCACCACCACCGCGAAGAAGCCGTGCTGGCCGACCACACGCGCAATACGCTGGCCACCGTGCGCTATACGCTGGGCGCCTACACCGGCCACCTGGCCTATGCGCAAAACCGCGCCGTGGGCGGCGCCGACAGCCGCGACTTGTTGCTGGGCATGTCGGCCGAATTCGGCCCGCACCGCGTGCTCGGTTCCGTGCTGGAACACCAGGACCGCAGCAAAGCCAACCGGGATGCGCGCCAGTTCGGCGTGGCCTACATGTATGCGCTGTCCAAGCGCACCGACCTGTACACCGCGTATGGCCATATCAACAACAAGAATGGCGCAGGTTTCGTGGTCGGCAATGCCACCGATGACGGCCACACCCCGACCGCGTTCAATCTCGGCATGCGCCACCTGTTCTGAGGCGCCTGCGGAAATTACGGAGTGGCCGCCCCGGCCAACTTTGCTATAGTCCTTCGATGCCACCTTTGCACGACACCACCACCATTCCCGCGGCGCTGACGCCGCGGCTGCCGCCAGCGCGCCCGCCCCGGCCGCGCCGGCGCTGGCGCGATGCGCTGGCGTGGTGCGTGGTCGCGCTGGTGGGCGGCGTGCTGGCGTGGCTGGCCTACTGGTGGCTGGAAGAACTCAATACCGAGCGGGTGCGCTCGGCCGGGGCGCGCCGGCTGGAAACCTACGCGGCCAGCCTGGAAAACCTGCTCGACAAGTATGAATTCCTGCCGCGCATGCTGGAACTGGACAAGGACGTGGTGTCGCTGCTGCAGCGCCAGGACGATCCAGCCCTGCGCCATAGCGTCAACGAATACCTGGAACGCCTGAACCGCCAGGCCGGCACCAGCACGATTTATATCGTCAATTTGCAGGGCCACACCCAAGCCGCCAGCAACTGGCGCCACAAGGACAGTTTCGTCGGCGACTATGTCGCGTTCCGCCCTTACCTGCAAGACGCCCTGCGCGGCCGCTCCGGCCGCTTTTACGGGGTCGGCACCACCAACCGCGAAGCGGGCTATTTCTTCGCCCAGGGCATTTACCGCGACGGCAAGATGCTGGGCGTGGCGACCGTTAAGGTCAATATCAGCGAACTGGAAAAAAGCTGGAACACCGGCACCCTGGACAAGGTCATGCTGGCCGACAGCAATGGCGTGATCTTCCTCAGTTCCGCCCCGGCGTGGCGCTACCGCACCTTGAATCCCCTGCCGGCCAACGTGCGCGCGCACCTGGAACAGACCCGCCAGTACCACCAGGAAGCGCTGCCACCGCTGCGCTTCGATGCCGACGTGCCCCGCGCCGATGGCACGCGCGTGGTGGCGATCCGCGATCCCGGCGCGCCGGACCACATGCGCCCGCTGCCGATGCTGGCGCAAACCCGCGCGCTGGCGCCGCGCCAGTGGACCTTCATTTACCTGTCCGACCTGTCCACGGTGCGCGCCAATTCGCGCATCGGCATGGTGTTCGCGATCCTGGCCTATGGCTTCCTGGTGCTGCTGTTCCTGTTCTTCCGCCAGCGCCGGCGCGCGTTGCGCCAGCGGCTGCAGGCGCGCGAAGACTTGCTATCGGCCTATAACAGCCTGGAAGCGATGGTGGCCGAGCGCACTTCGCGGCTGGAAAAAATCACGCAAAGCCTGTCGGAGGAAATCGAAGTGCGGCGCCAGGCGGAACAGCAATTGCACCGCACGCAAAGCGAATTGTTCCAGGCCGGGAAAATGGCGGTGCTGGGCCAAATGTCGGCCAGCATCACCCATGAACTGAACCAGCCGCTGACGGCGCTGCGCACCATGTCCGACAATGCCGTTCTGCTGTTCGAGCGCGGACGGATGGACGACGCCCGCAACAACCTGAAAAACATTTCCCAGATCGTGGCCCGCATGGGCACCATCACCGGCAAGCTGAAGACGTTTGCGCGCAAGTCCAATGACGCGCTGGCGGCAGTGTCGATCGATACCGCGATCGCCAACCTGCTGGTGCTGGTGGAACGCCGCATGACCCTGGAAAGAGTCACGTTCCAGCTGCGCATCGCGGAGCCGGACTTGTACGCGCTGTGCGACAGCAACCGGCTCGAGCAGGTACTGTTGAATTTGGTGACCAATGCGCTCGATTCGATGGCCGCCAGCAGCGAAAAGGTGCTGAGCCTGAGCGCCTGCCTCAGCACCGACGCCGGCGGCGATTGGGTCGAACTGCGCGTGGCCGACACCGGCCCCGGCCTGTCGGAAGAAGCGCGCGCCCGTTTATTCGAACCGTTCTACACTACCAAACCACAGGGCCAGGGCCTGGGGCTGGGATTGCCGATTTCCGGGCAAATCATCGCGGACTTCGGCGGCACCCTCAACGCGGAACAAACCAGCACCGGCGCATGTTTCGTCATCCAATTAAAAAAAGCGCCGCAGGAGACATAAACCATGATGGACAGCATTTACGATATTGAAATCCTGCTGGTCGAAGACGATCCGACCGTGCGCGCCGGCAGCGCGCAGGCGCTGGACCTGGCCGGCTTCAACGTGCGCGAATTCGTGGAAGCGGAAAAGGCGCTGGCGCAGCTCGAAGCGCACTGCCCGTTCGTGCTGGTCACCGACGTGCGCCTGCCCGGCATGAGCGGCCTGGAACTGCTGCAGGCGGCGCGCAGGATCGATCCCAACCTGCCTGTCATCGTGGTGACCGGCCATGGCGATATCGCGATGGCGGTGCAGGCGATGCACGATGGCGCCTACGACTTCATTGAAAAACCGTATTCGTCGGAACAGTTGGCCGACGTGGTGCGGCGCGCCGCCGACAAGCGCGCGCTGCAGCTCGAAGTGCACAGCCTGCGCCAGCGCCTGGCCAACAACCAGGGCATTGCCGCCACCCTGCTGGGCAATGCGCCGTCCATGGTGGAATTGCGCCGCCTGATCGACAGCGTCGCGTGCCAGCCGGCCGACGTGCTGATTTATGGTGAAACCGGGACCGGCAAGGAACTGGTGGCGCGTTGCCTGCACCAGTTCAGCCAGCGCGCCGCCAGCCATTACGTGGCGATCAACTGCGGCGCGGTGCCGGAAACGATTTTTGAAAGTGAATTGTTCGGCCACGAGGCCGGCTCGTTCACCGGCGCCGCCAAGCGCCAGGTGGGCAAGATCGAACACGCCGATGGCGGCACCCTGTTCCTCGACGAAATTGAAAGCCTGCCGCTGACGTTACAGGTAAAACTGTTGCGCGTGCTGCAGGAGCGCTATATCGAGCGGCTCGGGTCCAACTCCCCGGTGCCCGTCAATGTGCGCGTGGTAGCCGCTTCCAAGGTGGACTTGAAAGCGTTTTCCGACCAGGGCAAATTCCGCAGCGACCTGTATTACCGCCTGAACCTGATCGTGCTGCGCATCCCGCCGCTGCGCGAGCGGCGCGAAGATATCCCGCTGCTGTTCGAACACTTCCTGATGGATGCGTGCAGCCGCTACAACCGCGACATGCCGATGGTGCCGGCCGCGCACATGCAGGCGCTGATGGCGCACAACTGGCCCGGCAACGTGCGTGAACTGCGCAACGCGGCGGACCGCTTTGCGCTGGGCATGGGCGCCGGCCCCTCCGGCGAGATTGCCGCCGCCCTGCCGCTGGCGGACCAGGTGGCGGCGTTTGAACGGGCGCTGATCGAACTGGAATTGCGCAATGCCGGTGGCAGCGTGGCCGATGCCTGTACCGCGCTGTCGGTGCCGAAGCAAACGCTGTATCACAAGATGCAGAAATACGGGTTGGCGGCGGACGAGTTCCGCTGACCGTATCGTCAATGGCGCAGCAGCGCCAGGCGCTGCTCGATTGCTTCGTGTTCCTGTAGTGCTTCGGTTGCGGCTTGGTGGTTGCCTTGCTGTTGCGCTAGGTGGCCGATGCGCTTCAGAATCTGGCTCAGGTGCGACATGCTCTCCGGAGAGGCTTCCAGCTTCTCGACGATGTGGCGGCTTATGGCAAGGCTTTCAGCAAAGACGACACGCGCCTCATCGTATTGACCATCCCGGGCAGCGAGATCCCCGGCTTTTACCAGTGAAATGCTCAGGTCTTGCAGGCTTTGTACCGACTCCCCAACTTGCGCGTTAATGCGCCGGCACAGGTCGATGCTTTGCCTATATGCGACGCATGCGTCTTCTGTTCGGCCGAGTTTAGACTGGGCGTCCCCGACATTGTCCAACGATACGATCAAGTCTCTTAGCCGTTGGGGCGATTCGCCCGCCAATGCCAAGTTGCGTTGACTGATGGCCAGACTTTCCTGATACAGGGAAAGCCCAGTGTCCCACTGGCTAAGATCCGTTGCGAGCTGTCCCGCACTGTCCAGAGCAATACTTAAATCCCGCAAGCTTTGTGGCGACTCGCCCAGCTGCGCAAGCAGGCGACGCCGAAGCATCAAGCCTTCATCATACAGGTGGCGTGCACTGTCCAATCGCCCAAGGTCTCGCTCCACATTACCGACCGCGTCCAGCGAAATACTTAAATCCCTCAATCCCTGCGGGGACTCCCCCAGTTGTTGCAACAGACGGCGGCGAATGTCCAAACTCTCTTGATGACGTGCGTGCGCCTCATCCAACAATCCAAGCTTCCTGGCAATATGCCCTGCCATGTTCAATGAAATTGTCAAAGCCCGCATGCGTTGGGGGGATGCGCCCCAACGCTCGATAATCAGGCGGCATACATCCAGTCCTTCGAGATAAGCGGTACGCGCGGCATCGAGTTGTCCCATTTTCCATGCAACGCTTCCCACTTTATCGAGCACCGCGCTCAGATCCCGTAAGTTGTTTGGCGAATCGCCCCACTGCTCAATGATGCTGCGGCGAATCTCCAAACTTTCTTGATATGCAGTGTGTGCCAAATCAAATTGCGCCAGTTCATACGCAATGTTTCCCACCTTGTTAAGTGCAACTGACAGATCACGCAGGCGCTCTTCCGATGCACCTTCCTGCTCAAGGATGCGGCGGCGGATCATCAGGCTCTCCTGGTATAAGGATTGTGCATCTTCCAGGCGGCCGAGCCGAGCGGAGATATTGCCGACTTTACCCAATGCTACACTCAGGCTGCGCAAACTTTGCAACGACGCGCGCTCATCGGCAGCGAGACGTCGACTAATGTGCAGGCTTTCCTCGTACATGGCACGTGCAGTGTCTAGTTGTTCGAGTTCGTATGCCGCGTCGCCGGCCTTGTCCAGCGACACACTCAGGTTATCCAGCGCCTGCGGCGACTCGCCAGTCCGCTTCACGACCTCTCGGCAAAGGGTCAGCGCTTGTTCAGCATACAGCCGGGCTTTTTCCGGCATCCCCAATTCATGAAACTGATCTGCCAATTGCCAGGCCAGCACCGGGGACAATGCAGGCTCAGATCCAGCTTGCCAAGCCTGCCATTGCCCGTCCCAGCGCCGCAACAACCCTTCACTGGGAAGCAGGTCCGTCCTAACAGGCTCATCCGCTGATTCCGCCAGTTTGTAGGCCGCCGTCTCCTCCCCGGCATCGGGACGCCATGGCGCCACCACGTAGCTGGCGCTGCGCACGGACCACAGGTCCGGCGCGATCGCTGCGGCACGTGCTTCATATCGGGTCGGCAAGACCAGCAGGGCAAATATTTCTTCACGCTCCAGCACGGCCCGATTCTCGTTCAGCCTGGCCAATACCTGGTCGCGCAAGGCATCCCACTCCTCGGCGGGATCGCCGAGCACCAGCCAGCACGGCAAACAAGGCAAGTCGCCAGTCGGCGCAAACAATGGCGCCAGCAGATCGGCAGGCGGAACATCGGGACCGGCGGGGGCCAGGTATTGCAGGCACCTTGCCTTGGTGCGCAAGTAGGCATCGAGTTCCGCCCTGAGCCATTGATTGGCAAGCGGATAATCGCTGAAGAGATAGACGATCCCTGCGCCGCCATGATGACGTATCTGCTGGCGCAAACGGCGCAGCAGCGAGCGGTGTTCAGCGTTCGGATTCATCGGCGGGGATGGTTGATACAGTCCCGTTATGTGCCGGCCGGCGCGCCCTGCGTCTGCGCTTCCGGCCTTGCCATCACCCATTCGCGCAGCAACGGATGGATCGCATACCACGCATCGCCATTCAAATACGCCAGGATATGCTTGGTGGCCAGATAGCGCTGGAATGCCACGCTGTTGACCTTTTCATCGAGCTCGGGATCGTGGCTGCGCTCCAGCCGCGCCATCCAGGCGATGTCGTTGGTCGGAATCAGCCTCGGCGGACTGATCTGGCTTCGCGCGGCACTCAGCAGATCATCTTCCGTCGCTTCCGGCTCCGCTTCCATTTCCAGCAGCACGACTTTAATGGCGCGCAGGTAGTCGCGCAGGTCGCCACCACCGTCATGAATCAGCCGCTGCAGGAAATCCGTGCTGAAGAATTTTTCCCAGCCGGGATAACGCAATTCCAACAGGCTCGTCATTTGCTTGACACCATCCGGATCCAGTTCCGTGCTGCGTTTTTTGAAGATATGTACGGATGGCATATTCACGACCACGCCCTGTCCCAAGATGCCCGGCAAATGAGGGTTCTGCGCCAGCAAGAAAGGCGATACCGAATAGACGACATGCACGGTGGGCAGGCGCAAGGCATCGCCTTCGCTGAGGAACAAGCGTTCCACGCTTTGATAAACCTTTTCAGACTCCTCACCGTAACCACGGATCTTTTCCAGCGAATCGGCAATCACCACGCATTTTTCGCCGTGCGCGCAGATGTCGGCCACCAGTTCTGAAACAAAGTTGCGCGCCTGGCTGACGAAACCGGTGACGTTATTTTTTAACGTCTGCTCCAGCCTGGCCCGGAAAGTCTCATCGGTTTTCAAGGCCAGCTGGATCTGGGCTTTGGCGGCCGCCATATTACCTTCCAACTTAATGTTATCGAGGTTGATATTGGTACGCGTCAGAAAATCCCTCAGGCGCTCGATCGGCGTGCGCTTGGCGCGTCCGGCAACGCCGACTGCTTCTATCCACGACGCAACCAAGCCCAGCAGCATGCTAACCAGGTCGATCGGAGCGCTCAGGTTCAGCCAGTCACCCAGGTCGCAGTAATACACTTTGCATTGCGAGCTTTCCAACTCTTTTTTCAACCGCAATAATTCCGTGCTTTTCCCACTGCCGATCTGGCCCGTGAACAAATACACGCCATCGCCTTCCTGGTGCGTAATTTCACTTTTCAGCCGTCCCAGTGCATTCTTCGGCCCTTGCAAGTGCCGGACGTAGCGCGCTTCATCCGCAGGATCGGCAATGTTCAGCGGCTTGGTATCCTGGACGGCCTTGATAAATGCAGACAACTCATCAGGCGTATAGGCAGGCGGATTCGGCATAAGTATGTTTTAACTCAAATAATTGCACTGATTATCATCCAGTCCAGCAAGTCATGCAAACCACACTGGAAACGCGCACGTAATAAAAAACCGCCGGGCTTGCGCACCGGCGGTTTTCATTCAAGCGTCTTGCGGCAGATTACTGCGCGGCGGCCTGGGAAGCTTCCTCAGCCACAGCCTTCATCGACAGTTTCAGGCGACCGCGCTCGTCGGTCTCCAGGACCTTCACGCGCACTTGCTGGCCTTCTTTCAGGTAGTCGGCCACGGCGTTGACACGCTCGTTGGCGATCTGCGAAATGTGCAGCAGGCCGTCTTTGCCTGGCATCACTTGCACAATGGCGCCGAAGTCCAGCAGTTTCAGGACGGTGCCGTCGTAAGTCTTGCCCACTTCAACCGACGCGGTCAGCTCTTCGATGCGGCGCTTGGCTTCCTGGCCGGCAGCGGCGTCCACCGAGGCGATGGTCACGATGCCGTCGTCGCTGATGTCGATCTGGGTGCCGGTTTCTTCGGTCAGCGCGCGGATCACGGCGCCGCCCTTGCCGATCACGTCACGGATCTTTTCAGGATTGATCTTGATGGTGATCAGGCGCGGTGCGAAGTCCGACAGTTCGGTCTTCACATGCGGCATGGCTTTTTGCATTTCACCCAGGATATGGTCGCGGCCTTCTTTGGCTTGCGCCAGCGCCACTTGCATGATTTCCTTGGTGATGCCCTGGATCTTGATGTCCATCTGCAACGCGGTAATACCATTGGCGGTACCGGCTACTTTGAAGTCCATGTCGCCCAGGTGGTCTTCATCACCCAGGATGTCGGACAGCACGGCGAAGCGGCCGCCTTCCTTGATCAGGCCCATGGCGATACCAGCCACGTGGGCTTTCATCGGCACGCCCGCATCCATCAGCGCCAGGCAGCCGCCGCAGACCGAAGCCATCGACGACGAACCGTTCGATTCGGTGATTTCCGATACCAGGCGCACCGAGTAGGAGAAATCTTCCGGTGCCGGCAGTGCGGCGATCAGTGCGCGCTTGGCCAGGCGGCCGTGGCCCACTTCGCGGCGCTTCGGCGTACCGACGCGGCCGGTTTCGCCGGTGGCGAACGGAGGCATGTTGTAGTGCAGCATGAAGCCGTCGGTATATTCGCCCATCAGTGCGTCGATTTTTTGCGAATCGCGCGCGGTGCCCAGGGTCGCGACGACCAGGGCCTGGGTTTCACCACGGGTGAACAAGGCCGAACCGTGGGTACGCGGCAGCACGGACGAACGGATCTCGATCGGACGCACGGTGCGGGTGTCGCGGCCGTCGATACGTGGCTCGCCTTCCAGGATCTGCGAACGCACAACCTTGGCTTCCATGTCGAACAGGATGTTGCCCACTTCGACGCTGTCCGGTGCATCCACGCCGTTGGCGGCGGCATCGGCAGCCAGGTCAGCCAGCACTTCCGACGACATCGCGCGCAGCTTGTCGGTACGGGCCTGCTTGTCTTTGGTCTGGTAAGCGGTGCGGATTTTCGCTTCGGCGAATTGCGCGACCTTGGCGATCAGCGCTTCGTTTTTCGCCGGCGCGGTCCATACCTGCTCAGGTTTGCCGCCGTCGCGCACCAGTTCGTGGATCGCGTCGATGACAGCTTTCATTTCAGTGTGGCCAAAGACCACGGCGCCCAGCATGATTTCTTCGGACAGCTGCTGCGCTTCCGATTCCACCATCAGCACGGCGGTTTCGGTACCGGCCACAACCAGGTCCATCTGCGAGGTTTTCAGCTGGGTGGTGGTCGGGTTCAGGATGTACTGGCCATTGGCGTAGCCCACGCGGGCTGCGCCGATCGGGCCGTTGAACGGCACACCGGCCACGCACAGGGCGGCGGAAGCGCCGATCATGGAGGCGATGTCCGGATCGATTTCAGGGTTGACCGACAGCACGTGAATGATCACTTGCACTTCGTTCATGTAGCCTTCCGGGAACAGAGGGCGGATTGGACGATCGATCAGGCGGGAGGTCAGCGTTTCTTTTTCGGAAGGACGGCCTTCGCGCTTGAAGAAACCACCGGGGATTTTACCTGCCGCGTAGGTTTTTTCCAGGTAATCAACGGTCAGTGGGAAGAAGTCCTGGCCTGGTTTCGCGTCTTTACGCGCCACCACGGTCGCCAGCACGACGGTATCGTCCACCGAAACCAGGACAGCACCGGAAGCCTGGCGAGCGATCTCGCCGGTTTCCAGGGTCACGGTATGTTGGCCGTATTGGAAGGTTTTCGTAACTTTGTTAAACATGGGTAATCCCTTTCTATTTGCCGACAGATTTTCAGGAGCTGTCGTTCACCTCACCACAGGCAGCGGCCTGTGCTTGCCGCCGCCTTTACTGCATACATCGACTGCCGGATTTCCCTTTAGCATGCCGTGAGGCAAGCTTTTCCCGGCATACAAATGACAAAATGCCTGCGGCAGCGAACTGACGCAGGCATCTCGATTAAGCCGGGACGTACAAAGATTACTTACGCAGGCCCAGTTTGGCGATCAGGTCGCGGTAACGGGTTGCATCTTTGTTTTTCAGGTAGGACAGCAGGCTCTTACGACGGTTAACCATCATGATCAGACCACGGCGGGAGTGGTGATCTTTCGAGTGGGCTTTGAAGTGGCCGTTCAGTTCGTTGATGCGTGCGGTCAGCAGTGCAACTTGAACTTCTGGCGAGCCGGTGTCGTTTTGGCCACGTGCGTTGTCCGCGATGATGGCGGCCTTGTTGATGTTTTCTACGGTCATTTTGATACCTTTCACATGCGGTGGTCGGAGTTGGCACCCCATTCACCGTGAATTACGTTAATAAGAATACCTGGCCAATAAAGGCCAAGACCCGGAAGTATAGCGGAATTTCGCGCCGCTGCCACCTTGTTTATGCCTAGAATGGCCAGCAAGGAGGGAAATATGCATGAAAAAGCTTAAATTCCTGGCAAATTTTTTCTTGCTGGCGATGCTAGCCGGCTGTGCCGGCCTGTCCGGTCCCGCTTATCCGGAAGCCACGGATGCCACGTTTGCGGCGCTGAAGCCGGGCCTTGATACGCAGGCGACGGTCGCGCAAAAACTGGGACGGCCGTATGACACCATGTATCTGGGGCTGCGCGATATGCAGGTCTGGTCGTACAAATACAAACAGGCCGGCATCTGGTATTCGCTGATGCACATCCATTTCGACCGCCATGGCGTGCTGCGCGAACTGATGTCCGGCCCGGATCCCGATTACGAAGACCGGCGCCCGCTCTGACCGCGGGTCACGAACGCTGCTGCAGGGCCTGCTCGATCTTCTTGTCGGTGTTGTACTGGCTCAGCGAGTAGACGGCCCAGATCGCCGCCGGCAGCCAGCCCAGCAAGGTCAATTGCAGGATCAGGCAAATCACGCCGGCCATGGGGCGGCCGATCGTGAAGAAGGACAGCCAGGGAAGGAAAATTGCAAGAAGCAGGCGCATGGTGGACTCCAGTTATTCCAGTGATCAATGCCCATACCGGTGGGCGCGGCGCGGGCAACATGCCCATGCGCAGCCTGATGCGGCCTGCCGGCCTCAGGTTGCACAAGGGCATGATTCTGCATGAAAAATTGATAACTGACCAGTTACTCCGTCTGCGGATTAAGCCGCTCGATCTTCGAGTACAGCTTGTTCAAGCCGGACAGATACGCCTTGGCGGACGCCACCACGATATCCGGGTCCGCCCCCACCCCGTTGACGATCCGCCCCGCGCTCGACAGGCGCATGGTCACCTCGCCCTGCGACTGGGTGCCGGTGCTGATCGCGTTAATCGAAAACAGCACCAGCTCCGCGCCGCTCTTCGCCGCGCTTTCAATCGCGCTCACCATCGCATCGACCGGGCCGTCGCCGGTGCCTTCACACGCATGCTCCTTGCCGCCGATGGAAAACACCACGCGCGCCTGGGGCGTTTCACCGGTTTCCGAGCGCTGCGCCAGCGACACGAAGCGGTAGTGCTCGTTTTCGTGCGCATGCTCTTCGTCCGTCACCAGCGCCACGATGTCTTCGTCAAAAATTTCCGCCTTGCGGTCGGCCAGTTCCTTGAAGCGGGTAAAGGCGGCATTGACTTCCGCCTCGGATTCCATCTCGATGCCGAGTTCCTGCAGGCGCTGCTTGAACGCATTGCGGCCGGACAGCTTGCCCAGCACGATCTTGTTGGCGGTCCAGCCGACGTCTTCGGCGCGCATGATTTCATAGGTTTCGCGCGCCTTCAGGATGCCGTCCTGGTGGATGCCGGACGCGTGGGCAAACGCATTGGCGCCCACCACGGCCTTGTTCGGCTGCACGGCAAAGCCGGTAATTTGCGACACCATTTTCGAGGCCGCCACGATTTGCGTGGTATCGATATTGGTGGTGAGGTTGTAGTAGGCGCCGCGCGTGCGCAGCGCCATCACGACTTCTTCCAGCGCGGTATTGCCGGCCCGCTCACCCAAGCCGTTGATGGTGCATTCGATCTGGCGCGCCCCGCCGATCATGACGCCGGCCAGCGAATTGGCGACAGCCAGGCCCAGGTCGTTGTGGCAGTGCACCGACCACACAGCCTTGTCGGAATTCGGAATGCGTTCACGCAGGCGGCGGATCGTCTCGCCAAACAATTCCGGCACCGCATAGCCAACCGTGTCGGGGAAGTTGATCGTGGTCGCGCCTTCGGCAATCACGCCTTCCAGCACACGGCACAGGAAATCCTCTTCCGAGCGGCTGCCGTCTTCCGGGGAAAATTCAATATCGTCGGTATGGTTGCGGGCGAAGCGCACCGCGAGTTTGGCCTGCTCCAGGACTTGTTCTGGAGCCATCCTCAACTTCATCTGCATGTGCAGCGGCGAGGTGGCGATAAAGGTGTGGATGCGCTTACGGGCGGCCGGCTGCAACGCTTCGGCCGCGCGGCTGATATCGCGGTCATTGGCGCGCGACAGGGAACAGACGGTGGACTCCTTCACGGCGGCGGCAATCGCGCGGATCGATTCGAAATCGCCCTGCGACGCCGCGGCAAAGCCCGCCTCGATCACATCCACCCGCAGCCGTTCCAGCTGTTTGGCGATGCGCAGCTTTTCTTCGCGCGTCATCGAGGCGCCCGGCGATTGCTCGCCGTCGCGCAAGGTGGTGTCAAAAATGATGAGGCGGTCACTGTTGCTCATATTGGCTCCTTGGTTACACCGCCCCGTCGGGTCAGCGGCGTTCGCTTTCGTCTACAGGCTCGTGTTCAGTCTGGATAATCGATACCGGTTTGCCCTTGGCCATGCGCCAGAAAAACACCGCATAACCGGACAGGCCGTAAATCAGGAACAGCGGGAACATGACCTTGGGCGGGTCGATCGACACCAACGCAAACACCAGCGCGATGACAAACACGAAAATGAACGGCACCGACTTACGGAAATTCAATTCCTTGAAGCTGTAGAACGGCACGTTGGTCACCATGGTCAGGCCCGCAAACAGGGCGATGGCAAACGAAGTCCACGACAGCTGCAAGCCCGGCACTTCCAGGTCATTCATCAGCAAGACAAACCCCACCACCATGGCCGCCGCGGCCGGACTGGGCATGCCCTGGAAGAAGCGCTTATCCACCACTTCGATATTGGTGTTGAAGCGGGCCAGGCGCAACGCGGCGCCGGCGCAATAGACAAACGCGGCAATCCAGCCCAGCTTGCCCATGCCGCGCAGCGACCATTCATAAATCACCAGCGCCGGCGCGGCGCCAAACGACACCATGTCCGCCAGGCTGTCGTACTGGGCGCCGAATTCGCTTTGGGTATTGGTCAGGCGGGCAATCCGGCCATCGAGGCCATCGAGGATCATGGCGACAAAGATGGCCCAGGCGGCATGTTCAAAACGCTGGTTCATGGCCATGACGATGGCAAAGAAGCCGCAAAACAGCGCGCCCGTCGTAAAGGCGTTCGGCAACAGGTAAATGCCGCGCGAACGCGGCAGTTCATCCTGTCCCCGCACCCGGCGCGCGAACTTGGCAAAGCGCGAATTCTTGGGTTTGGGCGCGGTGGCGCCATTCTTGATTTTACGACGGGGGAAAGTTGCCATGTGGATCCATTTCTATGCTGTCTACGATCTATTATATAGAGAGACGACCTTGCAGCAAAAGAAATGCATCCCGACATTTCCTTCGGTTAAGTCTTATTTAAACCGGACTTTTCCGACCAGGTTCATATCCAGCGTGGTTTCACCCGGTTCAAAGCTGGGTTCCGCCACATCCATTTGCGGCGGTGGCGCGGCGGCTTTCATCGCCATCATTTCCACCCTGCCGCCACGGGCGCTGCCGCCACCGGCGTAATTGCCCGACCCTTCGAAGTCCACGGTTTCCAGGATCGCGTCGGACGGATTGCGGCCCATGGCGCGCGCAATGGCGGCAATGCGGTCTTTCAGGTTCTGGTATGACGCGGCAATGCGCTGTTCATCGAGCTTCTTCAGGGCGGGACGGGACAGGCCAAAGTGGATGCCGTTCAGGGTCAGCACTTTTTGCGTGGTGGCCACGGTTTTCGGCAACTTGTCGAGGCTGGTGGTGGTCACCTGCAAGTACTGGCCGACCCGCCAGGCGGCCGGCTGGCGCACTTTCGGTGTGGCGCCGGGCGCCAGCGGGCGGTCTTCCGGATACACCGGGTAAGTGTAATACCCCTGGGTTTTCAGGCTGGCCGCCGGATCTTCCTTGCGCAAGAGCTCCATGCCCTGCTTCATTTTCTGGTTGACGCGCGACGCGGCGGCCGCCTTGTCCTTGTCCTGCTCTTCGATCGCCAAGGTGACGATGGCCTGGTCGTTTGGCGCCGTGACTTCGCCATTGGCGGCAACGATCACTTCAGTACCGGCAGAGGGGGTGGTTTGTGCATACGCATGCGTCGCCAGGAATAGTGTGGCGGCTGCCAGGGTGGTGCGGATGATCATGTTGTTATTCTCCAAATTACGCTGAGTGAACGCACTTTAACCGAAATCAAATGGCCGGCACGCACCAGGTGGTGAGTGTTTGTAACAACAGCCACAGACAACTTCATGCACGGTTCACACGATGCCATGAAGTTGCAAAAACAAACATATTTATATTATTGCAATCGTGCGCGCCTGACTGCCCCTTAGCATAGAGCCGCCTGCATTCAGGCGCTCTTTGAAAGGAAAATCCATGAATCGATTTGCACTACTATCCGCCTTGTTCCTGCTGCCACCAGCGGCCAGCGCCCAACCTCATTACCGGGTCGACTTGCTCGGCACCGGCATGGTCACTGGCGCGAATATTACCGGCCTCAACGACCACGGCGTCGTGGTGGGATACCGGGATGGCGCAGTGGATAACACCACCGTCAGCTTCACCGCCAGCGTCGCAACGGGCACCACGGACTTGCCGTTTTGGGGGACCTCATCCGCCATCAACAACCATGGCGTTATCGCAGGCACCGCCATGGTCAACAACTTGCCCGTTGGCCTGACATACAAAAACGGGCAGATCACTTACCTGAACCTGCCCAGCGGCCAATGGATAGGCGAGATCCACGCGATCAACAACCACGGGGCGATTGGCGGCTCCATGTGGGTCAACGGCAGCGCCCATGCGGTCGTAATCAACGGAAGCAATATCATTGATCTGGGCGCGCAATACAAGCCGCATGCATCGAGCTGGATTTCCGATATCAACGACGATGGCACGGCGGTCGGCACGGCGCTGTTTGGCGGCGCGTTCGTGTATCGCAATGGCACGATCACCCAGCTGGAAATACCTGGCTCGGCCTTTCAACAAATCACCGCCATTAACGCCTCCGGCGCCATGGTCGGTTTTGCCGGCATGAATCCTGACGCCGTGCTGCGCCCCTTCATGTACAACCAGGGAACATTAAACATCCTCCAGGATGGCCCCGGCGCCGGAGACGCCCTGGCGCTCGATATTAATTCCGCGGGAAAGTTCATCGGCAATTGGTACGGCAATTCCTACCTGTATGCCAATGGCGAGATGACACTGTTTAGCGACCTCGTTACCGATCCAACATGGCGCGTGAGCGAAGTCTTCAACATCAATGACCATGACCAGGTCGCCGCGAAAGTTTGCATGGCCACTGGCGGTTGCCAACTGGCCCTGCTGTCGCCGGTGCCGGAACCGGCCACCTACGGCATGCTGCTGGGCGGCCTGGGGGTACTGGGCATGGCGGCGCGGCGGCGCCGGCAACCGGGCTGACCGGCCGGCTAAGCCGCCAGGCGCCGCGCCGCCGCTGAACCGGGGGCGCGCAGCGCCTGGGCCGGGACCGGGGGCACGGCGTGCAGCGTTGCCGGACCATGCTCGGCCAGCGTGAAGAATTGCACGGTCCGCGTCAATTCCGCCGCTTCCTGCTCCAGCGTGCTGGCCGACGCGGCGGCCTGCTCCACCAGCGCGCTATTGCTTTGCACCGCTTCATCCATGTGGGCAATCGCCGCGCCGACCTGGGCGATCCCGGCCGATTGCTCGTCGCCGGCCGCCTGCATTTCCCGCATGATGTCCGTCACGCGCGTGACGCTGGCCACGATGTCTTGCATGGTGGCGCCCGCGTCGGCCACCAGCCGGTCGCCCGCGTCCACCTGTTCCACCGACGCGCCGATCAACTGCTTGATTTCCCTGGCCGCGCTGGCGGAACGCTGCGCCAGGGTGCGCACTTCGGTCGCCACCACCGCAAAGCCCCGGCCCTGCTCGCCGGCACGGGCGGCTTCCACGGCCGCGTTCAGCGCCAGGATATTGGTCTGGAAAGCAATGCCATCGATCACGCTGTTGATGTCGGCAATCTTTTGCGCGGAGGCTTTGATCGATTGCATGGTATGGACCACCTGCGACACCACGGCGCCGCCCTTGCGCGCCACGTCCGACGCCGATTGCGCCAGCTGGTTGGCCTGGTGCGCGCTGGCGCTGTTGCGCTGCACGGCTTGCGTCAGGTGCGCCATCGACGCCACGGTCTGCTCGATCGAGGAGGCTTGCGATTCGGTGCGGCTGGCCAGGTCGCGGTTGCCTTCGGCCAGCTGGGTCGCCGTGGCTTCCATCGTCATGGCGCCATGGCGGACATTGCCGACAATCTCGGCAAGGCTGGCATTCATGTGCTTCATGGCGTCCAGCAAATGCCCCGGTTCATCGTTGCCGTGCGCATCGATCCGGCTGCCCAGGTTGCCTTCAGCCACCGTGCGCACCACTTTCAGCGCATATTCCAATGGCCGCTTCACCAGCCGCACCACCAGCGGATGCAGCAAGCCCGCCACCAGCGCCACCAGCGCCAGGCCGATCAGGGCAAAGCGCCTGCTCAGCGCCAGCGCCGATTGCGTGACTTCGGCCGCCAGCGCTTCACCGACCACCACCATATTCCAGCTGGGCACATGCTGGAACGCCACCAGGCGCTCGCTGCCCTTGATGTCGTAGCGCAGGGTGCCGGTCTTTTGTTCCAGCATGGTCTTCACATACTCGGCGCCGGCGTCATCCCTGGCGGCCAGCACATTGCCGCCCTCCTCTGTGCGGTGGATCAGCAGCTTGCCGAGATCCTTGTTGTTGCGCGCTTCCAGGGCATAAAACTGGCCCGACGCGCCCAGTTTCATGGCCTTGACCTTGTCTTTCAGCGAACGCAGCGAATCTTCAAAACTGACACCGACATACAGGATGCCAATGACCTTGCCGGCCGCATCCTTGACCGGTTCATAACTGGTCATGTACATATTGCCAAACAGGTTGGCCGGGCCCGCATACACCTGCCCGTCGAGCACCTTGCGGTAGCCGGGGTGGTCCGCCGCCAGTTTGGTGCCAATCGCGCGCTCGCCGTTTTCCTTCTTGTGCGAGGTGGTCACGCGCACGAAATCATCGCCGCGCCGCACAAACACGGTGGCATACACGCCCGTCAGCTTGGTGAAATTGTCCGGCACGGAAAAATCCAGGTTCAAGACTTTACCGCCGGTGCTGAGGGTGGGCACGGTTTCCGCGCCCACTGTGACAGTATTGGCCGGGTCGATTTCCAGTCCCTGCGGGAAACCGCTGGCAAATACCCGCGCATAGGTGGCGACTTGCTTGCGCAAGTCCGCGTCGACAATTTCCACGGTATCGCCCAGCAAGCGGGTTTTGTCGGCCACTTCCCGCATGGCTTCCTGTTCCGCCAGGCGCGACACGCCAAAGCCCACCATCAGTACGAACACGAGGAACACTGCGCTGACGATGGCAAACGCCGCCGTGGACACTTTGGTCGCCACACTCCAGTCACGCCACATATTGCCTCCAGAAAAGTTGTCGAAGCGAACAACGAGCCTAGCACAATGGAAATATCTGCGTGGAAATTGTTTATCAACTTGACACGTGGCAATAAAAAAGCCCGGCTGCAAGGCAAGCCGGGCTTTTGTTGAGGAATGGCAGAGCGCCATTCCTCCGCAAGGTGCTGATTAGTTCTTGGACTGGTCAACCATCTTGTTCTTGGCGATCCAAGGCATCATCGCGCGCAGCTGGGCGCCAACGGTTTCGATCTGGTGCTCGGCGTTGATGCGGCGGCGGGAAATCAGGGTCGGTGCGCCGGCCTTGTTTTCCAGGATGAACGATTTCGCGTATTCACCGGTCTGAATGTCTTTCAGGCACTGGCGCATGGCTTCCTTGGTGGCGGACGTCACCACTTTCGGGCCGGTCACGTACTCGCCATATTCGGCGTTGTTCGAGATCGAGTAGTTCATGTTGGCGATGCCGCCTTCATAGATCAGGTCAACGATCAGTTTCAGTTCGTGCAGGCACTCGAAGTACGCCATTTCCGGAGCATAGCCAGCTTCGGTCAGGGTTTCGAAACCAGCTTTGATCAGTTCAACCGCGCCACCGCACAGAACAGCCTGTTCGCCGAACAGGTCGGTTTCGGTTTCTTCACGGAAGTTGGTTTCAATGATGCCGGCCTTGCCGCCACCGTTGGCCGATGCGTACGACAGGGCGATGTCACGGGCGTTGCCGGACTTGTCCTGGTACACGGCGATCAGGTGCGGCACGCCGCCACCCTGGCGGTACGTGGCGCGCACGGTGTGGCCCGGAGCTTTCGGAGCAACCATGATCACGTCCAGGTCGGCGCGTGGCACGACTTGACCGTAGTGCACGTTGAAGCCGTGGGCGAAGGCCAGGGTTGCACCTTGCTTGGCGTTTGGCGCCACGTTTTCGTTGTACACCTGGGCGATGTTTTCGTCCGGCAGCAGGATCATGATGACGTCGGCAGCTGCAACGGCTTCGTTGACTTCAGCGACTTTCAGGCCGGCCGCTTCAACTTTCTGCCACGACGCGCCGCCTTTACGCAGACCAACGGTCACGTTGACGCCGGATTCGCTCAGATTTTGTGCGTGAGCGTGGCCTTGCGAACCGTAGCCGATGATGGCAACGTTTTTGCCCTTGATCAGGGAGAGGTCAGCGTCTTTGTCGTAGAAAACTTTCATGGTTTTTCCTTGGTAAAAATTCAAATATTCTTTATTGGGTGCCGGGCCTTCAGGCCGGGCACCCACATATCATTAGACTTTCAGGATGCGCTCGCCGCGGCCGATGCCGGAACCGCCCGTACGGACGGTTTCCAGGATCGAGGTGCGGTCAATCGCATCGATGAAGGCATCGAGCTTGCTCTTCGCGCCGGTCAGTTCGATGGTGTAGGTCTTCTCGGTCACATCGATGATGCGGCCACGGAAGATGTCGGCGGTGCGCTTCATTTCTTCGCGCTCCTTGCCCACGGCCCGGACCTTGATCAGCATCAGCTCGCGCTCGATATGCTGGCCTTCGGTCAAGTCCACCACTTTTACCACTTCGATCAGGCGGTTCAGGTGCTTGGTGATCTGTTCAATGATGTCGTCGGAACCCGAAGTGACGATGGTCATGCGCGACAGCGTCGGATCTTCGGTCGGCGCCACCGTCAGGGTTTCGATGTTATAGCCGCGGGCCGAGAACAGGCCAACCACACGGGACAAGGCGCCGGCTTCGTTTTCCAGCAGTACAGAAATAATATGTCGCATTACAGATCCTCCGAACCCAGCAGCATTTCGGAGAGGCCTTTGCCAGCCTTCACCATCGGCCACACATTTTCACTTGGATCGGTCAGGAAGTTCATGAACACCAGACGATCCTTCATCGCAAACGCTTCTTTCAGCGCGCCTTCGACGTCACCCGGTTTTTCGATGCGCATGCCCACGTGGCCATACGCTTCGGCCAGTTTTTCAAAGTCGGGCAGCGAGTCCATGTAGGACTCCGAGTAGCGAGAACCGTAATCGATTTGCTGCCACTGGCGCACCATGCCGAGGAAACGGTTGTTCAGCAGGATGATTTTGGGGGTCAGGTGATACTGTTTGCAGGTCGCGAGTTCCTGGATGTTCATCTGGATCGACCCTTCGCCCGTGATACATGCCACGGTCGCGTCGGGATTCGCCATTTGTACGCCCATCGCATACGGCAGGCCGACACCCATGGTGCCCAGGCCGCCGGAGTTCAGCCAGCGGCGCGGCTTGTCGAATTTGTAGTACTGGGCGGCCCACATCTGGTGCTGGCCCACGTCGGACGTCACGAAGGCGTCGCCTTTGGTGATATCCCACAGCGATTCCACCACTTGCTGCGGCTTGATGACCAGGTCGGACGTCGCGTACTTCAGGCATTCGCGGCCGCGCCATTCGTTGATCTGTTTCCACCAGCCCGACAGGGCGGCTGGATTCGGCTTTTGTTCGGCGGCATCCAGTTGTGCCAGGAACTCGATCAGCACGTCCTTGACGTTGCCGACGATCGGAATGTCGACTTTCACGCGCTTGGAAATCGACGACGGATCGATGTCGATATGGATGATCTTGCGCGGATTGCTGGCGAAGTGCTTCGGGTTGCCGATCACGCGGTCGTCAAAGCGGGCGCCAATGGCAATAAGCACGTCGCAATTCTGCATCGCCATATTGGCTTCATACGTGCCGTGCATGCCTGGCATGCCAACGAACTTGTCGTTGGTGGCCGGGTAGGAACCCAGGCCCATCAGCGTATTCGTGATGGGGAAGCCGAGGCGGTCGCACAGCTTGGTCAGCTCGTTGGTGGCGTTCGCCAGGATCACGCCGCCGCCGGTGTAAATCATCGGACGTTCGGCGGCAAGCAGCATTTGCACGGCCTTGCGGATCTGGCCCGAATGGCCTTTGTCCACCGGACGGTACGAGCGCATTTCCACTTCCTTCGGATAGTGGTAAACCGCCTTTTGCATGCTGATGTCTTTAGGAATATCAACCAGCACCGGACCAGGGCGGCCGGTCTTAGCAATAAAGAAAGCTTTCTTGATGGTCTCTGCCAGGTCTTTGACATCCTTCACCAGGAAGTTGTGCTTGACGACCGGACGGGTGATCCCGACGGTGTCGCATTCCTGGAAAGCGTCCTGGCCGATGGCGTGGCTGGGCACCTGGCCCGAAATCACGACCATGGGGATCGAGTCCATGTAGGCGGTGGACAGGCCGGTCACGGCATTGGTCACGCCCGGGCCGGAAGTCACGAGGGCGACGCCGGTTTTTTGCGAGCAACGCGAATAGGCGTCGGCAGCGTGGATCGCGGCCTGCTCGTGGCGCACCAGAATGTGCTGGAACTTGTCCTGTTTGAAGATGGCGTCGTAGATGTACAGCACAGCGCCGCCGGGGTAGCCAAAGACGTGTTCTACACCTTCTTCAGCGAGGCAACGTACGACAATTTCCGCGCCCGTGATGGGTGCGTTGGCTTCGGTGTTCATGATACATTCCTTTCAAGGTCCATACGGGAGATTGATCGGATGCTCTTGCCTGGCGAAGCATGCTGAACACGTGGCGGACCCCTTAGGCTTCCCTTCTTTCTGCGGTCACGGCGCAAATTCCCATGCCCATGGAGAGGCAAGGTTCAGAACGACGCAAACGCAACTCGTTTGGCCTGAGTGTCTGCCGCGGTATTGCATACTTCTCGCGCTTGTGGCACGGGTTAGAGCAAACTGCTGACAAATGAAAGCGGGATTTACCGGTGGCGACTTTGTGGTTCGCCGGATAAAACCAAGGGCTTCGTGGTGTGCAAAGCTTTCAGCAAGGTATCAAGACACATGATTTTGGTCAAGGAATATTTGATATATCGCTCATTGGGAAGCGAATATGGTGCAAACCCGTACGGGTTCGCACTGAAGTTATGTCCTCCGGATGCATTTTTTGCTAAGATGCACGCCTCCCCCGCAGCACGCTCCCCCAACGCATGGCAACAGACAAAGAATTATCGGATTTCCTCGAAAACGTCGAGCGGCGCGCCTTTAAACAAGCCCTCTACGCTGTGCGCAAGGAAGAAAGCGCCCTGGATATCGTGCAGGACGCCATGATCAAGCTGGCGGAAAAGTATGGCGACAAGCCTGCCGCGGAATTGCCGATGCTGTTCCAGCGCATCGTGCAAACCACCATCCTCGATTATTTCCGAAGAGAAAAAGTTCGCAACACCTGGGTCAGCCTGTTTTCTGGCATGTCGTCATCCAACGATGAGCACGAAGACTTTGACATCCTGGAAACATACGAGGCTGAGCAAGGTTCCGAAGCGTCCGAATCGTCCGCCGACAAGGTGGAACGCATGCAGGTGCTCAGCGCCATCGACGCCGAAGTACAAAAACTGCCTACACGTCAACGGGAAGCCTTCCTCATGCGTTACTTGCATGATCTGGATGTGGCCGAAACCGCTGTGGCGATGGGATGTTCCGAAGGGAGCGTAAAAACACATTGCTCCCGCGCAACTCATACGTTAGCTGAAGCATTGAAAGCCCAGGGAATTAAATTATGAACACCGAAGACCTCAATTTCGCTTACAAGGTGCGCCACGCGCTCAATGAAAAGCTGGAAGAGCTGCCGGCTTCGACCACCGACCGCCTGGCCGCCGCCCGCAAAGCCGCCATGGCGCGCAAAAAACCCCACGTACCGGTGCGCGTGACGCAATCGGAGCTGGCCACGGCCGGCGCCGGCGGCTTTTTCTCGCATCCGTTCGGCTGGCTGGGCCGCATGAGCGTGGCGCTGCCGCTGCTGGTGCTGGTGGCCGGCATGGTGGGCTTGTACCAATACGAACAGCAGCAGCGCATCAATGAACTGGCTGAACTCGACGCCGCCGTGCTGTCGGACGAATTGCCATTGTCCGCTTACCTGGACCATGGTTTTAATACTTATCTGGAAGAAAGTCGCGAGCAATAAGGATGGCGCGTATCAGCGTTAAAACCACTACCCGGGCCGGACTGCTCACCTCCGTCCTGATCGCCGCCGGCGCGTTGGCGCAGGCGCCCGCCACGTCCACGCCGCCGGCCCAGCCAGCCGCCATAGCGCCCGCCCCTGCCCAGCAAGCTGCGGTTGCGCCGGTCACCGCCATCACGCCGGCTGCCACGCCCGGCACAGCGGCCGGCAAACCAGCCGCGTCCGCATCGGCGCCCGCTAAACCCGTGGTGGCGCCGATCGCCATGGAAAAACCCTTGTGGAAAGATTTATCAGCCGCACAACAGCGCGCGCTGGATCCGCTGAAGGGTGAATGGGACAAGCTGGAAGGCTTGCGCAAGCAAAAGTGGCTGGAAATCGCCAACCGCTACAACGGCATGAAGCCGGACGAACAGATGCGCGTGCAAGAGCGCATGCGCGACTGGGTGCGCCTGACGCCGGACCAGCGCCGCATGGTGCGCGAGAACTTTGCCCGTTCACAAAAAGTCGCTCCGAGCCCTGGCCAGAAATCCGTGCAGTGGGAGCAATACCAGCAATTGCCGGAAGAACAAAAGAAACAATTGGCTGACAAGGCGCCGAAAAAACAGGTCGTCAATCCGCCCACGCCGACACAAAGCAAGATCCAGACGGTGCAGCCGGTCAAGCGCGCGGTGCCGGGCTCCGCGCCTGCGGCGACCGTCCCCGGCGCGGCGCCTGGTTCCGCCAGCGCCCCGGCCTCGGCCATACCACCTGCAACGGCGCCTGCCGCATCCGGCGCCTCGGCGCCAGCCCCGGCCGTCACCGCTCCCGCCACCAGCACGCCGCCCGCCTCCAATGTCAAATAACACCGCGCAAGCGCAAGACCCGGCGCCCGCCATCAAGCGGCGCCTGATCGCCATCGTGTATGAAATGCTGCTGGCGTTTGCCGTGCTGTTCCTGCCGTTCCTGGTGCTGGAAATCGCGTTGCAGGCCGCCCATACCTCGCTCGCCGAACACTTGCGCCAGGCGCTGGCATTCCTGGTGCTGGGCGCGTATTTCATCCACCAGTGGTCGCGCGAAGGCCAGACCCTGGCGATGCGCACCTGGCGCATCAAGCTGGTGTTCCCCGGCTACAGCCATGTGCCCTTGAAAATCGCCGCGCTGCGCTACCTGCTGGCGTGGGGCTGGGTCATGCCTGGCATCCTGGCGTCGATGGCATTGCAACTGTCACGCTGGCAGGCGCTGTATGCCCTGTTTGCCAGCATGGGTGTGTGGGCCTTGCTGGCGCTGTTTGATAAAGACCGCCAGTTCCTGCATGACCGCCTGGCCGGCACGCGCCTGGTGCAGTTGCCGAAGCCTGAAAAGCGGGTGTTGTCAGCTTGACCGAAGCTCCCGGGGGGCAACCTCCGCCGTGCCGCGCAATTCGTCCGCCACCACCACCTGCGCCCGGCCCTTTGATTTCGCCGCGTAGAGCGCCGCATCCGCCCGCTGCACCAGCGCGGTCGCGTCGCCCTCGGCCGGTGTCAGGGACGCCCCTCCGATACTGACCGTGACGGTCGGCGCCACGCCGGATGCCGCATGAGGAATCCCCAATGCCGCCACCGCCGCCGCCACCCGTTCGCCAATCAAGAGCACGCCGGCGGCATCGGTATCCGGCAACACACAGATAAACTCCTCGCCGCCGAAACGGCCCACCAGGTCGCCAGGCCGGTTGATGGCCCCGGATAAGGCGCCGGCCAGAGCAATCAGGCAAGCGTCGCCGGCCTGGTGGCCATAATGGTCGTTGTACCGCTTGAAATAGTCCACATCGATCATCAAGACGGCCAACGGCATTGAC
Source organism: Pseudoduganella sp. GW821-FHT12E03 (assembly GCF_058807115.1). Lineage (NCBI taxonomy): Bacteria > Pseudomonadati > Pseudomonadota > Betaproteobacteria > Burkholderiales > Oxalobacteraceae > Pseudoduganella > Pseudoduganella sp. GW821-FHT12E03. Next base: position 228,664 of record NZ_JBXAQJ010000008.1, on the reverse strand, counting down.
GCCCGCCCGCAGCGCCGCCATTCCAGGGCGATCCGCTCGTCAACATGGCGGCGATTGGCCAGACCGGTCAACCCATCCTTGAAGGCAAGCGCCTGCAATGCATCGAATTGCCATTTCAGCTGCAAATGCGCGCGTATCCGGCGGCGCAACGTATTGGGGTTCACCGGCTTGTGGACGAAGTCCGCGCCACCAGCTTCCCAGCAGGCGTTTTCCTCGTCGTCCGATGTGCCAGCCGTAACGAAAATCACGGGAATGGCGGCCAGGTCGCCATCCTGCTTCAGACGGCGGCAGACTTCCAGGCCGTCGACACCGGGCATGACGACATCGAGCAAGACCAGGTCGGGCAACGCCTGCCGGCACAGCGCCAGCGCCTGCTCGCCGCTGGTTGCCGCCAACAGCTCATACTCACTCGACAACAGCTGGTAAAGCAACAGCAAGTTGGCTGGCTGGTCGTCCGCGACCAGAAGGCGGCCACGGCGCTTGCCTGGTTCGCGTAACGCCATGGTGTCTGCAAGCGGGTGCATGTCAATTCTGCTCCAGTTGATCCAGCAATCGTTCACATGCGCGCAATGCGCTGGGGAAGTCGCACCGGTCCAGCGCCTGGCCCAGCGGTATGGCGGCGTCCGCCAGTTGCGGACCGAAACGGTGCCGCAACTGATCGAAGTGCATGATAGCAGCCATATTCGATTGCCCCAGCATCACCCTCAGTGTATGCAATTCCGATGGCAACGCTGCCGCGTCGCCATCGCGCCCGCCAACCGCACCGGCGGCTGCGTCGAGCCCGGTCTGCATGTGCGCCGCCAGGGCCGCGGCATGCGCCGCATCGCGCGCCATCAGGCGCGCCAAATGCTGGCGCTGCGCACTCCAATCGGATCCGCTGGCCGCAGGGCCCTGCTCGTACAAGCGTACCGCCTCCGCCAATTCGCCGGCGCCGACCGTCCCCGCCAGACCCTTGATGGTGTGCAGCACACCTTTCAACGCCGCCCAGTCGGCGGGGGCGGTGGCTGGGAGACGGCTTTCCAGCAATGCCATCTGCTCGACAAAGCCCGCCAGCACGCTGCGGTACAGCCTGTCATTGCCGGCAAAGCGCGCCAGGGCGCCCGCGCTGTCAAAGCCGGCCGGCGCCTGCCATCCCCCGTCGGACGGCAGTGGCAGTGGCGTCGGCGGCGGCTCCATTCCCGGCCTTGCCGTATGCCGCAACACCACGGCCGCCAGTTGTTGCGCGTCAAAAGGTTTGCCGACATAGTCCACCATGCCGGCCTCTAACGCTTCGGCCCTGTCACTGGCCATGGCATTGGCCGTCATGGCAATGATGGGTGGGCACTGGTCGCCGTATAACGCGCGCAATACCCGGGTTGCGGAGTGCCCATCCATGCCGGGCATTTGCACATCCATCAGGACGCAATCAAACCGGCCCGCCGCCTCCCGCATTTTCTCGATGGCGGCATGGCCATCGTCGGCCAGCGTCACGCGCGCGCCCGCCAGTTCCAGCAACTCGGAAGCCACTTGCTGGTTCAGCGGATTGTCTTCCGCCAGCAGGATATACACCCCATCGAGCCGGGAAAGCGGCATTACCGCCATCGGCTGGCCGGTGGCCGGCCCGGCCCGGCCCGCCGCCTCCTCCAGCATGGCCGGCGTGACGGGCTTGAGCAGATAGCCGTCCGCGCCGTCGTCCAGCGGCCTCGGCGTGTGCTCCGGCAGTGCGCTCGCATGCGCCACCATCATGATGACACGGACGCCGGCGTGCACATGCCGCACACGCCCCACGGCTTCGCGCGCGTCCGCCTCATCCCCCTGGCAGTTGATGAATACGATATCGGGTTTGCGGCGGACGGCCGCGGCCGCCACGTCCGCGGCACAGCCAACGGTATCGCATTCCCACCCCAGCAATGCCGCTTGCGCCTGCACGCAGGCGGCCATGCCGGGATGCCCGCATATCAGCAGGCAGCGCAGTGGCGGCACAGCCGGGCGCGGCCGGTCCTCGGCGCCGGTCAACGCCAGCCTGGCACTGAACCGGAAGGTGCTGCCACGTCCCGGTTCGCTCACCGCCGACAAGTCACCGTCCATCAACGCCACCAGGCGCCGGCAGATGGCCAATCCCAGGCCGGAACCGCCATAGCGGCGCGCGGTTGATGCCTCGGCCTGGCTGAAACCTTCGAATATCGTGTTCAACTGATCCGGGGAAATGCCGATGCCGGTATCCCTCACCGCGAATTCCAGCCTGACCACGCTGCCGTCATCCTCCGGTAACGGCGCCAGCCGCCGCAGTGTCAGGGCCACTTCGCCGCCGTCCGTGAATTTGATGGCATTCCCTCCAATATTGATCAGGATTTGCTGCAACCGCATCGCATCGCCCACCAAGCGGTCCGGCACCTGTGGGTCGATGTTGAACAGGATTTCAATCGGTTTGCCCGACAGGTTGGCCGCCAGGATCACACCGGCTTCGCGCAGCAACTGGTCCACGCTGAATGGCTGGGGATCCAAGTCGAGCTTGCCCGCTTCCACCCGCGAAAAATCCAGGATGTCGTTGAGAATTCCGAGCAGCGCGCGTCCCGCCTTGTCAGCCTTGTCGGCATAGTCAAACTGGCGCGGCGCCAGCGAAGTCCGTTTGAGCAACGCGAGCATGCCCAGCACCGCATTCATGGGTGTGCGGATTTCATGGCTCATGTTCGCGAGGAATGCGGACTTGGCACGGCTGGCGTCATCGGCCGCCTGCTTCGCCGCCCGCAACTGGTCTTCCGCTTCATACTGGGCAGTAATATCGCGGTTGATACCCAAGACCCGCACCGGGACGCCGCTGCCATCGCAATCAACCGACGCGGCGGCCTGGATATAGCGGACACTGCCGTCGCGCCGCACGATCCTGAAGACCGGGTCGTACTTGCACAGGCCGTCGATAGCGCCCTGCAACTGCGCCGTAACGCGCTCCGCATCTTCCGGATGGATGCGCTTACGCCAATGCTCGATCGTCAGTCCGTCACCGGCGTCATCCGGTAAAACATCGTAGACCGTGTACATGCGCGGGTTCCACTCGATCTGGCCGGACGCCAGCTCCCAACTGAAAATACCCAGTTCAGCCACCTCCGCCGCATTGAGCAACTGATCGCGCGCGACTTCGAGATTGCGCCGGTCACGCTTGGCGGCCGAGATGTCGGACGCTATGCCAAGGTAACCGTTGATTTCTCCGCTGTCGCTGCGAAGCGCGCTGACCGACAGCAGGACAGGAAAACGGCTGCCATCGCGCCGGATATAGGTCCACTCGTTTTCATCCGACATGCAGCGCCTGGACTTGGCCACGAACGCATCGAATCCCGGTTCGACCGGCTCCCCCAGCTCCAACGTCAGCGCTTGAGCCCGCGCCGCCACTTCCCCCGCGTCATGCAGAATGGCGGGTGTCATGATCCCGACCAGCTCGGAGGAACGGTAACCCAGCATGCGCTCGGCGGCGGGATTGAACAGCTGAATGACCCCATTCCGGTCGGTCGCGACGATCGCATGCGACGCGTGCGCCAGTATCGCGTGCTGCAGCACCATGACGGACGCGATTTGCCGGGTACGCTCTTCAACCTGAGCCTCCAGCGATACATTCAATTCCTGGATGCGGCGATTGGCGGCGGCCTGCTCGGTCACGTCCCGCACGATCTTGGCGATGCCGATCACCTTGCCCTGGTGATCCCGTATGGGTGACGACGTAATCATGACGTCCAGTTCCGTCCCGCTGGACGTTTTTCGCCGCGTCGCCAATTCAATAATGTCTTCACCGGCGGCGACGCGCCGCAGGTTGGTCATGGCTTCGCCCATCAGCCGTGGCGGCACGATCAGATCGGCGAAGCCGCGCCCTTGCGCTTCCGTGCCCGAGTATCCGAACATGGCTTGCGCACCACTGTTCCATGCGGTGATGCCTCCATCCAGGGTGACGCCGATAACCGCATCTCGCGTATGCTCCACGATGGCCGACATTTGTTCCTGGTATACCCGCAACTTCCGCCGTTGCACCCGGTAGAAATAGCTCGCCAGGAGGACCAGGACCGCCCCCACCAGCATGGCGCCCGCAATGGTGGTGCGCATGCTCGTGACGGCGGACGTCACCCGCGACTCCGGGATGCCCAGCCAGTAGTGCAATTCGCTCCCGGGACGTGCCGGGTCCGGCACGACTTTTGCCGCGACAAACAAGAATCGCTGGCCGGCCACATCCGCCGCCAAGTGCAAGCGGGCATCGGGATAGGGATGGCCTAGCGAACGGAATTCATCCTGCCATCGCCATACCCGACCCGTATCGAAGCCATAGGTGCGTGCCGGGTCGCGGTGCAGCAGGAATGCCCCTGCCCCATTCACCAGGTAGGCGCGCAGATCGGTTGGCAAGTTGGCGGTCAGCGGCGCCAGCAGCGAATCCGCCCGATAATTGATGACAATGGCCCCGAACACCCGGCCATCCCCATCGTAGACCGGCGTCGCCGCGCGCACCGTGGCCCAGTGTGGGATTTCCACACGGCCGTGCTCCCGGTTCAGATTGAAGTCGGACAGGTAAGTTCGTCCCGCCGCCAGTTGGACGACGGCACGCATGTAGTCGGTGTCGCCTTTTTGCTGCAACCGGTCCGCGCTGGTGCGCACCGCACTGCGATTGCGCTGGTCAATACGCACCAGCTCCCGGCCATTGTCGGCCACGCCAATCAGGCGGACCTGGACGATTTCCGGCCGCTCCGCGGCAAACGCGCTGAAAATGGCGGCGAGCCGCGATTCCCACAAGGCGCTAGAGGCCTGTGCGTGCGCGTCAAAACCCGCGCTACTGCGTGCACTGATAATGCCGGTGACCGCCGGGACATTCGACAAAAACAGGGCTTCATGGTGCAACTGCTGTAATTGCCGCCGCAGCATGTCGCTATTGCTTTCACTGCGCGATGCCATCCTGGCGGCGGCTTCGCCGGCCGCCTGGTTGCCTGCGGCTACGCCGGCCCACCAGATGCCCCCACCCACCAGCCCCGCCGCCAACAACACGACCAGTGCACGCCACACCCATATCTTGATATTCCTGACGACCTGCATAGCGCACCACTGGAGGCAACGGGTGGGAAAGCCGAGGCATGCCGGCGCGGCGAACCGCTTTCAGCAGGGCATGAGATGGGACAATTATATGCAATCAGGAAAGTCAATTGTCCTGCTTGTTGCAATTTACCGCTATATCGCACGGTTCCGGACCACGTTCGCCGTCCGCCAGCGTTGCAATCCGGCCCCCCTGCACCCGGTGCACCACCAATTCCTCCATGCGCCGCGCGCCCATCGCCTGATAAAACCGCAGCGCCGGTTCATTGGTATTGAGCGCCCACCACTCAAAGCGCGCGCAGCCGCGCTGCTGCGCAATATCCGCCACGTGCGCCAGCAAGGCCTTGCCATACCCCCGTCCCTGGAACGCGGGACGGATGAACAAGTCGTCGAGATGCAGCCCCCGCTTGCCGGTCGTGGTGGCAAAGGTCGCATAATACACGGCAAAGCCGGCCACCTCACCGTCCGCCTCGGCAATCAATGCGTGCGCCGCCGGTTGCGGGCCAAACAGGTTCGCCAATAAATCGTCCGGCGTGACGGTGACGGGATCGGGAAACTGTTCCACCACAGCCAGCTCGCGGATCAAGTCCGCAAGCAGCGTCGCCTCGGCCGGCTGCGCCGCGCGTATCGCCAGGCCTGCCGCATTGTGCGCAAGGATTGGCGCCGCCGGGATGGGTTTGACTAAGTACACAACCGACTCGGTTTCCGCAAAGCCCAGCGCCCGGTGCATGGCCAGGCTGTCCGCATTGTCGATAGCGACATCGGACGCGAATTCCGAACAGCCCTGCCCCGCCGCCCATTGCATCGCATGATCCACCAACACGCGCGCGAGACCATGCCGACGGCAATGCGGCGCCACGTAGATGCCTTCCAGATAGCCGACCGGCGACGACGCCGTGCCGTTCACATACTCGTGGCGCACCGACGCTTCCACCAGGCCAACGGCCAAACCGGCATCATCGTGCAACAGGAACGCCGCCTGGCGCGGGTCGCGCACAAACGCTTCCATATCGGCCAGGTGCTCGTCCCGGCCGGCGGGCCACAGCGCCATGCGCAATGTCAGCCAGCCCGGCGCGTCCGGACTGGCGAGTCGAACCGGCGTCATCACACATCCCCTCCCTCATCGCCAGCACCGTCGTCGCCCGGCACCCATTCCATGATGTCGCCCGGCTGGCACTGCAGCTTTTCACAGATCCGTTCCAGCGTGCCGAAACGGATCCCCTTCACCTTGCCCGACTTGAGCAGGCTGAGGTTCTGCTCCGTGATGCCGACATGCTGCGCCAGTTCGCGCGACTTGATTTTCCGCTTGGCCAGCATCACGTCCAGGTGCAGCACGATGGCCATCAGACGAAGCCCTCGTTTTCCTCGGCCAGGCGGCGCCCTTCCCGCAGCACGCCGCCAAACACGTAAAACAGGCCGCATGCCACCATCATCAACAGCGCTTCCGACGATACCCCCACGCTGACGGCGGCATGGCTGTCACCCAGCAGATGCCGCCACAGCAGGCCGCGCAACGCCGGTTCCGCGATGGCCAGCACCAGCGCGCCCAGCGCGCCGCCGGCAAACGCCCGCACGTGCCCGATGGCGGCGGCGGAAAACAAATCACGCGCCTGGAAGGCGCGCAGCAAGCCATCGAGCCGCCAAGACGCATACACCAGCAGCGCCAGCACCGGCAGCGACAGCAGCGCGCCGCTCCAGCGCTGCGCCGGCGGCAAGCCACGGGCCTGTTCCATCGTCAAGCCATCCGGCCAGAACGCCATCTGGAAGCCCGGCATCGGAATCGGATGCGGGTAAAACCACGATAAACCGTAGTAAGTTCCCTGCAGCAAGACGAACAGCAACAGGCAGACGCGAAAAGTTTTAATCGACATGATTTATTTATTGTTTTATGATAAATTTTTATCGTTAAACGATAAATTTTAATTGTAGTTTAATCAGTATACGTCAAAGGAACCCCTATGCGCACCACCCCGCTGTTCGCCGCGCTGGCCCTGCTGGCCGGCTGCAAAACCATCACGGTCGAAGAACGCCATCTGATCCGTCCCGACGCGCTCAGCGGCAAGGCGCCGAAGCAGACATTGCAACTGGCCGGCGCGGCTGAGCTGGAACTGGCGCGTCCGGACGGCGCACTGTTGAAAGGCATCTTGCTGGAAAGGCCGGGCGCGCCACTGACCGTGCTGTACTTCGGCGGCAATATGTTCCACCTCGACAATAGCGGCGACAAAGTCGCCGCCGCCCTCGCGCCCTGCGGCGTCAATCTGGCGATGATGGATTACCGTGGCTATGGCCGCAGCAGCGGCGTGCCCACCACGGCCAACATGATGGACGACGCGCTGGCCGCGTATGACCACCTGAACCAGCGCTATCCGGGTACCGTGGCGGTGTACGGCATGTCGCTGGGTAGCTTCGTGGCGGCGCAAGTGGCGCGCCAGCGCGACGTGGCGGCGCTGGTGCTGGAAGGGACCACCACCAATGCGCGCGACATGGTCAACGGCAGCATCCCCTGGTATGCCAAGCCGTTCATCCGGGTGCACCTGGCGCCGTCGCTGGCAGCCATCGACAACACCGACGCGGTGTCGCGCGTGCGCGCCCCGACCCTGATGCTGACCGGCGACCAGGACAAGGACACACCGCCCGCGCTGGCCATGAAAGTGTTCGAGGCGCTGCCGGCGGCGCGCAAGCAATTCGTGCTGGCGCCGGGCGCGGGCCACGAAAATGCGCTGTCGCATCCCGCGACGGCGCCAGTGCTGTGCCCGTTTCTTAATGGCCTCGGTGCGGCCCCCAGTGCGGGCCTCAGTGCGCGTGGGTAATCACCGGCATGTCGGTGCCGGGTGAGAACACGATTTTGCGGATATAGCTGTCGTCCTGGCACACGGCCATTTCGTCATCGAACACGAGGCGGCCGTTTTTCCACACGGTGGCATGTGCGCCGCTCGTCGCGCCGCACTGCCACTGCGCGTTGCTGGCGCCCGGCACGCCACGGAAGCGCACAATGTATTTATCCTTGCCCAGCACGCAGCGGCGCTCGACTTCATAGACATCGGTGAGGAACCACGTGACCTGGTCGAATTTCACCAGGTCGGCAGTGCGCCACAAATCCATCTGGCGGCGCGGCGGCTTGTCCGGATAAAAGAAACCCAGTTCCAGCTTGCGCTGCTTGCGCTGGCAATCCATCCCCACCAGCGCCACACCATCGGCCATCGGCTGGCGGTAATCATACTGCGGCACGATGGCCTTGCTTTGTACCGCAGCCACCAACGACACCGCCGCAACCAGTACCGACATCACAACTCCCTGCAATATTATTTATTCCATAATGATTATAAGCCGAATCAGAACCGCTCACTTGGTTTCAGGAAGCGCCACTGTCCGGCCGGCAGCGACGACATGGCGATGCGGCCGATGCGGATGCGCTTCATGCTCACCACTTCCAGTCCCACCAGGCGGCACATGTGGACGAGTTGCCCCGGCTTCGGCGCCTTCACGGCAAAGCGCAGGCGGTGTTCATTTTGCCAGCTGGCCTTCAGCGGCGGCAGCGGCTTGCCATTGAACGGCAAGCCGTGGTTCAGCAGCGCCAGGCCGTTGTCGATGATATTGCCTTTGACTTCGACGATGAATTCCTGCTCCAGCCCTTCCTGCAGGCGGCGCGATACGCCGAATTCCTGCGTCAGCACCACCAGTCCCGTCGCTTGGGTGTCCAGCCACGGTTCCATGGTCAGGTTTTTCAGGTGGCACTTCAAAAAGCGTTCGCCCCGCATCGTTTCCACGCGCGTGTCGTCGCGCAGGCAACTCAGTATGGGCTTGCCCTCGCTGCCGATGCCCGCGTTCACACCTTCCGGCTTGTTGACGATGATGGTGACCGGCGTGATTTCCAGCAGCGACGCGTCGGGCGCCAGCACCACGGTCTGCTGCGGCTCGACCCGCGCGCCCGGCTCTTCCACCGTCACGCCATCGACCAGCACATAGCCGCCTTCGATATACAGCTCGGCTTCACGGCGCGAGCATGGCACCTGGTCGGCCACGCGCTTGGCGAGGCGGATTGTATTGTCGTGTTCCATTTTTTCTTAATCTTTAAAATAATGCGCAAACACTTGCGCTGTCATGGCCAGGTCGGCGCGGCTCACATCCAGGTGCGTCACCAGCCGCAGCCGGGGCGCCATCGACACGCGGATATGTTCCGCCGCCAGGGCGTCGCCCAGCCCCGCCATCGCCTCCCGTGGCACATCCACGTACACGATATTGGTCTGCGGCGTGCTGACCACCAAGCCCGGAATCCGCGCCAGTTCGGCGGCCAGGAAGGCCGCGTTATCGTGGTCGTCCCCCAGCCGCTGCACGTTATGGCGCAAGGCATACAAACCCGCCGCCGCCAGCATGCCGGCCTGGCGCATGCCGCCGCCCAGCATCTTGCGCCAGCGCTTGCCCTCGCCGATCAGCGCGCGCGAGCCGCACAGCAGCGAGCCGACCGGCGCCCCCAGCCCCTTCGACAGGCAGACCGACACGCTGTCGAATCCGGCCACCGCTTCGCGCAGGCTGACGCCTTGCTTGACCGCCGCGTTGCAGACGCGGGCGCCATCGAGGTGGGTGGCCAGACCCCGTTCATGCGCGTAGCCGGTGGCCTGCGCCACATACTCGCGCGGCAGCACCCGGCCGCCGATGGTGTTTTCCAGCGCCAGCAAACGGCTGCGGGCAAAGTGGAAATCGTCCGGCTTGATTTGCGCCGCGATATCGGCCAGCGCCAGGCTGCCATCGGGCTGATTGGCGATCGGCTGCGGCTGGATGCTCCCCAGCACGGCCGCGCCGCCCCCTTCATAGCGGTAGGTATGCGCCTCCTGGCCCACCAGGTATTCATCGCCCCGGCCGCAATGCGCCAGCAAGGCGATCAAATTGGTTTGCGTACCGGACGGCGCGAACAGCGCGGCTTCGTAACCGAACAGGTTGGCCGCCGTGTCCTGCAACAGGTTGACGGTGGGGTCGTCGCCATAGACGTCATCGCCCACGGGCGCCGATTGCATCATGTCGCGCATGGCGGCGGATGGTTTGGTGACGGTGTCGCTGCGCAGGTCGATCCAAAAATCAGTCATGGGGGCTCCTGGTAAAAAACAAAACGGCGGACCCGAAGATCCGCCGGCATATCCTGCACATGACGTCACAACCTCACTCCGCCACGTGCGCCGCATAAAAGCGCTGTCCCATTTCCTGCAACCCCAGGGTTTCCAGCACTTCCTGCAACCGCTCGCTGGGGCGGCGGCGCGGCAGGTTCTTATAGGTCGCGATGATCAATTCATTTTTCATCGAATGTTCCCAGCCCACCAGTTCCGTCACATTGACCTGGTAGCCATGGGCTTCGAGCTGCAGGCAGCGCAGCACGTTGGTGACCTGGCTGCCGAATTCCCTCGTGTGGATCGGGTGGCGCCAAATTTCCGTCAGCGCGCTCTTGCCCAGCGACTGGCCTTTGTTCTTGCGCAGCACGGACGCCACTTCGGCCTGGCAGCACGGCACCAGCACCATGTGCTTCGCTTTCTTCTTCAGGGCGAAATCGATCGCGTCATCGGTCGCGGTGTTACACGCGTGCAGCGCGGTGACGATGTCGATCCGCGGCGGCAACTGTTCCGACGACGTCGATTCCGCCACCGACAGCGGCAGGAACGACATGCCGGGGAAATTGAATTTCGTGGCCAGCTGCTGCGATTTTTCCACCAGTTCGGCGCGCGTCTCGATGCCGTAGATGTGCGAGCCGTCGTTCAAGCCCTTGAAGAACAGGTCATACAAAATAAAGCCGAGATACGATTTGCCCGCGCCATGGTCCACCAGCGACACGCCCTGCTCGCCGCTTTGCTCGCGCACTTCCTTGAGCAGCGGCTCGATGAACTGGTACAAGTGGTACACCTGCTTGAGCTTGCGGCGGCTGTCCTGGTTCAACTTGCCGTCGCGCGTCAGGATGTGCAATTCCTGCAGCAGTTCGACCGACTGGCCGGGACGCACTTCAGGTGGCAATCCCTGTGGCAAACCGCCGGCAACCGCCGGCGCCCCGCCGGCGTTCTTATTGCGCTTCATCGATCCACGCCTGCTGAATCGCTTCCAGCACGCGCTCGCCGCCGCGCGCGTGGTCGTCGTCGAACCCGTCCAGGTCCACCACCCAGTTGTGCAGGTCGACAAAGCGCACCGTCACCGGATCGACGTCCGGGAACTTGTCATACAGCGCTTCGGCAATCGCGGTAATGTCCGACCATTTCATCAGTGGCCTCCCTCGCTGGCGTGGTTGATCGTGTACTTCGGAATTTCAACGACGAGGTCCTGGTCCGCCACCACGGCCTGGCACGACAGGCGCGACACGGCTTCCAGGCCCCACGCCTTGTCCAGCAAGTCTTCTTCGGTTTCCGTCGCTTCACTGAGCGAATTAAACCCTTCGCGCACCAGCACGTGGCAGGTGGTGCAGGCGCACGATTTTTCGCACGCGTGCTCGATGTGGATGTCATTGTCCAGCATCACGTCGCACAGGGTCTTGCCGGCAGGAGCTTCAACGACAGCGCCATCCGGGCACAGTTTGGCGTGGGGGAGGAATACGATTTGGGGCACTTCTTGACCTCTTTGGGGAATCAATATAAATCCCCACCGAGGCGGGGATGCAGTTCTTTAAGCGCTGACGTCGTCGAGCGATTTACCCGCCAGGGCGCTGCGCACGGAACGGTCCATGCGGCGCGACGCGAATTCTTCGGTGCCGCGCGCCAGTTCTTCCACCGCCAGTTTCACGGCCTGGTGATCGGCCGTGCCGTCCACCGATTGCGCCAGCGTGGCGCGGGTGCGTTCCACCAGCGCGGCCACCTCGGCCCGCTCGTCATCCGACAGCAGCGCCGCGTCTTCGTCGAGCGCCGCCTGCGTGGCCAGCAGGATGCGTTCCGCTTCCACCTGTTCTTCGCGCAGCGCGCGCGCCTTCATGTCCACCTCGGCGGACTTGTAGGAATCCTGCAGCATGCGCGCCACGTCGTCGTCGCCCAGCCCATACGATGGCTTGACGGTGATCGACGCTTCCACGCCGGAGCGCAGTTCGCGCGCCGACGCGGACAGCAAACCGTCGGCATCGACCTGGTACGTGATGCGGATGCGGGCCGCGCCGGCCGCCATCGGCGGAATGCCGCGCAATTCAAAGCGCGCCAGCGAACGGCAATCATTGACCAGTTCCCGCTCGCCTTGCAGCACGTGCACGGCCAGCGCGGTTTGCCCATCCTTGAAGGTGGTGAATTCCTGCGCGCGGGCGCACGGAATGGTCGAATTGCGCGGAATGATTTTTTCCACCAGCCCGCCCATGGTCTCGATGCCCAGCGACAGCGGCGTCACGTCCAGCAACAGCCAGTCGTCGCCCGGCGCGCGGTTCCCGGCCAACAAGTTGGCCTGGATCGCGGCGCCCAGCGCCACTACTTTGTCCGGATCGATGTTCGCGTGCGGAATCGTATGGAAATGCTCGCCCACGGCGCGCTGCACGTGCGGCATGCGCGTCGCGCCGCCCACCATCACCACGCCATCGATATCGTCGGCATCGACATTGGCGTCGCGCAGCGCTTTTTTCACGGCGTTCATGGTCTTGCCGACCAGGTGCTTGGTGATTTCCGCGAACTTTTCCGCCGTGACCTTCAAATGCACTTCTTCGCCCGAACCGAGGATGGCGTCGACCGTGACTTCGGATTTCGTCGACAGCAATTCCTTGGCTTCGCGCGCTTTCACCATCAGCACCGCCGTGTCTTCGTCGGACAGCGGCGCCAGTTTTTCCTGTTCGTGGATCCAGCAGAACAGGCGATGATCGAAATCGTCGCCGCCCAGCGCGGAATCGCCGCCGGTCGCCAGCACTTCAAACACGCCTTTCGACAGTTTCAAGACCGAGATGTCGAACGTGCCGCCGCCCAGGTCATAGACCGCAAACAGCCCTTCCGAGCCGTTGTCGAGACCGTAGGCAATCGCGGCCGCCGTCGGTTCCGACAGCAGGCGCAGCACGTTGATGCCGGCCAGTTGCGCGGCATCCTTGGTGGCCTGGCGCTGCGCATCGTCAAAGTACGCCGGCACCGTGATGACCGCGCCGACCAGGTCGTCGCCCAGCGAATCTTCCGCGCGCTGGCGCAGGGTGGCCAGGATCTGGGCCGAGGTTTCCACCGGCGACTTCACGCCGGCCACGGTTTTCAGCTGCACCATGCCGGGCGCATCGACGAAATCGTAAGGCAGGTTTTCCGCGTAAGCGATGTCTTTCAGGCCGCGGCCCATGAAGCGCTTGACCGACACGATGGTGTTTTTCGGGTCGGTGGTTTGCGCCGCCTGCGCCTTGTAGCCGATGTTGGCATGGCCATTGGGCAGGTAGCGCACCACCGACGGCAGCAGCGCATGGCCGTCTTCATCGTTCAGCACTTCGGGAATGCTGTTGCGGACCGTTGCGACCAGCGAGTTGGTGGTGCCCAGGTCGATCCCCACCGCCAGCCGATGCTGGTGCGGTGCGGTCGACATGCCTGGTTCGGAAATTTGCAGAAGTGCCATAGGTTTTCTTATTCAATCGCGTCGAAGGCGAAGCGGACTTCGTCGCCGAATTTTTCCAGGAACATCAGGGCGCGCACGCCCTGCGCGGCGGCAATGTAGTCGCCGGCATTCAACTGGTTTTCAATGGTGTTCAATTGCGCCTTGCGCGCGCCGCGCAACTGGCCGTCGAGCTGCTCCAGTTCGCCGATATCCTTTTGTGCACGGGCATCTTCCAGCGCTTCGCGCCATTCCATTTGCTGCATCAGGAAGGCCGCCGGCATCGCGGTATTGGATTCCGTCTGCAAATCCACGCCATGCAATTCGCACAGGTAGCGCGCGCGCAGCTGGGGATTTTTCAGGGTCTGGTACGCCTCGTTGGCGCGGGTCGCCCATTGCATGGCGACGCGCTTTTCCGCATCGGTGGCGTTGACGAAGCGGTCCGGGTGGACGCGGCTTTGCACGTCGCGGAAGGCGCTGTTGAGCGCCTCCGCGTCGACGGCGAATTGCTGTGGCAGGTTGAAGAGTTCGAAGTGGTTTTGCACGGCTAACGTATGTGAATGCCCGGCCTGGTGGTCCGGCATCCCGGCAATTAAAAGTAAATGCGATTAAATGCGGAAGCTTTCGCCGCAGCCGCACGCATCTTTCTCGTTCGGGTTGTTGAACTTGAAGCCTTCGTTCAAGCCTTCCCGCGCGAAATCAAGTTCGGTGCCATCGATGTACGGCAAGCTTTTCGGATCGACGAACACTTTCACGCCGTGCGATTCGAACACGCTGTCTTCCACATCCGCTTCGTCCACGTATTCCAGCTTGTAGGCCAGACCGGAGCAGCCAGTGGTCCGCACGCCAAAGCGCAGGCCGACGCCCTTGCCGCGGCGTTCGATGTACCGATTGATGTGCTTGGCCGCTTTTTCGGTCAGGGTAATCGCCATACTGTCCTCCAGTGCTACTGAGATGTGGACGCCCGGCCTGAAGGCCCGGCGCCCATGTATCTATGTGTTAGGCAGAATGCTTTGCCTTGTAATCGTTGACCGCCGCCTTGATCGCGTCTTCCGCCAGGATCGAGCAGTGGATCTTCACTGGCGGCAGCGCCAGTTCTTCCGCAATCGCCGTGTTCTTGATCGCCAGCGCTTCGTCCAGCGACTTGCCTTTCACCCATTCGGTGACCAGCGACGACGATGCGATCGCGGAACCGCAGCCATAGGTCTTGAACTTCGCGTCTTCGATCAGGCCGTCAGCGCCCACCTTGATTTGCAGCTTCATCACGTCGCCGCACGCGGGCGCGCCCACCATGCCGGTACCCACCGACTCGTCGCCCTTTTCAAAGGAACCGACGTTGCGCGGGTTTTCGTAGTGGTCCAACACTTTTTCCGAGTAAGCCATTTTATTGCTCCTAATATCTCAAATAATCTGTTCAGACGCTGCGGCTTAGTGCGCGGCCCACTGGATGGAACTGATGTCCACGCCATCCTTGTACATTTCCCACAGCGGCGACAATTCGCGCAGCTTGCCCACCTTGGACTTCATCAAGTCCACTGCGAAGTCGATGTCTTTTTCGGTCGTGAAACGGCCGATGGTAAAGCGGATCGAGCTGTGCGCCAGTTCGTCGCTGCGGCCCAGGGCGCGCAACACATACGACGGTTCCAGCGACGCCGAGGTGCAGGCCGAACCGGACGACACCGCCAGGTCTTTCACGGCCATGATCAGCGATTCGCCTTCCACGTAGTTGAACGACACGTTCAGGTTGTGCGGCACGCGCGCATCCATGTCGCCGTTGACGTAGACTTCTTCGATTTCCTGCAAGCCCTTGGCCAGGCGGTCGCGCAGCGATTTGATGCGGCCGATTTCACTGTCCATCTCGACCTTGGCCAGGCGGAACGCTTCGCCCATGCCAACGATCTGGTGGGTCGGCAAGGTGCCCGAACGCAGGCCGCGCTCGTGGCCGCCGCCGTGCATTTGCGCTTCGATGCGCACGCGCGGTTTGCGGCACACGTACAGCGCGCCCACGCCTTTCGGGCCGTAAGTCTTGTGCGCGGTGAAGGTCATCAGGTCGACCTTGGTCTTTTGCAGGTCGATCACGACCTTGCCGGTGGCTTGCGCCGCGTCGCAGTGGAAGATGATGCCTTTCGAGCGGCACAGTTCGCCGATTTCCGCGATTGGCTGGATCACGCCGATTTCGTTATTCACCAGCATCACGGAAATCACGATGGTGTCCGGACGGATCGCCGCGGTCAGCTGTTCGATCGAGATCAGGCCATTGTCCTGCGGCTCCAGGTAGGTCGCTTCAAAACCCTGGCGCTCCAGTTCACGCACGGTGTCGAGCACGGATTTGTGCTCGGTTTTCACGGTGATGATGTGCTTGCCCTTGGTTTTATAGAAGTTCGCCGCGCCTTTCAGCGCCAGGTTGTTCGATTCGGTCGCGCCGGAGGTCCAGATGATTTCACGCGGGTCGGCATTCACCAGCGCCGCCACGTGGCCGCGCGCCTCTTCCACCGCCTTTTCGGCGGTCCAGCCATACATGTGGCTGCGGGAAGCGGGATTGCCGAACTGTTCGCGCAGGTACGGGATCATCTGGTCGGCCACACGCGGGTCGATCGGCGTGGTGGCCGAGTAGTCCATGTAGATCGGAAAATGCGGGGCGGTGTGGAATTCCACGGGAGCGACCTGGGCGACAGTTTTTTCAGGGGCGTTCATCTATTACTCCAAATATTTGCAGCTGGTTTAGCCTAAAGCGGCGTTGCGGTGCATGACAACGACGTTTTGCTCGGCATGCTTCTGTTTTTGTTGATCGACCAGATCCTGCAAGGAAACGGAGTCCAGGTAATCGACCATTTTTTCATTCAGGGTGGCCCACAGTTCGTGGGTCATGCAGCGGGCGCCGGTGGCGGCATCGGCGCCATGGCAGTTTTCCTTGCCGCCGCATTGGGTGGCGTCCAGCGGTTCATCGACCGCGATGATGATGTCGGCCACCGTGACCTTGTCGGCCCGGCGCGCCAGGCTGTAGCCGCCGCCGGGACCACGGATCGATTCGACGATTTCGTGGCGGCGCAGCTTGCCGAACAATTGTTCCAGGTAAGACAGCGAAATCGCCTGGCGTTGCGAAATGCCAGACAGCGTGACCGGGCCTTTGCCTTGGCGCAAAGCCAGGTCGATCATCGCAGTCACTGCAAAACGGCCTTTGGTGGTCAGACGCATCACAACCTCGGTTGAGTTAAAATACTTCCTTGTTTAACCAATCTCAAAGACGGATTAGTTGAACGATTTAGTCAAGTATACCTTATTTGACTACTCTTGTCAGGCGACGCCCCTGGCGCCGCCCGGTAGAGGCTGTGCGCGCGTTTCCAGAGCATTTCAGCAGCGTAACAATTGCATCGGCTTGAACAGCGCGTGCATATTGCTATTGGTAATAAACGTCAAGTTATAAGGGTGCTCCGCGGCAATTTGCGGCAAGACCTGCGCTTCCGGCAATTTATTCAGTTGCTCGGCGATTTTCCCCCACAGCACCAACGTCGGCCGCCGCTCCCGCAGCGCGGCCAGCACGGTTTGCAGGAACGGCATCCACGCTTTCGCATCTTTCACAGGCGCAACGGTTTCACGGAACACCAGGGTGGCGTTCAACAGCAGGAACCCCGCATCGAAGAACTTTTGCTGGATTTCACTGAGCGATTGCACCACGCCTGGCGCGCCGCGCGAGGCCGCCGCGATTTTCGCCAGCGCCAGGGTGCCGGTATCGTCGGGCGCCAGGCGGCCATCGGCCACCAGCAGCATTTTCATGAAGTTGCGCAAGGAAGTCGCCTTGTTGACGGCTTTCGACAGGCCGCCGCCCGCCTCGTCCGACCACAACCCCTTGACGGCGCCATCCATGAAGCACACCCCGGTGGCGCTTTCCGCACGCGGATACGGGCCTTCGCCGATCAGCACATAGCGCACCTGGTCCATCGGCTGGGCAAAGGCGGCAAACAGGCGCCCCTCGGTCGGCAGAAAGTCGCCCAGGGTATCGAAGTAATCCGGCGTGGCGGCCTGCATGGCGTGCAAGCCCGCCAACAGCACGGGACGCCAGGAAGCATCGGCGCGGTCCAGCGCCGCGAGGAGGTGGGAGGGAATCGGCATGGGCGGAGGTGGGAAAAAAGGGGCGATTTTAGCAGAGCCCCGCATGATTCCTACGAGGCAATAGCGACAGCCTATATGCAACATGTCGGATTTCTTTACAGTAATTTCCTATCAGCACAAAAACCCGATGCAAGTAATTGATTTGCTTAGTGATTTATGATGGGCACATCTTATGCTTGCGCCAAATAAAGACCAGTCCGCGCGCACAAGACGGGCACAATAGGGATGTCGTAATAGGGATGTCGTGATGAAACAGCCAGCCATCGTTCGAAAGATTGCCGCGCTGAGCCTGCTCTTGGCCAGCACCACCGCGAGCGCCGCCGTTTTGACGTTACCGACGCCAAATGCCCCGGAGCGCCAGGTATTCAACAACCTCCACGCCTCGCAGGATGGGCAGTCCACCTGCGCGTCCGATCCCTTGTGCCAGCCCAAGGCCGCGCTGGCGGCGCCCGCCCAGGCTGCGGACCAGGCGAGTGGGCCGGCCCCGGCCAACGACTTACGTCAATTCACCTCCCCCTTTGCCACCGACGGCAAGTCGGACCAGGTGTTCGTGTCCCTGACCGGCAACCAGTCAACGGCGCACGCGAACGCGCCCGCCGAGCGCAAGGAAACCACTGGCGAAGAGATCGACGACGATGCTTTGATGAGGAAATTCAGCCTGGGCCTGCGGCAGACCTACGCCAGCGTCCATGCCCTGGTTTCCCTGCCCGACAATTACCAGGCCAGCGCCCTCGATGTCGACAGCATCGTGTCCGGCCCGTGCCTTGATGGCGGCAAAGGCGGCGCCAATGCCGGATGCGGCACCGGCGGATTCGCCCCGGTCATGAGCAGCCTGTGCGTGGCCAGCGACGGCAGCTACAATTCCATCGGCGCGGCCAATCAGGCCGCCTGCCCCGCCGGCAGCGTGTATGTCAGCAATAAGCGCGGCGCCGGCACGGCGGAATATGCCGCTTACGCGCAATCGCTGAGAAACTTTGCGAAAGACACCGCCAACCGCTACTACCTGCATACCGTCGATGAGCGTTCCCCCCGCAATGAAGCGAGCGCCAGGCAATACCGGCGTTGCAGCGATTGCGACGCCGTCCAGGCCGGCGGATCGGAGCCCGGCCTGCTGCTGCGGGCGCTGCGGTATCTGCGGGATCCCGCCACCATGCTGCTGCTGGGACTGGGGCTGGTCGCCGTGCTGGTCTTCGACGCGGTCATCAAGGCCCGGCGCCGTCCCTGACCGGCGCAGTGCGCCGGCGGCACGATTGTAACCGGCCGTCGCAATATTTACTTTCGATAACTGTCCACATGGAATGTGTCGGCATTCTTTACAGTGACCGCATGTCAATAAATTAAGGTCGACAATAAGTCATTGTTTCCGCGACTAGTTTAATTGAAGGTACATCTTATGCTTGAGCTAATGGTGATTCACCCATGACCATCTTTACCAGGGGACGTCGCCATGAAACTGCCAGCCATCGTTCGAAAGATCACCGCGCTGTGCCTGCTGCTGGTCTGCAGCGCCGCAAGCGCCACCGTGTTGACCTTACCCACGCCTAACACCTATCAAGGCCAGTTGTTCAACAACTTCAATGTGTATTCGCTGGACTTGCTGTCCAAATGCACATCCGATCCCCGCTGCCAGCCGCAGGCCGGCGTGCCGGTGGCCTCCTCCCCCGGCCAGATTGCCGACCAGGCCGTCGTGCTGACCACGGCGAACGGCATGAGCAACTTCACCTCGCCCTTTGCCGCTGGCAGCGCGGTCGATGACGTGTTCCTGTCGCCGACCGGCAACCAGTCGGCGACCTACCCGAATCTGCCGACCTTCGGCAATGACGCCGCCAACCAATTCACCGGCGATCAGGCTTTTACATGGGAAATCAACCTCGGATTGCTGCAGTCGTACCTGGGGATGCACGACCTGGTTTTCCTGTTCGACAATAACCAGGGCAGCGCCCGCGGCGGCGGCAACATCTCGATCTGGGCTCAAATGCGCATCATCGATGCCGCCGGCGCCACCGTGGCCGGCCAATGCTATGAAATCAGCCTGGCGGGCGCCAACGCCGGCTGCGTGGGCGGCGGCTACCTGCCGGTGCTGAGCAGCCTGTGCGTGGCCAGCGATGGCAGCTACAACACCATCGGCGCGACCAACCAGGCCGATTGCCCGGCCGGCAGCATCTTTGTCGACAATAACGTCGGCACCAGCACGGCGGAATATGCCGCTTATTCGCAATCGCTGAGCAACGCCGCGAAAAACGCCGCCAACGCCAATTACCTGCTGTCAATCGATGTGCGTTACATCGGCAATGAATCCGGCGCCGAGCAATTGTGGATTTGCAGCACGTGCGACGTCGGCGAAACCCGCGTCCCGGAACCGGGCTCCCTGCTGCTGCTGGCACTGGGGATCGGCGCCCTGCTGGCCGCCGAGGCGGTGAAATACCGCCGCGCCTGAACCGCGCCCGGGGCCAAGCCATAACCACGCCGCAGTGCCCGCCCGGGTCCGGCGGCTTTTTCAAGCCTACGTGTTTCCCTGAGTCGATTTTCTTTACACTACAGTTCCAACCGTACCAGCCCGGCCGCCAACACCAGCATGATGGCGCCGGTCAACGCTTCGATGGCTTTCCACACCAGCGGCTTGCGCAGCCAGGCCGATAACTTGCTGGCGCCATAGCCCAGCGCGGTGAACCACAGCAGCGACGCGGCGATCGCGCCCAGCGCAAAGCTGGGGCGCTCGGCTTGCGCATACTGCCCCCCCAGCGAACCCAGCAATACCAGGGTGTCGATATAAACATGCGGGTTCAGCAGGGAAAGCGCCAGTACCGTCACCAGCGCGCGCCGCCGGTCGCCCTGCGCCGCCCCGTCCGGTGCCTGCAGGGTATGGGTGCGCCACAGCGCGGCCCAGCTGCGCAAGCCATACCACGCCAGGAAGGCGGCCCCGCCCCAGCGCGCCGCGCCCAGCAGCAAGGGCGACGCCTGGATCAGCGCGCCCATGCCCGCCACACCGGCCACGATCAGCACGATATCGACGGCAATGCAGGCCGCCACCGTGACGCCGACATGGCGCCGTTCCACGCCCATGCGCAACACATGCGCATTTTGCGCACCGATCGCCATGATCAGGCTGGCGCCCATCCCCAACCCGTTGAAAAACACTGCCGGTACCAGCATTGCAACCTCCGTTAGCTTTTTGTTGACCGGGCCAGTTTGTCTTGCTTGCCCGACAAAATGAAGCTGCATTAATATTTATGAGGTAAGTTAAGAATGTCTAATGAAAGGTCCCTATGCTGCCCGATCCCCGCCAGGCCGACACCCTGCTGGCCATCCTCGACACCGGCAGCTTTGAACAGGCCGCCGCCCTGCTGCACATCACGGCGTCCGCAGTGTCGCAACGCATCGGCGCGCTGGAAGCGGCGCAGGGCGCGCCGCTGGTGATCCGCAGCCGGCCGTGCCGCGCCACCCGCGCCGGCCAGCGGCTGGCGCAATACCTGCGCCGCAGCAAGCTGCTGGAACAGGAATTCCTCGCGGAGTCGCAGGAAGGCGCCGCCAGCCCGCTGTCGGTGCCGCTGGCGGTCAACCACGACACCCTGGCCAACTGGCTGTTGCCGGAACTGGCGCCGTTCCTGCGCGAAGAAAACCTGATGCTCGATATCGCGCTGGACGACCAGGACCACACCTACACCCTGCTGGAACGCGGCCTGGCGCTGGCGGCGGTGTCGGCCGAGCCGCAACCGATGCGCGGCTGCGTGGTGGCGCCGCTGGGCGTGATGCGCTACAACATGCTGGCGTCGCCGGCATTTGCCCGGCGCTGGTTTCCCGACGGCCTGGCGCGCGGTCCCGCGCGGCACGCGCCGATGCTGGTGTTCGACCGCAAGGACATGCTGCAAGCGAACTTCATGCAGCGCGAATTCGGCGTGGTCCCTGGCAGCTATCCTTGCCATTACATCCCGTCCAGTCCGGCTTTTGTGCAAGCCATCGAACTGGGACTCGGTTACGGCATGGTGCCGGAACAACAGGTCGGCGACCGGCTGGAAAAACACCTGGTGATCGACATGGCGCCGGGCCGCCATAGCGACGTGGCCCTGTACTGGCACAGCTGGCGCGTGCAATCGCCCAAGCTGGAGCGGCTCAGCGCCGCCGTGCTGGCGGCGGGCCGGCATATCCTGCGGCCGCCCGCCGCCGCAGCGCCCTAGCCGCCGATAGCAGGTTCGTGCGTCACGTGCCGAGCCATCGTGTCAAGATGGCACAGATCGCCACCCGCAAAGCGCAACCATGTTGAACCAGTCCCTTCCCGCCTGCCTGCCGCCGGTCCGCGACGGCCGGCAACACCGCCTCAGCTTCCTGGCCGCGCCGGGCGAGATGGGCGGGCGCATTGCCGCCTATGACTGGACCGACACGCCGCTGGGCGCCTTGCACGCCTGGCCGCAAAGCTTGCGCACCGTGGTCAGCCTGATGCTCAATTCCAGCCACCCGATGTGGATCGGCTGGGGCCCCGAAGCCACGTTCCTGTACAACGACGCCTATATCGACGTGCTCAGCCACGCCAAGCATCCGCTGGCGCTGGGCCGCCCCGCGCAACAGGTGTGGGCGGAAATCTGGGACTATTGCGCGCCGCTGGTGGACAAGGTGTTCCGGCTGGGCGAGTCTTCGTACGAACACGTGCAACTGTTCATGAACCGGGGCAACTGGATCGAAGAAACCTGGTATTCGTTTTCCTACAGCCCGGTGGTGGATGAAACGGGCGGCGTGGGCGGCCTGTTCTGCCCCTCCACCAACACCACGTCGACCAGCCAGAACACGCGCCGGCTGGCGTCGCTGACAGCGCTGTCGGCCGAAGCGCTGCGCGTCGATTGCGTGGCGGGCGCCTGTGAAAAAGCCATGCGGGCCATTGCCGCCAACCCGCAAGACATCCCGTTTGCCTTGCTGTACACCTTTGACGAGGGCGTGGCGCACTTGCAGCAAGCGGCGCACGTTCCCGCCGATGACGATGCGCCCGGCATTGCCCCGCCCGCCGTGCCGCTGGCGGGCGCCCCGCCGCCCGGGGCCGCGCCGGCCAGCGCCAGTGGCGCCAGCGGCGCCGCGTGCCGCTGGCCGCTGCAGCGCCTGTGGCAAGACGGCGCGGCGGAACTGTTGCCGGTGGGTGACCTCGATGCGCTGCCGCTGGGCCTGGCCAACCAGCGCGTAACGCAGGCGCTGGCGCTGCCGCTGGTCATGCCCGGCCAGCCCCGGCCGGCCGGGGTGCTGATCATGGGCGTCAGCCCGGCTTGCCAGCTGGACGCCGAATACCGCACCTTCCTGGAACTGGTGGCGGGCCAGGTGGCGGCCGCCATGCAAAACGCCATGGCCGCCCAGGCCCAGCGCCAGCGCGCCGACATGCTGGCCGAACTGGACCGTGCCAAGACCACCTTCTTTTCCAACGTCAGCCATGAATTCCGCACACCGCTGACATTGATGCTGGGCCCGCTGGAAGATGCGCTGGCCGACACCGCCAGCCTGACGCCGCAACAGCAAGGCCGGCTGCAACTGGCGCACCGCAATGCCCTGCGCCTGCAGCGGCTGGTCAATACGCTGCTCGATTTTTCCCGGGTCCAGGCCGGCCGCATGCATGCCGCCTTCGCGCCGACCGACCTGGCCACATTGACCTGCGACCTGGCCAGCGGGTTCCGCTCCATCGTCGAAAACGCCGGGCTGGCGCTCGAGGTGCATTGCGCGCCGCTGGCGGCGCCGGTGTACGTCGATCCCGCGCTGTGGGAAAAAATCGTCCTGAACCTGATGTCGAACGCCTTCAAGTTCACCTTTGACGGCCGGATCAGCGTGGCGCTGGAACTCAGCGGCGGCCAGGCCGTGCTGCGGGTGGCCGACAGCGGCGTCGGCATCGCGCCTGACCAGTTGCCGCACCTGTTCGAGCGCTTCCGGCGCATCGAAGGCGCCCGGTCGCGCTCGCACGAAGGCAGCGGCATCGGGCTGGCGCTGGTGCGCGACCTGGTGGAACTGCATCACGGCGCCATCACGGTCGATAGCGCGCCGGGACGGGGCACCTGCTTTACGGTGACCGTGCCGGCCGGCCGCGCCCACTTGCGCGACGACCAGATCGGTCCGTCATCGGCGGTCCCTTCCGGCGCCGCGGTGCGCAGCTTTACCGCCGAGGCCGAGCGCTGCCTGCCGGACCACGGCTATCCGCCCCTGGCGCCGCCGCAGCCAATCGCCATGTCCCAGCACACCATGGCGCCGGCCGTGATGGCGGACGCCACCGCCGTCACCGCCATGGTACTGGCCAAGGCGGCCGCGCTGGCCGATGCCGACCATATCATCGTGGCGGACGACAATGCCGACATGCGCCTGTATCTGCACCGCCTGCTGTCCGAACGCTGGCGCGTGACCCTGGTCGCCAACGGCCGCGCGGCGCTGGACTGCGCGCGCGCCGATCCGCCCAGCCTGGTGATCTCGGACGTCATGATGCCGGACCTCGATGGTTTTGGTCTGATCAGCGCGCTGCGCGCCGACCGCCGCCTGCAAGACACGCCGGTGCTGCTGCTGTCGGCGCGCGCCGGCGAAGAGGCGCGTCTCGAAGGCATCCATGCCGGCGCCGACGATTACCTGGTCAAGCCTTTCTCGGCGCGCGAACTGCTGTCCCGCACCGAAGCGCAACTGGTCCGCAACCGCTTGCGCCAGGTGGAAAAAGCCCAGTCGCACCGCATGGCCAGCGTATTCCAGCAAGCGCCGATGGCGATCGCCATCCTGCGCGGCGCAGGCCTGGTGGTGGAATTGATGAACGACCGCTTCCTGGAGCTGGTCAATGGCCGCGACGCCACCGGCCAGCCGGTGCGGCTGGCGTTCCCGGAGTTGCAGGGCCAGGGCCTGCTCGAGGAACTGGAGCAGGCCTATGCCAGCGGCCATGCGCAAGTGGTCAATACGCGCCGGGTCTGGCTGGCGCGCGGGCCGCAGGGCGAGCTCGAAGAATGCCACTTTGATTATGTGCACCAGCCGGTGCGCAATGCGGCCGGACTGGTCGACCGGGTCGCCGTGGTGGCGTATGAAGTCACGGAACTGGTGCGCGCGCGGCGCGCGGCCGAAGTGGCGAACCGGGCCAAGGATGAATTCCTCGCCATGCTGGGCCACGAATTGCGCAATCCGCTGTCGCCGATCCTGGTGGCGCTGGAACTGATGAAACTCAAGGGCGCCGGCCACATCCTGCGCGAACACGCGGTGATCGAGCGGCAAGCCCGCCACCTGGTGCGGCTGGTCGATGATTTGCTGGACGTGGCCCGTATCGCGCAAGGCAAGGTGGTGCTGCGGCGCGAGCGGGTGGAACTGGCGCCGCTGGTGACGCAAGCGGTGGAAACCGTCAGTTCGCTGCTGGAAGAGCGCGGCCACCAGCTGACAGTGGACGTGCCGGCACAGGGCCTGGCGCTCGATGCGGACCCGGTGCGCTTTACACAAGTGCTGTCGAATTTGCTGACCAATGCCGCCAAGTACACCAACCGCAACGGCATCATCGCGCTGCGCGCCCGGCAAGAGGGAGACGATTGCATCGTGCGGGTGGCCGACAATGGCATCGGCATCGAACCCAACATGCTGCCCCGCCTGTTCGACCTCTTTGTGCAGGAACCACAGGCGCTGGACCGGGCCCATGGCGGGCTGGGACTGGGGCTGGCCATCGTGCGCAGCCTGGTGTCGCTGCATGGCGGCGTGGTATCGGCCTATAGTCCGGGCCCGGGCCAGGGCAGCGTGTTCGAGGTCAGAGTGCCACTGGCGGGCGGCGCCGCCGCCACCCTGCCGCCCACCGCCCTGCCCCGCACCGCCGCCCCGGCATTGCCCGCCGCACAGCGCCGCCGCATCATGCTGGTGGACGACAATACCGACATGCTCGAGGCGCTCAGCGAATTGCTGGTGCTGCAGGGCCACGAAGTGCATGCGCTGTCCGATCCCGCCAGTGCGCTGAAGGAGGCCGAACACTTGCGGCCCGACCTGGCCATCCTCGACATCGGCCTGCCCGGCATGGATGGCTATGAACTCGCCGCCGAATTGCGCCGCCGCCCGTTGCTGGCGGGGTTGCGGCTGGTGGCGCTGACCGGTTATGGACAGGCGGCCGACCAGCGCCGCTCGGCGGCGGCCGGGTTCAGCGCGCACCTGGTGAAACCGGTCAATGCCGAGCAACTGGCGGCGCTGATCGAGGCGCCGGTGTGAAGCTGGCCACACGCTCCATTACCACTGGAGCGCCGAACCACCATGTATGCGCACCGGCAGCGCGCACCGGCGCCGCACCGCACGCATGGCGGCAACCCTTCGGATTACCGCCCTACGGGAATAACGCAGCCGGCGTATGTGGCGCCGGCGGCCTTGCGGCTGGCGCCGATTTGCAGCACCATCGGTCAGACCAGCCCACCGCCCGGAGACCGGCATGTCCGAACCGCCGCAGCTTGCCAAACTCAAGATCGACCGCAGCGCCGCCGCTCCCCGCCGCGGTGGACGCCGCTGGCTGGCCATCAGCGCCGCCGTGCTTGCCGTGGCCGCCATCGGCGTGGCCATCAGCGCGCACACCGGCCGCCAGCCCGAGGTGGAGGCCGTCACGGTTTCCCTGGCCTGGCCATCGCAAAACCTGACCTTGCTGAACGCCACCGGCTATGTGGTGGCGCAGCGCAAGGCGGCCCTGTCTTCGAAAGCCACAGGACGGCTGGAATGGCTGGGCGTGCTGGAAGGGTCGAAAGTCAGCGCTGGCGAAGTGGTGGCGCGGCTGGAGAGCCGCGACCAGGAAGCGGCGCTGGCGCAGGCGCAGGCCGGCATCCAGGTGGCGCAAGCCAATCTCGAACAGGCCCGCGCCGAACTGGCCGATGCGCAGCAAGCGAACCGGCGCGCCACGGAATTGCTGGCGCAGCGCTTTATTGCCGCCGCCACCGCCGATGCCGCCCAGGCGCGCCACAACAAGGCCGGCGCCGCCGTCGCCGCACAGAAAGCCGCCATCACGATGGCGCAGGCCGGCGCAAGGGCGGCACAGGTGGCGCTGGAACAAACCCGCATCCGCGCCCCGTTCGACGGCATCGTCCTGACCCGGAACGCCAATGTGGGCGACAACATTACCCCGTTTTCCTCCGCCGCCGACAGCAAAGGGGCGGTGATCACCATCGCCGACATGGCGACACTGGAAGTCGAAGCCGATGTGTCGGAATCGTCGCTGTCGAAAATCCGCACCGGGCAGCCGGCGGAAATCCAGCTCGACGCCTTCCCCGACCTGCGCCTTGCGGGCGCCGTCGCACGCATGGTGCCGACCGTTGACCGCAGCAAGGCGACCTTGCTGGTCAAGGTGCGGTTTGACGAACGCATCGGCGACCGCGTCGGCGACCGCGTTGATCCGCCGCATGCGCGCGTGCTGCCCGACATGAGCGCCAAGGTCGCGTTCCTGTCGCAGCCGGTGCCGCCGGCCGACCGTGCCGCCGTGATGGCGGTCCAGCCGGGCGCCCTGGCCACGCGTGACGGCAAAACCGTGCTGTTTATCATTGCCGATGGCAAGGTGCGGCAAGTGCCGGTGACGGCGGGCCGCAAGGTGGGGGAACTGGTGCAGGTGACGCCAGTGGAACCATCGCCAGTGACGCCATCGGCGGCATCGGCGGCGCACGGACCGCATGGAACACCTGCGCCGCAGGGACCGCCGGCGGCGGCCGGCGCCGGCATCAAGCCCGGCGACCGGGCCGTGCTGAAGCCCGCGCCGGACTTGCGCGATGGGCAGCCAGTGCGGCTGGCCGGCAAGCCATGAGTGCCGTCCACCCTGCCGAAGCGCCGCTGGTGCGCATCGAACAGCTGGTGAAATCGTACCGGCGCGGCGGCCAGGTGGTGCCGGTACTGGCCGGCATCACGCTCGATATCGCGGCCGGCGCCTTCACCGCGCTGATGGGCCCCTCCGGCTCCGGCAAAAGCACCCTGCTCAATTTGATCGCCGGGATCGACAAGCCGGATTCCGGCCTGCTGCAAGTCAATGGCATGGAGATCGCCGCCATGCCGGAATCCGCGCTGGCGCACTGGCGCGCCGCCAATGTCGGCTTCATCTTCCAGTTCTATAACCTGATGCCGGTGCTGAATGCGTATGAAAACGTGGAATTGCCGCTGCTGCTGACCGGCCTGTCGCGGCGCGAACGGCGCGAGCGGGTGGAAATGACCTTGGACATGGTGGGCCTGGCCGACCGCATGGACCATACGCCCAGTGAATTGTCGGGCGGCCAGCAACAGCGCGTGGCGATCGCGCGCGCCATCGTCACCGATCCGGTGCTGATCGTGGCCGACGAGCCGACCGGGGACCTGGACCGCCAGTCCGCCGCCGGTGTGCTGGCGCTGCTGCGCCAGTTGAACGAAGAACTGGGCAAGACCATCATCATGGTCACGCACGATGCCCATGCGGCGGCCCAGGCGCGCACCGTGGTGCACCTGGAAAAAGGGGAATTGATCGCCGCAACCGCAACACCCGCGCCGGGCTGACGCCATGTATCTGCTGCGCCTGATCCGCCGCAACGCCCTGCGCCACCGGCTGCGCACCGCACTGACCGTGCTGGGGCTGGTGGTGGCCACGCTGTCCTTTGGTCTGCTGCAAACCGTGATTGGCGCATGGTATGCCGGGGCGGAAGGCGCCTCCAGCACCACGCTGGTGACGCGCAATGCGACTTCGCTGGTCTTTCCCTTGCCGCTGGCGTACCAGGCCCGGATCCGGGGTATCGACGGGGTGACCGGCGTCGGGTACGCCAACTGGTTTGGCGGCGTCTATAAGGATCCGAAAAACTTCTTTGCGCAATTTGCGGTCTCTGGCCAGAGCTACCTCGACATTTACCCGGACTACCTGCTGCCGGACAGCGAACGGATTGCCTTCCTGCGCGACCGCAAGGGCGCCATCGTCGGACGCAAGCTGGCCAACCAGTATGGATTCAAGGTGGGCGATACGGTGCCGGTCCGGGGCACGATTTATCCCGGCCAGTGGAGCTTTACGATTCGGGGCATTTACGATGGCCGCCAACCTTCGACCAATACCGCCACCATGTTTTTCCACTGGGATTACGTCAACGAGGGGCTGAAGAAAGTGTATCCGCGCCGCGCCAACCAGGTCGGGGTGTACGTGGTGCGGATCGCCCGAGCCGAAGACGCGGCCGGCGTGTCGCAGGCCATCGATGCGCAATTTGCCAACTCGCTGGCGGAAACCCTGACGGAAACCGAAAAAGCATTCCAGCTGGGCTTCGTCGCCATGTCGGAAGCCATCGTGGCCGCCATCCGGGTGGTGTCGTTCGTCGTCATTGTCATCATCATGGCCGTGATGGCCAATACCATGGCCATGAGCGCGCGTGAACGGCTGGCCGAATATGCGACCCTGAAAGTGCTGGGCTTCGGTCCCGGCTACCTGGCCGCGCTGATCGCCGGCGAAGCGCTGTTGCTGGCGCTGGTGGGCGCGGCGGGCGGCATCGCGCTGCTGTTTCCGGCTGTGGACGTGATTGCGGCCAATCTCGGCACCATGTTCCCGGTCTTCCATGTGGCGCCCGCCACCCTGGCCATGCAGGTTGGCGCGGCGCTGCTGGTGGGCCTGGTGTCCGGCGCGGTGCCGGCGATCCGGGCCGCGCGCATGCGCATCCTCGACGGTTTGCGGAGCATCGGCTGATGCGCATCCCCCTGCCCTACATCGCCCGCAATTTATGGGCGCGCCGCCTGACCACGGCGCTGACGGCGGGCGGGCTGGCGCTGGTGGTGCTCGTGTTCGCCACGGTGCTGATGCTCGATGAAGGCTTGCGCACCACGCTGGTCACCACCGGCGAGTACGACAACGTCATCATCACGCGCCGCTCGGCGGAAACCGAAGTGCAAAGCGGGATCGACCGCAACATGGCCAATATCGCGGCCAGTCACCCCGCCATTGCACGCGATGCGCACGGCATGCCGCTGCTGTCGAAAGAAACCGTGGTGCTGATTTCGCTGCCGCGCAAGGGCAGCGGCAAGGCGTCCAATGTCGTGATCCGGGGCGCCAGTCCGCAGGGATTCGTTTTGCGGCCGCAAGTGCGCGTGACCGAAGGACGGCTGTTCCGGCCCGGCGCTTCGGAAGTCATCGTCGGCGGCGGCATTGCGCGCCGCTTTGCCGGCGTGGCGGTCGGCGACCGGCTGCGCTTTGGCCAGCGCGAATGGACCGTGGTAGGCCTGTTCGACGCCGGCAACAGCGGCTTCGATTCGGAAATCTGGGGCGACGCGGACCAGCTGGTGCAAGCGTTCCGGCGCCTGGCGTGGTCGTCGATGGTGCTGCGCCTGTCCGACACCCATCACTTCGAACAGTTGAAGCGGGAGCTGGAAAACGATCCGCGCCTGACCCTGGAAGCGCGGCGCGAACAAACGTTTTATGCCGACCAGTCGCGCACGCTGTCGAATTTCATCCGTATCCTGGGCCTGGCCCTGTCCGTGATTTTTTCCATCGGCGCCATGATCGGCGCCACCATCACCATGTATGCGTCGGTGGCCAGCCGCACGGCGGAAATCGGCACCTTGCGCGCGCTGGGCTACCAGCGCCGCCATATCCTGGCGGCCTTCCTGGTGGAAGCCATGCTGCTGGCGCTGGCGGGCGGCGTGGCGGGACTGGCGTGCGCCTCGCTGATGCAGATGCTGTCGTTTTCCACCACCAATTTCCAGTCGTTTGCCGAACTGGCGTTCGGCTTCCGCCTGACGCCGCTGATCGCCGTGAAAACCCTGCTGTTTGCGCTGGCGATGGGGGTGATCGGCGGCTTCCTGCCGGCGGTGCGGGCGGCACGCATGAACATCATCGACGCGCTGCGCCGTTGACGCACCGCGCCATCGCGACGCTGCGCGCCGCGGGGCGGCAGTCCATGCTACACTTTCCGCCCTGCCCAAGCTTCCGACCCCATGCAACTGACCTTGCCCCGCCCTGCCACGCTGCGTTCCACGCGCACGCTGTCGCGCGCGGTCGCTGTTGCCTGCATGGCCTGGTTCATCTCCATCCACTGCGCGCTGGCGGCCAGCGACGAGCGCAAGGTGCTGGTGCTGTATTCGCTCGGTGCGGAAAACATCTCGGCCTGGCAAGCCATGGTGCACAAGGGCTTGTACGATGAACTGGGCAAGAAAGCCTGGGGTGATGTGCCGATGATCTTCGAAGAGCGCTTCGACGCGGCGCGGGTCGGCCGGCAAGCTTCGCTGGACAGCATGGCGCCGTACCTGCGCACCAAGTATGCGCAAGTCAAATTTGACGCGGTGGTGACGGAAAACCACCTGGCCGCCACCTTCCTCAACAGCCACCCCGAACTGTTCCCCGGCGTGCCGCGCTATTACGTCAACCATGGCCGCAAGGGCTGGCGCCCGCGCGACGGCGAAGCGCTGGAAGTGTCGCACGACTATGGCCGCATGCTGGGCGTGATCACGCGCGTGGCGCCCTCGACTAAACGGGTCATCGTGGTCGGCGACAAGACGCCGCGCGTGCAGGAATGGATCGCCGGCGCCCGCGAAGCGGCGCGTTCCTATGGCGAGCGGCTGCAAATGGAATACTGGGACAACCAGAGTTTCGATGAACTGTACCGCCGCGCCTCCCTGCTGAAGGGCGGCACAGCGATCCTGATGTTCGCGACGTACACCGACAGCACGGGCGGCGCCGCGCTGCCGTCCGACGTCGCGCGCAAGCTGGCCGGCGTGACGCAAGTGCCGATCTTTACCCACGTGGAATCGCTGATCGTGCCGGGCATCGCCGGCGGCTACGTGCTGAGCGGCGAAGCCATCGGCCACGCCGTGGCCCAGGTAATTCAAGGCCAGCCGGCCGACATGAGCAACGTGCAGCGCTATGTGTTCGACTACCAGACCGCCGAGCGCTATGGGCTGATGCACCTGCCGCAGGGCGCCGTGGTGCTGAACCGGCCGCACGGGGTGTGGGAGCTGTACCGCTGGCAAATCCTGCTGGGCGTGGGGCTGGTCGTGGTGCAGGGCGTGCTGATCACGGCGCTGGTGCTGGCGCTGCGCGCGCGCCGGCGCGCCATGACGGCGCTGGGTGATGAACGCAACAACCTGGAAGACCGGGTGCTGCAACGCACGCTGGAACTGTTGATGGCCAATACCAGGCTGGACCAGTTGGCCACCACCGACCCGCTGACCAATATCGCCAACCGCCGCAGGATGACGGAGCAGATCGGCAAGGAACTGGAACGGGTGCGCCGCCTGCGCCACCCGCTGGCGCTGATGATGGTCGATATCGATTACTTCAAGCGCATCAACGACACCTACGGCCATGAAGCGGGCGACCGCGCCATCGTGGCCGTGGCCACCATGCTGACGGGCAGCCTGCGCGCGATTGACACCGTGGCGCGCTTTGGCGGCGAGGAATTCGTGCTGCTGATGCCCGAGACCGACCTCGATACCGCCGCCGTGGCGGCGGAACGCTTGCGCGAAGCGGCGTCGCAACTGGTGGTGGAAGTCGACGGCGGCTTGACCATCGCGCTGACCATCAGCATCGGCGTGGCGGCGGCGCGTCCGCAGCATGCGCCGGACACCGCGTCGTCACTGCTGGTGCGGGCCGACAAGGCCTTGTACCAGGCCAAGGAAGCGGGACGGGACCGGGTGGTATTGGAAGCGTGACGCCCCGTGCCCGCACGCCCGGTGTGGCTGCGACTGCGTAGGGCGGTTTCCGCGCGGCGGAAGCCGCCATGCGTGCAGCCCGGCGGCGCAAGCAGGCGGGTTTGTAAAACCCGCCCTACGCATTTTACTCCGCGTCCGCCTGCTGCGACGGGTGGGCCGCCTGGAATGCGGCCAACTCGGCGCAATTGGCAGCGATCCGCGCAATCTCGGGATACGGCGACAAGTCCACACCGAAGCGCTGCGCATTGAACACTTGCGGCAACAGGCAGCAATCGGCCAGCGATGGCGTATCGCCATGGCAGTAGCGGCCCGCCTTGCCATCGGCCAGCAGCGCTTCAAACGCCGCCAGCCCCAGCTTCATCCACTGGTGCATCCATTCCGTCTTGGCTTCTTCCGAAATCGCCAGGGTACCGGTCAGGTACTTCAGCACGCGCAGGTTCGACAACGGGTGGGTATCGCACGCGATGGTTTGCGCCAGCGCCCGCACCCGGGCGCGGCCCGCCGCATCGGCCGGCAGCAGCGGCGCTTGCGGATGCACTTCGTCCAGGTACTCGATGATGGCCATCGATTGCGTGATGGTGGTGTCGCCATCCTGCAAGGCCGGCACCAGGGCGGCAGGGTTGACGCCACGGTACGGCTGGCCCAGCTGCTCGCCGCCGTTTTTCAGCAGGTGCACGGGAACCGCCTCATACGGCAGTCCCTTCAGGCCCAGCGCAATGCGGACGCGGTAGGCGGCCGAACTGCGAAAGTACGTATACAGTTTCATGTCAGCCCCGCTCGCGGTAATGCGCCACGGTCTGGTCGATCGCGCCGAAGATGGAGGCGCCGGCCGCGTCGTTCATTTCAATCCGCACCGTATCGCCGAACTTCAGGAAGCCGGTTTGCGGCTTGCCGCTTTCAATGGTTTCATACATGCGCACTTCGGCCAGGCAGCAGTAGCCCACACCGCCATTGGCGATCGACGAACCGTGCAGGCTGCCCTGCTTGTTCGACACGGTGCCGGAACCAATGATGGTGCCCGCGCCCAGTTCGCGCGTTTGCGCCGCATGCGCCACCAGCTGGGCAAAGCTGAATGTCATGTCTTCGCCGGCATTGGGCTGGCCGAACGGCTGGCCATTCAATTGCACCAGCAATGGCAGGTGCAGCTTGTTGCCGGCCCAGGCCGCGCCCAGTTCGTCGGGCGTGACCGCGACCGGCGAAAACGCGCTGGCCGGCTTGGAATTGAAGAAGCCGAAGCCCTTGGCCAGTTCATTCGGGATCAGGTTGCGCAGCGAGACGTCGTTGACCAGCATGACCAGGCGGATCGCGGCGGCCGCTTCGTCCGGGGTCGCGCCCATTTTCACGTCGCCGGTCACCACCGCCACTTCGGCTTCCAGGTCGATGCCCCAGTCTTCGGTCAGCGCGTAAATCTGGTCGCGCGGGCCGACGAAACTGTCGGAACCGCCCTGGTACATCAGCGGGTCGGTGTAGAACGAGGCCGGCACTTCCGCGTTGCGGGCGCGGCGCACCAGTTCCACGTGATTGATGTAGGCCGAACCGTCGGCCCACTGGTAGGCGCGCGGCAGCGGCGAATGCGCGGCGGCCTGGTCGAACGGCTGCGCATCCGCTGCCGTGCCGGCGTTCAGTTGCTCATACAGCGCGGCCAGTTGCGGCGCCACGGCATCCCAGTTGTCCAGCGCGGCCTGCAGGGTCGGGGCAATGGCGGCGGCGGACACGTAGCGCGACAGGTCGCGGCTGACGATGACGAGGGCGCCGTCGCGGCGGCCGTTTTTCAGGGTGGCGAGTTTCATTGTGCGTTTCCTTATGCGTGATCTGTGGCGGAGCCTTGTACGGCGCCTGATTCGGCGCCTTCGGCGGGGGCATGCATCCAGGCCGCGTGCTTGGGGGCGCGCTTGGTTTGGGCCCACTCGTTGAGCATGTCCCATTTGACGTCGTCGAGCTTTTGCAGCATTTCCGGCGTGCCCGTGTTGGCCGCCAGTTCCAGGCGGTGGCCGTTCGGATCGAAGAAGTAAATCGACTTGAAGATGGTGTGGTTGACGGGACCGAGCACGTCGATGCCGCCCGCCACCAGGCGTTCTTTCGCGGCCAGCAATTCGTCCATGCTGCCCACTTCCAGCGCCAGGTGCTGGACCCAGGCCGGGGTATTGGTGTCGCGGCCCATGTCCGGCTGCGTCGGCAATTCAAAGAAGGCCAGGATATTGCCCTGCCCGGCGTCCAGGAACACGTGCATGTACGGATCCGGCGCCTTGGTCGACGGCACTTCATCTTCGGCAATGGCCAGCACAAAGTTCATGTTCAGGTGCTTGACGTACCACTCGACGGTTTCCTTGGCATCCTTGCAGCGGTATGCCACGTGGTGGATTTGCTTGATTTTCATGGTGGGGCTCCTTGGTATGCAGCCATTAAACCGTGGTTTCAGATATCATACAAACAGTATTTTTTAATCGATTTATCGGATTTTCTAATGAATCCCACCTTACGCCAAATGCGCGCGCTGGTCGCCGTCGCCCGCACCGGCAGTTTTACCCTGGCCGCCGAACAATTGCATGTGACCCAGTCCGCGCTCAGCGGCCAAATCAAGGAACTCGAGCAGGTACTGGGCGTCAAGGTGGTCGAGCGCAATACCCGGCGCGCCCAGCTGTCCGAAGTCGGGCGAGAACTGTACCCGCTGTTCGACCAGATGCTGCAAGACCTCGATGGCGCCATGGCCGACATCGCCAGCCGCAAGGCCCTCAAGAAGGGGCTGGTGCGGGTGGCGGCGCCGCAAATGATGGCGTGCACTCTGCTGCCGGAAGCCATCGCCGCCTACCGCGCCACGCATCCGGAAGTGCAGGTCAAGCTGGTCGATTGCCCGGTCGAAAATGTGTCGGGCCGGGTGTTTTCCGGCGAAGTCGATTTTGGCATCGGCCCGGAGCGCGACCCGGCGGCGGAAATCGCGGCCCAGTTGCTGTTCGATATGCCGTTCGTGCTGGTCTTTCCCTCTGCCCACCCGCTACAAGCCCAGGACAAGGTCACCTGGGCCGACGTCGAACGCTACCCGCTGATTGCGCTGCAAGGCCAGTTCACGGAGCGCCTGCTGCGCGACGTGCCGCTGCATCCCTACAATGAAGTGACATTCATGACCACCGCGCTGGCCATGGTCAACGCCGGCCTCGGCGTGGCCGCCTGCATTCCGTATGCCGCGCCGATGGCGAAACTGTATGGCTTGCAGATGCGCCTGCTGGAAGAACCCGAACTGACGCGGCGCTTTTTTGTGTACACCAAGAGCACGCGTTCGCTGTCCCCGGCCGCCGCAAGTTTTGTGGCTTTTTTGTTGCAATTCATGGTGGATCACGAGTGGAACCGGGCCCGCCCTGCTATGCTGGAACCGTTATCATTGTCCCAATAATGGAATTCTGCTTTCCATTTTTAGGCTTTTTTCAAGTGTCGCGAACAGTGTAATCTGCCCGATCAACCTTGCAAACTGGTAGCTATGAATATCCTGCACATTGATTCGGCCTGCCTCGGCGACAATTCCGCGTCGCGCCTGTTGAGCGCGGGAATAGTCGATGCGCTGCGGGTACGGCACTGGGATGCGAATGTCGCGTACCGCGACCTCGGCGCCAGCCATTTGCCGCATGTGACGGGCCCGTTGCTGCAAGTACTGCGGGGCCAGTGGAACAGCGCCATTCCCCTCAATGAAGCATTGCAGGGCGACGTGATGCTGACGGAACTGTTGCTGGCGGAATTCATGGTGGCCGACATCATCGTGCTGGGCGCCCCCGTGCTGACCCTGTCGATACCATCCACGCTCAAAGCCTGGCTGGACCGTATCGTGTTGGAAGGCCGGACGTATACCGTGGCGCCCAACGGCCGCACCACCGGCCTGGCGGCGGCCAAGCGGGCGATCGTCGCGTCCACCCGGGGCGGGCCGACCCTGGCCGGCATGAGTGACTACCATACCGGTTACCTGAAGGCCGTGTTTGCCATGGTCGGCATCACCGACGTGCGCGTGCTGGAAGCGGACGGCCTGGCGCAGGGCTCGGCCGCGCGCGAACAGGCCATCGAGGCGGCGTTGCAGCAGGCCGCGCTGCTGGCGGCGTGACCCCACCCGGGCCGGCAACCCCGTTACAATAGGGTTTTGTGCCGTTCCTGTTGCCCCCATGTCTTCCAATACCATCGCCCTCAACCAGCAAATGGACCATTTTGATGGCCACCACAGTGTCTGGGTGTTCGGTTACGGTTCCCTGATCTACAAAGCCGATTTTCCCTTCATGCAGCGGCGCGCCGCCAGCATCATGGGCTGGTCGCGCCGCTTTTGGCAAGGGTCGCATGACCACCGTGGTACGCCCACGGCGCCCGGCCGGGTGGTGACCCTGATTCCCGACGCCGGCGCCGTGTGCCACGGCATGGCGTACCTGGTGTCGCCGGACGTTTTTTCCCACCTCGATTACCGTGAAAAAAACGGTTACCTGCGCCGCGTGACCGACATCACGTTCGAAGACGGTTCCGGCGACATGGCTGAAGGCGTGGTGTATATCGCCCGCGAAGATAACGGTTCCTTTCTCGGCCCGGCCAGCGAAGAAGCCATCGCACGGCAAATTGCCGCTTCCATCGGTCCCAGTGGCCCCAACAGCGATTACCTGACCCAGCTGGCGGTCGCGCTGCGCGAACTGGGGCGCGACGATGCGCACGTGTTCGCGATCGAACAGTATTTGCTGGAGTTGATGGCCAGCCGCGGCGCGCCCGATTAAAACAAGTCCAGCTGGCCGCCGCCCCGCTTCATCACCGCCGGCACCGACAGCGGCCGTCGGAACCGCCCGGCATCGAGCTGCCTGAACCGGATCATGCGTTTTTCCAGTCCCAGCTTGCGCACGGTTTTCTCCACCCGCTGTTTTATGAGATCCGCCCACACGCCCTCGCCGCGCATGCGGGTGCCGAATTCCGCCTGGTACTCCTTGCCGCCCCGCAAATCGCGGATGCGGTTCATCACGCGCTGCGCCCGGTCGGGGAAATGCGCTTCCAGCCATTGCTGGAACAGCGGACTCACTTCCCACGGCAAGCGCAGCACGATGTAATTCACATGCAACGCCCCCGCCTCACACGCCGCTTCGATGACGCGCTCGATATCGGGTTCGGTCACGAATGGAATGATCGGTGCGATGCTGACGCCGACGGGAATGCCCGCGTCGGTCAAGGTGCGGATCGTGCGCAGGCGCCGCGCGGGCGCCGCCGCTCGCGGCTCCAGGGTGCGCGCAATGTCGCTGTCGAGGGTAGTGATGGTGATGGCGGCCGACACCAGCCGTTTCGAAGCCATGTCCGACAGCAAATCGATATCGCGCTCGATCAGCGATGACTTGGTGATCAACCCCACCGGGTGCTCGCATTCATGCAGCACTTCCAGCACGCCACGCGTGATCTTCAGGCTGCGCTCGCACGGCTGGTAGGCATCGGTATTGACACCGAGCGCGATGGCTTCCGGCACATACGAGGGCTTGGCCAATTCCTGGCGCAGCAAGTCGGCCGCGTTGACCTTGGCCACGATGCGGGTTTCAAAATCGAGCCCCGGCGACAAGCCGAGGTAACTGTGCGAGGGCCGGGCAAAGCAGTAAATGCAGCCGTGTTCGCAACCCCGGTACGGGTTCAGCGACACATTGAACGGAATGTCCGGCGAACTGTTGCGGGTCAGGATGGATTTCGCTGTTTCGTCCGTGATGTGGGTCCTGAACATGCGCGGTTCGTCGTCGTCGCCGTGATCCCAGCCATCGTCGAACTGTTCGCGTCCATGCACCTCATGACGCCCCTGCACATTACTGACCGCGCCCCGCCCCTTCTGCGCCTGCAGGGGGCGGAGCGGATAAGCCGGCGCCACATTTTCCCATTCGTCCACGACAACCTCGAAATACTGTATATATAACCAGTATTCTATGCCGCGTTCCACGCGGAAGCAAGCGCCATGAAAGGTGAATTTTCGATAGATTCTCACATTGGAACGGAGCGCATAATGCCTTGGCTATATTGAGGAATATCAACCGCTGTATAACCTTTTGCAAGGAACTTCCATGCTCAAGAATCTCAAGATTTCCGCCCGCCTGGGCCTGGGTTTCGGTTGTGTTGTCCTGCTGCTGTTGCTGGTGTCGTCGATCAGTATTTCGCGCCTTGCCGCCAGCAACGAATTGACGCGGCTGATCCTGGAAGACCGCTATGCGAAATTCCTGCTGCTGGAAGATGCGTTGAAAAACGCGATGGACAATGGACGGCAGTTGCGTAACATCCTGCTGGCCTCCAACGATGCGGAGAGTGAACGGTTCCGCCGCAGTGCCGACACCAACCGCAGTGAAATCGTGGAAGACTTGAACAAGCTGCAAAAGGTGGTGGTGTCGGACAAGGGCAAGGCCATGCTCAAGGAGATCCAGGACAAGCGCGCGGTGCTGGAACCCAAATATGAGCAGTTTTATACGCTGTCCCGCTCCGACCGCAAGATCGCCACGGAATACCTGAAAAACGACTTCGCCCCCACCAATGAAGCGTTCTGGCACGCGCTGGAAGCGTTCGCGTCTTACCAGGCGGAACAGATGGACAAGTCGGGCGACGAGGTCGCGAGCAGTTACGAATCCACGCGCACCACCGTGCTTGGGCTGGCGGCCGGCGCCGTGCTGCTGGCCATGCTGGTGGCCTATCTGATCACGATGGGCATCGTGCGGCCGCTGAAAACCGCCGTGCAAGTGGCGGAGAGACTGGAAGCGGGTGACTTGTCGATCCATATCGACAGCAGTGCCAAAGACGAGACCGGCCAGTTGCTCAATGCCATGCGCAATATGGTGGCCAAGCTGAACCAGGTGATCGGCGGGCAAAAACAGGCGATCGAAGCGGCCAACCGGGGCGACTTCAATGCCCGCGTGGACTTGAACGGCTTGCATGGATTCCAGAAGGAATTGGCGGAAGGCTTGAACCAGTTGATGGCCACCACCGGGGCCAGCCTGTCGGACGTGGTGCGCGTGATGGGCGCGCTGTCCGAAGGCGACTTGTCGAAAACCATTACCAAGGAATACCAGGGCGCCTTCGACGAATTGAAGCGCTATGCCAACAATACCGTGGGCAAGTTGAACCAGGTGATCAGCGGCCAGAAAAATGCCATTGAAGCGGCCAACCGGGGCAATTTCAATACGCGGGTCGAACTGGGCGGCTTGCAAGGTTTCCAGAAGGAGCTGGCCGACGGCATGAACCAGTTGATGGCCACCACCGGCGCCAGCGTGGCGGACGTGGTGCGGGTCATGGGGGCGCTGTCGCAAGGCGATTTGTCGAAGACCATCACCAAGGACTATGAAGGCGCCTTCGATGAATTAAAACGCTATGCCAACAATACCGTCGCCAAGCTGAACCTGGTGATTGACGGCCAGAAGGATGTGGTGGATGCCGCCAACCGTGGCGACTTCCAGGCCCGCATCGACCTGGCCGGCATGCTGGGTTTCCAGAAAGACCTGGGAGATGGCTTGAACCGCCTGATGGTGACCACCGGCGCCTCGATCGACGACGTGGTGCGCGTAATGGGCGCGCTGGCCGAAGGGGATTTGAACCAGACCATCGACAAACAATACGAAGGCAGTTTTGGCGAATTGAAATCGTACGCCAACAATACCGTGGCCCGGCTGCTGAAGGTGGTGACGGAAGTAAACAATGGCGCCCAGTCGCTGGCCAGCGCGTCGGAAGAAGTGTCGGCCACCGCGCAATCGCTGTCGCAATCGGCCAGCGAACAGGCCGCCAGCGTCGAAGAAACCAGCGCCTCGCTG
Organism: Pseudoduganella sp. GW821-FHT12E03; assembly: GCF_058807115.1. Lineage (NCBI taxonomy): Bacteria > Pseudomonadati > Pseudomonadota > Betaproteobacteria > Burkholderiales > Oxalobacteraceae > Pseudoduganella > Pseudoduganella sp. GW821-FHT12E03. Next base: position 188,684 of record NZ_JBXAQJ010000008.1, on the reverse strand, counting down.
GAACAGATGACGGCGTCGATTTCGCAAAACACGGACAACGCCAAAGCCACCGATGGCATGGCGGCCCGCGCGTCGCAGGAAGCCATGGAAGGCGGCGACGCCGTCAATGCGACGGTATCGGCCATGAAGCAGATCGCCACCAAGATCGGCATCATCGATGACATCGCGTATCAAACCAATTTACTGGCCTTGAACGCGGCGATCGAGGCGGCCCGCGCCGGCGAGCATGGCAAGGGGTTTGCCGTGGTGGCGGCCGAGGTGCGCAAGCTGGCGGAACGGTCGCAAGTGGCGGCGCAAGAGATTTCCGAAGTGGCGTCCGGCAGCGTGCAACTGGCGGAACGCGCCGGCCAGTTGCTGGGCCAGATGGTGCCGAACATCAAGCGCACCTCGGACCTGGTGCAGGAAATCTCGGCGGCGTCGGAAGAACAGTCATCGGGCGTCGCGCAAATCAATTCGGCGGTGCAGCAATTGTCCCAGACCACCCAGCAAAATGCCGCCAGCTCGGAAGAACTGGCCGCCACCGCCGAGGAAATGAGCGGCCAGGCGGAACAGTTGCAGCAGACCATGAGCTTCTTCAAGATTGCCAGCCAGGCAAGGGAAGTCGGCTTTACCGCGCCGCGCAAAGGCATCGCCCCACGGGCGCCGATCCGCAAACGGGCCGAGACGCGCAAGCTGGACCCGGAAGCCGATGCGGAACCGGACGAATCCAATTTCGCGCGGTTTTGACGACGGCAGGTTGTTGTGGCAGTGGCGGTCGCCAGGATTGCTGGATGCCATAATGGGATCAGTATTGATGACCGGACACCGCTATGAGAACCACTGTGATCATTGATGATGAGTTGTACGAGCAAGCCCTGGACGTTGCTGATCCTGCAATGGATAAGGCGGATCTGTTCAGGGAAGCTCTCAAGACGTTTATCAGGGTACAAGCAGCGAAACGGCTTGCATCCCTGGGTGGCACAGCACCCGAGATGGTTGATCTGCCACGGCCCTGAATTAGAGGCGCTGGGCTGGCACCTTGAGATGCCAGCCCAACACTTCCGTGTCACTGCCGCCCGGCAATGCATTGGCAAAATCACACTAAATCCCCATCTCCCCGTTGCCGGAATTTCAGCATTCCCGCGCCAGCTGGTATCATGCGAATGAATTGCGGCGCTGCACAAGCGCCAGCCCCAGGCTTCCAACCGCCGGTGTAGCGCCCTCCTCAGCCGTATCAGGCAGCGGCCCGCCGGCCAAACCAGAGACAACGATGAATAATACGACCCAGCTGCCGTCTTTCGGCACGCGCATTGCGCTCGCGATCAGCGCATTTTTCCGCACCCTCGGCAATGCCGAATATGCGGCCCGCATCCAGCGCCTGGATGAGCCGGTTGCTGCGCCGACCCAAGCGCCTACCGCCGCGCCAACGGCCGCCCCAACCCCGGCCCCGACCGCCGCCCCGGTGATCTTGCGCGAAGCCACGCCGGACGCCGCGCTGCAGTTGCTGAGCCTGCTGCAACGCGAAGCCCGCCTGATCGACTTCACCCAGGAAAACCTGACCGGCTACGCGGACGCCGACATCGGCGCCGCCGCCCGCGTGGTGCACGAAGGCTGCGCCAAGGTCTTGCGCGAACACTTCACGATTGAACCGGTGCGCGCGGAGCTTGAGGGCGCCCGGGTCACCCTGGAAGCCGGCTTTGACGCCGCGTCCGTCCGCCTGACCGGCAACGTGGTCGGCCAGGCGCCGTTCAAGGGCAGCCTGTCGCACCGCGGCTGGCGCGCCACCTCGGTGCGCCTGCCGAAACTGGCGGAAGCCCATGATGCGAAAGTACTGGCCCCGGCGGAGGTGGAACTGTGAGCGATCCCAAGTATGCAATCGGTATCGACCTGGGTACCACGCACTCGGCGCTGTCGTATGTCGACCTGGCCGCCAGCGATGGTGAAAAAACCGCGCAGACCGTGCTGGGCATTCCTCAGTTGACGGCGCCCGGCACGGTGGAAGATTTGCCGCTGCTGCCCTCGTTCCTGTACCTGCCGCACCCCGATGAAATGGCGGCCGGCGAACTGGCACTGCCATGGCAAGCGTCGGGCGACGGCCCCGTGGCCGGTGAAATGGCCCGCAGCCGTGGCGCCACCACGCCGATCCGCCTGGTGTCGTCGGCCAAGAGCTGGCTGTGCCACCCCGGCGTGGACCGCCGCGCGGCCATCTTGCCGAACGATGCACCGGAAGAAATCAGCCGCGTATCGCCGCTGGAAGCGTCGACCCGCTACCTGGCGCACCTGCGCCAGGCGTGGGACGCGGCGCACCCGGACGCGCCCTTCGCGCAGCAGGCCGTGACCGTGACGATCCCCGCGTCGTTCGACCCGGCCGCCCGTGAACTGACGGCGGACGCGGCCCGCGCGGCGGGCTATGAAGGCCTGACCCTGCTGGAAGAGCCGCAGGCCGCGCTGTACAGCTGGATCCAGGGCAGCGAAGGCAAATGGCGCAAGGCCGTCAAGCCGGGCGACATCATCCTGGTGGTGGACGTGGGCGGCGGCACCAGCGACTTTTCGCTGATCGCCATCCTGGAGCGCGACGGCGTGATGGAACCGCACCGCGTGGCCGTGGGCGACCACATCTTGCTGGGCGGCGACAACATGGACCTGGCGCTGGCGCACATGGTGGCGCGCAAGCTGGCCGCCAATGGCACCCAGCTCGACGCCTGGCAATTGCGCGCGCTGACCTATGGCTGCCGCGGCGGCAAGGAAGCGCTGCTGGCCGACGCCTCGGTCCAGACCTGGCCGATCGTGGTGCCAAGCCGTGGCTCGAAACTCATTGGCGGGTCGATCCGCACCGAACTGACGCGCGATGAAGTGGTGAACTTCATCGTCGAAGGCTTCTTCCCGAAAGCCGAAGCGTCCAGCCGTCCCGCCGTGCGGACCCGCGCCGGCCTGACGCAACTGGGCTTGCCATACGCGCAGGATGCCGCCGTCACCAAACACCTGGCCGCCTTCCTGGGCCGTCAGCTGGGCGCCACCGAAGCGCTGGAAGGCTATGCCGGGCGCCAGCCGCTTGAGGCCACCTTCCTGCACCCGACCGCCGTCCTGTTCAACGGCGGCGTGTTCAAGTCCGGCCTGCTGGCCCAGCGCGTGATGGACACCATCAACGACTGGCTGTACCTGGAAGGATCGGAACCGGCCCGCATGCTCGATGGCGCCGACCTGGACCTGGCCGTGGCGCGTGGCGCGGCGTATTACAGCTACGTGCGCCGTGGCGCCGGGGTCCGCATCCGTGGCGGCACGGCCCGTTCGTACTACGTGGCGGTGGAATCGTCGATGCCGGCCATCCCCGGCATGGAACCGCCGATCCAGGCCCTGTGCGTGGCGCCGTTCGGCATGGAAGAAGGCGGCGAAATCGAACTGCCGGGCCAGCAATTCGGCCTGGTGGTGGGCGAACCCGTCAACTTCCGCTTCTTTGAATCGTCGACCCGCCGCCAGGACGCGATTGGCGAATTGCTGGACTTCTGGGCCCCGGATGAATTGACGGAACTCAATGAAATCCAGATGACCCTGTCGCCGGAAGGCCGCCAGGCGGGCGACGTGGTGCAAGTCAAACTGCACGCGCTGGCCACCGAAGCCGGTACGCTGGAATTGCTGGCGGTGGCCGATGACAATGGCCAGCGCTGGAAAGTCGAGTTCGACGTCCGCGCCACCTCGGCGGAATAACCGGCAGAGGCCATGAAGCAATTCATCGTCGCCATCGACCTGGGCACCACCAACACGGTGCTGGCCTACGCTGAACCGGGCGCGGAAGAAGTCCGCTTGTTCGATATCGACCAGTTGACGGCGCCCGGCGAAATCGGCGCGGCGCCGCTGCTGCCTTCGCTGCGCTACCACGCGGCCGAGGGTGAACTGGCGGCGGGTGAGTTGCAATTGCCGTGGCGGCAGGACGATGTGGCCGGCGTGGCGCAAGTGGGCGTCGGCCGCCTGGCCCGCAAACTGGGGGCGCAAGTGCCGGGGCGGCTGGTGGCGTCCGCCAAAAGCTGGCTGTCGCACCCGAATGTCGACCGGATGGCGCCGATCCTGCCATGGGGCGCCGAGGAAGGCGTGCCCAGGGTGTCGCCGGTGGCGGCCAGCGCGTCGTACCTGGCGCACTTGAAGGCCGCATGGAATACGCGCTTCCCCAAGCACCCGCTGCATCAGCAGCAAGTGGTGCTGACCATCCCCGCCTCGTTCGATGAAGGCGCCCGCGCGCTGACCCTGGAAGCGGCGAAGCTGGCGGGTTTACCGTCGCTGCGCTTGCTGGAAGAGCCGCAGGCGGCGTTTTACGACTGGCTGTACCGCCATCGGCAAACGCTGGCGCAGGATTTGGCGCAGTCAAAGCTGGTGTTGGTGTGCGACGTCGGCGGCGGCACCACGGACTTCAGCCTGATCCGGGTCGACGTCCGGGAGGCCGCCCCCGTGCTGACCCGGATCGGCGTGGGCAACCACCTGATCCTCGGCGGCGACAATATGGACCTGGCGCTGGCGCGGCTGGCCGAGCAGCGCCTCAATGGAGGCGGCGGCGCGGAAGGCCAGCGCCTGTCCGCCACGCGCATGGCGCAACTGGTGGAACGCTGCCGCGCCGCCAAGGAACAATTGCTGGCGGCCGATGCGCCGGACAGTGTGCCCGTCACCCTGCTGGGCAGCGGCTCGAAACTGATCGGCGGCACCCGCACCGTGGAGTTGCAGCGGGCCGAAGTCGAGCAACTGGTGGTCGACGGGTTCTTCCCGCTCAATGCCGGCGCCGAACCGGCCACCCGTGCGCGCGGTGGCATCGTGGAATTCGGCCTGCCCTATGCGTCGGACCCCGCCATTACCCGCCACCTGGCGGGCTTCCTGGCCCAGCATGCGGCGGCCGCGCGCGAAGCACTGGGGCTGCCGGCCGACGACCCGTCCCTGCCGGTTCCCGATACCCTGCTGATGAATGGCGGCGTGTTCCGCGCCGACGCCCTGGTCAAACGGCTGGAAGCCGCGCTGGCCGGATGGCGCGGCGCGCCATTGACCGTGCTGCACAACGACAACCCGGACGTGGCCGTGGCGCGCGGCGGCGTCGCCTATGGACTGGGCAAGCAAGGCCATGCGCCCACCATTGGCGGCGGTTCGGCGCGCTCGTATTTCCTGTTGCTGGACGACGGCAAGCACCAGGGCAGCCGCGCCGTGTGCCTGCTGCCGCGTGGGTTTGAATCCGGCGCGGAAGTGCGGCTGACGGACCGTACCTTTGCCTTGCGGCTGGGCCGCCCTGTGCGCTTCCACCTGGTGTCCACCACCGGCGGCAGCGGCCCAGGCCAAGCAACGCAGGCGGGCGACCTGGTGGAACTGGACCCGGCCGATTGCGTGCGGCTGCCGCCGATCGCCACCGTGCTGCGCGACAGCGGCGATACGCGGGCGCGCAAGGAAATTCCGGTGCAGCTGGGCGCCACCTTGTCCGAGGTCGGCACCCTGGAAATCCACTGTGTTGCGGCCGATGCCAACGGCGCCGGCGCCCCGCAGCGCTGGCAACTGGAATTCCAGCTACGCGGTTCGCAGGATGGCGAAGACCAGACTGACGAAGCCGTGCTGCCGCCGCGCGCCAGCGATGCGCTGGCCGCGATTGAACGGATCTTTGGCGCGAAGTCGCAACAAGTGGACAGCAAGGAAGTGCGCCAGCTGGGCCGCCAGCTCGAACACTTGCTGGGCAGCCGCGAAGGCTGGACGCTGCCGGTGCTGCGCCACCTGTTCGATGCGTTGCTGGCGCGCGCCAAGGGGCGCCGCCGCTCCGCCGAACACGAACGCGCGTGGCTGAACCTGGCCGGCTATTGCCTGCGCCCCGGTTTTGGCGACGCCCTCGATGGCTGGCGCATCGAGCAATTGTGGGCGCTGTTCGACACCGGCGTGCAGCACCACAAAGACAGCCAGGCCTGTTCCGAATGGTGGACCCTGTGGCGCCGCGTGGCGGGCGGCCTGCCGGTCGATGCGCAATTGCGGCTGCTCGATGATTTCGCGTTCAACTTGCAGGCCGACGCGCAGGAACGGGGCAAGCGCCCGGTGACACTGGTCAATGGCAGCGAAGAAGACATGTTGCGCCTGGGCGCCTCGCTGGAACGCATTCCTTCCGCCTACAAGGCGGAAATCGGCCAATGGCTGCTGGACCAGCTGATTGGCGTGGACAGCAAGGACCCGAAAGCCGACGCCATGCAGGGCCGCTACCTGTGGGCATTGTCGCGCGTGGGGGCGCGGCAGCCCTTCCATGGCAGCGCGCATGACGTGGCGCCGGTGGACACTGTCGGCACGTGGCTGGCCGCAATCCTTGGGCTGGACTGGAAAAAACTGGAACCGGCCGGCTTTGCCGCCGCCCACCTGGCGCGCATGACGGGCGACCGCACCCGCGACATCGAACCGGCCCTGCGCGAACAGGTGCTGCGCAAGCTGGCTTCCGCGCACGCCCCCGCCAGCTGGAGCGCGATGGTGGCGCAAGTGGTGGAGCTGGACCAGGCGGTGGAAAAACGCATGCTGGGCGATGCGCTGCCGCCGGGGCTGAAGCTGATTAGTTAATCATCCGGTCAATCCGACACGGGACCGGCAGCATAGCCGGCCTGCTGGTCGACAAAGCGATCGAACGCGGACATCAGCGGGGCGTATTTCCCTTCGTCGTGTTCAATCTGTCCCAGTGCATGCGCGACCGCTTCCAATGTCGACAGCTGGTCGGGCGCGTGGGCTTTGCGGATGCGGTAATGGGACGCGGGCATGCCGCGCAGCGGCAGGCGGGGCAAGCGCTGCAGGGCCGGGTTCAGGTAAAGCATCTTGCGGCTTTTACGCCAGGTGGCGTCCAGCGCCACCAACAGCAGTTGCGGCGGCGAGCGCATCCATGCGGCATCAAACGGCGGCGGCGGTGCAATGCCCAGCGCGGCGTCGCCGGGCGTGTCCGGGTACAGCAATACCGGGCGGCGGGGTCCCGCCAGCAGCGCCGCCAGTCCCTCTTCGCCAAACGTTTCCCCCACCGCGATAACGCTGCCGGGCAGGCACAGGTGCAGCAGCCGCGCGCTGTTCTTGGCGTTGCGGACTTCCATCGGATGCTGCAGGATCAAGACACCGGTATGGCTGGCGACCGGCGCCGCCCAGTGGCAGATGCAGGTGGCTTGCGGGCGCAGGCAGGCTGCGCACATGGCGCGGCGCGCGCCGGCGGGAGACAGGTCAGGCTTCATGCCGCGATTGTAACGGCAGGCGCCGGCTGCGGCCAGCATGCGCCGCGATGAACCGGCACGGGCGGCCACGGGCCGCCATGCGATGGCAAAGCGCGGCGTCCAGGCCCGCACGGCCGCCTAAGCGATGGCCGTACGCGGCGGCGCCAGCCGGCCGGCGCCGTGCCGCTCCGTTGCTTTGCCGGCATGGCTGCCAGCGCGCATGGTGGCACGCATCGCCGCAATTTGCTGCGCCGTCAGCTTGAACACGGCCACCGACTGCGCCAGCTGCTCCGACTGTTCCTGGATGGCCGCCGCCGCGGAGGCGGCCTGCTCGACCAGCGCGGCATTTTGCTGCGTGGTCTGGTCCATGTGCGTGATGGCGCTGTTGACCTGTTCCATCCCGGACCGCTGCGCCTCGCTGGCGTCGGCGATTTCCGTCATGATGGCCGTCACCCGCGCGATGGCCGCCACGATGTCATCCATGGTGCCGCCGGCCTTGCTGGTCAGTTGCGCGCCCGCCGCGACCTTGTCCACCGAATCGGCAATCAATTCCTTGATTTCCCTGGCCGCGCCGGCCGAGCGCTGCGCCAGCCCCCGCACTTCGGAGGCGACCACCGCAAAGCCCCGGCCCTGTTCACCCGCGCGCGCCGCTTCCACCGCCGCATTGAGCGCCAGGATATTGGTCTGGAACGCGATCCCGTCAATCACGGCAATGATGTCGACGATGCGGCGCGACGACGCATTGATCGCTTCCATGGTTTGCACCATGTCCGCCACCACCGCCCCGCCCTTGCTGGCGGTGTGCGATGCCGCATCGGCCAGCGCGCTGGCCTGGCGCGCGTTGTCGGCATTGGTGCGCACGATCGACGTCAAATGTTCCATCGATGACGCGGTTTCCTGCAGCGAACTGGCCTGCCGTTCCGTGCGGTTTGACAAATCCAGGTTGCCGGCCGCGATTTCCTGGGTGGCGTCCGCCATGCTGTCGGCGCCGCCGCGCACCTGGCCCACGATGTCCACCAGGTTGCTGTTCATGCTTTTCAGCGCGTGCATCAACTGGCCCGCCTCATCGCGCGTCCGCACCACGATATCGCTGGTCAGGTCGCCCGATGAGACCGATTCCGCCACCCGCACCGCGTCGCTGATCGGCTGCGTGATGGTGCGCGTGATATACCACGCGAAGCCCACGCCCAGCGCCACGGCGGCAAAGCCCAGCAACAGCAGCATGTTGCGCCCGCTTTGATAACTGCGCTGGATCTCGTCCGCCATCGCATCGAGCCGCCTTTTCTGTTCGTCGGACAGTTTTTGCAGCGCCGCCAGGTAGACGATGCGCTTGCCTTCCATATCCGATTCAAACAGGCGCTTGCCCAACTCCATGTCCCCGTCCGCCTTGGCTTTGAAGACCGCCTTGCGCGCCTCCACATAGGCTTTGCGGCTGGCCAGGATGGCGTCATACAGGGCTTTGCCCTGCGGATCCGGCAACAGCGCCGCCATGGCATCCTGGATTTCCGTGGCGCGGGCGGATGATGCGGTCATCATTTTTTCAAAGTATTTCTGATCGGCATTGTCCTGCACTTTCCAGGCAGCCGAGGTACGGGCGGCGTTGACTTCGACCACCTTTTGCCATTCGGCAATCATGCGCTCGATGCGCACATGGTCCGACACCAGGATATTGGTTTTTTCACTGGCCGATTGCATGCGAGCAATGCCGATCGCGGTGAGCAGCGCCAGCAACAACAGCACCACGGCAAAGGCAATGCCCAGACGCATGCCGATCTTGAGGTTCTTCATGGCGGCCCCCCTGCTTTTTCTTTCAGCAAGTCTGAGCCGATCCGCGCTGCCACGCAACTGTTAACTGTGCGCAACAGTCCGTTAGTCTTGTTGCGTCACCGTTCCCAGCATTTCTTCGAGATGCGCCAGCGCCCCCGGGTCTTTCAGCACGCTGCGCAGCCAGACGTGCAACGGCATTTCTCCCCAGTACGCCGCCTTGTCAGCCAGGTAAGCGACCGGACTGTGCGGCTCGGTGCGGCGGAAGAATTCGGCCACGTCGCGCAATTGCGCCAGCGCCTGGTGACGGCCTTGCACGCCGCGCGGCGCTGTTGCTGTTTCCTTGTTTGCCACCGGCGCCCCGCCGCCTGCCGCTGCGTCCACCATACCGCCCGGCGTCAAGGGCTCAATGAAATCAATCGCATCCAACAGCGCATCGCGGGCGGCGCCGAAGCCGGGGCCGTCCGCGCCCAGTTTCGCATCGGCCACCGTTTGCAACTGCGCCAGCGAAGCCAGGCAATAGCGCGCATCATCCAGCAAGCGCTGATTGAACAGCGCCGAGTTGCGCCGCCGCACCGCATCGAGTTCCGCGAGTCCCGGCCCCACCGCCGCGTCCTGGCTCCCCTGCGCGCCCCACGGATCGGCACTCCCCTGCGCGGCGCTGTTCATGCGCTGGCGCGCCATGTCAAAATCGGCCATCGCCACCGTGCCGTCTTCGCTGACCGGCATATTGCGCACCAGTTGCCGGGTGCCCTCCAGCAGCCAGGCGAGATTGCCGCAGCGCCGCCCGTGGCCGTCGTCCTCATCCGGCAGCGGGAACATGCCATCCCAATACCGTTCGCACAGGCCGGCCAGCAGGGCAAAGCCATCGCCCAGCCCCCGGAAACCGCGCAACCGGGCATGCGCCTCGGCCAGCCACACGGCCAGCCGCAAATCCTTGCTGCGCGATTCAATCAGTTCAGCGCAGCGCGCCGCGACGAAGTCCCAGTCCGCCTCCTTCAGCGCCGCCACCCACTCCCCCTGCGCCAGCGACGGGTCATCGTGCGCCCGCGCCTGCACGATGTCGTCCACTTCGGCGCTGAAGGACAAATCAACACCGCAGGCTTCCTGTACGCTGACCGGCACCAGCAATTGCGCAATACTCAACATGGCGATTCTCCTCAGGCAATCACATAGTCAAACTTCCCATCGCCGCCACCGGCGACCCTGATCGAGGCCACGGCAACCCCATCGGCCATGCGCGCCAGCAGCGCATCGGCCAGCCCTGGCAACAGCACACCATCGATGACGCGGTCGATATGGCGCACACCGGCATCGAGCTGCGCGCAGCGCGCCAGCAGCAGGTCCACCACCGCGGGGTCCCAGGTGAACGATGCCGCGTGCACCGCCTGCGCACGCCGCGCCACCCGTTCCAGCCGCAGGCCGATAATGCGCCGCAGCACGTCGTCGGCAATCGGATAAAACGGCACCACATGCATGCGGCCCAGCAGCGCGGCCTTGAAGTACTGCAGCAGCGCCGAACGGGCCAGCGCTTCCAGGTCTTCCGGCGATGGCAGGTCCAGCCCCTGCAGGCCCGCGCACGCCTGCGCGATGGCGGCGCCGCCCGCGTTCGAGGTGGCGATGATGACGGTATTGCGGAAGTCCACCGAACGCCCTTCCGCATCGTCCAGGGTGCCCTTGTCGAACACCTGGAAAAACAGTTCCGCCACGTCGGCATGGGCCTTTTCGAATTCATCGAGCAGCAGCACGCAATATGGATTGCGGCGCACCGCTTCGGTCAGCACGCCGCCCTCGCCAAACCCCACATAGCCCGGCGGCGAACCTTTCAGGCCCGACACGCTGTGCGCTTCCTGGTATTCATTCATGTGGATCGCCACCACCTTGCGCTCGCCGCCATACAACGCTTCAGCCAGTGCCAGCGCGGTTTCCGTCTTGCCGGTGCCGGACGGACCGGCAAACAAGAACACCGCGCGCGGCTTACCAGGATCGGCCAGTCCGGCCGCGCCGCTTTTCAGGCGCTGCGCCACGGCGGCCATCGCATGCGGCTGGCCCAGGATACGGGCCAGCAAGGTATCCTGCAGCGCGCGCACCGCGCGCCATTCGTCGGTCGCCATGCGGCCCAGCGGAATGCCGGTCCAGGCCGACACCACTTCGGCCACCGCCAGCGCATCGACATCGAGCGGCGCCAGCGGCTCGCCGCCCTGCAGCGCCGCCAGTTGGCTGTGCAGGGACGCCAGCGGTATCGCGCCGGCCTGCTCGCCTTCGCGCTGCAGCGCAATCGCCGCGCCCAGCGCCTTTTCCTGCTCCCAGCGCATGCTGGACGCATCATGCGCCTCGCGCAAGCGCTGGTGTTCCCCGGACAGGTCCGCCAGCCGGGTTTCGTGAGCATGGGCATCGCCAAAGGCGCCGCCGCCGAGTTCGCGCTCCTTGCCCAGCGCACGGATTTCCAGCGCCACCTGCCCCATGCGCGCCTGCAGCCGTTCGATACTGTCGGGCGCCGCGCTGCGCGCCAGCGCCACGCGGGCGCAGGCCGTATCGAGCAGGCCGACCGCCTTGTCCGGCAATTGCCGCCCGCTGACATAGCGGTGCGACAGCCGGACGGCGGCCGTCACCGCGTCATCGCGCACCGCCACGCCGAAATGGCGTTCCATCAGCGGCGCCATGGCGCGCAGCATGGCGCACGCCGTGTCCTCATCCGGCTCTTCCACCTTTACCACCTGGAAGCGCCGCGCCAGCGCCGCATCCTTTTCGACGTGCCGTTTGTATTCGCTCCAGGTGGTGGCGGCGATCGTGCGCAATTCACCGCGCGCCAGCGCGGGTTTCAGCAGGTTGGCCGCATCGCCCTGGCCAGCCTGGCCACCCGCCCCGATCAAGGTATGCGCTTCATCGATGAACAGCACCACCGGATGCGCGCTGTTGCGCACGTCGTCGATCACGCCGGTCAGGCGCGCTTCGAATTCGCCGCGCACCCCGGCGCCGGCCTGCAGCAAGCCCAGGTCCAGCGCGTGGATCGCCACGCCCTGCAAGGCTTCAGGCACGTCGCCGGCGGCAATGCGCTGCGCCAGTCCCTCCACCACGGCGGTCTTGCCGACACCCGCTTCCCCGGTCAGGATCGGATTGTTCTGGCGGCGCCGCATCAGGATGTCCATGGTTTGGCGGATTTCACTGTCGCGGCCAATCACCGGGTCGAGTTTGCCGTCGCGCGCCAGTTGCGTCAGGTTGCTGGTGTAGCGCGCCAGTGCGGGCTGCTGTGACTGCAATTGCGTCACGGGATCCGGCGCCGCCTCGCCGCCGGGGTGCGGTTGCGCCGGCGCAGCGGGCCATTCCTCCTGCGAGCCGCGCGCATATTTTTCCAGGTTGTGTTTCAGTTCATCGACCGGGAAGCGCGCGAACAGCGCCGAACCGCGCTGCGCCAGTTGCGCCAGGCCCGGTTCCGTCAGCAGCGCCAGCAGCAAGTGGCCGCTGCGCACCAGGTCCGGCTGCGGCAGCGCCAGCGACGCGATCAGCCACGCCTGTTCCAGCAGCACCGGCAAATGCGGTGAAAACACCGGCGTGCGCGTGCTGCCGGCCTTGAACCGGCCCACTTCGCGCCGCAGGTCCGCTTCCAGCATGTCGACCGCGATGCCACAGCGGCGCGCGATCACCACGAAGTCGCTGCGTTCCTGTTCAAGCAGGGCCAGGAACAGGTGTTCCAGGTCCACTTCATATTGTCCGAGGCTGACGCAGATACTGGCCGCCCGCGTGGCCGCCACGCGCGAGGTGTCATTGAGTTTTGCGATCAGGGTTTTCAGGTTCAGTGTCATGGGGTTCCCCGCCGGTTGATCGAATAGCGCAAGGTGGATGGCTGCAGCACGGCGTCAAAGGCGACCGTGCCGCGCTGGTTTGCCAGGGCGCCGGCAAGGACGCCGGCAATGGTGATGCGGATGCGGTTGACCGCGCCCGCTTCGGGCGCCACCTGGACCTCGACCCGCCGCAGCCGGGGTTCGTGCCGTTCAATGGCGGTGCGGATGCAAACGCCTATCCAGGCGCGGTCGGCCGCGCTGCCGAGACAGCAGCCGGCAAAATCGGCCACGCCGTAATTGGCGACCGAGGCCGCACAATTGGGATGGCCCCGCAGCAGCCCGGCCGGCAGCGCCGCGCGCGTGTTGAGCATGTCTTCCAGGCTGCGCGCGACGGATTCCTTCAGTTGCGCCGGCGTTTGCGCCAGGCTGCCGCCATGCAGCAGGCGGTCCAGCAGGCCGGCCGGTGTGGCGGACAGCCGGGGGGGCGGTTGCGGGGCCATGGCTACTCCTTCCTATACCAGCCGCTTACGCGATCCGGTTGGCGGCCAGGTCCCAGCCGCCCGACGTGTTGCCGCCGGCGCCACCGGTGATTTTCTGCTGCGTGTATTTCCAGCGCACCTTGGAAAACTTGAAACCCACGTCTTCCATCAGGATGTCGCCTTCCGCCACCGAAGGCGACACCGCGCCGATCAGCACATTTTCAATTTCAATTTCAAAGTACTTGATGCGCTCGCCCTGGCCATCCGCGCGCATGAACTCGATCTTGGCTTTCGGGATGGTGCGCCCGGCGGCGCAGGTTTGCAGCAGGATCGGCGACGCCAGGTCGGCCAGCTTGGAAATCACAATGTCACGGTGTTCGCAGCGTTCGGCCGTGTGGCCGCCGCCGGTGGACGCCGTGGCGGACTTGGGCTGTTCCACGCTCCAGTTCACGGATTTGCATTCGATCCATTCCTTGTGGCGCTCATCAGTGGATTCGCCCTTGATGCCATCGATGTGCAGGTAGACGTCTATAGCCATAGCATGCTCCTTGGGTGCTCAGGTTGAAGTGAAATTAGCGGTTGGTCGATTGCGGCAACTCCGCGACCAGTCGGAGGGAAACGGATAATTCATCAAGCTGGAAATGGGGCCGCAGGAACGACACGGCGCGGTACACGCCGGGCCGTCCCGGCACTTCGCTGACCTGCACCGACGCTTCCCGCAACGGATAGCGGGCCTTTTGTTCCTGGCTGGCGTTATCGTCCAGCAGCACATAGCGCATCAGCCACCGGTTCAGAAAGTCTTCCACGCTGGACGCGGCGGAAAAGCTGCCGACCTTGTCGCGCATCATGGCTTTCATGTAGTGCGCAATGCGCGACACGGCAAAGATGTATTGCAGCTGCGACGACAGCACCGCGTTGGCGTTGGCCGCCTCGGTGCTGTAGCGGCGCGCCTTTTGCGCCGACTGCGCGCCAAAGAATGCCGCATACGACGTGTTCTTGCAATGCACCAGAGAGATGAAGCCCAGGTCGCTGAGTTCCTTTTCGCGGCGGTCCGTGATCGCCACTTCGGTCGGGCATTTCAGCGCCACTTCCCCTTCGCCCGTCTTGAAGGTATGAGTCGGCAAGTCGTCCACCAAACCGCCCCCTTCCACGCCACGGATCGCCGCGCACCAGCCATAGTCGTCGAAGGCCTGCGCCAGCCGCGCGCCAAAGGCATAGGCCGCGTTGCACCACAGGTATTTATGGTGGTCGGTGCCATCGACTTCCTCGACAAAGTGGAAGCCTTCCACCGTGGTGCCGTCGACCGGATTGAATGGCAGCCGCCCCAGGTAGCGCGGCAGCGCCAGCCCCACGTAGCGCGCATCTTCCGAGGCCCGGAACGCCTTCCACTTCGCATATTCCACCGTATCGAACACTTTGGACAGGTCGCGCGGCTTGCCCAGGTCGCCGTAGCTCTCGAGGCCAAACAATTCGGGCGAAGCCGACGCCACAAAGGGCGCGTGCGCGGCCGCCGCCACGTGCGACATCTGCTCGATGAAATACATGTCTTCCGGCTGGCGCGAGATTTCGAAATCCCCCACCAGCGCGCCATACGGGGCGCCGCCAAAGGTGCCAAATTCCTCTTCATAGACTTTCTTGAAAATGGCGCTCTGGTCGAACTCGAGCGCGCTCTGGAAATCCTTGACCAGTTCGCGCTTGTTCGCATTGAGCATGCGGATGCGCACGTTCTCGCCGCTGGCCGAATGGCGCACCAGGTAATGCAGGCCGGTCCAGCTTTGTTCCAGCTTCTGGAATTCCGGCGCGTGCATGATGGCCGACAGCTGCGATGAAATCAGCCGGTCCAGTTCCGCCACCCGCGCATCGATGGTGGCGCACAGGTTGGGCGAGACCGTGACGGCGCCGGCCAGGACCTGCTGCACCAGCTCGGCGATGATGTCGCGCGCCCGTTCATGTTCCTGCGGCGATTTGGCGACGCGGCTTTCTTCCACGATGCGGTCCAGCAGGCCGCCCTGCTGTTCCAGCGATTCCAGCGTGTTCAGGTTTTCCAGTGGCGCATCGAGCGCCTGCAATTGGGCCGACATGTCACGCCTCCTTGTTCTCAGGACCTTGCGCATGCGGGCGGCCGCGCCATTGTTCGCGCAGTTGCTCCGTATCGGCCAGCACCTGCGCCAGCAAGTCTTCCAGCTTGTCGTTGCCGGCCAGCTTGTTGCGCAAGTCCGCCAGCTTGCCGCGCGCTTCCAGCAATTGCCGCAGCGGTTCCACTTGCCGCACCACGGCTTCCGGACGGAAGTCGCTCATGGCGCGGAAATCCAGTTCGACGGGAATATCGCCTTCGCCCCCCAGCCGGTTGGGCGCCGCGAAGCGCACCCGCGGCGCCACGCCAGCCAGCACTTCGTCAAAATTGTCCGCGTCGACGCCGATGAAGCGGCGCTCCTTGAGGCGCTTGGCGGGTTGTTCGGGATTGCCGCCAAAGTCGCCGATCACGCCGACCACGAACGGCAATTCCTTGCTTTCCATCGCTTCGCCGATTTCCACGTCATAGTTCATTTGCACGCGCGGCGCGCGCACCTTGCCGAGCCGCTTCTGGATACTGTCGCTGTTGGTCATCATCGTTCTCCTGATTTACTTGAGGGTGCCGAAGGGATCGGAGGTGCCTGTTTGCGCCGCCGGTTTGCCAGGCGCGGCGCGTTTCACGGGGACGGCTTTCTTCACCGGCACGACCGGCGGCGGCACGTCTTCGCCGACGCTGGCGCGCAACTGGCGGGCCAGGTCTTGCGCCTCGCTGCGCGTGGCGCCCTGCAAGCTGTTTTGCGCCTGCAAATCCGCATACGCCGCCACCGACAGCCGCAGGCCGCTGGCGGCCAGCAGGCGGCCTGCCTGGCCATCAAGCGGATCGCGACGCAAGGCTTCCTGCGCGTGGCTGATCGCTTCCGCATACTGGCTGCGCTCGTACCGGAACTGCGCCATGGCCAGCCAGGGCGCCTTGTCGGCGGGGTAAGCGGCGGCGGCGTTTTTCCAGATGGCCAGCGCCTGTTCGGCATGGCCGGCGGCGGCGGCGCGCTGCGCGTCCGCGTGCAGCGATTCCAGCGCAGGAGGGGGTGGCGTTCGCACCACGGGATCGTCGGCGGCGCAGGCCGACAGCAACAGCGCACAGGCGCCGCCGGCCAGGCCGGTGATCAGCGGTTTGGTGGTCATGATGGGCTCCTTTCACGGGGTGGAAGCCATCATGCAGGCGTGTCACTTGGAAACAATTGCGATCGCGCAATTTCTTAGTTGCGCGGCCGCAAGTCCGGGCCGCCGCCGCGCCGCTGTAATGGGGCTTCCACGCACACACAAGGGGAGCCATCATGAGCACACGGATCGAACGGCGCAGCGCGCAGCGGGAAGCGCGCCTGCTGTCGCTGGCGGATTTGCTGCATGAGGGGTTTTACCTGCTGCACTTGCTGAAGCAGCGCCATGCACCGGGCACCCTGGAAGACTTCCAGCAGCGCATCGTGCGCATGCTGGACGATTTCGAACGGGAAGCACGCCGCCTGCACGCCCACGGTGACGATATCGACGCCGCCAAGTACGCCTACTGCGCGGCGCTCGATGAAATCGTGCTGTCATCGGAGTTCAGCCTGCGCGGCGCGTGGGAGCGCACGCCACTGCAATTGACGGTGTTTGGCGACCAGTTGGCCGGCAAACACTTTTTCGAGCGGCTCGAAGCGCTGCGCGGCAAAGGCGCCGTGCGGCTGCAGGCGCTGCAAGTGTTCCATATGTGCCTGCTGATGGGCTTCAAGGGACGCTATGCGATGGATGAGCGCGACCGCCTGTCCTGGGTCACCGCGCGGCTGGGCGATGAAATCGCCCACATCAAGGGCCGTGGCCGGGGCTTTGCGCCGCAAGCGCCGCGTCCCGACCAGGTGGTCCACCAGTTGCGCCGCGATGTGCCGGCATGGCTGCTGGCGGTGCTGTTGCTGGCGACGGCGGGCGGCGCCTATGGCGGCATGCAGCAATCGCTGGCGCGCGAAAGCCGGCAGCGCATGGCGCCGTATGACCATGTCGTGAAATTGCCGCCGCAGCCAGCCACGCTCACCATTACCCTGCCCTGAGCCGGCCGCAGCGCTTCACCATGCCACTGGCACCATTCCGTAGGGCGGTTCGCTTGCGAGCCGCCATGCCTGCGCAGCCCGTGCGCCCGCGGATGCCGCGCACTCAACCCGCCACATTAAACTCGATCCGCCGGTTACGGGCCCGCCCCTCCGCCGTCCCGTTGTCCGCCACCGGCCGGTCCGGTCCCGACCCCGACACCGCCACCGTGTCCGGATTCACGCCCTTCAACGCAAGATAGGCCCGCACCGCCTGCGCGCGCGCCTGGCTTAACGCGATATTGGCGCCGCGCTGCCCCACGTTATCGGTATGGCCGGACACTTCGATCTTCGCGCCCTTCAGTTGCAGGATCACCGCCGCCATCTCGTCGAGGATCGCCATTCCCGACGGCCGCAAGGTCGCCTGTCCGCTGTCGAATTCAATGATGCGCTGCGCCAGCACCGCATCGAGCATGCGCTGGCCCGGCGCCACGCGCAATTCGGTGCGCAAGGTATAGCCGGGCGCCATGGCGGCGGACAACTCCTTGCCCGCCTGCGCGCGCGCCGCGTCGGACGCCACTTCGCCCCGCACCGCCACCGCCGCCCCCTCGACTTTCAATTCCCCCTTGCCGACCGCCTGCAGGCCGGGGCCCAGCAGCCGTTGCACTTGCGCCGGCCAGCCGGGCGGCGCCAGCACCGGTCCCACCACCAGCCGGTCCGTGACGGCGCCAGCCCCGTACAGCGTCCGCAGGCGCTGCACAATGGCGCTGCGGGTGGCGTCATCGGGCACGGTGCCGGACACCGCCACCTGGCCGTATGCGAGCCCCAAAAACGGCCCGCACAGTAATACCGACAGCAACAGAGAATGCTTCATAGTTCCTCCATTCGATCATGGGTTGGCCGCCTGCGCCACCGCCGTCCCCGGCTCACGCCCCACCACCGCTTCCGGCAACTTCAATCCATACAAACCTTGCCGGTTGCCGTCGCTCCCCGCCTCCGGACTGCTGACCACCTTCAAATCCAGCGCCACCGTCACGCCGGCGGCGCTCCACTGCAGGGTATGCACGCCGCCCTCCTTGCGCTGGCGCTGCGCCGCATCGATCATGCGTTTCAAGCCGAACTGCCCGGCTTCATTGAACAGCTCGACGGTGCGCCCATCCCTGGCCAGCGCCGTGATGCGCGCCCCCGGCACGCCGCCGCCCGGCCCCGGGTGCACCATGCCATACCACTGCGGCGCGGCCGTGGCTGCGGCGGCAGCCGGCATCTTGTGCCGCAATTGCTGGCCATCGATTTCCACCGTGTATTCCGCCGCGTCCGGGGAAGCGTGCGGCATCAGCTGGAACACGGTCTGGGCCGCGCCTTGCCCCATGCCACCCGCGCCGGGCGGCGCGATCCATGCCGGCAGTTGCGCCACCGCCTGCGGCGTCAGGGTGATGCCCATGTCGGCCCAGGTGCGGGGCGCCAGCACGTCGCCGCGCCGTACCGCCAGCGGTCCGATGGTGGACGTGACGAATTTCGCGATGACGCCGGACGGCCCAAAGAATTCCGCGATTTCAGCGCTGGCCGCTTCCACCCGCGCAGCCGGCGCAAACGGATATTTGCCGGCCAGCGAACGGTTGAACGGTTGCGCCACCTGCACTTGCCAGGTCTGGTTGATTTCCGCTTCGGCGGGGCCGACCAGCGCGGCAAAGACTTGCATCAGCGGGCGCACCAGCAGGGGCCGCAACAGCTGCTGCTGCGCGGGCGAGGCGCCCGCCAGCATTTGTTCATCGATATGGCGCAAGGCATCGGCCAGTTCGGAGCCGCCCCCCTCGAGCGTCTGGCGCATCAGCAGATGCGCGGCAGGCCCCGCATCGCCCTGGTTTTTCATCAGGATCAGCCGCGCCCGCAGCTTGGACAACGCCGCCATATAGCCTTGCACCGGTGGCGCGCCGTCGCCTTGCGCGGCAAACTGGCGCGCCAGCAGCGACAATTCACGCGCAATCACGCCCGGCGCCACCGCCCCGTCCCCGGCCGTGGCAGCGGATGGCAGTGGCGGCGAGCCGCTCAACGCCGCCGCGCGCCGCCGCGCCTCGCCCACCAGCCAGCCGGACCAGCCGCTGTCGCCGGCGGCGGGCGCCGGGACATCCCATGCCGTCTGCTCGTGCGCGGCGGCCAGCACTTTCAGCAGCGGCGACAGTTGTGGGTCGCCAAGCCGCTGCATGGCCGCCGCCGCCCCGGCGACGCCCTGCAGCGGCGCCACCGACACGCCTTGCAGGAACTTGCGCCAATGCTCGATGTAGTCGGCCTTGTAGCGCTCCACCAGCGCCTTGCGAACCTGCTCGGGACTGCCTTCCTGGCTCAGGTCATCGCGGCTGTCCGCCTTCAGCACCCAGTCGCGGCTTTGCAGTTCGCCATTGGCCGCATCGCGGATCGCCGCGTCGACATACTGGCGCCACGCGTCGCGCGTGTACGCGCCGGGCACGGCATAGCTGCCTGCCACCAGCGCCTGGTCTTCGGCGCCGACGAGATGGGCCACCGTCACGGAGGGATAGCGGGTGCCGGCGCGGGCCCGGATCGCCGCATACACCCGGTCGCGCGCCGGCATGCCGCGCACCGCGCCGCGCAGCGCAAGGCGGGCCTGTTCCACCAGCGCCAGCCGGGGCGCAATGCGGGGCCACGCCGGGTCCCCCGCGTGCGCGGTATAAAAGGCCAGCAGGCGCTCCGCGCTGCGGATCAGGTGCTCGCGGGGCATGGCGCCCTGGCGCGATTCCAGCCAGGCGCGCCAGTGCCGCGCCAGCTGGTCGTTCAGGTGCGCGCTTTCCACCCGGGCCGGGTCGGCCAGCATCAGGTAGGCCTTCAGGGCGTTGTAGCCTTCATCGGCGCTGCTGTCGGCGGCGTTCTTGTGAGCGGCGGCGTCCCCGCCGGCCGCTGTGCCCAGTGCGGACAACTGCGCTTCCAGGCTAACCGCCACCGGCAACAGCATCACGTCGCGCGCACCGTTGAAATACTCCACCCGCAGCTTGCGCTCCAGCGCATCGCCCTGGTACAGCCCCAGCCCGGTTTCCCATGGCCGCTCGCGGCGCAACTGTTCCAATTGCGTGATGCGGCTTTCCAGCAGCTCCAGCGCTTCGAGGCGCGACTGCAAATCGTGGCGGCCCGCCTGCAGCCGCTGCGCCTGGTCGAGGTCCGCCTGCACCTGCCCGACCAGCCGCAGGTTGGCCTGGTACGACCAGGTCCAGCCGGCCAGCAGCGCGCCCAGGGCCAGCAAGGCCACGGCAAAGGCGGCATAGCGCAGCCGCATGGCGTTGCGGCTCGCATAGTGCGTGACCAGCGCACGGTCGGCGAAGATCACGTCGCGGAACAATTGCAACAGGAAGTAGCCGCGCTTCGCCCCGGCATCGGTTTCCGGCGGCGCGCCCGGTGGCGGCTCCTGCCAGGCCAGCGCAAAGCGTTCGGCAATCCGGCGCGACTGGGCGCTGGCCGGTACGCCGTCGCGCAGCGCGCTGGCAAAATAAAAGCCTCGGAACACCAGGCCGTCCTGGAACGGGTTTTCTTCAAACAAGGCGGCGATGAAGGTCCGTGCCGCGGCCCGCAGCGCCGTGAATTCCAGCGGGAACGCCAGCACGCCCGGTTCCGGCGCGCCACTGCGCGGCTGCGCCAGGATGGCCACGCCCATTTCCTTGATGCCCTCCACCAGGCCATCGTAGGCATGGTCGAAAAACGCCAGCACTTCGCGCACGGCGGCGCGCCGTTTATACGGCATGGTGGCGCCCCAGGCCCGCTCACGCTCGCCATGGTCGGCTTGCGCAAAGAATTCGCTGAAGCCGGCAATATGGTCGGCCTTGGTGAACAGCACATACACGGGCGTAAACACTTCCAGCCGTTCCACCATGTCCTGCATGCGCAGGCGCAGGCCGCGCGCCAGCTGCAGCGCCGCATCCGGGTCGCCGCGCAAGACATCGACACTGACGGTCACCACCACGCCATTGACGGGCGCGCGGGGCCGGTGCTTCTTCAGCAAATCCAGCAAGCCGCGCCATTCATCGCGGCTGCCATCCTCAATAGCGTAGCGGCCTGCCGTGTCGAGCATGATGCCTTCGCGGGCAAAGTACCAGTCGAGTTGCGTGGTGCCGCCCGGCGCCGGCGCCATATGTCCGGCTTCGTAGGGGAATTGCAGGCCGGAATGGCGGATGGCGCAGCTTTTGCCCGCGCCCGGAGTGCCGATGACCAGGCACCACGGCAATTCATACAGCGCGCGGGCGCCGGCCAGTTTGCCCATGCGCGACCCGCGCAACATGGCGACGGCATCCTGCACGCTGTTGCGCAAGGCTTGCACGGCCGCGCTGTCGAATGGTGCGCCACCGCCCGCGCCGGCGTCCGCATTGGCGTCCGCGCTGGCGGCTGTGTGGACTGCCGCGCCGGCATCGCCGCCCGCCCCCGCCGCTGCGGCAGTGGCCAGCCCGTTTGACAAGGTTGCCCCTGCCGGCGCGCCGGCGGCCCACCGGCGCCGCAGCCAGCCGGCGAAGCGCCAGGCGCCCCACGCCAGCAAAGCCAGCGCGGCCAGCACGCCGCCCCATAACGCGGCGGCCCGCACGGAATCCGCACCGAACACCGCCAGGGCGGCCAGGACGGCAAAACACAGGATGGCGAGGTGGCGGCTGTCCGCCAGGAAGTTCCACAGTCGTCGCAACATGGCAAGCCCGCAGGGAAGCGCCGTACCGGCGAGGGTCCAATGTTGCCAGCGGTTATGTTCGAGCTACTTGCGTCAGCGCAATTAATTCCCAGTGGAATGCAATTCAACGTGACCGAAATCCATCATGGCCCACCGCCCTCCCCATTTCAGTCCAACCGCTTCGGCGGTTTCGCCATACAGGCGGTAGCCGCGCATGGCCCACGGGTCCCGTTCGGAAATCACCAGCTTGCCATCGCGGACAAAGGCGCAATCGGCGGCCCGGCCAAACTGGTGGTGGCTCTGGTAGGCGCGGGCACTGGTCACGTGTGGTCCGGCCGCCGCCAGCTGGTCCTGGCGCTGCGGCGAACGGTAGCCTTCCAATAGCGCCATGTCATAGCCGTGCTGTTCGCGCATGATGTGGAACACCCGCAGCAGGCGCTGGCTGAAGCCATCCTGCAGCAGCGCCCAGTCGCGGCTGGCCCCGGCCAGCATCGGCCGCACCAGCGTGACTTCGGCCGTGGTAAAGGCCAGCGGTGGCAACGGCAGCGGCGGCGCCAGGTGTTCGCCTTCCAGCAGTTGCGCCACTTGCAGGTTCACCGGACGGTATCCGGCGCCAGGCGCGATCCCGCCATCCCCCCCATGGTGCTGTGCACCGGATGCCAGCAGGGCCGCCAGCGGCAAGGCGCCCAGCAGCGCGGCCGCCGCCAGCGCCGCCGCCGCGCGGCGCACATGCAGCCGAGCGCCGATCGCCCGCGCCGCGTGCGACACCATGTCGCGCGCGGCGGGAAACGCCAGCAAGGCGCCCGCCATACCGGCGGACAGGAACAACAACAGAGAATACAGGACCATCGCGCACCTCCCTCGCCGCATCGTATGCGCGGCGCGGGGAGCGCACCCCGGCGCAGATCAAGCATGCTGCAGGGAAATACATGGCGCCATCAACGCGACGCCGCAAGGAGTGTGGCCGGGGCCTGCTTCACGGCGAAATCAGGCTGGCGGCGAAGAGGTCAATTCGCCAATAAACGCCGCCATCGCGGCCAGCGTGGCGTCCGGGTTTTCCAGGTGCGGGGTATGGCCGCAATCGGGCAGCATGCGCTGGCGCGCATTGGGCGCGCGGGCCGCGATGGACGCCAGCTGCGCTTGCGTGCCGTACTGGTCGCCTTCGCCCTGCAACGCCAGCACCGGGCACGCGATGGACGCCAGCACGCCTTCGATATTCCATTGCGCGAAGCCCGGGGCCAGCCAGGTATCGGCCCAGGCGTGGAATATCGTGCCGGTTTTACTGCCGTGGTAGCGTTCCAGCCCGCGCAGCTTGCCCGCTTGCCACGCTTCCAGCGCGGTGCGGATACCGGCCAAGGTGACGTCTTCCACGAACACATGCGCCGCTTCGGTGATCACGCCGAGCAGAGCGTCCGGCTGCGCGGCGCCATGCAGCAGCGCGATACTGCCGCCATCGGAATGGCCGATCACGATATATGGCCGCCCTGGCAGCAAGCGCGCCAGCATGGCCGGCAATTCAATCAGCGTGGTTTCGTGCAGGTAGTGGACGCTGCGCGGCTTCGTCAGCGGGTCCGACAAGCCATAACCGAGCCGGTCATACACCAGGCCCGGGCACCCTGCCAGCGCACACAGGCGCTGCGGAAAATCCTTCCACATCGCCACGCAGCCCAGCCCTTCGTGCAAAAACACCAGCACAGGCCGCTGTTGGGGACCGTCGATCCACTCCTCATGCAACCGTCCATA
Organism: Pseudoduganella sp. GW821-FHT12E03; assembly: GCF_058807115.1. NCBI lineage: Bacteria > Pseudomonadati > Pseudomonadota > Betaproteobacteria > Burkholderiales > Oxalobacteraceae > Pseudoduganella > Pseudoduganella sp. GW821-FHT12E03. Next base: position 165,032 of record NZ_JBXAQJ010000008.1, on the reverse strand, counting down.
CCCCTGCAATTCCACCATGATACCGGCTCCGCGTTGATCATCCCGCTACTGTGCCATAGCCGGCGGAATCGCGCGGCGCAGTCCGATCGCGGCATACGCCAACAGCACCGCGCCCGCCAGCGCCAGCGCCGGGGCCACGCCCGTGGATTCGGCCACCGCGCCCCATGCGGCGCTGCCCACGGTCTGGCCCAGCGCCATCGCCAGCAGGTACACCGACAAGGTGCGCGCCCTGACGGCGGAAGGAAAGGCCGATTGCGCAGCGCCATTCAGGGTCGACACCATCGTGGCCCATGCCATGCCGCCCGCCATCACCAGCGGCGCCAGCACGGCCGGATGGCGCACCAGCGGCAGCGCCGCCAGCATCGCGCCAAACAGCGCCAGCGACGCCGCCAGCAGCACATGGCGCGGATAGCGCGCCCGCAATGCAGGCAGGATGAAAGGCGCGGCAATCGCGCCCGCGCTGAGCAGGGCCATCAAGCCGCCATACATGCCCGCTTCCTGCCGCAGCACATCGCGCACGTACAGCGGCAACAGCGCCATGAACGCCACCGCCCCGAACAGCGCGCAGGCCGTATGGCGCAGCAAACGGCGGTAGTCCGGCGCGCCGAACGCCGTGCCCATGCCGCTGCGGAAGGCCGCCATGCTGATGGATACTCCGGCGCGCGGCGCATCCGGGCTGCGGTGCCAGGCGTAATACACGGCCAGCAGCCCCGTCATCGACAGCGCGGTAAACGCAAACAGCGGCGCGGCGCCGCACCACGCAAACAGCGCGCCGCCCAATGCCGGGCCTGCCGTGGCGGCGGCGTTGTAGCTGAGGTTATTCAAGGTGGCGGCGGCTTCCACTTCATCGGCCTCCACCAGCAGCGACGTCACCGCATGCCATGCGGGCCACATAAATGCCTGCGCTGTGCCCATCAGGAACACCAGCGCCAGCACGGCCCACGCGGACGCCTGGCCGCTGGCCGCCAGCGCCGCCATCAATGACGCGGCCAGCGCCCGGCAGGCATTGACCAGCAACAGCAGCCGCGCCCGGGGCACGGCATCGGCCACCACCCCGGCCAGCAAGCCAAACAGCAGCATCGGCGCGCTGGCCGCCGCCTGCACCAGCGCCGTCATCTGCGGCGACGCATCGCCCGACGCCACCAGCCACGCCGCGGCGAACGTCTGCGTCCACGTGCCGAGGTTCGACACCAGGTTGGCCAGCCACAGCTGGCGAAAACGGCTGTGCCGCAACGGCTGCAGCATGGGGATTTTTTGCATAGAATGGCCTCCAAAACAGGTGCGAACAGGTACGAACAAGTGCGGCCAGTCTGGCGATGCGGCGTTGCAGGGTCAATCTTGATCCGCGAAATCAATATAAATAATTTTATGAGCAAAACCATCACGGCGCGCGAAGCGGCGGCCATCCTTGGCGTCAGCCCCGCCACCCTGTATTCGTACGTCAGCCGGGGCTTGCTGACGTCGAGCAGCGACAGCGGCGCCCGCGCCAAGCGCTATGCGCACGACGACGTGCTGCGCCTGGCCGCGCGGCGCGGCGACGGCAAGCGCGCCGGCCATGCGGTGGCGGCGGCCATGAGCTGGGGCGTGCCGGTGCTGGAGACCCGCATTGCGCAAATTGATGACGGCCGCCTGACTTACCGGGGAACCGACGCGTGCGCACTGGCGCGGGATGCGCCCCTGGAACAGGTTGCGGCACTGCTGTGGCAGCCATGGCTGGACGATGTGCGGGGGGCCTGCACCACCACGCCGCATCAGGCAGCGGCCGCATCCCCTGTTCTTGCGAATGCCGCGCTGCTGGCGGCAAGCGCGGAACTGGCGCCCCTGCCGCGCGCCATGGCGCTGCTGCCGGTAATCCCCACGCCCGATGACGATCCGATGGCGCTGCTGCGCCTGGTGGGCGGGCTGCTGCTGGGCACGGCTGCGAGCGGCACCGCGCTGCACCTGCAAGCGGCAAACGCATGGCAACGCGATGCCAGGGCGGCCGAGCTGCTGCGCGCCGCCATGGTGCTGCTGGCCGACCACGAACTGAACAATTCCGCCTTCACCGTGCGCTGCGCGGCGTCGAGCGGCGCGGCCATGCCGCTGGTGCTGTGCGCGGGGCTGGCGGCATTGTCCGGCACCGAGCATGGCGGCCATTACGTGGTGGCGAAAACGCGGCTGCGGCAAGAGGCGGCGCGTCCCGGCATGGCCGCGATCGGCGCCATGACACCGGGCTTCGGCCACCCGCTGTATCCGGACGGCGATATCCGCGCCACGTACCTGATGGAGAAATTGCAGGAATACGATGCGGCGGCATGCGCGCCATATACGGCGCTGGCGGCACGGGCCCGTGCCACGCCGGGCGCGCAGCCGAATTCGGATTTCGCCCTGGCGGCGATGGAACTGGTGCTGGGATTGCCGGACGGCGCCGCGCTGGCGCTGCTGGCAATGGCGCGCACGGCGGGCTGGATCGCCCATGCGCTGGAACAGCGCGCCGATGGCCGCATGATACGGCCCAGAGCGCGCTATGTCGGGGAGTTCAACCCGGGCTGACGGCGCTTAACCGCGCTTGCGCTTCTTCGCGGTGCTGCTTTGCGCCGCTTCCAGCTCGTCATACAGCGCTTCGAATTCCTGCGACAGCTTGTGGCGCGCATCCATGTGGATCATCGGCAGGCGGCGCTCGTGCGACTCGCGCACCTTGACGGAACTCGACAGTTTGCTGCCCAGCACCGGCAAGCCTTCCGCCAGCAATTCGTCGACCATGCGCTGCGGCAGGTTGGCGCGCGGCTGGAACTGGTTGACGATGATGCCTTCGATTTCCAGCGCCTGGTTATGGTCCGCCTTGATTTCAGCGACATTGTTCATCAAGGTGTACAGCGCCTGGCGCGAAAAATCGTCGCAGTCGAACGGAATCAGGCAGGTATCGGCCGCGATCAGCGCCGATTGCGTGAAGAAGTTATAGGCCGGCGGGGTATCGATGAAAATTTCCTCGTACTCCTTTTCCAGCTCGTTCAACGCGTCGCGCAGCTTGTAGATCTTGTGGCGCGATTCCAGCTTCGATTGCAGTTCGCCGATTTCCGGATGCGACGGCACCAGCGACAGGTTCTCAAAACCGGTTTCATGCGCATAGCCGCGCGCCGACAGCGAAAACACCATGAAATTCAGGGTTTGCTCGAAATAGCCCGCGATCGTCGGGGTGATGTCCTTGGCGTGGTCGCCCAGCAGGTAGCGGCTGGAATTGCACTGCGGGTCAAGGTCGATCAGCAGCGTTTTCTTGCCGCGGTTTGCCGCGATCGCGGCCAGGTTGACCGCAATGGTGGACTTGCCGACGCCACCCTTCTGGTTAAAAATCACTCGTTTCATGACGTCCCTGCCCGTTGGTAAATGTTGGTCCAGCGGGGGATTTTAGCAGAGTGGCAATTCGAATCTGTAGCCGACGCCATACACTGACTGCAGGCTCTCCGCCGCCACCGGCTTGACCGCCAGCTTGCGGCGGATGTTCTTGATGTGCGAATCGACCGTGCGGTCACTGATGTCGCGCTGGTCTTCGTGGGCCACATCGAGCAATTGCTGGCGCGAATACACGCGGTCCGGATGGTCGATCAATTCGGCCAGGATGCGGAATTCCACCGGCGTCAGCGACAGCGCGGCGCCGGACAGCAGGATGCGCATGCGCTCGCGGTCCACCGCCAGCAGCGGCGCGCTTGCCTGCTGGGCCGGCGCACCGCTGTTGGCCACGCTGTTTACCGTTGCGCGGCGCAATTGCGCACGCACCCGCGCCACCACTTCGCGCGGGCTGAACGGCTTGCAGACGTAATCGTCGGCGCCCGCGTCGAGTCCCAGCAGGCGGTCCACCTCATCCACCCGCGCGGTCAGCATGATGATGGGGGCCTGGGAAAACGCGCGCACGGCGCGGCACACTTCCAGTCCGTCCAGGCCCGGCAAGTTCAAGTCCAGCAGCACCACGTCGGCGCCATCGGCGCGCAGCGCCTCCACGGCCTGGGCGCCATTCATGATGCGGGTCGCGCGGTAGCCCGCGGCTTCCATGTAATCGCCCAGCAGCGCCGAGATTTTCGCGTCGTCTTCAACGATGACGATGTGTGCCACAAAATCCATTCCATTCCTTATCGATTTAATCCTGCAAAACCGGCAGCGTGATGCGGACCCGGATGCCGCCATGCTCCGACGGCAGCGCCGCGATGACGCCGCCATGCGCTTCCACCAGCGCCTTGCAGATGGCCAGTCCCAGCCCGCTGCCGCCCCGTTCGCGCGTGCGGGCCTGGTCCACCCGGTACAGCCGCTCGAACAGCCGCGCATGGGCGCCGGCCGGCACCCCGGGCGCGCTGTCGTCGAGCGTGACTTCCGCCTGGTCCTGGCGGCCATCGTGGCGCACCCGCAGCGCCAGCACGATCACCCCGCCACGGTCGGTATAGCGGATACTGTTTTCCAGCAGGTTGACCACCACCTGTGCCAGCCGGCGCGCATCGCCCTGCACCATCACCGGCTGCGGCGGCAATTCCCAGCGCAGCGCCAGCCCCGCGGCGGCGGCGCGCGCCTGGTAGCGTTCCGCCAGCGGCAACAGCACCGGCTGCAAGTCCAGCGCCTGCATCTCGAAATGCAGGTCGCCGGTATCGGCCAGCGCCAGCTGGTGCAAATCGTCCACCAGCTTGGCCAGGCGCAGCACTTCCCCATGCAACGACTCCAGCGCCGGCTGGTCGGCCTTGCGCACGCCGTCGATCAGCGCTTCGATTTCGCCCCGGATCACGGTCAGCGGCGTGCGCAATTCATGCGACACATCGGCCAGCATCTGGCGGCGCTGGGTTTCATTGCGCTCCAGTTCATGCGCCATGGCGTTGACATGCAATGCCAGCTCCCCCAATTCATCGCGGCTCAGTACCGGCGCGCGCGCCGCCAGTTCGCCGCGCGCCAGCCGCGCCGTGACGCCGTGCAGCGCGGCCACCGGCCGCAGCATATGGCGCGCCAGCGCCGCTGCCAGCGCCAGCGCCGCCAGCAATAGCGCGCCGGACAGCAGCAGGATGTCGCGCGTTTGCGTGCGCAGGAAATTGGCCGCTGTCGTGCTTTGCCCGGCGGACTGGCGCAACAGCAGCAATTGTACGGTGCCAACCTTGCGGCCGTCGACCATGATCGGACGTACGATGCCGGGCGGCGGATCCGGCGGCCCCACCAGCGAGGCGCCATATTCATCCTTGACCGTCAGACGCGCGGCAAACGCCATCGGATCCTGGATTTCACGCGGACGGGGCGGACGCTGCGCCTCGGCGCGGCGCGGCGGGCCATAGGCGCCGCGCTCTTCGCCGCGCGGCGGCCCCCGGCCCTCCGGGTCGTCCGGCGGGCCGTCACGCAACCCTTCGCGCTGCCCCTGGCGGTCCGGCGGGCCATAGCCGCCACGGTCACGGTCACGGTCGCGTTCACGCTCGGGCCGGCCATCGCCGTCCCTGCCGCGCCGGTTGCCCGGCGCATCGGCTTCCATCTTTAATTGCGGCGACATCTGGTCCAGCACATCGCGCATGGCGCGGGGCCGGTGGCGCAGCCATTCGAAATCGCCTTCCCGGCGGTAGCGCTCCGCCAGCAGCCGGCTGACCTGGTCCAGGTCTTGCTCCTGCATCTCGTTCAGGTAAGCGATAAAGCCGCGCTGCAAATTGGCGTTGGTCAGCCACGCCATGGTGCCGATGCACAGGAGGACGATCAGCGCCACCGCCAGCGCAATCTTGCGCGCGATGGTGAGGCGGATGACCGGTGGCTGGAGAGGGCTCATGCCGCCATCATACCTGCCGAATGTGCAGTAATTGTGCAGGCGTGGCGCAATTTCCCCACGAGGCTCCCCTCCATTTTTGCTCCATATTCCGGGTCCACGATGTTTCCTGCGAGAACCTAACAAGGAGACTTCCATGCGCCCCACCCAACGCTTACGCCCCCGCCCGCACCACACCCGCTGGTTGCCCGCCGCACTGCCGATGGCGCTGCTGGCCGGATTGCTGTCCGCTTGTGGCGGCTCGACCGACCAGGCCAGCGTGGCCGGCGTCCGCCAGGGCGGCGCCGCCACGGCACCGGCCACGGAGGACGTCCCGGCTGGCGCCGCCACCTCCACGGACACCGCCTCTGCCACCATCACGGCGGCCACTGCGGACACCGCGGCCGATCCCGCCGCCGCCGAAGCCGGCAGCGGCGCCGCAACAGCATCGGCCACCACCGTGGCGGTCCGCCGTACCGCGCAGGGTGCGCCCGTGCCACCAACGCCGCAAGCCAATGCCGACGGCACGGCGTTGACGTCCACGGCGGCCGGCTTTATCGACACCGCCAATCCCTTCTTCACCCCGATGGGCAATGGCCGCAGTTGCGCCAGCTGCCACGCGGAAAACAGCGGCTGGAGCGTCACCCCCAATCATTTGCGCCTGCGCTTCGCCGCCAGCGCCGGCGCGGACCCGGTGTTCCGCGTAGTCGACGCCGCCAACAGCCCGGTTGCGCCGGCCGCCACCCTGGACCAGAAACGCGTTGCGTACAGCATGCTGCTGACCAAAGGCTTGATCCGGGTCGGCCAGGCCATCCCGGCCAATGCGGAATTCACCCTGGTGCGCGCCGATGATCCTTACGGCTACGCCAGCGCCAGGGAACTGTCGCTGTTCCGCCGCCCGCTGCCATCGGCCAACCTGAAATTCATCAGCACCATCATGTGGGATGCGCGGGAAAACCGCACCGTGACGGCGGGCACCGCCGACGCCAACTGCATCCTCAATGCCAACCCTGCGCTGTGCTATGCCGGCGTCGACAGCGGCTTGCTGACACAGGCGAATGACGCCGTGCGCGGCCACGCCGAAGCGGCGCGCGACCTGACGGCGGCGCAACAGCGCGCCATCGTCGATTTCGAGGCCAGCCTGGTCACGGCGCAGCTGACCAGCGGCGCGGCCGGCAACTTGGCGGAGGCCGGCGCGAGCGGCGGCCCGGCCGCGCTGGCGTCGCAAGCCTTTTATTTCGGCATCAATGACCTGGAAGCCGGCGACTACCGTACCCGCGCCACCTTCAACCGCAACGCCATGACCCTGTTTGGCGCGTGGCGCAATCTCGATGCCCCGGCCCGGCCCACGCCGGGCCAGCGCCCGCCTGCGCAGCCCGCGCCAGCCAACGCGCAAAACGCGGCGCGCGCGTCGATTGCGCGCGGCGAGCAATTGTTCAACAACCGGCCCTTCACGATCAACCGCGTGGCGGGCTTCACGGACCAGTTGCGCGTGGCGAACCGCGTCACCTGCTCGAGCTGCCACAGCGCGCCCAACGCGGGCAGCCATTCGACGCCGCTGCTGGTCGATATCGGCGTGGCCGATGCCCGCGTGCGCACGCCGGACATGCCGCTGTACACCCTGCGCAACAACGTGACCGGTGAAACCGTCGACACCACCGACCCGGGCCTGGCGATGCAGACCGGCCGCTGGCGCGATATCGGCCGCATGAAGGTGCCGACCTTGCGCGGCCTGTCAGCCCGCGCGCCATTCTTCCACAATGGTTCGCAAGCCGACCTGGCGGGCGTCGTGCGGTTCTATGACCGCCGGTTCCAGATCGGGCTGACGCAGCAGGAAGTGGCGGATCTGAGCGCGTTCTTAAGGGCGCTGTGATGGTGGCATGGCGCAGGCCTTGATGCCTGCGCCGGTCCGTTGACAGCTTAAGCAGCCAGCAACTCTCTTTCCTGGCGCGCACCGCCGCGACGGCGCGGCGGTTCTTCATGGCTACCCTGCGCGGCCGTCCTGAAATACGAAATCGCCGCCTGCAATTCCTCCGCCCGCACACTCATTTCCTCGGCGGTGGCCGCCAGCTGCTCGGCCCCGGCCGCATTGTGCGACGTGGTTTCGCTGAGCTGGCTGACCGCCACATTGATCTGTTGCAGCCCCACGTTCTGCTCTTCCGACGCCGCCGTGATTTCCTGCACCAGGTCCGAGGTGCGTTTAATGTTCGGCACCATTTCAGCGAGCAGCTTGCCGGCCCGCTCCGACAGCTGCACGCTGCTGCCGGCCACCTGGCCGATTTCCTGCGCCGCCACCTGGCTGCGTTCAGCCAGTTTGCGTACTTCCTGCGCCACCACGGCAAAACCCTTGCCATGCTCGCCCGCCCGCGCCGCTTCAATCGCCGCGTTCAGCGCCAGCAAGTTGGTCTGGTAGGCGATGTCGTCGATGATGAGGATCTTGCGGGCGATCTGCTGCATCGCTTCCGCCGTGGACTCCACGGCCTGGCCACCCTCCTTCGCTTCGGCGGCCGCGCGCGACGCGATGGCGTCGGTGACTTTCGCGTTTTCCGTGTTTTGCGAGACCGACGCCGTCATCTGCTCCACCGAGGCGCTGGTCTGCTCCACGCTGGCTGCCTGCTGGTTGGTGGCTTGCGACAGCGATTGCGAGGTCGAGCTGATTTCTTCCGATGCCCGCGCCAGCGCGCGCGCGCCGCACGCCACATCCAGCACCACCGCCGACAGCTTATTGGTCATCTGCTTCATGGCGTACAGCAGGCTGCCCGTATCGCCTTCACGCAACTGCAATTCCACCGCCAGGTTGCCTTCCGCGATATGGCGCACGATATCGGCCGCATAGGCCGGTTCGCCGCCCAGCTGGCGCATCAGGCTGCGGTAAAGCCAGAACATGGCCAGCGCCGATACTGCCACGGAAAAGCCCAGCAATCCCAGGGTACGCTGATACGCAGCGCCCGCCGCCGCTTCGGCTTCCTTGACAGCGCGGCCGGTGCGCTCATCGAGCATTTGCAGGAATTCGTTCACCGGCTTCATGATCTTTGCCTTGTTGCGGTGATAGGCGGCATCATGGGTCAGCTTGCGCGCCATCTCGGCGTCCGGCGCGCCCTTCTTCGAGTAGCCGCCCTGGTCATCCCGGAACAGCCCCTTGACGGCATTCATCGCCACGGTTTCCGCCTGCACCAGGCCATCCGATTGCGCGGCCGCTTCCTGCAGCTTGGCCAGTTCCTGCTGCGTAAAGCCGGCCCGCTTCATCAATTCCAGCAAGGGCGCGGACGCGCCGCCCGCGTTGGACGGCGTTTCGCCGGCTGCCACGAAGTCCCAGTAAATCCGCTCATAGTTTTGCGGCCGCGGCTTTTTGCCCTGGCGGATATCAAGGATGTCGAAGTACTGGCGCTCGAACGCGGCATCGCCCGTCACGACGAAGGTGCGGGCCAGCCGCGTCAAATCATCGGAGCTCTGGCGCAGTTCATCGGCCAGCAGGTACGACTGGTAGCGCGCCGCGTGGGCGGCGCTGACGCGGTCCTGCGCGCTGGTGATTTGCAGCAGCCCCCAAAGGGTCAGGCACGCCAGCGCCGCCACCAGCACGACGAACAGGCAAATAGTTTGCTTCAACGACAGTGACCGCGTCCGTTTCATCCCACCCCTCCAATAGCTACATTTGCAGGAGGGTAACGATAGCGGTGCGCGGGCGGCGCGCCACCTGTACTTTGGTACAGGCGTTGTTGCCGCACAACCGCCGCGCCGGGATCAGCGCAGCGTGAATTCCGCCTTGCAGGCGCCTGCTTTCGCCGCGGTCAGGAACATGCGCTCGGCCGGCACACCATGCTTGAGCAACCATTCCTTGGCGGCCTGCGCGCGCTTGTGCGCCAGCGCGGTCAAATCATCGTCATCGATGGTGATGGCGGCCAGCATGGCCTGCTCCATCTCCGCCGGCGGCACCGTCTTCTGCAGCCCCAGCGCGTTGCGCGGCTTCGGCAGCGGGTCCGCCGCATAGGCGCGCGCCAGCAGCGCCGGGCGTTCTTCCGGCGTCACCGTCACGCCGCCTTCCGGCGCCGCCTGGTTGCGCGCCTGCAGGTCGCGCACTTTCACCTGGCGCAGCTTGCGCTCCAGCGCCAGGTGGCGCAGCGCGCCGGTATCGGTGGCCGGATCATAGCGGCCGCCGATATCGAGCCTCAGTCCCGGCCGTTCATGCAGCGCCCTGGCCAGCGGCGCCAGTTTTTCTTCGCGCGCCGCCGGCACGGCAGTCTGGCCGGCGTCAAACACCAGCGCCGCCATGTCTTCGCCACTGCCGCCAAACAGCGAGGCGATCAGGGTAAACGGGGCCGTCACGGTTTTCATCACGGCATTGCCGATCACCTGCATGATGATGCCGCCCAGCGAGAACTGCGGATCGTCGAGCGAACCGCCGATCGGCACGTTGATGTCGATGACGCCGTTGCGGTCGGACAGCAGCGCCACCGCCAGTTGCACCGGCAATTTGGTCGCCTCCGGATTCGTGCTTTCATTGCCAAAGGTCAGCTGGTCGAGGATCAGCCGGTTTTCCGCCGACAGTTTGCGCTCTTCCAGCTTGTAGCCCACTTCAAACGACAGCTTGCCCTTCTCGATGCCATAGCCGACATACTTGTCCGCATACGCCGACAAGGCCGCCAGTTCCATGCCGCGCACGTCGGCTTTCAAGTCCAGATACAAATCCTTGCGCAGCGGATGCACCTTGCCGGCGATCGACAATGGCGCACTGTTGACATTGCCTTTGATGTCCACATTGGCCAGCACCGACGGGTCCGACGTCAGCCCGGCCACCACACCGCCCAGGTCTTTCAGGTTGGCCGTGTAGTTCGGCTTGATGAAGTTATCGGTGAAGCGCACGCGCCCGCCCGACAGGTGCAGCTGGCCAATACGGATGGGCGGCATCGGCGCGGCGGCCGTCGCGGCAGCCTTGCCGGACGCCGGCTCCCGCGCCGGCTTACCTTGGGCAAGCTTGTCCTGCGCCACCTTGTCCTGCGCGGCTTTGCCAGGCGCGGTCTTGCCCCGCGCCGCCGTGGGCGCGGCGGCCTGCTTCCTCGCATCCTGCGCACGGTTTGTCGCATCGGTCAGGCTGCGGTCTTCATTGGCGGCGGTCCGCATCACGTCCTGCACGTTGATGCGGCCGTTCGGGTCGATAATCACGCGCGCAAAAAAGTCGGACAGCGCCACCTTGTCGATGTTCACCGCCAACGGCGCCAGTTGCACATCCATGCCGCCAAACGCCAGCGATTTCCAGCTGAGGAAATCCGCGTCATTCAAGCGGTCCACCGTGGTCAGGCGGTCGATGCTGGCGTCGCCTTTGTAGCCGCCTTTCATCACCCCGCCTTCATCGGCGAGTTTCAAGCGTCCCTTGGCCGACACGGCCGCCTGCGCCACGCGCAAGTTCACATGTTCGGCGATCAGCGTTTGCAGCGGCTGCAAATCGAGGTTTTTCAGTTCCAGCGCCAAGTCCGCATCGAACGGCGCGGCAACCAGGCTGCCGGCCACACCCAGCTTGCCGCTGCGGTTGATGGTGGCGGCCAGGTTGATCTCGCTGCGCGACGCCGGCGCATTGGACCAGCCTTTCACCGTCAGTTGCAGTGGCGACAAGGCCAGCGCCAGCGGCTGGCTTCGGCTCTTGTCATCGACGTTGATGCTCCACCCCTTGACGTCCATGGCGCCGACCTGCACCTGGTACGGCTGGCCGCCATCGGCCTGCGGCGCCGATGGCGCAGGCGGCGGCGCCGTGCGCGCGCCTTGCGCATAGGTCAGCGCGGCGCTGCCGGAAACCGCTTCCGCCACGTCCACGGTGCGCTTGCCGGTATCGACGGCAATCCCGCGCACATCGAGGTCGAAGCGCTGCACCGCGGCTTGCAGCGCCGTGTGCGGCGTGGCGTCGCCATAGCGCAGCGCCGCGTTGCGGATCGCCACTTCCTTCACGGCCACCAGTGTCGCCGCTTCCGGCTTGTTCCCTTTGACGGGCGCCGCCGGCGGCAGCAGACGGTCCAGGTTCAACTGGCCGCCCGCGTCGCGCTGCACCACCGCATCGAGCCCCTCCAGGCCGACTTTGGCGATCGCATAGCGGCCCGCGAACAAGTCCAACTTATCGAGCTGGGCCGACAGGCGGGCAAACTTCAGCACCGGCGCGCCGCCGGCATCACGCAAGTCCACATTCGACAGCGCCGCTTCACCGCCCAGCGCCAGTGACGAGCCGCCGGCCTTCGGCTGCACGAAATTGGCCGTCAGGCGCGCATCGAGGCGGGCGGACGGCAGTTTGAAGCCGGGCTTGAATGGCAGGTAACCCAGCAGTTGCGGCAGCTCCAGCTTGTCGAGCCGCAGTTCCGCCGCGAATTCGCGCTGGGCGGCATATGGCCTGGCCTTGCCCTGGATATGCAGCGGTGCGCCATCGATGGTGGCCGACAGCAACGGTTCGACAAAAACATCGATGTCCGCCGGCATCGATGAAATGAACGGCAAGCCCAGTTGCAAGCCTTCCACGCGGTGCTGCGCGCGCGCCGGCTGGTCGTCAAACGCGATGCGGCCATTGGCCAGTTCAATGTTATTGACGGAAAACAGCGCCGGTTCCGGCGAGGACGGCTGCGCGGCCAGCCATTGCAGGATGTCATCGATGCTGTATTTGCCGTTACCGGCACGCACCAGGTGGACATATGGCGCCTGCAGGCGCACTTTTTCCACCACGGGCGCCAGGCGCCGCAGCGATTGCCACGACAGGTCGGCGTCAAGCGCCTCGAACGAGACGAATACTGCCGAGCCATCGGGCTCCAGCAGCTTCACGTCGCGCAGCGCGGCGGTCAACGTGAACGGGTTGAATGTGACTTGCCCGATGGTCAATTGGCGCTTGAACTGTTGCTGCGCCATCTTTTCCGCCTGCGATGCGACAATCGCGGGAACCGCGAAAAATCCCAGGCCGGCATAGGCGGCCACCAGGGCAGCGGTGGCGCCGGCCGTGATGGCGGCAATCCGCAGTTTTTTGGACTTCATGTTCTTCTTGTGTTGGTTGATGGCAATACACTACCATTGTACAGGGCCGGCGCCGCCGTTCCCTTACCGCCGTCCCCTTGGCGCTGTCCCCGCAACTGTTTCCGGAGCCCGAATTGGCCACTTTGACGATGGCATGCACGCCACGCATCCTGATTACCTTGCTGGCGGCGCTGTCCGCGGCGCCAGTTGCGTCCACCTGGGCGGCGGGCTTCCCGATCGCCACCTCGGGCGACGGCCTGTGGGTGTTCCGCACCGATGCGCGCAACCAGTTGCACCGCAGCGCGGCGGGCGGCGCCACCACCGATGCCACGGCCGCGCTGCCGGTGCCGGCACACGTCCTGTCGGCCAGCGCGGATGGCCGCACCGTGGCCTACACCAGCCGCTACGCGCCGGGCTGTATCGGCATCGCCACATTTGGCGATGGCCGCAGCCATGGCGGCAACGGCAAGACCAGCTGGCTGCGGCTCGATGGCGCCGTGGCCGGCCCGGCCTGCGCCACACCGGCCAGCCCGGCGGCGGCCGCGATGCCGATGGCGCTGTCCGGCGACGGCAAACGCATTGCGCTGGGCGGGGCCCAGGTGCGGGTGCTGGAGTTGCCCGGCATGCGCAATACGCTGACAATCCCGACCGGTGGCGATACCGTGCTGGACCTGCGCTTTGTCGACGATGGCCGCAAGCTGCTGGTGGCGCAGCGCGCCGCCAATGGCGAATTGCGGTTTGCCATCTGGGATACCGGCCGCCGTGAATTGTTCAGCTACCAGCGCGCCGCCGCACCTGCCGGGCCGGCGTCGAGCTATGCCTGGCATTTTGCCGAAGCCACCGGCGACCTGTGGCTGGTGCCGCCGGCCGGCGCGGCCACCGCCCTGAGCCTGGCCACGGCGCGCGGCAAGAAGACCAAAGCCGCGCCGGCGCAGCTGGTGACGCCGCTGGCCGTCAATGTCAAGCAATGCGGCCGCCAGCGCGGCGCGGCCGTGCTGCGGCCTGCCGATGGCGGCTGGCTGGCGTCCACCGCCGATCCGCGCGGCCGCTGGCTGGCCACGGTCACGCGCGATGCCGATGAGGCGGGCCGCCGCAACCGGTCCCGCCTGACCGTGCAAGATACCCGCAGCGGGCGGGTGGTGACGGAACGGCTGGTCGAGGGCGACTTGCAAACGCTGGCGCCGTCCGCCAATGGCAACATGCTGTATGGCGTACTGGGCGCACCGGCCGCCGACGGGGTGCAGCGCGCCGGCCTCAGCGCCGGCTTTGCCCAGCCGGACGGCGGCCAGTTGCTGGCGTTCGACCTGGCGGCCGACCTCGGCGCGGCGTCGCAGCAACCGGATGCGCCATGGGGCGCGCGGCGCTGCCCGATTGAAGACGAGGCGCCGCAGGCGCGCGAGATTGCCCAGGATTTGCAGCCGCCGGAAGCAACCTACACGGTGACCTTGCCGGCCGATGCGCCCGACATCACGGGCCGCGCCTGCCATGGCGACGAATGGTGGCAGCCGGGCATCGCCAGTGAACGGATCCGCCAGTGGGGCGTGACACCCGATGGCCGGGTGTGGCTCGACCGCGTCAACCAGCTGGAACGGCTGGACAAGGATACCGGCCAGGCCGCCGGACGCATTACCACGCCGCGCAGTGACAAGGTGTGCAGCATTCCCCTGTACGACGCCCAGCAATTCCTGGTCTGGCAAGGCGACTCCGTCAGTCTGCGCGGCTTTACCGGCGCGGCATCGACCATGCTGGTCAACAAGGAAGGCTGGTTTGCCGACAGCGTGGTGCGGCTGGGCGACAAGTTCGGCGTCCGCTGGGTGAAAGCGCAGCCACCGGCCAGTATCGTGCTCACACCCGTGGCGCCGGTGCGTCCGGCGCCGCCGCCCACCGGGGCTGGCGCACCGGCTGCAGCAGGCAGCGCACCTGGCGCCACGCCGGGGGCCGCCACCGCCGCGGCGCCAGCAGCAGCGGCAGCTCAGCCATCCGCGGCGGCGCAGGCGGCACAAGGCGCGCAAGCAGCGCTGGCGGCGCTGGCCGCCCAGGCCGCGCAGGCGGTACAGGGCACCCAGCCGGCCCAGCCTGCGCCGGCGGCCGCCGCCGCACCGGTGGCGACGCCGGATGCGCCCATCGCCGCCCCCATCTCCGCGCCAACCGTCCCGCGCGGACCGACCGCCACCACGCCGATCCAGCGCGGTGGCATGGGCAGCGCGATCGCGATCGTGTATTCCGCCGATGGCAAACCGCTGCGCCAGGTGCAAGGCCGGGTCGCCAATAGCCGCCCGGTGTTTGCCGCCGAACAGGATGGCGGTTCCGTGTTCGCGCCGGAAGCGGCGGCCGCCGCCGCCGCGCCGAAAGGCGGCTACCGCTGGCTGCCCGGTTATTTCGACAGTGTGCGCGCCACCCGCGCCGGGCTGGGTACCGTGATGTGGTCCGGGCTGGAAGCCCAGCCGGGCGACGCGCCGTTGCGCAAGCCGGGCACGGTGCAGGGCCTGGGCGGCGCGGTCGGCGCCGTCATGGAAGCCGATGCCCTGTCGGTCTACGACGCCGCCCAGCGCCGCCGCCTGGCGCGCATTCCAGTGGAAAAAGCGTCCGATGCGGCTTGGTCGCCCGCCAACCGCCTGCTGATGGTGGAATCGCCCGCCCCCGGCAATGGCGGACGCGCCCAGTTGAGCGCCTACGAGCTGGATTGACGCGGGATTGATGCGGGGTTGATGCGGGGTTGATGCGGGGTTGATGCGGGGTTGATGTGACTCCGCAACGTACCGTGCCACGCCCCGTTTCCCGCGTGGCTATAATCCCAAGTTCCTGCCCATGCGGCGCCACCCGGCACCCATGGTGCAAGGCACTCGGGAGGTGTACATGGCGCCTGATACCATTGAACCCGGCATCCGCACCCTGGCGGAATTGCCCGGCCCCAAAGGCATACCGCTGCTGGGCAATGCCCTGCAACTGGACCCGGTCCGTATCCACCTGATCCTGGAAGACTGGATCCGGCAATACGGCCCCGCCCTGACCATGAAACTGGGGCCGAAACAGGTCTTCGTCAGTTCGGACATGAGCCTGTTGAATACCGTGCTGCATGAACGGCCCGAACGCTACCGGCGCTTTTCCCCGATTGAATCCGTGCTGTCGGAAATGGGCGCCAATGGCGTGTTTTCCGCCGAGGGCGATGCCTGGCTGCCGCAGCGCAAACTGATCATGCATGCGCTGGGCGCAAACCACTTCCGCGCCTTCTTCCCCTCCATGCAAGCCATTACGCAGCGCCTGCTGGAGCAGTGGCTGCGCGCCGCACGCAACGGCGACACGGTCGATATGTGCCGCGACCTGACGCGCTATACCGTCGACACCACCACCACCCTGGCCTTCGGGGTCGATCCGAATACGCTGGAACAGAGCGGCGGCGCGATCCAGGACCATATGGCGCACATCTTCCCGATGATCCTGTCGCGCGTGAATGCGCCCTTCCCGTGGTGGCGCTACTTCAAGCTGCCGCGCGACCGCCAGTTCGACCATGCGCTGCGCGAAGTGCAGCACTATGCGTCCGGCCTGATTACCCGCGCCCGCGAACGGCGCGCCGCCCATCCGGGCGAGGCGCCGCACAACCTGCTGGAAGCGATGCTGGCGGCCGGCGAGGAAACCGGGACGCCGATGAGTGATGACGCCATCTTCGCCAACACCATCACGGTGCTGATGGCCGGCGAAGACACCACCGCGTTTTCACTGGCGTGGGCCATGTATTGCCTGTGCCGGCATCCCCACGTGCAGGAGCGCATGCACGACGCGGCGCTGCAGGCATTTGGCGCCGCGCCGCTGTGCCCCGCGTTTGACGACGTGCGCAAGCTCGATTATTTCGATGGCGTGGCGCATGAAGCGATGCGCCTGAAACCCATCATTCCATTGCTGTTCTTCGAACCGGTGAAGGATGTGGTGCTCGGTGGCGTGGCGCTGCCGGCCGGCACGCCGCTGTTCTTTGTGCTGCGCCCGGCGATGGAAGACCCGCACCGCTTCGGCCAGCCGGAGGCTTTCCTACCAGAACGCTGGGCAGCCGGACACGAGCATGTGCAGCCGCATGACGCGCACGGCTTCCTGCAATTCGGCGCCGGTCCCCGGGTCTGCCCCGGGCGCCATCTGGCCAGCGTCGAACAGCGGCTGGTGCTGTCCATGCTGGCGCGGCATTTTACGGTGGAGTTCGCCGGCGACCCGGCACAGATCAGGGAGGAATCCGCGTTCACGATGCGGCCGTCCAGCATGCCGGTGCGGCTTACGCTGCGGCAGTAAGGTCCGGGGTGTCAACCCGGAAGGCGGCGTGTCAGGCCGCCGGTGCGCCGGCCGGGGACGGCAACGGCCCCGCCACCGCCGTGCAATTGCGGCCTTCGGACTTGGCGCGGTATAGCGCGGCGTCGGCCCGCGCCAGCAACAGGCCAACCGACTCGCCTTCCAGCCATTCCGCCACGCCGATCGAGCAGCTGACCTTGCCCACCACGGGGAAGGTATGGGCATCGATCGCGGCGCGCAGTTTTTCCGCCACGGCGGCGCCGGCCTGCGCCGTCGTGCCGGGACAGGTGACCACGAATTCCTCGCCGCCCCAGCGTCCCGCCGCATCGGTGCCGCGCACATTGCGCACCACGATGCCGGCCACCTGCGCCAGCACCGCGTCACCGGCCTGATGGCCAAACGTATCGTTGACTTGCTTGAAGCGGTCGACGTCGATCAGCAGCACCGACAGCGGCAAGCCGCTGCGGCGTGCGCTGGCCACTTCATGGTCCAGTACCGCCGTCAGATGGCGGCGGTTGCTGATGCCGGTCAGGCTGTCGGTGACGGTCAGGCGCTCCAGCTCGCGGTTCTTGATGGCGAGGTCGGCGTGCGCTTCCGCCAGCGCGTTTTGCGCGCCTTTCAGCTGGGTGACGTCGACCGCGATGGAATACTTGGCGGGACGGCCGTCAAACCAGGCGATCCGGGTTTCCTGCAATTGGTACCAGCGGTCATCGGCTTCGTTGAAATGCTCGAAAATGATGGTCTGTCCCATGTCGCCGCTTTGCATGCCGGGAATCGCGCAAAATGCGCAGGGCTTGGCGCCGCCATAAATCGCTTCATAGCATTTGCGGCCATCGAGTTCGCCGGTGCGCTTGCGCATGGTCCGGTTGACATTGATGAGCTCCAGGGTCGCCATGTCCACCACATAAATGGGGAATGGCACCACGTCGAAGGCGCTGGCCCAGTAGTCAGGCATGGAGGGATTCGTGAAAATTGGCGGAGTGGACATTACGGGGCAGCATTCAGGCGCGCGGACGCATTACTTTGGCAATGGATTCCTGCAGCTTTTCCTTGCGGATCGGCTTCAGGATATAACCACGCGCGCCAGCGTCAATCGCCGCCAGCACCATTTTTTCCTGGCCATGCGAAGTTGCCATAATGATATTCGCGTGCGGGAATTCTTCAACGATCAGGCGCGTCGCCTGCACCCCATCCATATCAGGCATGGTGATGTCCATGGTGACGAAATCCGGCTGCAGCTGGCGATACGCCGTCAGCGCTTCCTTGCCGGTACCGGCCACCTGCAGCACATTGTGGCCCAACTCGGTCAGCATATTGACCAGTTTGTCGGTGGTAATAATCGAATCGTCTACAACCAATGCGTTCAGTGCTGCCATATTTCGTCCTAGAATCTCACTTGCTTATTTTAATCTACGTAGTTCAATTGTTGGTCAAACAATTCCGCCGGGCCGATAAAGCTGATTTCCATGCTGCCGGCGCGCGTGTCCAGCGACATGCTGGCAAATTGCGCCGCGCGGGGGCGCAGGATATCACGGACTTCGGCCAGCACCACCGGCGCCGACAACGGCAAGGCCGCGCCGATCTGCGGCAAGTCGTCGGTACAGTGCCCGGCGATGATGTTGGCGATTTCCGTGGCCGACGCCATGCGGTAGCGTTCCTGTTGCGCCGGCGGCACGGTGATATCGGCCGTGAAGCGGGAAAACAACACATCGAGCAGTTCGGGCTGGAAGCCGAACGCGATCAGCACGTTGACGGCGCCGCCAATGCCCACCACCACCGTGGTGTCACGCAGCGCCAGGATATCGACATTGCCCTTCGACTGGCTATGTCCGGTCACTTCCAGCTGCATTTCGTCGCTGAGGAAGCGCTTGGTGCGCTGCCGCGCGGACGCCATCATGCGTCCCATCATTTCCGCGTCCATCACAGCACCTCGCTTTCCACCGTGGCCGCCAGCGCGGTCAGCGGCAAACGGAACGTGAAGCGCGTCCCCTGTCCGAAGGTGCTGCGCACCGAGACGGACCCGCCCAGCTTGAGCGTTTCCGCCCGCACCGCGGCCAGTCCGACGCCGCGCCCGGAGAACTGGTCGGCGCGCGCCGCCGTGCTGAGGCCATCGGCAAACACCAGTTCCTGCAAGCCCGCCTCGCCCATCGCATCGAGTTCGGCGTCGCCATGCAAACCGCGCTCGCGGGCCTTGCGCCGCAGCGCGGCGGTATCGATGCCGCCGCCATCATCGGCAATATCGAGGGTCAGCCAGCCGTCGCTGCGCACGATGGTGCAAGTGATCTGCCCCGCGTCCGGCTTGCCGGCGGCGCGGCGCTGCTGCGGCGCTTCAATCCCGTGCGCGACCGCGTTGCGGAACACGTGCGCCAGCGAGCGCAGGAACGGCCGGCACGCGGCCGGATCGAGCCAGACGGTTTCGCTGTCGATGAACCGCACCGGCGCCAGCAGCTTGCGCAGGCGCGTGGCCACCGCCGCCATGGTGCGGTCATGGCCGGACAAGGCATCGCGCACCGCGATCTTGTGCAGGTTGCCGATCAACAGGAGCTCGCGCTTGCCCGCTTCCGCCATCTCGACCGGCTCGCCACGCAGCAGCCGCATCACCAGCGTTTCCATCTGGCGCGCCTGCTGGTCCGTCACGGACAGGCGCTTGCCGCCGGCCAGGAAGGCCGGGCCCAGCACGCTTTCCAGCGCGGCCAGGTCGCCGGCGATCGCCTGCTCCAGCCCCAGCGAGGCCAGATAATCCGACAAGCGCTGCAAGGTCAGCGCGTCACCCAGGTCTTTCAAGTCTTCCAGGCCGCTTTCCGCCACGTGCAGCGCCTGCGGCGCATGCTGGAAGCAGAACTGCCCCAGCACGCCCTTGTAGGTGTGCACTTCGCGGTAGACCCGTTCCAGCACTGCTTGTGGCGGCTGCATTGCCACCAGCATTTGCGGCAATTCGTCGCGCACGAACTGGCGGAACGCCGCCACGCTGTCGAGGAATTCAGTACTTTCCGCCACCGCCGCATGCACCATCTTCAGGCGGCCATGTTCCGCCGCCACCTGCTCGGCCAGACGCCGCTCTTCGGTGACGTCGGTCAGGGTCACCATCAGGCGGCCGGTATTGAGCACCGCATAAGTGGCCGACAACTGGCGGCCGGCCCGGGTCCATTCCGACGGCAGCAGCGACAGCATCACTTCGCGCCGGTCAGGATCGTCGGTGCCCAGCACGCGCTTGGTGGCGTCGGCCAGCAAGTCGGCGTTGTGCGGGTCGGCCGGGAACAGCAGCACACCCGCATGGCGGCCGGCCGGCGCCTGCCCCAGCATGCTTTCGCAGGCGCGGCTGTATTGCGGCGCCACCGCCATGTCGGCGCCGAACGACAGGAAGCCCTGGCCGGCGTTGTCGAGCAGCGCGGCGACCTGCTCGCCGGTGACGCGCACGGTTTCCAGCGATTCAGCCAGTTCGCGGGTACGGGCCCGCACGCGGGCTTCCATGTCCGCGTACAGGCGCGCGTTTTCCAGCGAAATCGCGGCCTGCGCGGCCAGCACCCGCAACAGTTCCAGCCGTTCTTCCGGGAAGGCGCCCACCGTCAGGGTGTTTTCCAGGTACAGGATGCCGAGCAGGCTGCCCTGGTGCGCAATCGGTTCGCACAGCACGGACCGGGGGCGGGCCCGCTGCAAATACGGGTCGCCGGAAAAGATCGATTGCTGGCGCGCATCCTGCAGCACTTGCGGGCGCATGGTGCGGCGCACGTACTGCGCCAGCGACACCGGCAGCAAGCCTTGCGCATCGGTGTCGAGCTGCACATCGCAGGTGCCGACTTCGATGCCGTTTGACGCGCCGGCATCGGCGCTCGCCACCACGCGCCACGACTCGCCCTGGCGCAGCATCAGCAGCGCCCGTTGCGCGCCCGAATGCTCGACCACGATGGTCAACAGGGTGCGCACCATGTCGGCAATCCGGATTTCCTTGGAAATCGCCTGCGACGCCGAGGTCACCGCCTGCATGTCGAACGCATGCTGAGCCATGGCGCCCGTGCCCAGCGTGCGCGTGGTGCGCAAGGTGACGGTGCGCCCGCCGGCCGGCAAGGTATGGTCGCCATGCAAAGTCGAGGTGGCCAGCAGCCCGGCGAATTCGCCCGACAGTTGCAGCAGCTTGGCTTCCGCGCCCCAGCGTTCATACATCAGCAGCGCCTGGCGCAGGTAATGCCCGGCCAGGCGCTCGCGCTGCTGCGCCAGGAAGATCCTGGCCGCCAATTCGCTGGCCAGCGCTTCTTCGTGCAACTGGCCCTGCGCGCGCGCGCAATCGATCGCTTCATCGAGCAAAGGCCAGGCCTGTTCCATGCGCCCTTGCAGGCGCAGCCGCAGCGCTTCGCACAGCAGCCAGTGGTAGCGGTAATTGTCGGGCGCATGCTGCGCCCACAGTTTCAGTTTAGCCTGGTTGCCATCGACCACGCGCAAGACGCGGCGCTTCGCGGCCCAGCCGCGCGCTTCGCTGTGCAACAACAGCGCCAGCGATTCGTGGAAATGGAACAGCACGAAGGCGTGCATGCCGACACCGGCCTTCAGGTACTGGCGCGCGCTGCGCGCATAGGACAGCGCATGCGCACCGTCATTGAAATGAATCGCCAGCATCAGCTTGGCGCTGTACAGCAGGAACAGCGAACTGGCGTCGTTGGCTTTCTGGTGCTGCGGCAGCAATTCCGATTCGCGGTAGGCGTCGCCGTTGAGCACCGTCGGCGCATCGCATGGCGCGGCGAAGTTGCGCGCGGCCTGCCACCAGATCGCGTGCCAGTATAGCGACGAGCCGACCTGGAAGCGCTGCAGGTCGGCATGGGCCTGTTCCATCCGGTCCAGCAGCTCCGGCAGCGGGCACGCGGTGTGGAACAGCGTCTGCATATGGTTGTTGCGCGCATACGAGGCGTATTCGAAGTCACCCTTCTGCAGCGACAGCGCATAGGTTTCCTCGAACATCGGGATCGTGGTGCGCAGCGGGTGGCGGAACTTGTGGACGATCCACGCGGCGAAGAACAGCGGCTGCTGCAGGTTCAGGTTATGACGGCGCGCCAGGTCGTTGGCGAATTCGCCATAGGCCACGCCGGTTTCGATATTGCCCAGCATCGCGCATTCCGTGATGCCCCACCACGAAAAACCATAGCCGGCGTTCGGTGAATAGCCATGCGCCAGCGAGACCGACACCATCTTGCACACCACCAGCGCCAGCAAGCCTTCGGAAATCCAGTAGGCCGGCGGCAAAATCAGGCCCAGCAAATCCATCACGGCCAGCATGGCCGGGTCTTCCATGGCCGGCAACTGTTGCAGCTGGCTGATCGGCCGGTTGCGCAGCGCCAGCTTGGTGGCCATCACCTGTCCCATCACGCGCAGCGGATGCGGGGTGCGCTGCAATGGCACGCCCAGCAATTCCAGCGCGTGCAGTGCGACGTCGACCGCATCGGACAGGCGGTTTTGCGCCACGCAAGCCTGGACCTGGATTTTCAGGGCTTGCACCCGTTCCACCGGCGCCGTGCGGCGCGCCAGGAACTCCTTGGCCCACTGGTCCATGGCCGGGTAGTCCTTGGCCAGGAACGCGGTCTCCGCGGCGGCCAGGTACAGTTCCATGGCCAGCGCGGGCTGCTGTTCCCAGATCGCGGTCGGACCGGATTCGATCGCCAGCTGGAAATACGCCTGTGCCGACGAATACGCGGCGGCGGCGCGCGCCCGTTTGCCCGCTTCCAGGTTGATTTCCGCCAGCTCGCTGCGCTGGCCGGCATCCTGGACCAGCGCGCGGCCCGCGTTGAACTGGTTGGCGATGTCAAAGATGCGCTGGCGGCGCTGGTTGTCATCCCAGCCGTCGATCCACTGGCGCGCAATCAGGTGGTGCAGGCGCGCCCGCGTGTCTTCGCCCAGCATGCCGTAGGCGGCCTGGCGCACACGGTCATGGATGAAGCGGTAATGCACGCCATCGGTGTGGCCCTGCTGGCGCGCGGTGCGGTAATTCATGCCGACCGGCGCCACGATGCTGGCTTGCAGCGCCAGCTCCAGTTCGGCCGCGACTTCGTGCGGCGGCTGTCCCAGCAGCGCGGCCAGGGTCGCCAGTTCGAAGCGGTCGCCGATACAGGACGCGTACAGCAGCGCCTGGCGCACCGGCCCGGGCAGGCGCGCGATTTTCGCGCTCATCAGGCTGACCACGTTGTCGGCGATCGCCAGCGCCGCGATGTCTTCGTCGCGCCAGTGCCACTGGCGCTGCGCCAGGTCATACCGCAGCGCGCCGCTGCCATGCAGCTCGGCCAGCAACTGGCGCAGGAAAAACGCATTGCCGTGGGTGCGGCCAAACAGCAGGCGCCCCAGCGCCTCGACGGCGGATGAGCCGGACGAACCGGCCAGGGTATCGGACACCATCTGCTGCACGTCGTCCAGCGTCAGCGCCTGCACCTCGATCGAATCGAGCGGCGCTTGCGCCGCGCGCAGCCGCGCCAGCGCCTGCGCGAACGGGTGCGCCGGCGGCGTCTCGTTGTCGCGGAAGGCGCAGATCAGCAGCAGCGACTGCAGGCGCGGCTGCGCCATCACCGCTTCCAGCAGCGACAGCGAGCCGGCGTCGGCCCACTGCCAGTCATCGATAAACACCGCCAGCGGATGCTTCACGCTGCACACCGCCTGCAGGAAGGCGCCAAACACATAGTGCAGGCGATTGAGCGCCTGGCTGCCGGACAGCGCCATCACGGCGGGCTGCGGGCCGATCACCAGTTCGATCGATGGAATCACTTCGGCCAGCACCTTGCCCTGCCCGTCCACCGCGCCCAGGATGCGCTCGCGCCAGCGCGCCAGCGACGCCTCATCCTCCTTCAGCAACAGCTGGCAAAAGCCTTCGAACGCCATGCGCCACGCGTAAAACGGCACGTCGCGCTGGTACTGGTCGAATTTGCCTTCGATATAGCCGCCGTGGCGCTGCGTCAGCGGCTGGTGCACTTCATGCACCAGCGCGGTCTTGCCGCTGCCGGCAAAGCCGCCCACCAGCAGCAGTTCGGCCGGTCCGCTGGCGGCGCGTTCAAACGCCGCCACGATGGCTTCGATTTCACGTTCGCGGCCATACAGCTTGCCGGGGATGCGGAAATTACCCAGCGCATCGTGCGCGCCCAGGGTAAAGCCCACCGCGCCGGCCGCCGAGCCACCGTTGTCCAGCACCGCGTCGGCGCACAGCCGCAAATCATGGGCCAGGCCGGCCGCGCTCTGGTAACGGTCGTCCGCGTTCTTCGCCATCAGGCGCATGATGATGTCCGACAGCAGCGGCGGCACGGCCGGGTTGCACAGGTGCGGCGGCTTCGGCGCCAGCGCGATGTGTGCGTGTACCAGTTCGATGCCATGGCGTCCGGCAAACGGCAGCACGCCGGTGAACAGGTGGTACAGGGTCACGCCCAGCGTGTACAGGTCGGAGCGGCTGTCCATGCCGCGGTTGACGCGGCCGGTCTGTTCCGGCGACACGTAGTGCAGCGTGCCTTCCAGTTCATGCACGCTCTGGAACCCGCTGCGCTCCTGGTTCAATTGCGACGCGATGCCGAAATCGATCAGGCGCAGCGCGCCGGTGGCGCGGTTCCAGACGATATTGGCCGGTGTCAGGTCTTTATGGATCACGCCTTGCGCATGCACGCCGGCCAGCATGTCGGCCAGCCGCACCGCCAGCGGCAGCCCGGCGGCCGGCGCCAGCGGCCCGCCTTCGAGCACTTGCGCCAGCGAGCGCCCGCCGATGTCTTCACTGACGATCATCAGCGCATCGTTGACGTTTTCCAGCGCATACGCGCGGTTCACGCCTTCCACCTCCTGCAAGGTGCGCATGATCTGGAATTCACGCTGGAATTGCGCATAGTGCGGCTGGTGCTGGGCCTCGTCCTCGGACAGGATTTTCAACACCACCGGCCGGCCGTCGGCGACGGCGGCGGCGCGCCAGATCCGCGTACTGGCGGAACTGTACAATTCTTCAAACAGCGTGAACTGCGAATTAATCTGCATAAAGCGTCAACACCTATGTCACCGGAATCACCGGAATCACCGGATAGGCCGGATAGTCCGGCTACTCCGTTACGCGGCGCGTGCCGCCCTGTATCCCTCGTCGCCGAACAGGGCTTCGATGTGGCCGGCCAGTTCGCGGTTTTCATGCTGCGCGCGCAGCGACGGGAAGAACGAAATGCACGCTTCGCCCGGCGCCGACATGTTCACCACCATCACCGGACGGTTCACCAGGCCGGCGCCCAGCGTATCACGCGGTGCGATATTGACACCACTCTGGTGCCGCACGTTCTGGCAGCCGTGCAGGTATTCCTGCGTGCCGAGGTAACGGTAATTGTTCCAGTTGGTGACCACGAAGGACAGCGGATCGGTTTCCTGGCCGACGATGCCGGCGTCCACCGCTTCTTCCGTCAACTGGAAAATCGTCACGTCCTGGCGCGTTTCCTTGAAGTCGCGGATGCGGTCATGCACGGCCTTCGCCATTTCCGGCAACGGGAGGCTGCCATTGACGCTGACCGGCACGAAAGCGATGTAATTGCCGGCATAACGCGCGCGCAACGACGGCTCCAGCAAGTCCGACAGCATCTTGAAGCTGACCGTGTGGCCGGGCTGCACCTGGCGGCGCTGCACGCCCATGTCATGGCACGCCTTGGCCATCACCGCGCAAATCACGCTGTTTTGCGTGACTTCCGGATACAGCGCGCGGCACTCGTCCAGGCGCGCGACGATGTCGTGGAAGCCCACCAGCGGCGCGTGGCGCTCGCTGCTGTATTGCTCCAGCAGCGGCGGCAATTCATTCAACTGGATCACGAAGCGCCCGGCGTCAGCCAGAGGATACGCGCCCAGCACCGCCAAGTTGGCGTCGCGGTCATGGCCGGCGGCGCCCAGCAGCGCGCCCATGTCCTTGCCGGACAGGGTTTCGATCCGGCTCGCGGCGTCCAGCGCGGCGGCCTGCGCCTTGGCGTCGCCCGCGCACAGCGCGTTGTAATGGTCGGCCACCAGGTTGAACACCACTTCGGCGCCGCGCGCGTCGACATAGGTGTGTTCGCAGGTTTGCGCGATGATGAATTCATGGGGATTGCCGCGCTGGCGCAGCACGGTGACGGTCATCGGGCAATGGCGGCCATCACCGTGGAACGCCAGGCTGTCGCGGCACAGCGCTTCAAACCCGGCCTGCAAATCGTCGCACTCGGTCACATGGAAGCATGGCGCCATCGGGCCGGCGGCAACCCATTGATAGCGGTTTTGCGCTTCGTATGACAGCGCCTGGCCGAATTTGGGCACCGCCGCCACCACCTGTTCAACACTCTGCTGCAGCCAGCCGATGTGCAGGTCACCGCGCAGGCGGTAGCCGCTGGTAAAGAAAATATTCGCCCTGCTCATCAGGCTTTCGAGGTTGATCGCGCCAGTGTTCACGCTGCACTCCATTAATTTGATATTTGATCGGTATGACGGGGAATTAAACCGCCGGCGACGGATGGCGCATGACAGGCCATTCGGTGCTGTACTGATAACGCAGCGCCGCTTGCGGGTCGTCGCTGCCATAGTCAGGATACAGCAAGGAGCCGTGGTAATCGGTCAGGTATTCCGCCAGGTCGCGCAGCGGGCCGGCCGCCTGCAGGGTCCACGCGCCGCCCTGGCCGCCCGCACGTTCAAGCCCGCATTCGGTGCGGCACGCGTCCAGCACCTCGGCCGGGTCGGCATCGGGCCGGGCCGCCATGCGGATTTGCCAGCGCGCCGCCACCATGTCATCGACCGCGATACGCACGACTTTTTCACGCGCGGCCGAACCGCGCTCGGCGACTTCCGGCGTCAGGTGGCCATTGCCAACGTAGTAATGCGCCGGATCGTCGTCGTGGCGCGCCTGCTGCGCCTGGTAATAAAAATTGTACGGGTGGCCGGTGCCCAACACCGCTGTGCGGCGGCCGGGAATCACGTTGCCGGTGACGGCTGCGCTTTGCGCCGTGGTCAGGCTGGTGCCGAACAGTTTATTGAATTGCGGGACGGCCTTGCCGCCATAGGCCACCACCGGCGGCGTCACGCCGAAATCATTGCGGCCGCGTTCGAGCAAGGCGCGCAGCTGGTCGGCCTGGTATTGCGAAAAATACGGCACGGTAGGCGGAATGTGCGCAAACGGGCCACTGCCCTGGTCGTCATCGGCGGCAATCGGCGCGCAATCGATGACGGATTCGTACAGCGACACATCGGCGCGGTCGACGCCATTCACCCACAGCAAATGTTCCCAGCGGGTCGGCACCGGGTCGGCCAGGTAATTCTGCGTGCCTTGCAACAGGCGGATCGGCGGATAGTGGAAAAATTGCACGGATTTCTGGTTCACCAGCGGCAGGCCGATGCCGAGGAACGGACGCCACGGCGTCGCATTCTGCGCGCGGGGCAGCGGGTCCCACATGCCCAGTTCACGCAATTGGGGGATGGTGCCGAAGAAAGCGGCCGCGCCATGGGTCAGCAGGCTGGACAGGCCAATCTGGCAATGGCGCCCATATTCCGCGCAGTGGCCGGCCTCGGGCGCCGGGCTGCCGCTGTATTGCACCACGATGCGCCACGGTGTTGCGGGATGGGCCGTGACGCGCACCAGTTGCGGATCGAGCCCGTGGCTGTGGGCAAAGCGGTCATGTTCCAGGGTCTTGCCGAACCAGTGTTCGACGGCCTGGGCCAGGGTCTGGGCTTCACCCGGCACATTGGGAACGGAATACAGCGACAGCAGTGCATCTTCGCTGATCGCCTCGCCACTGCCGCCATCCTGCGGCAAATACACCAGGTCCACGCCAAACAGTTCCACCATACCGTCCGTCTCCTTTATCAGCACTCATGCATCCCATGCATGACCAATTGCCGATTCTACTACTTTCCCAGGAGAAGTATCTGTGGTTTTTGGGCCATAGCGGATAGTGGCATGCTTATTGCTACTATTTTATTAATTGTTCAGCGAAGGTCTACCAACGTCGCCCTGGCGGTAGTCGCAAACGCCATCGGGGAAAATCCGCGCCAGCCACGCCTGCTGCGCCGCATTGAATGACACGTTGCCATAACTGCCGTCCGCCAGCGCCGCCGCCACGGGTTTCAGCGCGCACTTGAACAAATCGCCCCGGATGCCGTCGCCCGCCACCATGCGCGGGCTGCTGTGGAGCGGATAAGCGCGGGTGCAGGCGCCCGGCGCCTTGCTGTCAAGGATGCCGTCCCACACCCCGGGCCCGGACGCCAGCACGGCGACCTGCGCGCCGAAACAGGTATCGGTAAATTCGGCCGGGGCTGCCTTGGCGGCCAGGTAGCGGTCCATCACATCGACTGCCCTCACCACAACGCGCACCAGGTCCGGGTCGGACTGTACGAACCACACCACCTGGTTTTTTTCTTCGGCGGGATTGGCGTGCCGCAGGCGGGCGCGTACGGCAAACGACTGGCGCGCATTGTGCATGTTCAGTTCCGGCTCCAGGTATGGCCGCAAATCAATCACCGGGATACCCAGTTTCGCGCCGGTGTACACGTGGCCGGAGGAATACGCCTTGCGCATGGCGTCCAGGCTGCCGGCGCGGCGCGGCGCCGGCACACCCTCCGGCTCGCGGCAAGTGGCGCTGCGGCGCATGTTGCGGCTGTCGTACGGATCGCCCTTGGCGTCCCATTGCACGAAGTCCGGCTGCTCCTTCCAGCTGCCGACACAGGCATTGATGCGCAGGAATTCGTCCGGCGCCAGCTTGCCGTTGGCCAGCGCGGCCAGGCCATATTGCACGCCCACGTTGTCCACCGGAATAGGCGCATACCCCTGGCTGTCGGCGCCATAGATCTCCGCCAGATCATTCCAGTGGGTCCACTTGACCTTGTCCAGCGCACCGTCGGGATAGCCGTACGCCTTGGCGCCCTTGTCGAAGCGGGGATCGCGGTAGCGCGGATTGATCACGGTCGGCATGGCGAACTTCCAGCCATTGATGCACTCGGTCGATCCGGTGCCGCCGGTCAGCGCATTGCGCGCGGTATCGCTGGCATTCATGCCCTGCACCAGCGCATGGCTGCTCCATTTGGCCCACGGCGATTGCGGATCGCGCGCCACCGCATCGGCAAAGTACTGGCCCAGCAGCGGGCAATCGGAAACCGGGATGGTTTGCGTCACCATGTCCGGATAAGAATAAATCGGCACCCCGCCATCGATCAGGCCCGGCGCGTTTTGCGCAAACAGGTATTGCTGGACCGCGCCGCCGGAACCGCCGACGCCGAGCGTGAACACCGGCTTGCCATAGGCGGATACAAAATAGTCCTTGGTCATGCGCGCGGTCTGCTCCGCCAGGCGCATGTTGTAATGCACCCCGGTTTCATTGCCGGACGAGGTCACCACCGCATAGCCCTTGCCCAGCAAGTGCGGCATCAGCGCCCGCTCCGACGACCCGAGCTGGCCGTTGAACCACATGGCCATGCCCTGCTGGTGGCCGATGCCGACGCCGCCGCGCAGCCAGTAAATCAGCTTGCCGTTCCACGCCAGCGACGGCGACTTGCCGGTGGCCGGCGCGTCCGCCGACGGCGGCCGCGGCGCCAGCATGGCAATGGTGTACATGAAGCGGTTGATGACGCCGCCCTCGACCCGGATCACAAACGGCGCCTGTACACCATCATACGGAATCGATTTCAGGTCGGCCGGCGGCTGCGCATAGCCACTGGCGGGATCGAATGGTTTAAAGGCGCTGCCGTTGAAATAAAAATATTCCGTGCGGGGCGCGATATGGCACTGGCGGCTGTAGCCGACGACCTTGCCGGTGGCGGCATCGAGCACGGGGTGGCCAATGCCATCCTGGTTGTCGATCAGCGGCTGGCCCAGGCCGGATTCCTGGGTGCGGCAAATAAATGGCTGCTGCGGCTCCGTGGAGGCAGCGGCGGCCGGCGCCATGGCGTTGATGCCGGTTGCCAGCAGCACGGTGGCGTTCAGTAGACGATGGATTTGCATGCGACGCCCTCCAGTTTGTTGCTCAAGTGTACATGCAAGCCCATGACGGCGAAATGCGCAAGAGTGCAAACGAAATAACCACACACATTTAACAGTGATATGGGCTGGCGGATTCGTTGTCATAAGATGGTCACATTATGCATACCACCTTGAAAGTCATATTGGCGCTGGCGGCGTGCGCTGGCGGCGCGGCCGCCGGAGCGCAGGAACCGGTGCGTTTCCTGGTGGTCGACGGCCGCTCGCTGCCGATGGGGCTGGTGCGCAGCACGCCGCACGGGCCGGAGCTGGCCGAGGGCTTGATCAAGGATTGGCAAGATGCGCTGGCCCATGAACTGGGACGCCGCCCGGTGCACCTGGTGTTGCCGCGCAAGCGCCAGGACTGGGCGGTGGAAGGCCACAAGGTTGATTTGCGCTGTTTCGTCAGCCCGGAATGGCTGACGCCGGACATCATTGCCGAATATGACTGGCCCGCGCCCTTCATGGAAGTCGAAGAACGGGTGATCGGCCCGGCCGACAAGCCGCCGGCGCAATCGATGCGCGACCTGGAAGGGAAAACCATCGGCGGCGTGCATGGCTACACTTACCGCAAGCTCGATGCGCTGTTCGCCTCAGGCAAAGCGCGGCGCGAAGATGCGCCGGGCGAAACCGCGCTGCTGCTCAAGCAACTGGCGGGGCGCACGGACTATTCGATGATGCGCACGCTGGATTTCCAGTACCTGCGCCGCAATGACACGCGCATGGCCGCGCTGGCGCTGTCGCCGCTGGTGGTCAGCCGCTTCCCCATGTATTGCGCGCGCACCAAGTACAGCGGAGTGTCGCTGCAGGAGTTGGCTGGCGCGCAGGAACGGCTGCTGCAAGCGGGGGCGCTGGATAAGATCTTGCAGAAGTACCGCTAGCTTTTAGGCAGCCAAGCGCCGCTTGAAATCCGCCAGCCACGCCGCCGCCAATTCGGAAAATGGTGCAGCCGGCGCAGCGGCATCACGCATTTCTTTGAGCATACGGTCATGTAAAAACCGCAGGCGCTTAAGCACCCGCTTATCGCGCGCCGCGATATCCTTGTCAGTTGCGGTTGACTCCTCTATTTCCTCCATCAGCGCCGCCAGTTCTATCACTGCGAATTCCAGGAATTGAAGCCTGCGCAGCAGGCGTGTGCGGTCTTGCACCAGCCTAAGGCGATTCAAGCCGTAGGTATGGATCGACACCGCGCCGCGTATGCAAACACCGTTGCCCGCCGCATGGGCGGCGACGGCGGCTGCATCGGGATCTCCATCGACAAGCGGCAAAGCTAACTTTTGTTCAGGGCCGGATGTCTTGGGTAGTACCAGACTGATCAAATTGCCAGGATCGACATAAAACTGCAAATGTTTGCGGGGGTTGTCGTTGCACGGATTCAGCAGCAGGGGAGCCTCATCCTGCAACGAACAATTTTCCGTGGCGGCACGTGGACCCACAACAGGAAAACTGTCCCCCTTGCCCTGGTTTATCACCCGGTATCCACTCAATGAAATCTGGGATTCCAGCAGCGTGACCAAGTTGGCAAACCCCTTTGGCACCATTTGCTTACGCCGCCGATTGCAGTCCAGACAGCTGGGCAATAAATTGTCCCAGGCCGCCGCCAGCCACCAATACCCCCGGTGCGCCCCATCTTCCGCCACCGCTCCCTTGGGGCGATAATGTTCGACGTCGACAGGTGCGCCCGAACTGAAAAAGCATTCGCAATACGCGCATTTACCATGGAACAGTTCATGCAGCCTGTCCTTGATTTCCTGCTTGCTGTACCGGTCAAATGGATAACTGCCATTACCTGCCTTGGCGTAATGGTCACGTGCGCGGTCCAGCTCTGTTTTGCCGTGTTGATCGCGCTTCGACAAGGCTGCGGGCGCCGGCTTTTTGCCACGGTGAACGGCCCTCAACTTACACTCCTCCCAACGCCGCAATGATATTCTGCCGGGAGACTTCGCGTAGCTGCACCAATTGTTCCGCCGCCGCTTGCTGTCGCAGCATCAGGAATTCTGCAACCGCCTCTTGCACCAGCCGTTGTGCCTCACTGGTGCCGATCGGCAGCGAGAATTCCAGATCTTGGTCGAAACGGTGTAACGCGGCTTGCTCGGCATCGGTCAGCCTGTGCCCATTGTTCCGTTTGGCCAGCAAATCACTCATTTCTGCGAGACCTATCTCGGTCACTGGATCGTCTGTCGATGCCAGCGCAAACAGATCCGATGTAAGCAATTGTTCAACACCCAGCTTGCTAAAGTCCGGCAATTGCTGCAACGCTTCTATTTTCACCGGCAACACCGCTGCCTGTCCATTGGAGGCATTGTCCATCGCCTGCCCGCTATTCACGATCCGGCGCAACACAGCCACCTCGCCTTCGCACATGCCCCGCAGGCACAACGGGTCATGGGTGGTGGCGATGAAAGTTACGCGCGGCAGAGCCCGGCGTAAGCCCCGCATGATGCCAATTTTCCATAGCGGATGTAAATGCGCTTCGATCTCGTCGATCAGCACGACGGCTTTCGCGTTTTCCAACGACGTAAAGTGTGGATTGATGCGGCTATCCATCAAGCCCCGCATGATGTCGCACGCCATTGCCAATACGGATCGGAAACCGGACGACGCGATATTCAGTGGCGTCCGGATGCGGCACGCGCGACTACCATCACCGGTAGAGGTGATAACCACGCAATGGCCGTTCTCGCGCTCGATCACATCGAAGCTGCCACCAATATTAAAAATGTCGCGCAACGCCCGTACCACTGCATTGAACCGATTGTCGGATAAACCCAACAACCATTTTTCCGGGTTGGACAAAAGGGTATCCGTACGGAACAAGGAAATAATCGTATTCCCTGCACTGAAACGATTTGTTTTTTGCAGATACTGGCGAAATGCACCATATGCGAACACCGGTATCGATTGCATCATATTGTCAACAAATTCACCGTCCAATCCAACGCCGAGGTCTTTGACGCCGCCATTACCAAACTTGAGCTCCACCAACAGATCGCGTTTCGGCATGTTTTCGTGCCCGCCCATGAATTCCGGCCGCGTTTCGAAATCCCTGGCATCCAGGCCCAACTTTTTCCGGGCATTGTGGCTGGCCAACGCCAAGGCGATCCCTTCCAGCAGCGAGCTTTTGCCAACGGCATTTTCACCCAGAACCAGCAATGCCGGTTCCTGGTAGGGATGTCCAGCCGTGGTATCGCTGTCTCGCGTTGGAAAATCCAGATCCAGATGCTCGATGGATTTAAAGTTCCTGATTCGAATGTGCCGCAGACCATCATCGATGCGCTCGCTGTCCAGCGCGCGTTCAAATGCGTCTTCAATGTCGGCGTTGACCAACATCCGAAACTTCACCCGGTTATTCTTATCGGACAGTATGCGCGCAATGCTTAGGTAGATATTCTTGGTGGTGATCCGCTTGACGCCCTTGGTGTGCGGGAAGGCTGCGCATGCCCGCTTCAACAGCAGGAACCACAGTCCACCGTACGCTTGGCGCTCCAGGCTGAATTGCATTTCGCTGCATTTATCGTCCGGTAACTGATGGGACAACTCCAGGTGCAGCAAGTCTTGAAAATATTGTTGAATTGCATGGGCACGACGAAGCACGAGTGCCGGGCGGTTCAACGAAAAGTGCGCTATTGTCTCCGCCGCTTGCGATGTGATGGGAGCCAGCATACCCTGCGCATCCAGTACAAAATGCCGCCCCATGTCACTCTCCGCACAGGGATCCAGCAACAGCGGCTTTTCATCAAGATGCGCGATCCAGCTACCTCCCGTGCGCAAAATAAAATCATTGACCGAACCACGCGTCGGCAGCGGGCATCGTTGGCCACTGACGGGGAAGTATTCAGCATTAGGCGGGCGGCAATGGGCGCATATCGGATACAGGTTATTCCAGGCATCGCCCAGCCAGCCATAATACAAATGATCCAGCCTGCCTTGACCGGCTGGTTGTGCGTTGGCCGGCGGACGAAAACGGTACAAACCGCATTCGGTGGCGCTTTCACAAAATGCGCACTTATTGCGGAACAGGCTCTTCAAGTACGGGAGTACATCGGCCGAATTCACTAATGGAGCCGGGAACCGTGTCTGCGCCTGTTGCGCTTCAGGCATCGCAAAAAAATCCGCGACCCCTTGGCGCGCTGCAACGGCCACGTTACTAAAAAAATACTCCGGCGTTGCCAATTCCTGGCGATCAACGTAGCGCAAAGAAATTCCTCTTAACCGATATCAATATTTTATGATAGCGCAAGCATCCTTGGACGTGGGTATGGAGGATTGCCTAAAAACGCGGATTCGCTAATGCCTGCTACCCACCACGGGACGGCACGGGATCACGCTAACGCATACTAAAATTGAATGGGCGAAAAAAAACCTTGCGCTGCCACCCGCAAGGTTTTTTTCGAAGCAATCGCCGTACTTACATGCCCAGCGATTTCAGCAATTCGTCGCTGTCGTCCGACGACAATTGCTGCGACTCGCCTGCCGGCGCGTTGTTGCCGGCCTGCTCGTCGTGCAGCAGTTGGTCCGGGTCCGGCGCGTCGAGCGGATCGAAATCGTACAGGCGGATGAATTCCGTGCGGTCGATCGCCAGTTCCAGGTAGAACACGTTGTTCTTTTCCGTATAGAACGAGACGCGGCGCATTTCCGGGCGGTCCAGCGGCGTATCCACGTTCAGCATCACCTGCTTGGTCAGCACCAGCATTTTCGGCTGGTTTTGCGTGATGTTGGTTTGCAGTTCGCGGCGCACCTTGCCGGTGAAGTCACCGACGATCTGGTTCATCAGTTCGCCCATGATGTTCGACACTTCGTCGGACGTGTGCGAGCTGGCCAGTTCCGACTTCGGCATGCCCATGTGCAGCATGTAGCGCTCATAGATTTCCATGGCCGTATCGGCCGAGAAATTCAACACGACCAAGCCGGTAAAACCGCCATCAAACAGGACGAAGCATCCGATATCGGGTTTCAGGCCGACCTTGGTGATGCGCTGCACCATGGCGGAATAGTTGACCTTGCTTTGCGTGGCGATGCCCAGCACGCGGATCACCGAATTGCACAAACTGGTTAATAAATCTTCTGTACCGTACACAATCTTCTTATCGTCTACTTCCACTGCCATGCTGCCCCCTGTTTTTGGTCTTGCCCTAGAGCAAATGCCGCTTGCCCTTGGTTAATTCCATGAGAATACTGAAGCGCCCCAGTCTCGTCCACCGTAATCGCGGATTCCGTGGAAATGCTGCAGCGGAAATGTTAAAAAGCAAGATTTTAACATCCCGCGCGTCCGGGGACTCAGGCCAGTGCTTCCTTCGCCGCCTGCTCCGGGGTCAATCCGTCATAAAACAAGTCCGTAAACCACTCGACCTGCTCTTCGATATGGTCCTGGGCCTGCTCCACCGTGGCGCCGCCCTTCACCAGCCAGCCCTCCACTTCGATACACCACTGGATCAGCTCCAGGGTTTCCGGGTCCAGCTCTTCTTTCTTTTTTGCCATGTTGATGCCTCTTAATGCCGCTTTAGCGCCTCTGGCGGCGCACAATGTGAAGGGGCCGGGGATCGCTCACCGGCCCCTTAGTATACTCTGGCAAGGCTATCCCCATTGATCCAAACTTCCTGGTTGCAAGCGCCACCCTGCCAAGTGACGACTTTGCAACGGCTACTCAATATCCGCCCTCTTCGCTGCCATCGATCAATGCAAGGAAGAACTGGACGACCAGCTGATCAAAGTCCTGATGGATTACCCGAATCGGGTCGTACCAGGCTTGGGACGTTGAATGATAGTAAGATGCATTTCCCTATAACCATTGAATACCTCATGACAACGAAAGACGGCAACGATGGCGTCCGCCATTTCCTGAACCGGTATTGCACGCAAAGCGTCCCACCGTATTACGCCGTACTGATCGACGGCCCGTGGGGTAGCGGAAAAACCAAGCTGATCAACGATTTTTGTGCGGGCCTGGCGAAGGAGCCGCTGTATGTCAGTCTGTACGGGATCAACAGCGTCCAGGAAATTTCAGACCGCATCTTTGAAAAGATGCATCCCATTCTGACCAGCAAACCGTCGAAATTTCTTTGGAATGCAGTGCGCAGCGGGCTGAAAACCACGCTGAAACTCGAAACCGGCGATACATTACAAATCGCGTTGCCCGAGTTGCAAAAATGGGATGCCTCGCACACTATTCTCGTGTTCGACGATCTGGAGCGGTCCAATGCCCCGCTGACGGAAGTACTCGGTTATATCAACCAGTATGTCGAACATGACGGATACAAGGTAATCATTGTCGCCAACACCAATGAGCTGAATAAATCGGATGGTGGGCTGACTTCGGCAGCAACAGGCAAGGAAAAAGTCATCGGCCGCACGCTACGCATCGTTCCACAAGCGGATGCCGCGTGGTTCCCATTTTTGGAAGCACTGACAAACGATGACGCCCACACTGTTCTTGGGAAGCGCAAAGAGATTGCCCTTGCAGCCTTTGAAAACCATGGATACCAAAACCTGCGCCATCTGCGCCAAGCCATGCTGGATTTCTCGGATTTGTGGGCGTGCCTGGAAGGCCATTGGGTGCAATTGAAGAAAAACAGTGACTTCCTGGACAGGTTGGTCAAAGACGTCTTGTCGCTCAGCATGGAATTCCGATCAGGCCATATCACGCCGCAGGATATCGACAGCATTGAAGACCTGGATCTGGCGGCACCGTTGGACAGCAGTGCGTTGCGCAGCACAACCTGTGAAACTATACGGAAGATTGGCCTCAGCGACGCATCCATGGCCGCCATGCTGGCACGCTGCTACGCCCGCTTTTTTGAGCGCGGCTATCTGTCGCCTACGGAAGCGTTAAATGGCGTCATGCGAGGCCCATTCTTCAACGATGTGCAGCACATTGACTGGCAACGGCTGTGGTACCACTACCAGCTGTCGGACAAGGACTTCGCTACGCTGATTGACCGTGTTCTAACGCGCTTTCAACAAGCCGACTATCCGGAGCCAGGCGAATTCTTGCATGCGGCAGGCTTGCTGATCGCTTTCGCCCGACGCGGATTGCTGACAGGCCAAAGTGCTGGCGACATTCTGGATACAGGTAAGAAAGCCATTGGCAGGTTGGTCGAGGAAGGAAAAACGACAGGACACGATATCAAGCTCGATACTCGTAGCGCCTACGGTCTCGCTTTCGCTTCCCGTGACCAACATGAATTCAAGGCGCTCGCCGCGCATTACCAATCTTGCCTGGACGATGCACGGACTGCCACCATGCAAAGCGTGGCCAAAGCATGGATGGAAGAACTGAAGGGCAATGCGAGGCAATGGGCCAGCCGCATCGCACCCGGACGCGGCGGCGACGGGCACTACGCGGAGTATGCAATCTTTGCCGATGCGTCACCAACCGAATTTGCCACCATCATCGACACACTGGAACTCCCGGCATTGGTCATCGTTGCACAAGCGCTGCGGGCCAGATACGACAGGCTGAATAAATCCCACTTGTGGAAAGGACGCGAGTTATATTTCTGGAATTACGCGATGGACTATCTGAAAAAAAATCGTTTGTCCGAAGGAACGCTGTCAGACGCATATATTATTGACACGATGATCCCGCTAATCAATTCGATTCAGACTGAGCTCCAGAAGCTGGATAGATCAAAGTAAATAGGCCAAGGCTCGCCCAGCACCGTCGCGGCCCGAACATAGAAGCATCTATATACGGCGGCACGGTGTGCAACTTGCATGGCACGGTTATTCACGATGTCGCGCCGCCCAGGAACGCGAAGCCAAGATGACGAAGCTGGGCGACGCGCTGCAGGTGCTGTAGCGGCATGTTGATTTCGCGGCGCACGCGCACGCGGGAGATCAAGTGGCACCTCGACTTAACCGTGAACGCAGCGGACGGCCGCCCGTTTCCGAGCGAAGCCATCGTACGCATCCTTCGATCCAGCAATCGTTCAATCTCTCCAATGAACAAATGGAATTCCAGTTGCTGGACCGCCTAAGCTCTCAGCGTTTTGCAAGGCTGCGCGATTCGAGCCTGATCCCTGACCGCACCACCATTTGGACTTTTAAGGAGCGCCTGCCTAATGTACGGGTGCCAGCGAAAGCGCATTCGACGCCGCCAACCGCCAACCGCCAACTGGCCCTGCATGGCTACGCTGCCCGTAACGACCAGATAATCGAGGCCTCAATCGCTCAGGCTCCCAGGCACTCACTGAATAAGGAAGAAAAGAGTATCGTCGTTAAAGAGAATGCGACGCCGAGGGACGGGTCGCCAGCGAAGCGACCATACAGTTCTGGATCCATCATGGAACATGGCCGTCTGCCGCTGACGACCTGGTATCTGGCGATTTACCTGATGACGCAATCGAAGACCAATATCGCGGCGCTGGCATTGATGCGGCAACTCGGCATCTCGTGGAAGGCGGCTTGCCTGCTCAAGCACAAGCTGATGGAAGTGACGGTCCAACGCGAAGCGCGCTAACCATTGGAAGGCGATGTGCGCGTTGACGACGCTTACCTGGGCGGCGAACGTACGTGCGGCGGCCCGGGGCGCAGCTCCTCGAACAAGGTGGCATTCGTAGCCGCGGTCGAAATGCGCGACGGACGTCCGCAACGCGTACGCTTCGATCCGCTCAACGGCTTTTCGTTTGCGGCACTGACGCACTGGGCCTCCAGTGCGATTGTGCCGGGCAGTTTGCGTCACCTCCGACGGGCTGCTGGGCTTCGAAGTGCCAAGGAAACTGGGATATGTGCACAAAACCGTGCTCGCGCCGCGTGGCAAAGCCGGGGCCGAAATTGAACCGCTCCCTTGGCTCAACATCCTGCCAGGGAATCTGAAAACCGCTTTGCCGGGAACTCATCACGCGTTTAAATTCGCAAAATATGCGCGTCGTTATCTGGCCGAGGTGCAATACCGATTCAACCACAGGGCCGACATGCCGGCAATGGTGCCGCACATGGCGGCAGCTGTCGTCAGCACACGGCCGTGTTCTAAACGACGAATTTTGGGGCAGCCTGAAATAAAAACATAATCAGGTAGATGAATATACAGAAAAAAACCTCGCTTGCAGGTTCAGCCGCCACTTGCCGGAAGAGCTGAAGCCCCGGAGGCGGAGTCGCCAATTGGAATCTTTTGTTGGACAGTGCCCTTGCTCGAACTATTTTCCTTAAAGCCAATCCTTACAAACCCGACGATCTTTTCGTCACCTAGCATAATATCGCGCAATCTCACAGCATTCTCCATATTGCCGCTGATATACCTCAGACTTTTCCCTTTGTCTACGGAATATACAACTCCCGGGTGCATTGGCATAGCCGTTCCAGAAAGCACTCGATTCGCTTCTTCCTTTGTTCTCGCAATAAAAATCAAATCACCAGGGAGAGCTCTCGTTGAGCGACCGAATGTAGCCCCCTTCTTTACCGCACTGTTCCATATATTGTAACTGGTCGCTGAAAGCTGTATGTCATCCGGATTTCCAGCCTGTGCAATCACCCAAGAAATGAATGCCGCACTCCAAGGTAGTTCTGACGTGATCTCACGTCCAAATCCCGGCACAGCACCCCAATATTTCTTCAAATCCGACAGGTGTGTTGTCTCCTCAATATTTCTATTAATTTCCCGCGTTGCTATTTTCAGCAACATTATTGCTGCCTCAGTTTGCCCAGAAGGACTGGCAGGTACCTTCAGTTGATAGTTGAGCGAACCGAGAGTTGCTGGAATTCCGACGCTTCCAGAGTCTGAACCGCTCTTTTTCAAGTCATTCAGGGCCATTTTCTCCAGTTCCTGGCGATTTAGTCCATTAAGGATTCCTGAACGGACAAGAAACAAGAGCACTCCGGCCCTCTCTTTCATATCGTTGCTTTTAGCCAGCTCTTTCTCTATAACACGGAACGCAAATTGCCTTTCTTCATTGCTCGCTTGGCGATTAGCATCCGCACCTTTTCCCTGCTCAGCCAAAGTAGCCTCAATTCGAGTAAGCGATTCCTTATATTGCGCCCCCTCCCGACCCAGGATGGCGCTACTCATCGCATTGGCTGCGATAGTAATTATTCCAGTTAATGCAATCATAATGGGCGTGTTATGCCAGAATCGATTCTTTTCAGCTTGCCGCGCCGCATCATCCTTCTCGCGCTCCAGTATCAGGCGCTTCTCTTCAAATATCTTATCCAATAAGGCCTTCTTAATATCGGAATCAAGACTTGCATCCTTAAGAAACTCTAAGTTGGTTGGCAGTTCAGCCACGATGCACCTCATCTTATGAAAAGGCCGCTATTTCAATGTAACTTCCATTACGTCCATGTACGGAGCGGCTTATTAGGAATATATCATGCGAACTTTCGAAGGATTCTATTTCCGCACGGAACTGCATAGCACCCCACGGTGCCACTCAGGCGCTTACCATGCCCTCGGGGTAGCCCTGCCCCGACCGCCTCACAGCAACCCAATAAACCGGCCCTAGAAAGCAAAAAACCCAACCGGGTTAGGGCTGGGTTCTAGGCTTGCTGCATGTTCTGTGGCTCCCCGACCTGGACTCGAACCAGGGACCTGCGGATTAACAGTCCGTCATGCCATTGGGGTGCTAAGGCTGTAATTATAAGGCTTTCCAATGATCTCGTGGGTAATATTTTCGACAAATCTTCCGAATCTGTGCCCGGGGAAACTCGCCTCAGTCACAAAATATTCCCCACCTGCGGACTATTCGATCCCTGCTTTACGCGAGTCTTGTCCCGCCACAGGAGTACCTCTCGATAGATGTTTTCTGCCTTCCATGTCTTCGCCTTGAGGGCCGCTACAGCGGCCAGAACTCTATTCCAAACAACTCGCCAGGCGCTTTCCACTCGTACTTCGGATCGAACCCGTAGTGGTCTGGATAGCAGAAGACGAGATGGGATGCCGGGGATGCAGGCAAAGCGGGACTTAGATCAGGCGTATGCGCGCCAATCGCGAGAGAAAGCGATGAATCCGCTGATTGCCGAAGGAGGCTGAGTTCTCGGCGCAATCCGAGCATATTGCGTAGTACCGCCTTCGGCAACATGTCAAGGTACTTGCATTCGATGATCAGATAGGCATGTGAATGTGCTGGGCGACAGGCGTCCTCCATGTCATGTGCTTCCGGGCTAAGCACTAGCACGTCTGCCTCGTGGTAGCTTCCTGTTTCCGACGCGCCGTGGACCTGCCCCGCACTCATCCCCCGAACCTCCACGTTTGTCCATACAGTGGCCACGATCGCTCCGTCTTTGATGACCTGGATATACGACCGATTAATGTCCGCGAGTCCAGGAGCGCTTTGCAGGACCATT
This sequence comes from Pseudoduganella sp. GW821-FHT12E03, assembly GCF_058807115.1. Lineage (NCBI taxonomy): Bacteria > Pseudomonadati > Pseudomonadota > Betaproteobacteria > Burkholderiales > Oxalobacteraceae > Pseudoduganella > Pseudoduganella sp. GW821-FHT12E03. The sequence continues at coordinate 123,831 of NZ_JBXAQJ010000008.1, read as the reverse complement.
TTTTTTCCGGGAACGCCTTCGTTCATGAGGGAGAATCTACAGCTCCCCGTATTGCTCATCCTTGCCAGCAACTCGGACAACGCTACGATCTCAAAGAGCTTTTCGACCTTCAGGCGCTTGAGGCTTTTGGGTCCCGAGCCCGCTGACGCTTTGAGGTCGGCGCTTTTTCCCGTGGCATTCTGGAAGTTCTGGTCGATGAGCGCGACAATTGCGTCTATCATGGCGACGGCCCTCCGCCGCTCGGCTCAGGGTCTGGATCCGAATAGTCGAAACGCTCCACCCTTACGAGTATTTCGTCGAGCCCGTCCGCTAACTTGTCGGCTTCGGCGAATCCGTTCAGAGCCTCCTCCCAGGTATCGCCCTCCCTACGGACTGCGTATCCCAAGGAGCGCGTATCCAGAACTATCTCTATTTCCTCTCCCTCGCAGAGGAGGTCACTCAGCTTCCGTTTCGCCCTTGCGACCCTGTCGGCCCCCACAGACCTCAGGAGGCTCTGGACGATTTCGACGTATTTCCTGAGTGCGGCGCCGGCATCGATCCGCCGTCCGTCCTGCCCTAGCTCCGACCTCATGAGCTGAAAAGCGTGTTCGTCGAAAACTTCGAATCCGGAATCGGCCATCTTATGGCGTATCCGGTCGAGAACCGACGAAGAATCCTGTTCGTTAAGCATTTCCGACTTTCTCCTTCGCTAAAAATAGGGCAGCCTTCAGCGCCCACAAGTCTGCGCATGGCTTCGAGCACCCGCTACAGGATACTTTCCTGCTCGCTGTCGTCCTCAACTGCCTCCTTGCACGCAGCCTCGCAGTGCAACCAACCGACGTTATTTTCGTGATTGGGTATCTAGCGGCCACGACGTATGAATTCCTTGCCATGCGTCCTACCCCTCGAGCTTGTGCTTCTTGAGCAAAGCTTCGGGCACTAGGTAAAGGTTCCTGCGGGCCCTGGTACAGGCGACGTAAAACTTGTTACGGGTCCGGGCTGGCAGCTTGGAAAAGTCGTTGTTCTTATACGCCTTCAGCAGCGGCGCGCTCAGAACGACGCAGACGTCTTCGTAGTGGTCCAGCCCCTTAGAGCTTCCCCAGTTGTTTGAATTGCACTGATACTTGCTATGCTCCTGGTAGAACAGCTTTACGGTCGGGCTCGCAAAAATCTCGTCGGCCTTTGCTTGCCCAGTGACGAGCTCCACAAACGCCTGCGCATTATCGTGCGCGTGGATTTCTATTCCGAGGCTCGTGCGGACGAAGTCGCAAACGGCGGGCGGGCACCGGCGGCTCTTGATCAGGGAAACGTCGTCGATCACGGCTCCCATCTGGAGAAAGCGCTGACGGTACTTTCCGTAGTCCTCATGGAGCGTCCCGTTTGTATTGCCGTCCCTGCTCGTATCGAACGTGTGCTGGTAGAAATCGCCAACGAGCTGAACGTCCAGCGCAGAGCTTTTCACGACCGAACTGAGGAAGTTAAAGTCATTGCCGGCGAAGTCCTGCACCTCGTCCACCAGCAGCGCGTCATAGTATTTCTCGATTCGCGCTATGACGCCCGCCATGACGCCCCGCTTCTCCAGGAACAGCGCCAGTCGGCCATAGTAGATCCTGCGGGTTCCGTCCAAATAGTACTTCTCGCTGCTGCGAGGAAGCCTTAGCGTCGACGCCGGTGGGGGTTTCCACTGGAACCCCTTCGTCTTCATTTGCATGGCGAAGAAGGGGCGATAGCAGAACGAATGGAGGAAAGAGAAATACGAAAAGAGCCCTATGGTCCTGGGCATGTAGCCGAACTTCTCAACTATTTTCCGACGGAGGTGAGCGAGGTTGTTGTCGGTAAACGTCAGGATAAGATATCGCCGGTCCGCCGTGAGGCTTTCGATGATGCGGGTGGTCTTTCCGGAGCCCGCGACCGCGAAGACTACGCTCTTACCCATGCGACCGCCTCTTGGATGTACGCAGGGACAACCAGGTCGTCTTCCTTTTCCTTAAGCAGCTCGAAGGCGGCATCAGCCTTGTTCTTGAGCATGTACTCTCCGACCGGCAGCGTTTTCCGGCCAGGTCCGAACAAGCCGTCGCAAATCGCGGTGTTGTCCGCGTACATGCAGACTTCGAACGTATTCCGGGAATCGTCCGCGTCCGCGAACACCCTGATGGTGCTGGCACCGGTCGTGAACGATGAATAGCTGTCCACGCAGTTCCTCCTGTAGTCCCCGTCGTTGTCGCGTACGACCGCAGTCTTGATTCCCAGGAGCGAGGCGAGCTCCAGGTAGCGCTTGAAGCTCGTGCCGCCGACAGAGATGACGTGGACGTCGTCCTGGTCGGGCAGCCTGCCTCCCGCCGCCTTCTTGTAGAACGCCTCCATCAGGATGAATTCGGCGTCTCCTTCCACGAGCACGACTTTCTTGGAAAGTATGAACTCGAGCACGTTGTTGTCCGGGGCCTTCATGAAGAAGTCCGCCGTTTCCGGGGTGAGGCCGCTTAGCAGGAGGGGAACGGCTGAGCTGCTGTTCAGCATGACGATTTTCCGCAGGTCCAGCCGAGTGCAGACGAGGCTGCTGTGGGTCGCCACGAAAACCTGCTTGGTCTCCGACTCCTGAATGGTCCGTATCAGCTTCTTGGTGTTCAGGTGGCTGAGATGGTTCTCCGGCTCCTCCAGAAGGATGGCATCGAGCGTTGCGGCCCCTCCCGCGCGCTTCCTCAGCGCGAACTCGGTCTTTACCAGGCATTGCTTGCCCTTGCCCTTGTTCTCGATGGGAATGTCGTCCTCGGTAATCACCAGGTCGGTCTCCAGGTTCGACTTCGCGTTGTTCCGTACCGAGAATTTGTACTCGCTTAGGGAATCGTTCAGCTCGGCAAGGATATCGGTCCTGAACTTGGTCTTGTGCTTTCGGTACTCGTTCTGGAATTTGTACCGCTGCGGCATGCTCGCGTGCGCGCCGTACATCGACTTCGTGTATTCCCGAGTGGCGTAATCGTGATTGATCTGCGAGCTGTCGATGAGCAGGTGCCGGAGGTGCTTTATATAGCCCGAATAAGGCTGGTCGCCGAAGGTGCGGAATCCGACGGCGTAGTATTCGAACGGGAAATTGTCGCCCTCCTGATCAAGGATGTGCCGTATCTCCTTGCTGAACTCGTCCATGGGGGCGCAAAGCATCCTGAGTCCGTCGCAATTCCGCTTGAGCGAGTTGTTTTCTCCGCAAAGGTCCGGATTTCCCTGCTCGTTCAGGTAGATCTCGACGTACATGGCGGGCAGGTCGCCGAGGTTTCGTGCGCTTGCCATGAAAGCCGAAACGCAGTCCACGTTCAGCAGGTTCTCGATGCCTACCGTATCGATCTTCGATTTGCTTCCGCTCAGCGCGAGGTCCAATGCCGCGAGCACGGAGCTTTTGCCCGCCTCGTTGTCTCCGATCAGGATGTTCATGTCCGGATCGAAGTCCACCTGGAGGTCGGTGAATTTCCTGAAATTGGACAGGCGGATCTTTTCTATGATTTTCATATTGGCCTATTAGGTTTCGGAATCGGCAACGGCGCTTCGCGCCCGGCATCCCCGATGGCTGAGTATAGGGACATGCATCCTTCGTTCAAGCTTCGGGCCTCCCTTGCTGCGAGAGGTCTCCACGGCTCACGAAGGCAATGGGGCAAGCTCGGGAAACAGGAACGGCACGAGCGCGGCACACCTTTCGTGCGGCGCGAACGCAGCAGGATCCTTCACGTAGTCCTCGCGCGCGGCGGCAAGTTTGTTCGCGAACTTGGAATTCGTATCCTGCCGCTCGATCAGCTCCGAGCTTCCGAATACTTTTGCAGCACGCATGAACCACGCCAGGTCCCGCTTGTGGCTGCTTATGACGCCGTGGGCGACGGCGATTAGCGTCCCGCGCCGGTCGCAGACCGCCCTGCCATGCTTCGCGCAGTAAAGGACTTTCAGGGTAGTGAAGTAATCCCAAAAATAGGTGCTCGCGTCAACGCCCAAGCCTTGCAGGCGCTTTTGGAAGGCCTTCCATTCGGCCTCTACCTTGTCGTTTTCGCCAATAGGCCCCTCGTTCAGCCACCAGTGCTCGATTTCCGCGCGAAGCTCTTCTTCGGGGAGGCGTCGCTGCAGCGCGTTCCTTGCGGCATTGAAGTCGAACCAGAACGCTCGCTGCGCTTCTGGTTGCAGGGTAAGCGCATGGAAAGGCAGCAGCCTGCGGTGGATACCGGAAAGGTCCCCATTGCCAATAGGCTGAACCCAGGCGCACTCGATGCGGAACTCCCCCGCTTCGACGGAAGCCTCGACGGTCTTATGGTTTACGACGAAGGCATTCAGGTTGTTGCTGAAAAAGATGTCGTCCTCGGTCAGGCGGCGGTACTCCTGCTCGAATTCGGCAAAGATCCAGATCAGGAGGGCGCCTTCCGCTTGGTAGAAGATCCGCCTGGCGGCTATCACCGAGAGCGGCGTCGTCGAAAGCTGGATCTCGAAGGCAATCCGCACCCCGCCGTATTGCGCCGTAATGTCCGGTCTCCGCCACTGGGAAGGCAAAGCGCCTTTCCAGCGTTCCTCCTGCCGGACGGAGCCGAAGCGCCCATCAATGGTTAGGCACTGCGTGATCCAGTCCTTCATCCTCGCATGCAGCCGGCTTTCCTTCGCGCCGTTGTACTTCCGGGCGTCGATCTCGTCCTGGCTCAGGCCGCACGAGGTATTGGCCGGGCAGCTTCCGTCCTGCTCCCTGTGCTTGAAGAAGAAACGCCGCTTGCTTGGAGTCGAGCAGATATGCACAGCGACGCCGCAGAGCGAGCACCTGTACAGAGGGGCTGTCTGCAGCAGCGTGCTGACGCGCATGCGTAGGTCCATCAGGTCCGTGATGTCGTGCCCTAGCACCTCTCGGACAGCTCGGTGCTGACCGGTTTCAGTACACATCACTTCTTTGATTTCCGGGTTATCTACTGCCAGCCATTCGTTCGCGGCTGGCTGATCCTGCTTGCGCCTGGGATGCGCGCGCAGTTGCCCGTCCACGGAAGGGTCGAACGGCGCATAGCTGGAATTCTCGGTTCGTTTTGCTAGCTTCATTGGCAGCTGCACTTTGGGGGGCTCGTGCGGACGGCAATCCGAGATGCCCTATGGTTTGCGGGATGCATTCAGCGGCTCATTTGCGCTCCGCCATCGCTGAATCATTTCCTTCGTGACCTCCTTCTCGTAGCAGATCGGAGCGTAGCCGCCCTTCTTGCTCCATGCGCTCCTGCCTCCGCAAGCGCTGCCGTTCCTCGTCGTGTTGTACGGGCACGGACACCGCCCCGGATATGCGGCTGTCGATTCCGCGATGATCTGCGTCTTGACCTGCTGGTCAGACATCGCTGCCGGCTTAATGTCTGCCGCTGAGGTGGGAAATGCCGCAACGGCAAGCGAAACGGTGAACAGGAATGCGGTTATCTTCATCTCGGAATTGCCTTAGGGCTGCGGAAATTTCCTACAATCATAGCCCGACGAGACAAAAAGTAAACGGCCTAGCGAAACGATTCACGCACCTCAAACTCATGGAAGTTCGCCTTATTCCCGTTGTACAATCAAAAAGCCCCCGCAAGGGAGGCGCTTTATTTCTTTTCTATTTGTCCGATGAACGCATCTGAACGGGAGCATGCCCGCAAGGTCTGGTTGCATAATGCAACGAAGGAAGCAGAAGTATCTCTGATACGCTGGTCCCTGGTGCTGTGCCTCCTTATCTGCCTGATGAGCTCACGCTAGGTGTAACGACATTCGAGCGGAAGTAAGGCCCCGTCGTTAGGGTAGGAGGAGGGGGTGGGGTGTTGACGCATCCCACCCCTTTATCTTAATCAGCGGCCTCGCCCCGTCAAATCAATTTCCATGGCCTACCGACTGCAGTGCCTGGGTACCTGCGGGCTTGGGAAAGAGCTGCGAAGCCGCACCGTCCAGGTGGAAGAAGGCATGCTCGACGCCCTTCTCCAGGACGTCGCCCAGCGAGGCGAAATGGTATCCCTTGATGCAGTCCATTTCGGAGAATTCCGGGAAATCGGCACCGGCCCGTATGCGCTCAACGACGTTGCGCATCTTGGCAGCGTCCTCGTGCACCGAAAGGACGAAGTTCGCCGACGCGACGCCGAAGCGGTCGCTGAACAGCCCGAGCCGCAGCGCGAGCGCGTGCCGCCGCAGCTGCTTGACGATGTCTTTGCTCGATGTCTGGCGGTGGATCTCCAGAACCGCCAGCCTCGCCTTGCCGCCCGCCCCGAAGCGTATGACCGCGTCCGGCTTGACTACGCCCCCCTCGCTTGGCAGCGAGACGCTTACCATTCGCCCGCCCTGCCCGAGCCTGTTCGATCCCGTGCCCCTGAAGTCCGGAACTATCTCGTCGACGGCGAATCGCTCTGGATCGAGCCGCTCGAGGCGTAGCAGCGCTCCGAAGAATTCGAGCATCGCCTTCCTGTGCCGGAACAGGAACTCGCTTTCAGCCTGGATCCCGCCGGCGGGAAAATAGACGTCGGCCAGGGCGACCCCGAGCGTTTCAGCGCAAAACGACGCCCCGCGCTCGGTCAGGGCGTACAGGCTTCCGACTCTCACTCCCTTGTTGGCGCCGGACGAGCGCCTCGTCGCGGCGGACAGGATCCTCCTCTCGACGAGCCCCATCGCGACGAGGTCCCCCATGTAGCGCCCGACGTACTTCCCGTCCGCCTTCCCGATTCCGGTGGCGAGGTGGATCGCGCTGTTGGTGCCGTTCCCCATGCGGGCGAGCGTCAGGATGCAGGCGAAGTGGGCGGGAAGGAAATTCGTCCTAAACGGTCTCATCGGGCTTCTCGATGTCGAACGCGATCTTCCCGCTTTCCGAAATGAACGCCGGCCTGGACGCGTTCGCCGTGCCACGCTTCTGCGCGCGGTAATGGTCACGGAGCTGGATGGACCTGACCCGGTCCCACTCCCCGTCGCTCATCCGGTGCCTGTCGTCGGCGATCCCGTCCCAGAGGTCGACCAGGAACGGCGGCCGCGACAGGGCCTGGAAATAGAAGCTCTGCGCGGGAAGTTTGCGTATTGCGTCGGGGTCGACCCCGACCATGCCCGCCAGCGTGTTGACCGTCTCTCCCTCGCGGCTGCCGCCCGCGATCCGTACGCGGGTGTTCCCCTCGATAGCGCGCCAGGAGGCTCCGGTCATCCTGGATCCGGTCATCTGCTGCGCGAGCGTGACGTACAGCTCGAACTTCCGGGTCTCCTTCGCGATACGGTCGAGGCTCTCGGATACCAGCCGGTCGGCCTCGTCGATGCAGAGGAAGACCGGCCGCCGCGCCTTTCGCGGCATGTGCTGGCGTGCCAGCGCGGCATGCAGCACGGTAGAGAGCACGAAGCGGCCGAGCACGACCGCGCTGTGCTGCCCGCGCAGGTTGAACACGACGAACTTTCCCGCGTCCATGGCTTCGGAAATGCGGATGCTGCTCTCGCCGACGAGGCATCTGTCGAGGACGTCCGGGGCGATGAGCCCTCGGAACCGGTCGAGCACCGAGTTCTTCGAGTTCCGGTAACCGGAGTCGAACACTTTCGCGAACATGCTCTTCCTGGATTCGTTCATGCCGCTTCCGTGGCGCGAATACAGTTCCGTCGCCTCCGCCTGATTCTCCAGCAGCTCAAGCAGCCTGTGCAGGTTGGGATTCGGCTCTTGCGCCATGAGGTAGAGTATGGGGCTCACGAGCGTCCGCATCCGCCCGCTGAACTCGGCGTCCCCTTCCCCGAGGGAGCTTTCGAGCACCTCGAGGAAGATCTCTATACCGCTGTCGATAAGGGCAGAATCCCTGAGCACGTCCATCGCGTTGATCACCGGCATCAGCGCTTCGGCCGTTCCCGGGACTCCCGCTAGGTACGGGTCGAAATAGACCAGCCTTTCGGGCTCCGCCGCGAATTCGGGCCACCTCACCACCTGCTCGGCGAGGTCGCCGTGCGGATCGAGCACGATCGTCGCGTGCCGCGACTTCAGGTGGCAGTACAGCAGCAGCTTAATGGCTTCCGTCTTGCCGTGCCCGCTCTCAGCCGCGATGTAGCAGTGGGACCGGAGGTCGGACTCGGACAGCGGAAGGACCCAGGGCTGGAAGAACTGCGCGAGGTCCCGTTCGTGGAACGCGCAGAGGTACCTCGTGTAGTCCGCGAGGCCAAGGTACGAGGAGCCGTTCAGCGCGGGAAACTTGGAAAGGGCGGCTCGCTCGTGGTTGCTTTTCAGGACGTGCGCCTGCCGTGCCAAGTAGAGCGCGGCCTTCCTGGCGCGCTCCCTCACCCTCAGCGGCGAAAGGCCGGGGTATAGCTGGCGCAGCTGGTCCTTCGTCCTGCCCAGGGTCGGATCGAACGCCTCGTACGTGTGCGGCAGGTCTTCTGAGGGCTCCTCGGCTACGTATCCGAACGCGAAGAGCCTCTTCAGCTCCCTCGGGGTCAGCGGAAATTTCCGGCCCGAACGCCTGAGGCCGGCAACGCCCTTCAATATAACTTTCTCTATCGGCTGGTCGACGAAAAAGCCCTTCTCCGGCCTCGCCTTCATCGCCCCCGCTCCCGGCTTGGCCACATGCCGGGAGCGTGCCTTTGGTCGTTCATTTGCACGTTTCCCCCTATCCGTGAAATCCCTTTTGGAAACAATGGCATACCTATCGTTCCTGAATTCAAGTTACGTCCTCGCCGGGCTTTTGCATTTCCTTCGTCACAGGGGGGAGGCTGTAGCGTGCACGCGGCTACGCTTGATCGGCACCGAATCGGGCAAAAAGCTCCCCGTGGATAATCCTCATCCCTTCTTCGCGCCACATCCTTTCGAGCTCATCCCCTGCCCGTCGGGCCTGCTCGTCCTCCTCCCGCCTCAGGAGCTCGAAAACGTGCTCGCAGTACTTCGTGAAGAACGTCTCGACGCGGCGAAGCGCGGACTGGGAGTCGTCGCGCTCGGTCCCTCGCGCATGCTCCGCGTCGTCGGCTTCCTGCTTGCGCCAATGGTCCGATCGCGCGCGGAACTCGTCCAGGCGGGTTTTGGAAATCCCCTCCCGCAGCCGCTGCACGTGGCCCTCGTGCTGCGATTCGAGATTCCTGCGGTGGTCGCTTTGGGCCCGGCCCTCCGCCATGCCCGCGCCAAATGCGTCGCGCTCGATGCCGCGCCGGTGGTCACGCTCGGCGCCATGCTCGTCCAGCCCGGCCTTCGCTTCCTGCTCGCGCAGCCGCTGCCCGTGCCCGTCCCGCTGCGATTCGAGGTTCCTGCGATGGTCGCTGTCGGCCCTTGTCTCCCCAAGGTACGCTTGGTGGTCGTCGCGCTCGATTCCGCGCGCGTGGTCCGCGTCTCCCCGTTCAAGCCCCCGCTGGTGGTCGCGCTCGGCGCGGCAATCGTCCAAGCGCGCCTGCGATGCCTGCTCCGCCAAGCGCTGAGCGTGCGCCGCGTGCTGTGCCTCGAGGTGCCTCCGGTGGTCGCTTTCGGCCCTGGACTCTTCGATGCCCGCTATAGCTCTCGCCTGAAAGACTGCCGCATAGGCATCGAACCTGCGTTCGCGGATGCGCGACAAGGTCTCGTGGCCCCGGCGCACTATGTCGTTGTGGAGGTCTGTTGCCTTCGACCGGTCGGAGAACACCGAGCTTACCGCCTGCGAGAACGCGCCGTTCAGGACCGCATCCCTCGCTTCGCTAACCCTGTTCCGATGGCGAAGCGCCTCCATATCCACATCGTAGCCGTGCTCCCGATCCCGGTTGGCGGCCGCGATCTTCGCCTGCTCGTAGATCCGCTCCAGAGCATGCCAGTGGTTCTGCCGCTGCAGCGCGGCCATGCCGACGAACCTGCTTTCGAGCAGCTGCATCTGAGCCGCCTGCGCTGGGCTCAGGAAGCCCGAGAAGAACTCGCCTTGTCCTGCCATTCCCTCACCTCACTTCATCGCGAAAAGCCTCGTCATTTCCTCCATGCTGAGCTTGGCAAGGGACTCCTGGTAGTTGAGGAAGTCCATTCCCCTCAGAGTCTCCTTCGCCTTGTACTCGTCCTGCATCTCCAGGATCGCGCGCAGCTTGGCAAGCATCGCGTCATGCTCCTGGCCGTCAGCTGCCGCGCGACGCTCGGCTTGCAGGTAGCTTTCGTACGCCGCACGCGTGTATCGCTCCGCAGTTTCCACCAGGATATCGCACAGGCGCCCCGTGTCGCCGGGCGACGAGCACTTGCCGGAAAAGATTATGAGCAGGGGCTCGCCGAACGAGACGCTCCGCACGTTGCCAAGCTTCTGCAGTCGCCCGTATCCCGAGAAGGCCGAGAAGAACCCCTTCTTTTCGACGCAGGGCTTCAGGTAAATGTACGTATTCTCGGCAATGGACACCGCTTCCTTCGGGAACGAGTAGTCGAAGTCGCCTGACGCCGTGGATACCCTGAAAGGCGATGGCAATTTGCCGGCAGACTGCCGTGAGAAATAGTCGGCATTGAACCTAGACGAGAAGCTGGCATGCATGCCGTCCAAGCCCTTCGGCGTGAACGTGCCGGGCTCGAACGACGTGACGAAGACGAACCTGCCCGTGACGTCGAAATCCCGGTAAAGGTACCAGGGGCTGTCCCCTGTCGTGCGCCTGTCATACTCTTCCGCGATCTCGAGCATGGGAACGCTGAAAGTATAGAACGGCGCCGAGAAGACGTGCATCGGAATTGCCATGGTGCCTCCTAGTCCCGCCGGAAGCCGGCGCCGAACTCCGCGCTGGTCATCGGACGCTTAGGGGCCTCCGCAGCATTGCCACCGCTGCCTGAACCGGTCGGGAAAGGCAGCCGGAAGCGGGGAAAGAGGTTCACGTCCGCGCCGCAGATCTTCATGAGGATCGTTATCGGAAGGACGGCGAACGAAAAGAGCAGAGTAACAGCCCAGATGGGAATGAGGATAGGCAGCAATATGATGTTGAGAAACATTTCTCCTCCGGAAATAAAAATGGCTCCACGAAAGGCCAATAGCCTATTAACAACAGTACCATGAGACAAAAATAAAAAGAAACCAATCGTAACTTCCATCTTGGCAGTGTTGCGCTTTTGAAAATAAGCCCAGCCGATGCGTTCAAGGACGGTGTCTCGGGCCGCTGGCCATGCGCATGAAAAGGCGCTGCGCTGGGCAGCACGGTGAATAGACAAGATTGCGATGCTGTAGAGCTGGAACACGGCGTGCTCGGTATTCGCCAAGCGTCCACGACAATGCGAACGTCCATGGCGTGCTCGATCCTCGCAACTGCATACTTGCCCCAACCGCGACACCGCCTAGGGAGCGTTAAGCACTGCATTGGGCAAGGCGCGCAGAGGAAACTCGCCTATTCGCACCGGCCAGCATTCTCCGCCTCAAATCAGGCGGGAGGCTGGGGAACGCCGCGTTGGCTGGTTGCGACAACGAAAAGGAATTCCGGCATTGATTTTTTGCCGGGTTCAGTAAAATTGGAGCGTAAAAGGTCTTCTGCGGAGCGGCGGACCTTTTCTGCGTTTAAGGGAAAATTGTGAAATCATCCCTTCTTGAGAATTTACCTTTAATAACCTCGTATGTTGGCGCCGACCAGTCGAGCTCGAAACGCACCGACAGGGCCTCTGCAGTCGTTACAGTGCTGATATAGCGCAGCCAGCATCAGATACGCCCCTATTAACGCATCGACCGCTTCTAAGCCCGTTTGCGCCATAGCCGTACAGCGGGGAGTAAAAAATCACTGACCTCCCATTTGGTGTCATTCTGCTGCAACGGAAAATGGGCCAGTCCAGGCGAACGCGCTGCAATCTTGCCTGACCGGGCAATGCTCAATCGTTCAATGAGCTCACATGGTCTTCGTATCGCCCACCGTGATAGCTCCTATCGCAAATAGTCACTTTTGTTGCAAATTGCCACGCGCACAGAGTGCGTTGACGAGGTAAAAGATTGAGTTGTGACAATTGGATAGTATTCCCACCATAAATAAACCATAAGATATAAGCCAAGATTACACTTATGGTACGAGGTCAATCTAACGATAATAGGAGCAATGATGACATACATAAAGCTGAAGAAATTGGCTGTCGACGCTATCGATGACTTCACTGACTTAGACATCGTTGCGCATTATGGCGACACCTATAACGCCAAGACTTTACTTGACAATATCCAGATTACCGCACCCGTGCGTTCTGTTATGTCGCCAAGGGTCAACAAGGTCTTCTCTAAAGCTTACGACAGTTCGTGGATTGGAATCAGTCCGGTAGACACTACTAAGTGCAAAACTATTGGTGACTTCATTAAGCTCGTCGCAAAGAAAGCCCAAGAACAAGTGCCGGGAGGCGAGCCATTATGAAACGGATCTTAGTTTTCGGCTCGATGTTCGCCGTTTCTCTCAGTTCGTTGGCTCAAGAGCAATGCACCTTAGTGAAAGACGGCATATTTCGCCTGGGGTGCTACCTCGACCACATGGATACAAAAAAAAATCCCGGCATCGAAAAATGCTTACCGCTCAAAATAGAGGCAATACAGTTAGCCTGCTTCGACAAAGAAAATGGTGTGTTTAGTCCACCGAAGGACAGTTCGGAAGCTAGTAAATGTACCGCCTTATCCGATAGTGCGGAGCGTCTGAGCTGCTTCGATGCTGCGTACAAGGCCCCGGAGCCCGATAAGAATCCATCCCCCACCAAGGCTGAGAATACGGGCAAATGGGTAATCCAAGTAAGGGATCAGGGGCTACCGAAAACCCTACCGATAGCCGACCCAGCCACCATTGGATTTAAACACGAAAACCATCGTGACGACCCACTACTTAAGGCGTCGATAATCGCAACCAGAGTTCCATTCTCTAATTCCGGTTCGGGCTGGTACCCCTTCCTGTCATTTGATATCAATCAGGATTTATCTGCGCCGAAACCAAAACGAGCCAACACTAAATCCTTTGGGGCTGGCACAAGAGGAACAATATTCGACTATGCAAGCACTGGCTACGCGCTCGATTCCACACTCAAGTTATCTAGTAAGAAAGATTCAGAAGCGCATACCGAGTCAGTTCAAGCCCTCTTCGACAATGCTGTGGTGGTTAAGAAGCTTGTTACCGGAGTGCCATGGGATCCGATAAAAACGTCATTCCAACTTGTCCCTAAGTTTGGGATAAGCTATGAAGACTTGCGTAAGGTTGAGAGCACAAAAACACCCGGGCACTATATGTCTGTCTATACAGGCGTAGGCTTAGCAGTGTGGCCTAACTTTCTTCCCCGAACCCAGATAAACGCACAAGCCCAACGCTTCATTGATACCAGCACATCGGCGAAATTGGATAAGCGACATGTGAATTTCTACTCGTTCGGCTTTGACTTTTATCTCTATGACCCGACTAAGGATACGCTGTTTACGCCAATAATCGGCTTAATTCGGGAAATTGGGACGAACCCTTTAAATAACACATTCAGTGCGAATCGAACTGTCCTCGCATTGCGCTTTAAGCTTAATTAGCTATGACGCCCTGCCTGTCACCGATGTTTTCTTTAAAGGAACCTATAGCTCATATAATTCATGCCGTCGCGATTGCAAATAAAGTCGCAGTTGTCGCCTGTGAGTTCCTCACAACACTGTGTAGCATGAGCAGCAATAGCGACAAATTAGGCCGCTTATGCCCCGATGCGTCACAAATCGGGCTAATTATCAGTGTCATTTCAGTACCAAGAACAGGGGCTGGATGCCCAGGCAAACGGCTCATTCGGATTACAGTCGACGGTGCTAGCTAAACAGCATGCGGGGCCATTCACCGGCGGGCATCGATTGCATTTGCTTTGAGCGTGAGGACGCGAGGAAAATTGCCTAAACAAGGGCGGTGTGGCAGACGCCTCCCCGTTTCAATGTGTAAGCCGTAAAGGCTATAACGTCGTTTAGCGGGCCATCAACCGGCGGAAGGATTTCCGCGCCGTCGCCACTCGCTACGACAAACCCGGCCATACCTTGCTGGCCGGGTGATATTGGCGAGTATTATGCTCTGGCTCCTGTGAAATCAGCCAGACAGCCCCTAGCCAAGGTTTGGTTCAGCAAACCCTGCTAGCGGCCAGATCCCAGCCTCCCGCAGTGCAGCCTCCCGCGCCGCCGCAGATCTTCTGCTGGGTGTACTTCCACCTTACTTTCGAGTACTTCAGGCTGACATGTTCCGAGAGGACGTTGCCGCCCAAGACGTTGGGGACCACGGCCCCGATTAGGACGTTTTCGAGCTCGATCTCGAAGTACTTGACGCGCTCGCCCTGCCCGTCCGCACGCATGAACTCGAATTTCGCCTTCGGGATCGTCCGTCCCGCCGAGCACGTCTGGAGCAGTACGGGCGACGCTAGGTCTGCCAGCTTCGATACCACTATGTCGCCGTGCTCGCAGCGCTCGGCGGTATGCCCGCCGCCAGTGGACGCGGTCGCGGATTTTGGCTGCGTTACGCTCCAGACGGCGGAAGTACATTCGATCCAGCCCCTGTGCCGCTCGTCCGCCGACTCCCCCGTGATGCCGTCGATTTGCAGATAGACGTCGATAGCCATGTTTCCCCCAAAGTTAAGAAGCTTCATAGATCCGGAACTGCAAGCGCGATTCTCAGCCGGAAAGGAACGGGACATATTGCCGGAGCTCAGGCCGCTGCCGGATCAGTCCGCGAACCGGTGACGCAAGTCAACGAAGATGGAAGCCTCCTCGGTATGATCGGCTGAACCCACCAAGGAGAGCCGGATGCGCCGCTACTTGAACTGCCTCGCCTCCTCTGCCGCGCTTGCATCGTGTGGCAGCACAATTGCGCAGGAAAGCGCGATCAGCAGCGTGTATACCGACATCGCCGGCAAGGCATGCATCAGCCGCGCGGACGATGCATCCACTGGAGCGCGGACGACGGAATGCCCCGGCGTCTACGGCTTCCGGCTGCAGGTCCTGGAGGACGACGAACGCAGCTCGGTCAGCGTCGTGGCTCCGGACGGGCGGATATTTGCTCTGAACTACTGGGACGTAGTGACGCGCGGGTTCTTGACCCTGGGTGCCAAGGCCGAATGGCGCGTCGCAAAAGCTGGCGGCAAGGCCGTGCCGGTCGCGCTGATAATCCGCGTCAACGCTGTGGACCAGAGCGACCCGGCACGTCCGAGGCGCGTCCCGCTCCTGGCCGTCGCCAGGGTAGCCCGAGACGCGGCCTGCGTCGTCCGGGCCGTTGACGCCCGCGCACCGGACGCGAACGAGCAGGCCAGGAAAATCGCCGCAGACGGGCATATGGCGTGCCTGCCGGGCGGCTCGGATGGGAAACCACTGACGAAAGGATGACGTATGGCACAGCCATCAGCCGCATGCAAGCGCGCGCTCGCCGACGCGACAGCGCTCTGCCCGAACCGGAACCGCGAGGCCGACGGCCTTATGGGGGATGCCGCCCATCAGAAGCGGAAGAGCGACCACAACGACGGCAACGCGTTCGACCTGACGCACGACCCGGACAACGGCGTCGACTGCAACCTGTTCTCGAAGCTCGCGCTCCTCGACTTCAGGGTGAGCTACGTCATCTGGAACCGCCAGATCTACAATGCCGACATGGCCGCGAGAGGCTGGCGTCCGTACGGCGGGAAGAACGGGCATACGCACCACATGCACGTTTCGGTCAAGGCGGAGCTACGCGACATAGGCTCGCCTTGGCCGTGGGCCTCGCTTGAATCGTAGCCCAGCGGTTACGGCATCCGGGAGCGGAACGCCTCGGCGTGGCCGCTTCGGCTACGCGTACTCGCGCCCTTTCGTTTTTCGATTTGCCTTTGGGCGATTTTCGATACGATTGTCCTTGTAAAAGGTCTTCTGCGGAGCGGCGGACCTTTTCTGCGTTCTAAGGGAATATCGTGAAGTCGTCGCGGCGCGCGAACTTCCTCTTCACGGCTTCGTAGGACACCTCGTGCCCCGGCCGTGGAGCTTTCCCAAGCAGGTGCCGCCCGATGGGCGTGACGACCAGGTCCGCGAGCTGCGATCCGCTCTGGTTCTCCCCCTTCCGCACGAATCGGAACTCGTCGATCTTCCGTGCCACGTCGGCTCCCCGATAGAAGCGCGTTCCAGATACCTTCATTTCCAGCAGGCGGAGCTCGAGCCTGCGGTCCTCGGCGTTATCCCTGTTCTCGGGAAACAGGCGCACTCTGTCGCCCGAGGCTTTCCTGAAGATCCTGTTGAGAACGTTCTCGAAGGAAAAATGGTACGGGTCCTCCGGATCGACGTACTGCTGCATGAGCCTCTCCTTCTCGATCGCGCACGCGACGACCGAGCACTCGGTTGCGGCGAGCAGCGCGTTCAGATCGGAATAGAAGGCCGCCCTGAAGCCCGCGTCGTTGAACAGGGCAGTCCTCGGGTCCCTTGCCTTGCTCGGGCGGGTTATCTCCACGGTATGGAGCACGTAGTCCTCCGATCAGAAATGCCGGCGCTTGAGCTCCCTGAAGCTGCGGTCGAACGCTTCGTACTTATCCTCGGCGAAGCAGACTGCCCCGAGGACGAACACGTTGTACAGGTTGTCGAGCTTCGCGATATCGAGGTTGTGGTTTCAGCTTTCGTCGAGGAACGCTAGGAGCATACGGCGGATAAGGCAAATATCCTCCGCATTCTATGCGTTGCTGACGAATTTGAAAGTAGGCCCGCGTCGCTGCGATCTGCATGGCTTGACGAATTGGGGCCTCGAGATAAGGTAAGGGGGTGGAATGCGCGAACATCCCCCCTCATCCAACCCTTTGCGGGGCCTTACTTCGCACGAAATATCGCTAGAAGATCTGCCAAGCCAGCCATCAGAGCAACGCGAGCAGCACGAGCGAGTCGACCACCAGATGTGCAACGGCTTCGTCCCTTGCTTGCCTCGCTTTCCTCTGCAAGGCGAGGTCACGGTCATAACGGTCCATAACGATCCATAACGGTTATCGTAAAGAAGTAAAGACGTCCCCCTTTCGGGGGCGTCTTTATTCTACGCCTCGGCAGCGCTTTCCGCACCGGGCAGGCATCTGGAACGCGCTCGCGAGACCGTGCACGGTGGTACGAA
This sequence comes from Pseudoduganella sp. GW821-FHT12E03, assembly GCF_058807115.1. Classification (NCBI taxonomy): domain Bacteria; kingdom Pseudomonadati; phylum Pseudomonadota; class Betaproteobacteria; order Burkholderiales; family Oxalobacteraceae; genus Pseudoduganella; species Pseudoduganella sp. GW821-FHT12E03. The sequence continues at coordinate 106,917 of NZ_JBXAQJ010000008.1, read as the reverse complement.
ACGCGCCGCTTGGACTGCGGGTCACCCTGCGAACAGGAGGTTCTCCGGCGGCTCCGTGAGCCTGATGCGGTTGCCGTGCTCTTCGACGAGGTTGTCCAGGTGGGTTTGGTGCACCGAAGAAATCACCAGCACTTCCTCCGGCCGTGCGGCGAGGAACTCGCTGAATCCGCCGACAGTGCCGCCGCCTTCCAGGTATTCCGCGAGGCGGCGGAAAAGCTTCGGAAGCATCACGACCTCGTCGGTGATGGTAGCCAGCGAGGTAACTGCGAAGCCGGAGTTCGTCGCGTCGCTCGCCCAGACGCCGGCTCCCGCAGCCCTCGCGGACGTTACCGCCTGCGTGAGCGCGTTGCGCAGGTCCGCGAACAGCCCCTTGTAATAGGTAGGATACGCCAGGCCTGAGGCAAGCATCTGGGCGTTGACGCTCCGCGAGACAAGCGCGGCGTCAAGGTACACCTCGCCGTCCTGCACGGGCGCTCCGTCGGCGAACGCGAACGATACTGGCCTGCCATTCTTCTCCACCTCGCGGGTCACGATATAGCCGGGGGTGCCGTCCACGGCGGACGTGACGCGCAGGTGGTTCGCGTCCCAGACGACATCCCGGATGCTGACCAGCTCCAGCAGGTGGGCCATCGCGCGTTCCGCCAGCACCAGCGGCTGGTGGACGCTGTTGAAGTGGGTCTCGAGCGTATCTATCGCTTCGAGGCGCAACTGCGCGTGCCCGTTGCCGTTTATCCTCGGGCGCGGGCCGTCCAGCAGGCCCCATCGGCTCGGGTCGTCGGCCCGGAACCTGATCGAGTCGCCGTCGGGCGAATACCCCACGACGTGAAACGTGCCGCGTATCAGCTGAAAAGCCATGATGCCCCCCTATCTTTTGAACGGAACTGTGTGGAACCGGGCAAGCCCGGCCGGCGGCCTTGCCGCCTTCCAATTTTCCGCCAGTTTCCAAGCTGACAATCTCACCAATATTCACGTTTCGCGATCCGAGACGGCAACGGGGTGCGCCTTGGCCCGGCCAAGCCTGAGCGCGGCTGCGCGGGTTAGGGAACCCATACCCCCATGCTTGCGGAGATCCGTACACGCGGCATCCCCAACTCGGTCAAAGGCTACTCGCCTATTCCGGCCTCCCTTGCAAGACGCTGTCTGGGGCCAACATCCTTATCCCGCCGCCGTCGGCAAAAATCCGGTCCGCCAGTGCCTCGCGGATTCCTGCTCCCTGAATGGGTCTCGAAACGCTGGTCCCATTTCAACCGGTATCCGTGTCCGGGCATCTTGAAGTGGCCCGCTACCAAACGTTTGCGGAGCATGAGCCCAATCCGTCGCCTTCTGGCGAGCAAGTGGAGTTGTTGTTGCGAAAACAAGACCACTAATTGTCACTATCGTGCCATTCCTTGACCAGTCGCCGCATCTTCTGAAAACTGTCCAATATGCATTGTCTCCTGCCTAACGGAAAGGAGTTCATTTCGCATGCGTTTCAGGGAAATATGAGTATCTTGTCCGCCGATTGGCGAGACCAGTTCGCGTGAAAACGACAGGTCCGCCAGCCCCGTTACTTCGCGATTTCAGGAGCACATGAGCATGCCAGATTCGATTATTGCGGCAGTCGCCGCCGACCCGTTTGAAACGTGGCTGGCAGAGCGGCCTCGCTGGCTGCAAACAGCAGCGGCCTGGATGATCGAGCACCGCCGCCTGCCCGACAGCGACGAACTGGCATCGCTTGCCTCGCTTTGCAAGGACGAGGCATCGGGAAAAAAGGACGCGCCGTTTGTCGGAATACAGGCGGGTGGACTCGCGGCGGCACCGGGCAATCCCCCGGTCCGTATTCTCCAAGTGTCCGAAGTCAGCGGGGTGAACGCTCTAAAGGAAGGGACTGGCATCGACTTCGGTACTGCCAATATCACGGTCGTCTATGGGCAGAACGGATCCGGGAAGACGGGGTTCGCGCGGCTGCTTAAACACGCCTGCGGATCGCGGGCCAAAGAGGACATCCTGTCGAACGTTTTCGAAGCTGACGCGCCTTCGGCCAAAGCGAAGATCTGCATAGCGAGAGCTGGCGAAATACAGCCGCCGATCGAATGGGCAATCGATGCCCCGACGCATCGGCACTTACGCGACGTCCACGTATTCGATTCGAAATCGGCGCAGATTTACATGGGGCCGAAAAACGAAGCCAGGTACGAGCCGCGCAAGATGCGCTTCCTCTCGTCGCTGATTGCCGTCTGCGACGGCGTCGCCAATTCTTTGGAGGCGGAAAAGGGAGCGCTGGTCAGGAGGATGCCCTCAATCCCGCCCGAGCATGCGGCAACGGCAGGGGCCGCATGGGCCAGCGGCCTTACCGCCACCACCACGGCTGCGGACGTCGAGAAGCGCTGCGCCTACGGGAAGGAGCACGAGGACGAGCGGATCGCGGGCGAGCAGGCGCTCAACGAAAAGGACATCCCCGGCAAGCTCGCGCTGGTTGCGAAAAGCGTCGCGACGCTGCAAACACTGAAGTCAGGCATCGACGCGCTCAAGCTCGCTTTCAGCGCGGCGAAAGTCTCACCGCTGATAGCCGCGCGCAAAGACGCGCTGTCGAAGCGGAGGGCCGCGTCGGAGGACGCGAAAAAGGTCTTTGCCCAGGCCCCGCTTGACGGCGTGGGACAAGAGTCATGGCTTGCGCTCTGGAAGCAGGCACGGAAGTATTCCGAATCGCTCGCCTATCCCCAGGCAGCGTTCCCCGTTACCTCAGACCAGGGGCGCTGCGTGCTCTGCCAGCAGGAGCTCGACGATCGAGCCAAGCAGCGCCTGAACTCGTTCGAGGCATTCGTGAGGAGCGGTCTGGAAGCGGAGGCGGCCGTTGCGGAGAAAGCGCTTAAGGACGCGAGCGCCGCAATTCCCGGAATGCCTACGCGGGAAGCGTGGACGCTGCAATGCGGCGTGCTTAAGATCAGCGACGAGATGGCGGCCGCAACCTTCCTCGCGCTGAAAGCAAGATGGGACGGCGTCAGTGCCGCCACTGAGCTTGCCGCAGTCCCCGAATTTGACTGGGCTCCGTTCGACGAGCAGATCAATGCGCTGTCTTCGGGTTACGCGACAGAGCAGAAAACGCTTACCGACTTGCAGCAGGATGGCAAGCGCAAGCTGCTCGCGGCGCGGGTATTAGATCTCCGGACGTCACAATGGCTAAGTCAGAACAAGGATGCCATTGCCGCCGAGATTGCCCGCTTGGCCGCTGTCAAGCGGATAGATAAGGCCGTTGCGCTCGCGAAAACAAACGCCCTGACCGCCAAGAAGAACGAGCTCGGCGAGAATGAGCTCAGCGCCGAGTACCGGACGCGCTTCGCCGCCGAGCTCAAGGAGCTTGGCGGAACGCGCATCCCGATAGCGCCGGAAAGCAAGAAGGAAGGAAAGGGAAAGATCAGCTTCGGGCTTGCGGTCAAGGACTCGAAAAAAAGCGCAGACGCCACACGCGTGCTGAGCGAGGGCGAAACGAGGATCGTTACGTTGGCAGCCTTCCTCGCGGACATGTGCGGATCGTCGGATCCCAATCCGTTCATCTTCGACGATCCGATCTCGTCGCTAGACCAATCCTTCGAGGAGCGCGTGGTCAGCCGGCTAGTAGAGCTATCAAAGAATCGGCAGGTCGTAGTGTTCACCCATCGTCTGTCGCTCCTCACCCTTATCGAAAGCACCATCGACCGCCTGAAGGGGCAAGCCAAGATGGAGGGAAAGGAAGCACCTGTGACGCTCCACATCCAATCGCTCCGCCGAATGGGAAAGGTGGCCGGACTAGCGAATCCGCTCATTACCATACGCGACGCGAATCCGCAGAGCGCCGCGAATCGCCTGAGGGACGAGTACGTACCCCAGTTGGCCAAGCTGCACGCGGCGGGGGATGCCGAAGCTTACGAGGAGCGCGCGAAAAGCGTATGCAGCGACTTCCGGATACTGGTCGAGCGCTGCGTTGAGAAGATCCTGATGAACGACGTCGTCACGCGTTTCCGGAGGTCGGTCGAGACGAAGAACAAGATAGGGGCGCTTGCCAAGATAGTCCCGGACGACTGCCAACTAATCGACACGCTGATGACACGGTATTCCAGCTTCGAACATTCGCAGCCGGACGAGCTGCCTGCGGAGCTCCCTGATTTCGAGGAGATCAAGAAGGACGTTATCGCGCTCGCGGCATGGATCGACGGATTCAAAAAGCGGCTGACTTAAAAGCCGCTGGCTCAACCTTTAGCGTAAATTACCCTTGGGAGCCAAGGGTGTGACAGCGCTTTCGGCAATTCTTAAATTCTAGCTATAGGGAATCCCGATGAATACGAGTATCGCGCGCGACAGCACTGAGGCGTGGAAATCCCTTTGCGCGACTGGCGGGCTTGAGCCGAGAGGCCGGGACCTGGAGCTCGTCGAGAAGCTAAGGCGCGCGCTGGACCCGTCGGCAGCCTCGCTCGAAGAAGCCCTGAGCACCAGCTCCACGGATGACTTGGTGCGCGAATTTTTCCGGCTGGCCCAGCCCTTCGTCCAGATGTTTCGAGCCATCCTGGACTTCTTCGAGGCAGCGCGCGTGCGGCAGGGAAAGGCACAGTGGAACATCCAAGTCGACGAGCTTCACCTGGACCTGCAGCATTTCCAAGCTTTTCTTGAAAGCTGGGAGACGTTTGAGGGCAGCCTCGATGTCCCCGCGATTGACGAGAAAGGCGCATGGTCCATGTATGAGGCTGAACAAGAGCTGGGAATTCCGGAGCCGGGCGATGGCACTTTGAGCGCAAGAGACCTTCCGACCGGCATTGCAGATGTTGACAAATGGATCGAGTCGTATGACAAGGACCAGTACCCGCCGTTTCCCCGCTCGCTCTTCCACGGAAGGCTGCCGCCGCCGCTGAACGATGCCGCCGCAATCGCGTTTGCAACCAACGAGATTGTCCGTCGGCAGTGGGGGGATCGGGCGGCGATGATGGACACGTACCATCGGTTCTTTCAGAAGTCAGAATATCCCCGCGACAGAAGCGACGGCTTCGACATCGCAATCGTCGCGCAGAGGGAAACCGACTTCTGGCTGCGAAGCGAACTGAAGCGCATAGCGCGCTACCTGAACGCAGGGGAGTCCCGCCGCGACGAGTTCCTGTCCCGCCTGAGCATTGAGTACGCCCGGTATCCCCGCTGCAAGCTTGACGTGCGAGCGGATTGGCCGTCCATCGAGCGGTTCCTGTCGCTGCCGGTATGGAAGAAGCGCCACGAGCTCTATGCCGTTTGGATAGCGACCGAGATCGTGAACGCGCTGGACGACCACGAAGTCGAGCTGCACAGCGAGAACGACGCGATCACGTTCGCCTTTCGGCAAACCCGCGTCGCAACGGTCCGATCGACTTTTCCGAAAGTCATCCTCTACGCCGAGCGGCGGAGCCCGCTCGCGGATCCGGTCGGCGCAGGCCGCAGTGCCAACGTCCAGCCCGACTATACCTTGTGGCGCGGAACAGGACCCGCAGAGAAATGCGGACTCGTCGCGGAGGTCAAGCACTACAAGAAAGACGCTCCCAGCAGCTTCAAAAAAGTCCTCACGGACTATGCCAGGGCCCACCGAGACGCCCAGGTCGCCTTGGTAAACCACGGACCAGCAAAGGAAGCTTACGGGCTCGATTCCGACGTCGCACGCCGCTGCCACTCCTACGGGGATCTGACGGCAAGCAACCTGAAGCGTCGCGAGGAATTCCGCGAGTTCATCCGCGCTTACGTCGGCCTGCCGCTATTGGCGGAGCTTGGATTGCCCGCTTCGCCAGCCTCGACGGTCCTTATCGACGTATCCAGCTCGATGTCACCGTCGATCCGGTCCCCCGAACTTGCCTCATTGGCGCGGTCGCTCGTTGGAGGAGCTGAAGCCAGGGTCGCGCTTGTCGATACCGAGATCCGCCATGCCTGCGCGATCCAGGATCTCGATGACGCCCTCGCCAAGGTGAGCCTCTCCGGTTCCACCCTACTGCTTCCGGCGCTTCGCGCCCTGTTATCGCAAGTGCCATACGTAATCTTGATCACGGACGCCGACGGGCTAGCCGAAATCCGGAAGGAAGTGTCCGTGCGCAGCGAGACCCGCCGGGTTGGCGACGCCTTCGTCGAAGTAGTCCGGGTTGGCTAACGCACGCTTGCCGGCGGCGATGCTTGGATCTGGGAGCGAAGTTAATACCGTCCAAAACGGGCCGCGTTGCAGAACCTGGCCTGAGGATGCGTCTGGGAATGCGCGTCTTCCTAAGCCTTCTGCACCGCTCGCTTGAGCCTGGGCTCGAGCGCCTCCGAGCTGAATCCGGCATCCCCGAGTACACCGGCAGCCTCGAGGCCTTCGCGCACCTTTGTCCGCATGTCTTCGCCGTTGGCGTCGAATCGCCTGAGCCTGTATCCCGGCACTTCGAAATACTCCTCGACCACCGTCGCTCCCGCAGCCTTCGCGAGGCCGTGCGCCATCAGCGCCCGGTCCTTCTCGGTCAGCGCTTTCGGCAGCTCGATGTCCGCGTCGGCCTGCGGATAGACCGAGTCCCGGTTACGGTTGAGCGCCTCGAGGAACGAGTCGAAATGCTCTCAGAGCGCGAGGTAGCCATTCTCCTCGAAATATGCGAGGTTGTCGCGGGCGACGGCTTCCTTCCTCGCGACCTGCTCTTTGAACCCGCGAATGGCCCCATCCTCCCGGGCCTCCGCGTCGTCGATCCTGCGTTCGGCGTCGGCGAACGCCTTCTGCTTCTTTTCGGTCTTTGCCTTTAGCGCGTCGGCTGCGCTGCCGATCTCGCCCATGTGCTTCCTGCCGATTTCCCCGAGCAGCTCCGCGCGCATGTCGCCCAGCCTGCCCTTGTTGTCTTCCATGGCGTCGAGAGCCTCCAGCATCCGTTTCCTGAGCTCGGGATCGGAAACCTTCATGACGCTGGCCTCCATCGCGGACGCGAGCCGCTTCCCCTGCTCAGGGCCCGTTCCGGCGTAGGACAGGGCGAAAGCGCGCCAAGCATTTGGCGCGTCCGAGGCGTCGCGTAGGGACGCCTCCATCGCGTTCGGGAACCGGGCCCTGGCGGCTTCGAGCCCCTCTGGCCTGCGGACGCCTTCCCATCCCGTCAGTTTCTCTATCTCGCCCACGGCCCGTTCTCGCTGGCGGGCGAGCGCGGCGTCGGGTTCGGGAGTTGCGGCGATCCTGATGCGGGGGCCCTTCGGGATCTCGACGAACTTCTCGGGGCGCTCGCCCGGCTGCACCGTCCAAACCTGTGCGACGCGGTCGTTTTTTGACTCGAACCTGATCTCTGCTCATGCCCGGGTCGCCCTGGTGTCGAATCCCGCTCAGTTGGTCGCGGCGGCGATCGCCGCCCTGTCCGACGGAAGGACGCCTGCCGCCGTGCGGATGCTTTCCAGGTAGGGGATGCCGAGCTCGCGGGCATGGGGCCGCAGGAGGGCGAAGCCGGTATCGAGCTCCCTGCGTGCGGATTCGTCGGGCGCGGCGCTGCGGATCGCGTCCGCGTGCCGGAGGTACACCGCGATTGCCGAGCGCGCGACGGCCTCCTCGCGGTTCAGGCCGGGATCCGATGCCATCAGCTTCGCGGCCTCGTTCGCCTTCTCGGCATCCAGGTCGATTCCGCGCGCCTTGAGCGTGCCGTGGATTTCGGGATGCCTACGGAGGAGGGCGTCGAAGGCATCGACGGTCCGCCTGCGTTCGGCAGCCTCCCGGGCGCGGTCGTCCCTATCGCTGGCGATCTGTCACTTTTCGGACGATCTCAGGGACGATACGTCCTCCTTCCTCGCACGAGTCGCGACGAACGTCTCGATCCAGTCCTCCACGCTCAGCGGCGCGTCGCCGGTCCGGTGCCTTGCCGCATCCATGACGTTCGCGAGGAGCGCGTCTCGGGCACCGGCTCACTTTTCCGGATCGGACGTGAGCGCCAGGAGGCGGTCGAGGGTGCCGGTGTCGCGGAGAGAGCCGAGGACCGAGGAAAGGTCCGACGCGGGCAGCCCCGGCAGGAGGTGCCGCAGGGCAGTTTCGTCCCGCGCGGCCTTGGCCTCTGGGGAATTCCTTGCTTCCGCAGCCAGGGATATGGCTTCGAGGAGGGCTGCTGCGTCTTTCGGGCGTTCCGGAGCGCCGGACGGGATTTCTGGCATGTGGCTGGGGATACGGGATACTTCCGTCCAGCTTACCGTATGTTTCTTCCTAAGACAAAAAACTCCACTGACGAATTCCGCCCGTCGCGCTACCTCATGCCTGCTGACTGGGCCCGCGTGCGGAGCTGCTCGAATCCCCGCATGGTGTCCCGGTATCCGTCCCAAGCCTTGGTGGCCGGGCTCGCGGTCGCCTCGACGGATGCCTTCAGCCGCCTTGCCTCGTCCAACGCGGACTGCACGTCGGACTGGGATACCTTTTTGCCTTCGAACGGCGCACCCTGCGCTAGGCTGAGCAGGAGCTTCAGCGCGCGACCCACTGCCCTTTCCAGCCCGAGGACCGCTCTTGAGTCCCTGGCCTGAAGCGTCGTCTCGTTCGTGAGCGCGGTCTCTGCGTACAGGCTGAAATGCTCCTTCCAGAAGGCGTCGTTGCTTTCGGACTGCGTCGATGTGAAGACTGGCCCGTAGACCTCCCGGGCGTACGTGGCATCCCAGGGGGCCAGCGCGTACCTCGGGCCAGCCCGCCCCGTCTCCGGGTTGTAGATCTGTACCTCAACTGCGCCGGCCTGCCCGCGCTCCCCCGTCCAGGACATCAAGGTGCCGCAGCTCGGAGCGTAGAGCCTCGGGTCCGTGCCGGGCTTCGCGGCGAGGCACGTCTGCATGCGCACCAGCGCGGCGCGCAGCTTCACGGGCTCGAACGCGAGCCCCTTTCTCTCGGCGTAGGCCAGCATGCTCGTGACGGCGGACGCGAGGCGCTTGCCGCTACCGTCCCGGCGCATTCCCTCAAGGCTCGTGGCAATGATGCGGTACGTCGCCCTGTCGCGCTCCAGGCTCTCGGATACCGCCTTGCCGTCGACGGCCCCGTCCGGATTGAGGAACCGCCCCCGTTGGACGAGCGCCAGGTACGCCTCCTTCACGAACATCTCGAAATGGACGCCGTCCTCCTTCGTCGGCGCGAACATGCGCCGGTACGTTTCCGGCAGGTCGGCTTCCGCGACCGTCCGGGTGCCCAGTATCTCGTGCGCCGGACGGGTGGGAGCCGCGTCTGGCTGCGCGCTATCGATCCCGTCGGGCGGCAGCGGCCTGACCGACGGGATCGAGTACTCGAACCCCGGCTGCCTGAGGGTTTCCCGATTGCGCGCGTCGAAGGCGCGGAATTCCCTGAGCAGGCCTTCCGCTGCGGCTCCTGACGCTACGTGCGCGTCCGTAAGGACTTGCAGCAGCCGTCCGAGGTCGGAAAGGAATCCTTGCGGCGAAAGGCCCGGATTGCTCGCGGCGGTCGCCGGAGCCCCTCCGCCGGGCTGGCCGTTACCGCCAGCATGGGGAGTTGCTGAAGGAAGGATCAGGACGGCAACCAGCACCGCCTTGGAGATGGGGAAATGGAGGTGGTTAGCGGTCGGTTTTGTCATGTCGGAAGGCCGCCGGGTAGGCGGCACGGGCTATTCGTATCGCGAAGTATTGTATTGCAATACCAGTGGTTTGCATAACAATACTCTGATAGCATCGAAATCGGCGCTAATGCTGGGATGGATATCGGAGCAGCAATCAAGAAACTGCGCCTGGAAAGGAGCCTCACCCAAGAGGAGCTTGCCGAGCGCGCGAACACGTCGAAACCCAACATATCGAACCTCGAGCGCAACGCGCAGGGATTCAGCCCCGTCATACTTTCGAGCCTCGGAAAGGCCTTCGGCATGCGGGTTTCGGAGATATTCCGCCTGGCTGAGGCGCTGGATGGCGAGGGCTGCGGACGCGGCGAGGCCGACGAGCTGGACGCGGCCATCGCAGATCTCTCGCCCGCGAAGCGCGCCGCGCTGCTGCGGTTCGTCAGGGAATGGACAGCTACAGATGCCCCATAGCGTCGCTGCCCGGGCGCCGGATTGCGCACGAAGTTCGCTTGGGAGAAAATGGACGGCATCCCCGCCGAATGCGGCGCAACGGAGGGTTAGCCATGGCCAATCGCCCCAATCTGCTGGTAAAAGGACGGCTTCTTGATCCCGTCAAGGCTGCCCGTGACAAGCTCGCCGCGATGCGGGAAACGATACTGCAGGGGGAGAGTGCCAATCTGCTGCGCGAAGGGATGTTCGTTCTGGCCGTCTCGACCATCGAAGTCATGCTGCTCGATATCCTCGGAGAGCTTTATCGCCGTTTTCCCCTGAAGCTTCCCGAGAAAAGCTACTCCGTCAGCAAGGACGTAAGGGACGCGGGCGGACTTGGCCTGATCGAGGAGCAGATTGAGCTGCACCTTATGGCTCTCGGCTATAAGAGGCTGGACGAACTGCTCGACCTATTCGGCACGGAGCACGGGCTGGATCTTTCCGGGTATCGCTCGCGAAACGGCGATACGCTGAGGGAAATCAAGGAGTCTAGGAACCTGCTCGTGCACAGCGACCTGAAGACGAACTCGGTTTACCTCGCAAAGGCCGGGCCCAAGGCGAGGTCCGCTTCCCCGGGGGAGCGACTCGCCATAAGCGCATCGTATTTCGCGTCTTCGCTGGAGACACTGGACGAACTGTGCGAGACGTGCGAGCAGGCCATAGAAGCACAGTACGGGAGCTATACGAAGGCTGCCGCATTAAGGGCGCTTTGGGAATACCTGTTCGACACGCCGGCCCTACGGTTCGACGACCTTTGGGAAGTGGATGCCGACAAGGATACCGTCCATCTGAGAACGCCGGACGTCCCCCGCCTGTATTCGATCTCGGAAGGCATGTTCCTCAACCTATGGATTGGGCATTACAACGGCGTGGGGCTCGCCGGCCCCCCGCTATCTATCCACGGGCTGGTCGGCGAGACCCAGGAGAAAATGCTCTGGTTCCTCTCTGTGCTCAGGGATTTCCGCGTGTATTGACGCGTCATTTCCGCGATGAAAAAGCCGCCCCTGCCGGGACGGCTCCAAGTCAGTACTCGCTCGGCAGCAGGATCGCAGTGGACGACCTGTCAGCTTCGGTTATGATCCAGACGCGGACCTTTCCCTCCGCAACCGAATAGGCGGAAAACACGCGCGAGCCGCTCTTGACCGCATCGCGGTTCGCCGCTGCATCCTGCCGGCTCATCTCATCCCAGTCACCTTCGGCGTGCCGCGCCAGCAGGCCCTGCGGGGAAATCCCCGCGACCTGCAACGCGTCATGAGCTCCGGGTGTGATTACGCATCGCCCCAAGGCGAAAAGCACTTCTGCCACTTCATTCTCCTCGTATCCTGCCCCCACCATTGGAAGCAGGACCCGAGTAGCATGCGCGCGCTATCGGCGCCTCGGCAGTTAGCGGTGCCAGTATACTCAGCCGCCGGCCAATCGCAAGCCGGCGACGTCGCGTCGGCGCGCACCGGGAGAGATGCACCTTGAATCTCGACGAATATGCGGTAGCATGCGCGCGCCCCCTCCTCTGGCCCGTCGAGTTCCGAATCCTCCGCTTCCTAACCCAACGAGCCACATGAGAGACACTACGAAGCGCCACGTCGTGCCGCCTGCCCAGCGCCGCCGCCTCCTTGCGGGCATGGACTCCCGGCATACTCCCCTCGACGAGCACTGGAGGTACTATCAGGAGCTGATGACCGGCACCGGAAGGAGCCCCGAGACTATACGGGGGGTCGGATGCGCGGTCAGGTTCTTCATGCTGAACACCCCGCTCCATTCGATCGAGCGCTGGATGGCCTGATCCCTGGCGCAGGAAGCGATGCTCCGCCTGAAGCGTGACCGCCGCTGGTCCGCCGTCACTTACAACTCCTACAGGAAATCCCTCCTCTCGTATTTCCAGGCCCTCGCGGACGCAGGCTTCGTGCCGTCCAACCCCGTCCGCAGGATCCGCAAGTGCGCCGAGCCCGTACGCGACCAGCCCAGGCTCGCAAAGGAACAGGTCGCCCCGCTTCTCGAATGCCTTGGCCGTCGCCCGAAAGGCATGCCGCACCTCCTGTTCCGCAGGAACAGACTCTTCTTCCTCCTGTCGTGCTACACCGGCGCGCGTCCGGTGGAGCTGCTCAGCCTTACCCTGGCCTCGTTCTCCGACGGCTATTCCGTGCTCAGGGTGGTATGAGCCAAGGGCAGGGGGAAGAGCCGGTCGTTTCGGCTCGGCCCCGACATACAGGCTGCGGCGTCCGACTACGTCCGCGAGTGCGCGTTCGCCGGCCGCGCCAAGGAGCTGGACAGGGCCTTGTTCCTGTCGAACCGCAAGGGCGAAGCGTGGACCTACGCATGAATCCGCCAGGTCTGCCGGTTGATCGGCGCGAAGCTCGGCTTCAATTTGACGCCTTATATGCTGCGCCGGATGGTAGCGTCGCACCTTTTCGAGCAGAGCCTGCCGATCCAGGATATCCAGCACCATCTTGGCCACATCCGCTCGAGCACCACGTTCCGCTACGTACAGGGCCATCACGAGCTTACCCGCAGGGGCGTCGCAGCGCTCGAGGTGCTCCTGTCCTGAAAGGCGCGCTAGTTGAGCGGGTGGCGCTCGATCGAAGACGCCATCAGCTGGGCCGAGCTCGACAGGTAGATCGTCGTGGTCGTGATCCTGGAGTGCCCCATCAGCTTGCAGAGCGTGTGGACGTCGCAGCCGCCTTCGAGCATGAGCGTCGCGAAGGTATGCCTGAGGGTATGGGGAGAGAAGGGGAAACCGACGACTTTCCTCAATCTTCCAAGCACCAGCCTTATAGCGTTTCAAGTCATCGGCACGTCCTTCACGGCGCCTACAAAAAAGGCCCCGCACCGGCGGTGGCGCTGGGCGCGCGCAGCCAGGTACTCGCGCAGGAATACCGCCAACCTCGTCGATACGGGAACCACGCGGTCCTTCCCCCACTTCCCGTGCACTACGCGTACTACCATGCCGCCGTAATCCCACGGCTTTCATCCTTCCCGCCCCACCTCGCCCACGTCCACGTCCTCCAGCCTCAGGCAGGCAACTTCGTTCTTGCGCAGTCACGTGAACAGCATGAGCGCCACGAGAGCCGAATTGCGCACGGATTCGAAGTCGGTGGCGTAGCGCTGCCGCCTCGCGGCGTCGATGAGCCTTTCGGCCTGCTCCGCCGATAGCGCCTTGGGAAGCGCCTGGGGCAGCCTGGGCAGCTCGATCCCGGCCGTCGGATCCTCGGCCAGCATGCCCCGCTTGACCAGGTAGCGGAAGAGGTATCAAAGGTTCCTATGCTCGGTCCTGAAGGTCCACACCTTCCAACCCCGCTTCGCCCGGCCGTCCAACAGGTACTGCTCGATCCGGAAGCGGGTGCACTCCGCCAGCATGGTTATGCCCGTCCGGGCGAGGAACCGGCCGTAGGTACGCCGGATCCCGTCGACGTAGAACGGCGATATGTTCCTGATGTGGGCACCATGGATCAGGCACTGCTCGAGCAGCTCTTCCATTTCTGACATACGAAAAAAGGTTAGTTCTATAAACCAACCTCGGACGGACGCCGCAAAACACCGATTTAAGAGCCATCCCTGCTAGGGAGTGGTCGTCGGTTCGCAAATCCGATTAGGATTTGGGACCGTTTTTTTTAACATGGAGCCGGTGACGAGAATCGAACTCGCGGCCTATTCCTTACCATGGAATCGCTCTACCACTGAGCCACACCGGCATGATTATTCCCTTTGCGTAGGCATTCCTCGCGGTTACGCGCAATCGCGGAAAACGGCTGGAACGCTATCGTTCGGGAGCGTGGAAACGGGATTTTTTTCCCGTCCGCTATAGGTAGGCCGGCATGCTAGGCGGGATCGGAACGATCCCCGCGCAGAGCACTCCCTTACCATGTACTCACAATGGGGGGCTTACGCGGAATAAGCGCTTCGAGTAGAGAAGAACGTCACCTGAAAACCAATAAAAACCGAGTTTCGCCGCGACCGTTCCCCGGTCGGCGAAGGCATTATCGGTATACGTCGCTCAAAGTAAACAAAAAATGGAGAAATCAAGCCAGAAAACACCTGCCATAGGCAGCGAAAAAAGGGCGGCAGTGCTCTGCCGCCCTCCTCCAACCCGTTGCGGGGCCTTACTTCTTCGGTAGCAACTTCTTCATTTCTCCAGTACACAAACTGACTAGATCGCAGAGGGTGAGCAGGTCAGAAAGCAAAGCTTTAGTGAGCCTAGCCCTGTCCTCTATCGACATCTCGCCATCGGGCACACGGGTAAATTTGTCCATATGCGTAAACATAAAGAAGTAAAACACCCCCCAGAGGGGGCAGCCAATTCTACCGTTAACCGCCGGGCTAATGGCGATGGAAAGCTTACGTCGGCCTCGCGCTATCACATACCCAGCCCCCGTCTTGAGACGAACGGGCTCCCTCGTTGCGATTGCCCAATGCCCCAGCCGCGCGTTGGGAGAAGATCGGTTCAATAACAAGGAGAACAGAATGAGCACTGACCGTCCTGACCGTGACCTGGCCGCGCGGGTCAACGAAGCCATGGAAATGGCAGAGCAATCCTCCCGGCATGCGGCAGCCCAGTTCCTCTTGATCCACGGATGCCCGATTCGGGTAATCGCGCGAATACTCAGCCCCGCTCCTGAACCCTGCCGTCCAAATTCATCCGGCAACTCGCCCCAAACAACCCCTAACGCCCATTAAATGCAGCGCTTTCGCTCCCACCGGCCTAGTTCGGAATCGCTGGAGAACCACGCATCCGCCTCAGAATCCGCGCCCCCCGGGGCAACCCCGTCGCGGCATGCGTCGCTCAATGCAAGCAAAGTTCAAAACAACCGCTCCTTCCAAATAAAAATACCAAAAGAAATTGAGGATACCGGCCGGGATAAGTCCGACGCCTGTCACGCACGCATGGGAGCGAGTCCGCAGCTTCACGCTTGTAAAGCGGTGAAGGTTGCCAGGAAATCCTGCGGCCTTGGCTAAGGCAAAGGCCCTCCGGAAATCGCGAAGCACTCCCATACGCGCAACCAAACGAGCACCGATGCAGCAAAAGTCCGCGATGCGGTATTTAAAGCGCTGCCTGCCAAGAAGCCCGCGATGGGCAGAGCCCTCTTTCTTGGCGCCCATTCGAGACGCAGACTATCCGATCTATCAATTACCCACGCAAACCATGAAGGCATGCAAGCGCGCGCCGAATTACTGAACCTACACTCCCCGCGCATGGCTTGCCATGGAGCGCCTGCTCCTGGCAGTCCTCCTCCGCGCCTTCGCCCTGGTCTCGCGCAGGAGGCATCCCCGCCTCCACAGGAGCAGCCGCAACCGCCACACCTACGTGGTTGGGGAGAGCTGAAGCGGGAAAACCGAATACATCAAGTCCGACATATGGAGCTGCCTCAGCGAGGACCGGGAGTGCGCGATCGTCTACGTGGATCCGCACAACGACGCGGCGGAACAGGTCGCCAAGTTCAAGCAGAACGCGCGCAGCGGGAGGCTTGCCTACGTAAAGCCCTCCCATAGCGACGAGGTTTTTCCCGGCCTGAACCCGTTCGACATCGAAGCCAAGGAGCGGCTTTCGGACAAGGAGGCCGAAGACTATGCAGACGAGTTCGTATCGGCATTCAGGGAGATTCTCGACGGGAGCCTTACGGACCAGATGGAGACCGTGCTCAGGCATACGATCCCCGTGCTGGTGAAAATGCCGGGCTCGTCCGTCTACGACCTGATCGACTTCCTCCGCCCTCGCCCAAGCACCCGGCACGGCGCCGACGACGAAGCGGCCGGCCAAGGCGAATACCGGGCACTTCGGTATATCGACTTCGCGCGCGCCAACATCGACAACAGGGTCACGCTGGATTTCCTCGCCACGCAGTTCGACGGGGACTCGGGCTACGTCACGACGCGAAACAGCCTTACCACCCGCCTGACCGGGGTCTTCGGGACCACCGTGATGCAGGGCCTGTTCAGGGGGCCCCGTACCGTGCGCCTGGAGGACCTCATCAGGGACCGCAAGCTGGTGGTGTTCAACCTCAGCGGGCTGAAGCAGGCCGGCGTCGTCGGGAAACTCGTCGTCATCACGCTGAAGATTTTCGCGCTCAACCAGGCCAGGATCCCCGAGCGTGCGAGGATTCCCTGCCGCGTGTTCATAGACGAGTGCCAGAAGTTCGTCACCGGAAGCATCCGCGACATCCTGGAAGAGGCACGAAAGTTCAAGGTGTTCCTTACCCTCGCGCAGCAGTCGGTCGGCGCGCGCATGGACCCGGCGCTCCTGGAGTGCGTGCTCTCCAATACCGCAACCAAGGTAGCCGGAATGAACAGCGGCCGATCAGCGGAGGTGATGGCCAGGGAAACGGGCGCGGAGGCGGCTACCGTCATGTCGCTGAGGCCGGGCCAGTTCATAGTCCGACAGCGCGCGATCGGCAAGGAAGCCGAAATCGTTCGGATTCCCCGCCACACGCTCGGAAACCGCGCGTCCATGGGCACGGCCGAATGGAGTATGCTGCTTGCCGGCCAGGAGCTCACGTACTACCGGCATCCCGACGGCCGTGCCCGTCCGGACACCGAGCGGCCCGCCGATCTCGCGCTCCCAGCCCCATCCTCCCGCGACTCGCTCCTCCAAGCCGACATCGATTACTTGCTCAACTAACGCAACATGCCAAGCAACCAGCTCACGCCCAAGCGCATAGAATTCCTAAGGCTCCTGACCCGCACGGGCTTCGCCTCCACGCGGCACCTTTCGGAATCGGGCCTCGTCGCAAACGCGACGCGATACAGCCAGTCAGCCTTCTTCAGGCCCATGCTCGACGCTTTGCTCATCGGCAGGATAACGGTCGTGTCTCCCTACGGGATCGGGAAGCGGGCCATGTACTACCTGACCAGGAAAGGCGCGGAACTGGTCGCCGAAGCGGACGGGACAGACCTTCGCGGCCTCAGGTACGTACCGCTCCGGGGCGGCGTTGCCAAGGCTGCCGACGGCGGGCCGGGCGAGGACCTCGCCCGTGCGGACTTCCCCCACAAGGAAGCATACGTGTCGGTCCTGCTCTCGCTCGAGAAGTACCTGGAGCGCACCGGCTACCAGGTCCAGAACTACCGGCACTACTACGACAGCAGGCTGGGGGTGCCTACGTACGAGCTCCGGGGCAGGAGGTACCGGCCCGACGGGATCGTACAGGTAGGATCGCCTAGGCCAGGGCACCACAGGTACTCGTTCGTCATCGAGCTCCACCGACACAGCGACCGGAAGAAGATCGCGTCGCAGTTGCTCCGGCACGTCGACGCGCTCCGTTCCGGCGCGTTTGCCCCGCACTTCGGATCGGGGAACCCATACTTCGTATTGTCGGTTTACGCGGCAGAGAACGTGGCCGCGATGCGGCACGTGATCGACACGCTGAAAGAGGACAAGGACGCGTGGCCATACTTCGAGCGCTATTTCCTTTTCGCGGAGCTGTCCGAACTAACCGAGGACTTTTACAGGGCATGCGGCTATTTCGGCGCCCAGAGGAAGCCTCTTCCCAAGCTCGAGCCATTCGGGCCAACAAACTTGTCCGCGCACGCGGATGCGCGCTGCCCCCGGCCTCCTAGCATTCAAGTCCTGCCGCCACACATGCTTTTTTCCACCGCGTAAGGTAATGTATCGCTGTCACGCCCCCAGACCGTCCAAGCGCCGGGACGCTGGCTGGCGTCATGCGCATTCTGACTTCCCGCCGTTAGGACGTTGGGCGGAGCGGAACCATAAACCGACCTGGAGCACTGCAGATGGAACAACCTGCCTCATTTTTCAAATTCGTCGCGGCCGACCGGGCCGACGTGCTTAAGGGGGGCATGATCAGGTTCACCCCTTCCGCAGACTTCAACGATCCTTTCGAGCTGCGCCCATGCGTCACGCACCTGACGCGATGCTGGATCGAGCACGCGATGAAGGGCGGCCCCGACTGCGCCGGGTTGGACGATGCCGACTACTCCTTTTCCAGCGAACGCCACGCCAATCTCGATGCCTACGAAGTTAAGCTGGCAAACAGGACTAGGGAAATCGGCGTCCTGTCTCTGAGCGCTTCCCACGAAACGAGCGTAAACCCTGCCGTTTTCGTGGTCAGCCCCCGGGATCCCAGAAACAACCTGCTCATGTGGGCCCACTACGGCGCCAACCATTCCGGATTCGTCATCGAGTTCCTGAAAGACTTCTTCGACGGCGCCCCCGAGGAGGTCAGCTACTCCGAAGATAGGCCAATTGCGACTTTCGAGGACATCGACGAAGGGAGCAACCACGCCCACCTTCACAAAAGCACAGAATGGAAGTATGAGAACGAGTGGAGGCTATTCAGGCCGCTTGAGGACGCAAGTCACGTGACAACCTCTGCTGAAGGATCGCCGATTCACCTCTTCAAATTCAGGAAGGGCTCAGTGAAATCCGTCACCTTCGGCTGCCGGGCCAGCGAGAAAACCAAAGAGGCGGTCCTCGACGTCCTTAAGTCCGACGAGGAATACCGGGAAACGAGCGTCTTTTTCGCCCATATGGACGAGCATTCGTTCGGCCTTACCTTCCATCAGGAAATTCGCAACGGCCGCAGCCTTTTGACCAATGCTCCCGAGTTTCAGGGCAGGAGCATAGCCATCCAGAAGCGGCCGGGAAACTATTGACGGCAGGCCTTCGCTTCGAAGGCCATCTAAAAAATGCGTCCATCCTTTGCCAAACTTCCACTGTCGGCAATTCTATTTTTCGGCGTCGGACCGATGCTCGCGACAGGCAACGCTCCGGCGGCCCAAGAGGAGGCGGAAGAAGGGAAAACTTTGGCATACTGGGCGGAACGGCTACGCCACGGAGGCTTTCTCGAGCAAAGAAATGCTGCGTTAAAGATCTCGGCGAAAAGCAGCGAGCTCACTGAAAAAGACATTACCGTAGTTCCCGCCCTTATCGCAGCTCTTGAGCAGCGCCGAGACTATACGCTGCAGACTCTTGCGGCATCAGCACTAATGCGGCTAGGCCCTCCAGCACAAGCTGCGGTTCCCTCGCTGATAAACGCCCTCAAGGCTCCAGACCAAGAGGACGACTCGATCCGCCAACAGGCCGCGTCCGCGCTATCGGCAATAGCGAAGGACGTTCCCGAGCCGCTGGTGGCCGCTTTCGAGACCGAGAAGAACGAGGCGGTACTGGTCGGGCTCCTTCGCGTCTTTCGCTACATGAAGTCGACCGACCCTCGCGTCTTCGCTCGCATCCGCAAAATCCTGATCGAGCGCGGGGAACAGCCAGACTCGCTGAAGGACGAAGCAATTATGACCCTCCGTTTTATTGGAGACTACAAGGGCAGCACTACTCAACCTTGGGTACTGGAGAACCTTCGCTCGGCTGAAAGCTGGGGACTGAAGAAAGCCCTGGTCGAAGTTCTCGGCTACTACCAGCTGTCGACAGACGACAAGCCCGCGAGCAACGAAGTTATCGCAGCCATCCTCGTCGCGGCGCGAGCCCCCCACCCAGATGTGGCCTGGAAGGCGTTCGAAGCCGTCGAAAGGTCGCACGTCGCCAGCCCAGCGGTCAGGCAAGTATTGATCGAACGGATTGGCAACCCATCCACGGACACGCTGGTTATCGCTACGGCCGTCAAGGCGGCAGCGGCGCTATTCCCGAAGGACGAGCAACTCGCGGCGGCAGTCGCGGGCTGGCTGGAACGTAGGGACCATATCGCGGATAACGAAATCAACGAAGCGCTCGTACGTTTCGGCCCGCTTTCCATCGGGCCGATCCTGGGAATTATCCGGCAGTCGAAAAGTTCCGACGCGCGAATTGCCGGCACCGCGATCCTCGCGCGAATTGGGACAGGCGATCCCGAGGTGGTGGCCGCGCTTAAGGCCCTGCTCCGCTCGCAGATCGCGGAGGAGCGAAGCGCGGCAGCGGATGCGCTCTCGGAGCTGGGCCTTCCCGGGCTTGAGGCTATCCCAGATTTGGCTCAGGCCGCGAATACGCATCCCGCCGAGGAACGGCGCAAATTTCTCGAAGCCCTGGCAAGCCTCGCAAGCTTCGCGCTGGCCCATCCTGACGACAGCCGGGACATCGTCCGGCGTTGGAGGCGGGAATTGGCGCGAGCGCTGGAAATCGCGAAGCTCGAGCCAAGTTCCGACGCGTTCCGCAGCGAAGTGATGGCGCCGCTGGAACGCCTTTCCTCGTCGGCGGAGCGCGACGCGCAATACCGTATGGCAATCGGCGCAGTAGCCGTGCTCGCGCCCATAATCGCGCTGCTGGCGTTCATAGCCGCGAGCTGGAGGCTTAGGCAGCATCTGCTTTTGCTCATGGGACGGCGATGGTATTTCGCGGTCAACTCATGCGATGCGGTCGTCCGTATCCTCACGACCCATAACCTGAGGCGGGTACTGGTCAGCAGGGACCAGGCCAGATCGGCAGTGAGCGACTTCAGCATCACCTACGACCACTGGCCGCCCGATGTCGGCGCCATGGCCCCAATCCAGCAGCAAATCGGCCTCGGCGAGCGGGTACGGCTCGAAGTCGACCTAGGCAGCTTCTCCCAGCCGTGGAGCCTGGCGATAGCGGGAGGATGGGCGGATGACCAGGGAAACGTAGCGGGGCAAATTTGCCTCGCCCCTCCGACAGCCCATGCCAGCCAGGGCGGCATAAGGCGCCTGGCATTTACTGCCCTGCATTGCGGCCAGGACGACGGCGAAAACGGGCAGCTGCCATTCTCCCAGGCGGAAGCGAAGGCGCTAGCCGAGGTATTCCGGAAGTGGGGCGCGGACGCAACAGCGTCGGACAGTCCCGCCACGGCCGAAGACTTCCTGCGGGCGCTCTCGTCGAACGACGTAATACATATAGCGTCGCACGCCACGTTCGAGCGGCTCCTATTTTCCGACCGCGCGGTTACCGCCGTGGACCTGGATTCGAACGTGCTCGCGGCCTGCCGGTGCAGGTTCCTGGTGCTTAGCGCCTGCGAAGTCGCCGACATCGAAAAGCCGTCCGCGCTCCTCTGGGCGTTCGTTCGCGCCGGCGTGAACGTGATCGCAGCCCAGCACAAGGTGCCCGACCACATTTGCAGGGCCTTCTTCGAGGAAATGTACGGCGCGCTGCTCCCAACGCGCCGGGCGCACGGGGTCGAGCTCGCCACGGCGATACGCCGCGCGGTCGAGGAGACGCGCAAGCGCTTTGATGCGCTGCATGATAGACTCGCCAGCCAGCAAGGCGGAATGGTGGATTCCGCAATAAACTCGTTTGTCCTGTTTGGCGATCCTACGCTGCATTTGGAAATGAGGGGAAAACATGGGTAGTCCCGATTCGCTTGGCTATGGCGATTCTTTAACGCTGTCGACAGCGGCGCACAAGCTCCTCAACGCGAAAAAGCTCAGCGACGCGTTGGGGAGCGCCGTTCCAACCATGCGCGGCGCCGCCGCCGCGAAGGAAACCCTCCTGACCGACGGCGATCGCGAACGACTGCGGGCAGCGATCGGAGTCGCCAAAGAGGAGTTCCTCGTCACGCTCGCAGCAATGAAGCGGGTGATATGGGCGGTACTCACTGGGATCATACTCGCCATAGGGCTTGCCATCGTCGGCGGCACGTTAATCCAAGTCTCGCCTTACGCCGGCATCGTTTCGATAGCCAGCATTGCGGCGCTCATCCCCTTGCTAAACAAGGCTTGGAGGCTCGCTCGCGACCAGTGCCTGTTGGAACTGATCCCGGCCAGGTACGCGTTGGCTGCCGAATTCTGCAGGACGACCGAGGACGCGCAAAAGCTGATCAGGCAATTCTTGAAAGAAACCTCTGCTACGAAGTAGGCAGGTGCCGGGGTCGCGAAGCCTTCTGGCAGTCCGAAGCGAGCATGGGCAAATCGCGCGTACGCAGTGCCCGAGCAGGAGTCTCGGTACATGGCCCGTGAACAAGTTTCGGCCTCCTCTGCCATTTGCGTAGGACGCAGGCATGGAATCCGAGCCACTCCCAAGCGCTTGCCGCCTCTGATCAGGACGCCATACAAAGACAGAGGAGTACTTTTCGCGCTCGGAGGTTTGCTCTGGGAGGTAGACGGAACAATGAGGCTACGGCGTTACAAGATGCCTAATTGCCCCAACTGTACCGGCTTTAATTCCTGGAATATTGAGCAGGTCTTCCACTCGTTGGATTGGGCCGCCCTCCGAGCGATACCTTAATATGGAATGTGCCCGCGCATGGCCTATCATCGGAAGCTTTGTAAGCTCTTCCACCGAGGCCGTATTGAGATCAATGAGCCGTGATTTAGATGCGCGATCGTAAGGCAACCAGTTTCCCTGGGTATCGGCCTCTAACACCACTGTGCCATCCCAGCCCGTTCCGTAGATTGCCTTCGTCAGCGTCATGGGCTGAAATACCTTCGCTCCGGTCGAGACCATGACATCCGAGCTAGGCCGAGATGCACTTACGTGCCGAATCAGGTCGTCCACGACCTTCTTCCGGGGATGCCCATACTTCCAGGCCGACCAAGGCAGTTGCCGTTCTTCGCTGCCCATGCCGATGATGGCGTACTTCGGTGAGGTTGCACGCAATAGGCCTACGGTGGTCCCATTGTGGGAGCCGTGATGGCTTACCTGGATGACGTCAACGTCCAGCATGCGCGAGTTTCGGTAATGCTCAAGCATCGCTCGGATTCCATGCTCCTCGATGTCTCCCGTGATCAGTAAGGACGATTTCCCGAAATCGATGCGAATAGCGACGGAATGATTGTTCGCGTTGCCGAACGCTTTGACATCCCAGTGAAAGACGTTCTCGACGCGGCCCCAGAGTGCAGTTATCACCGGGTCTACCGAGTCACAAGCGATCGGGTCTATGACTGCGTTGGTTAATCCCGAGCCAGCCGGGATGTCCTTCTGCCAGATGGCGGCGAGGCCGATGTCATCCTCGTTGCCCGGGGACTCCTCCATCGCCTCTACCTTTTGGTGAAGCGCTATCTGCCCCATGCGGCCGGAACCAGACTCCATCCCATTGGTCACGGCATTTAGCACCCGATATCTCCCAAGCACTGCCTTCACCCCGCGCGTGTGGTCGATATGCGGATGCGTGAGAACCAGGGAGTGCAGCGTTTTCCTGAGGTCCGGTCGGCCTGAGAAGAACTCGTCCAGGTACTCGATAAGCGCATCGGTGCTCTTGAACTGGGCATTCGATTCGCCCCCAGTGTCGATTAGCATGGCTGCGCAAGGGAACTCAATTAGCGCGGCGGCTCCTTGACCGACATCGATGGAATGGACGCGCATGGTTTGCGCCGACGCGGTGCACGACAAGACGAAGGCGATGAACGTAGCCATTAAGTGCTTCAGGCTCATTTGGGCTCTCCAGGGCTTCCATCGTTGGCAGGATGGGAGTCCGGCGGCAACCCAGTTCCCGTAAGGATCACCGTGCGAGGACTTCCTGGCGCATTGTCGGTTACCGTTAGCCCGCCCAGCTTCGAGCCAGTGGACTGCGGATTGAAGGTTACGTCCACTGTCAAGCTTTCGCCTGGCCTAACGATCTGCGGAGTTTTCTGATTGACTATGAATTCGCCTGATGGAACTACTCCCGTGACCTGCAGCTCCAAGGAGCTTGGATTTTCTATGACCACCTTTTTTGTCGAGCTCTTGTTGACTGCGACATCGCCGAAATCCAGGCGCAACGGTACGACCTTCACGTGAGACGGAGTTGGATTTATGACTGCACTTTTTTGCTCAGGTTTCAGCTTTTCGAGCAGGGCGCGAATTGACAGCAGTATCGTTTCCGAACTGAAGCCAGACGCGAACGCCAAGACAATTGTGCTTGATCGTTCTCCGGGGCTTATCACGTAGTAGACGGTCATTGCGATAAGCGGTGCCGAGGCCACCTGCATAATTTGGAAAACCATGGCCTCCCTGGCCTGGTCGAATGTAACGTATTCGGGGTCACCGGGAGACAGGCGGCGCTGGAACTCGGGCACCCTTCTAGTCATGCTGACGGACGCGCCCATCAAGGACAGCACTATCACGTACAGTGGAACGACCAGCCCGCCTTGAATATGGCTGATGGAGTGTTTGACTGGGGCATGAGTTGACGGAGTAGCTTCCACTGGCTGTCCGGTTGCACCATCAGCCTCGGTTGGCGAAAACGGTACGCCGCCAAGATTTACCACCCATTGATTTGTCTTCTTGCCGCATCGAAGCTCTTGCGGGACGAAGTGGTCCTGCGATTCGTCCGGAGACATACTACACCCCTTGAGAATTCCGATAGGGCTACCGGCCATTACTTCCGCAATGCCAGGGACATAGGGGAATACGACAAAAGGAATCACAGATGATGACAGCGCAAAGACAATGAACGCGTAGCAGTAAATGATGATCTTATTGAGTTTCTCCTCGTCCGCTTTTACCCCCTTGAAGACGAGAAAGAAGGTGAGAATTAGGACGAACGCCGCTGCAACAAAGAGCATTGTTACGGCGACGGCGAAGCTGTTTTGGCCGGTTGGTGTGCTTAGCCAGCCTAAGAGCAACGGCGCAATGACAACGGCGCCCACTATCACAATAATGACCGCGATCGCCCAGTAGATCGTGACTCTCCACTCGGTCAGGAAATTCACCAAGTCATCTTTGGAAAACATGAAACCCTCCCACAAATTGCTGGCTAAGGGGTGCTCGCCTACCGCAAGCAGGCCTGGACAATCGACTCTCCCCATTGCGGGAAGTCGATAAGCGGATTGCGCGTTCCAATGATTTCCTCAATTTCATCGTTGCGTCGTCTTTCCTCGGCAGTCACGGGATGCATCTTGTGCCAAGCGAGGTACTGCGAGACGTCTTGCTGATCTATGCGGATGGCAGGGTAGGCCAGGCGCATATACAGGAGCGAACGGGCGAGCGGGCCGCGTGACGCTTCCGTCGGTTCGACGATGGAGGTGCCGCCAATTCTCTGCAGTTCGAAGTCGCACGATGCGAGTTCTGGCTCCTTGCGTCCGGCGAAGAAACGCTTCTCACCTGGGATGTCTGCAACGAGACGCCAGTGCTGCCGAGCGGAGTTGACCTTCTCGATTGCCGGCCACAGGTTATGCAGGTCGCCTCCAGCTCGAGGGATACCCTTCATAAGAGCCTGCGGAACAACATGCTCGATGTTGACTGGCAGCTTGCTCACATTGGTTTCGTGCGCGCTGCCGTCGAATGGAGCGGAGCAGTAGATGGTGCTTCCACCCTGCGAATAGATTCCCCAGAGCGCCGAACGCGCTTCCTTGCTATAGCCGGAGAACTTGGTCTGCGGCTCAGGACAAGGAATGTCTGCCGGCGTCGCCAGTACCGGTTGCTCTGCTGGCTGCGGAGAGGGGACAGAATGGGCCACCGCATTGGCGCCGTCGGTCGGCAATGCTCCTGGCTGCTGAACGACCGGATGAACGTAGACCAATGCATTACGGTCGATGCCCGGCGCAGGGCACTTCTTGGGATTGAAATCTATGTCCGTACAGATGAACACTTCCTGGAGGCTGCGCATCGAATCCTTTGGCAGCTTCCGGGCCCTCACGCCAATGTGTTCAGAGTTCAGCAATCCAGGGTTGGCGGTGACGAGCGCGTCGACGATGTCCCGCACTCGTACTTCTGAATCCTGAAGTCCGGCCAGCGAAGGCATCTTGAACTTGTCAGCGAGCCTTTCGATCTCCTGGAAGTAGGTGCTCGGCGACTGCCAATGGCAGGTACCGTGCGCCTGCCATTCGTTTTGCATCAGGCCCGCGCCCGGAACCGTGCAGACATGCTCCTTGATTAGCTGTACGTCAAGAGCCTCTGCTTGCTTGCAGTCTCTTGGATTGTCGTCCTTCCCCACGCCGCCCTCTGCCTGTGGCCAAAGGCCGTGCACAACGAAGGCAAAGGAGTTCGAGGAGCATTGGAATTTCTCATCCCACGCCTGCACCTTGGGCTTCTTCCCGTTTTTTGGTTTCTTCTGTTGACTGAGAAACTCGCAATGATGGGGCGACCAGGAAAGTACGAATTGGTGGTCGAAAACGGAAAGCTTATTGGGGGAAGCCGTCTTCTTGGAAGGCTGGGGAATTTTCCCCAGTATGTTGCAGACTTCGGCGGACCAAGCCGGCGCTGTCACGACATAAAGGACGGAGAGAAGAATCAGTTGGCCAAGGACGCGGTAGCCGTTCAGCATGAACGCTCTCATGACATCTCCTGTGTCTTAAAGAGCCGCCCCAGAGATGGGGCGGCTAAGTTGCGATGCTTGTAAAGTAGGTGAACGAAGTTAGGTCCGGCCGAGCACTGCCGATCGGGCCACTCCGCGAACGGCGAAGCCACCTGTGTAGTGCACCACCAAGTACATCGGATATATTGAGGCCGACTGGTTATTCTTGCGTTGAAATTTGACCGTTCCAGCGCGGCCTGAAACCAGCTGATTTTTCGTGACTTTCATGGACCATCCCGCATTGTCTTGTTGTGATAGCGCCCTTTGCACGAGGGTCGCTTGGGTGCAGCGGTCTCTACAACATAACCCATTTGATGAGCTAAAAACTCACCCTTTGTCACATTTGCGAAATTGAAACAGATTTGGAGTTAACTTGATGGGGAAGCGTTGGCCTGAAGGCACCACCGTACAGGACCGAAACTCGCAAAGCGCCATTGCCAGCCTATACTCTCCTGCCTTGCGACGTGCCTCCAGCGCAGTTGCCCTTGCAGTTGCTCTAGAAATGCCGTGTGAGCGTAAGTGCCCTATCAATGCCGCAGCCGAAGCTTCTGAAATAAAATTAGGAAACCCTTCCGGCATCCTTGCTTTAAATGAGTTACCCAGCAAGTGACAACGTCATCCTGATGGCGGACGCACTGGCGGCAGCAGCGCAAGCGGAATGACTGCACGCTGCATTTCGGCCAAGAAATACGCGATTTGTCACACATGCCCCACCGGCTATTCCGGCTTGGCGCATGACCTAAACGACCATGTGAGAATCGCGGTCCATGCGAAAAAGATGTCGACCAAATTACTTCCATGGGACCAAGCTCTCGGTGAAGGCCGAGCGTCGCTACGGAATAAAAGCACAATAACGTTTCATTCGGGGCGTTCCGATAAGGGCAAGATCCCATAAAAAGGTGTTCCGAAATCCCGCCTATTGTTTTTCATCGCGACTCTATATACCGGAGACGAGTTCGGAACACTAACCCCACCGTCACTCTGAATCGGTTACGTCCGCGTTTCCACGCATGACCAGAACCTCGAGTTCTAGCTTGATGCCCTTCAGAAAGCTGGATGCAAGGGTCTACTAGGAGGCGACGAGCGGGTTGTCGATGGGCCGCCCTGTGCTTGCAGAAGCACTCGCCTACCTAAGGGAGCGGGATACGCTGGTCGTATGGAAACTCGGTCGTTTGAGTCGTACGCTCGGCGGGATGTTAGGCTTGGCTGAGAATTGAAAGCGCGTGGAGCGGAGCGCATCGGCAAATGCGTATCCGACGCGTTCGATACCGGTACGGCGCCAGGCGGCTCTTCTTCAACGTCCTGGCGAGCTTCGCCAAAATGGAACGGGACTAGCTTCCGGACTGCGTACACAGCGGCCACCGATGAGCGATTACGGCGGCAATCACACTACGCAAAAAAGGGGACGGCAGCTTGCGCGCATTCGCACCCAAAAGGCTGGGAGCTACAGTTCCAGCAATACATTGCACCACTGCCGTCCTCCTCTAAAGACGTCATTCGGTATCACCGCCAGCTTTGAAAAGCCGTCCATCGCTCCGCATCCATTCCTGCAAAAACAGCGACAACACTCTTGGGCTGGCGTTGAGCACCTTCAATGCGTCATTCTTATCGATATCGCCACCTTGTGCTCGGGTCTGGACCAGGTTCAACAGATCTTGATTTCCAATCAGCTCCTTGATGACCTCTCCTTCCAAGGAGGTCTTGGGCACTTGATAGTCTGGAAATGCATATTTCATGAGCTTCGCCTGCTCCTGAAATTGGCTGCATGGCTTTGATGGGCTGACATCCATCTTATCAAGAAATGACTTTAGCTTAACTGACAGCTCCTTCAGTCCTGCCACGCTGTCGTCATACAAAATTTGCCTTTGCGCACCTATATCGAACGGCGCAACCGTATCCTTGTCCTTTATGATTACGGTGCCGCTTGCCTTGCACGCATGACGGAGACCCAGCTCGTAATATACATTGGGATTAGGAAACGAAACGTCAGCTATAACGTAATCAGAAAACATAATTCTATCGATAATGTCTGTCGTGATCGTGCCAGGCTCCGACACCTCATCCGCCCGCATCACCTCGAGGTCCGGCCTAGCCTTCAGTATTGCCTCCTTGATTAGGTTGTCGTACTTATTCCTGAGCTCTTTCTCCGTAATGATTATTTTATCGCCGGCCATCTGCGTTCCAATAGCCATTACAACGAAACACGTTTTTGACGCCATATCACCCCCAATTAGAAATCAGTGACAAAAGAATCTGGCAAAAAATCGAACAAAAACTCATAGACAGTAGTGAGTCATATCCCACGGATCAGCCTCTCTGAAAAACATCGATGAAACCCTTTGAGCAATTCGATAATGAGCCGACGTGAAAGTATCGTAAAAAAAAGGGGCGTCCTGGTTTTTTCCGAGTGACAATTCCACGTTGGAAAATCCGCCTTGCCCTTTCTGCTCACCACTGCCACCTGCGCCCAGGTCATCCAAACAAATAGATAACTCCCCACCTTTGTGACTCAGAATCACGTTTCTCAGCCTATTACCCTCTTCGGCGGCAAGAAGGAACTCCATTCTCGAAAGTTCGTATTTATCGTAGCGTTTCACGATGGCAGCGTAGCGGCTAGCAGAGCTCCGAATAGTGAAAAGCTGATATTCTATATCGATCCATTCCTTCCCGAGCCATATAGTCCCGAATCCGGCAATGAAGGATGGGATTATCCAATAGGTCGCCACCGTGATCTCCTGGCCATTTCTCGCCCGATGCAAAGACGCTTGGGAATCATGAAAAATCCCAAGAGGCTCGAGCAATTGCTGGCCGAACACCATGCAAGCCATGCACAGCAGCCCTGTGGCAAGAATCGTCCATTTTAAAACTCGATGGGAAGGGCAAACCCGCTTGACGATTAAAGGATAGGGCATGGCGATTGAGCGAATGTAAGCAATTATTACCACCGTGATTGCAATTACCCATATTGGAGGAAGGGCTCTCGGGTACTGTCCAAACCCGGTCAGCCCTATCATCAAATAGTAGCCCAAACGGGCATGCGCAAAGAAAAGGCCGAGCGCTAGGGTGATTGATGCAGTCACCATGAACGCCCCAGTGATTTTTTCCTGAAGAAGGACTAATTTAAAAGTCTTCTCGTTTAAGACTCTCAAGCGTCTGTGCGCTTCTTCAACCACAGAAAATGCTTTCGAGCTCAATGGCGGGAAGACATAGGAGCCGGATGCATTGATTGGAATGCTCATCCTCTATCCTTCAAAAGATTGCGGGGAACCTCGATTTACTGGCGATCTGAGCACCGATGCTGAAAAAAATAGCCGCATAACAAGTGGGGACTTTATGATCCAAACCATTTCCATGGCTGTTTTGCTATCCGAATCCGCCGTTTTCGGTTGTTCGGACGAACTACGGGCGTCAAAACGCCGAAATCTTTGCTTCCTTGAGGTAGCAAAGACGCAGCAAATTGCGGGCGGCGGCCTTCCAGTTCCAAATGCAGCGTGGCACGTGCCAGGCCGATCGAATGCAGCATCTTGCCACCCAACTGCGCCATGCCCGCGAAGACATGCTCGACGCGGGCGCGTGGGCTGGGATGCGCCGGTAGTAGCGCTGCTGCGCTTCAGACAGCGGTTTATCTTTGCTGCCTTTACGCTGGATGTGCATGCGCCAGCCTTCACCGGCCAGCCGTCCTTCGCGTTCATAATTGCCGTAGCCCTTGTCGGCATAGATATCCCGGCTGGTATTGGCCGGGCCCGACAAGCCCCCAAAGTGCAGGGTGTCGTGTTCGCTGGCGGTACTGATTTTGATTTTGCGGATCAGCTTGCAGCGCTTGTCCACGTTCGCCGACAGCTTGCAGCCGAAGTAGGATTTGCCATGCTTATTGATCCGGCGAGCGTCAAGGTCCTTCTGGCGTCGCTTCGCTGGCGACCAGTGCCTGGGCATCGCATTGTCTTCAATGGCGACGCTATTTTCGAGCTTATTCAGCGATTGCTTTGGAACGATAGAGGCATCGTTCATCTGGCCGCTGTGGGAAATGTAGCCATGGCGGGGCAGTCGCCGGTTGCCGACATCACATACGCTTTCGCTAGCGCCGGCTTTGATCAGGCGCTCATTAAAAGTCCAAATCGTGGTGTGATCAGGAATCTGGCTGAAGTCCCGCAAGCGGGCAAAGAGCTGAAAGCTCAAGCGGTCCAGCAACTGGAACTCCATCTGTTCGTCGGACAGATTGAACAATTGCTGGATCAGCAGAATGCGCACCATCACTTCGGTGGGAAACGGCGGCCATCCGCCACGTTCACGGCCAGGTCGGGGTGCCGCTTTGTCGACAGCGTCGGCCAACGCCGCAAAGTCGACATGCAGCCCCAGCACTTGCAACGCGTCACCCAGCTTCATCAGCTTGGCTTCGCGCTCCTGGGCCGCAAAAAGATTAGGTTTCATCATGATGAGATCGTCAAGTTTGATGCGTTGACATCATGCCATGGCCGAGATGGTCTTTCGAGGCCCCCTACGGCATGGTCGGAGCATCACTCCGACCATGCTGGGGTTACGCGAAAAGCTCGTCCGGTGGAAGCTCCAGGTTATTCAGGTCTGCCGCGCAAAACTCCCCCTCTGCCTTGAGCTGCATCATCCACATTTCCACCTTGCGCCATTTTTCTGCAGCAAACCGTATCAAGTCTGATGCAAAGTCTATGGCAAGCCTCAGCAGTATGTCGACCAACACTGATCGATAATCCATCGCTTTCATTTGCATCTCCTTAGGGCACGAGGTTGGCGGGTCGCTGCGGAGCTGGCAATTTTTGTTGCCAGTGAGTACAAGATAGCACCCTAGGAACCCAGGTACAAGAAAAATAAGTTCCCTCGTGCAAAAAAAACTACCGGTGGCGAATCAGGCGGGCTTGGAGCATTGACGCATTCTCCGCCTCGACAAATGATGTCTTTTGGATAACGTCGTGCCAAGCAGTGCCAGGCTCAATAAAATCCGCGCATTTCTTCTTACGCTTCTTTGCGAAATTTGAAACCGCTTCAAGCAAGTCTTCGTCGATCTGCCTAAGGTCCTTCTGGAATATGCACCTCAAAGGGAACTGCCTTCCGCCGCCCGGGCGCAGGAAGTTTTTATATACTCGCCTGATAAACTCCTCCGCATTTTCAAGTTTGCCAGAAGGAGTGGGCTTGCGTCCTTTGTAGAGTTCGATAAGCGTCAACTCCGGGTTATTCTTCATCTCCTCGGCCAACTGCTTCAGCTCAATGACTTTCTTCTTGAGTTGCTCTTCCTCGTCAATGCATGCCACCCTGATGTCGATTACCATATCGCCTACGCGCTTCCCCCGCAGTACTCGCTCGGTTCGGAGGCGTACCATTTCCATTTCACTAAGAATAAGGCGTTGAGAAGCTGCGCCCTCATTTTCAATCGGCGGCACTTCTGCAATGCCCCTCTCCGGTTCAAGAAAAACTTCTTCCGGCATAATTAATTTCTTAGGAAACTGAACCTCTCCCCCTTTTAACAGTTTGATGTGCATGGAGAGCCGCGACGGCCCGTCGAACTGAATGCTTCTACTAGGCGGCAAAGCGGCAGGGATTGCCTTCCTTTTATCTGTTTTTTTCCTCTTGTCAACTTTTCCAGCAACTGCCTCATTAACGGCAGGGGAGTCATCAGGCGCAGGAATGACTTTTCTTTTAAGCGGCATGCTAGTCCTCCATATATTTACTGGTCATCTTTAATCTGCTCGGTCGCCACGTGCAAAGCTTCATGAATTGCCCTTTCGAATTTGAATTCGATTGCCTTTTCATCGATCGCCCCCAAGCTTTCCCCGACGTCCTTCCCGCCAAAACGATTAAAGAATTTGTTGCTTGCAATCTCGAAATTCACACCAAAAAGATAAGGTTTCCCATCGGGCAAGCATTCCGCATTGGGATTGCCATCCTTCCAGGAAAGCTCTATTTGGGGATATGGGTTATATCGACTGAGGGCATAAGTTAATATGTAATGGCGCAAAAAGTAGTAGTCCATTGTATCGGCATCGACGGGCTCGTCCGCCCCCGACTCTACGAGTGCATTTATCACGCCGGTTTTTAGCCACTTTGCAACTAAGTCGATTTGTGAGTCTCTGAATATTCTCCGAATGTCCCTCACCGCAACAATGTAAGCGTCAGCATAGGCTCTGAAGATGAAATTCCATTCTCGAAATCCAATGACGGATTTTCTCTTGACCGGCGTAAGTACAAAGCTTCCCATCAGCCCAACGACATCGCCGCAGATCTCGATGGGGTACAGCACCACTTTCGTGCGCCCGGCCTTGCATACTTCCTCATTGTAGCCCGGCAGCATGCCCAGGCTCAGATAGTAGAATGCAACCGCTTGCAAGCAGTCATCAATAGACCCACGCTCCTTCAAATTGTTAACGTCTAAGGGATCTATGTCCGATTCATCATCCTCTCCACTCGAAATTCCGTCTATCCGCCCCAATCCTGCCATCTTTCGGAATGGAAACCTAAAGTGCACGAGCCCGCCGTAGAACAGCGGATCGCCGATCGAGGTCGCGTTGCTACCTACCGGAGCCTCGAGTATCTCGATTGCCCGATCCGGACCTTCGTTCCGAAGGATATGCCAAAAATGCTCGTCAAGTTCTCTGATTAGAGCTTGAAGATTTGTCCGAGAAATACCGCTTTCTGCGATCCAGGAACCGAACCTACGGATCTGGTTGCCTTCGGCTCCATCATGCAACTCTATCAAGCCCGCAAAATATTCCCTAAGATCTCCCCTCTGCGCATCAGGAAATACGAAACGGACATTATACGGATAGCCGCGCCACTGTTTCTCCGGTGATGAGCCTCCGCCATAATCGTGCCGGTAGCGCATGTGTCGCCTGTCATACGAGCGGAACATATAGAAAACATTCGGTATAGCAGCCTTTCTGCAGCTTGAGGACAGCGTAATTATATCTCCAAGGGAGTTCAGCGTCCTGGCTGTTTTTTGATAAACCCTATCGAAATAGCCACCAGGCTCGGCGAGCGAACCGAGGAATTGGGACTGAATTGGCTCGAGCTCACCGTATAATTTTTCGTTTATGGCAGCATCGATCGGAGCATCTCTAACTAGCTTCTCCCACCCGCTTGAATATTCTCCACCAATAGATTTCTCGATTATCCTTCCAATATCGTTGGATATGGTATCGATATAGAATTCCCCCAAATACTTCTCTTCATTCTCAGTGAACTCGAAAAGGTGCTGAGCACAAAGGGAGATGAAATACCTGACACGGTGTTCGAACCCTACTTCGTCTGCGGAATCCTCAAGAAGCTCTTTAGGACCGATCTCTGAAAAGAACTTGTCATTTGATTGGGGATTTAACCAAAATACGCGGATGTAGTAATCTGTAGAGAAAACCCGCAACAGCTCGCTTGACAACGGGAGCATCCGTTCCGGCTCGGAGGTTGGCTCCGACCGAAAGTTGCTTTGCACTAGAGTTCCCTTATCGCGACTCCTTAATGAGTATGAGACATCAAAAAAGTCGCAGCGTCTGTATTGGGACTCCTTGGTTTTCTTTCGATAAAGAAAAACCAATAGTGGCTCTTGGACTAGCAGGCAAAGGCAATTGACGATTTGGTTAAAGGAGACGAGCCCAACCTTGTTGGTCGACACCAATGAGAGCAAAGACTGTTTTGCGAGTCTCGCACGAGACTTAGCAACCTCTTCCACCTCAGCCTTCGACTCGATGTCTTTCTTGTCAAGCATATGATCCTAGTCTGAGTTTAGTGTCATTTGGAAAGATCACGATACTCCAAAGAGCTCGAAACTTCAATTTAGAATGAGGCCTTAACGACACCGCTGGTTGTTCGCTTAGCTAATGGCTCCTAGCTATCCGACGCTTCCCTGCCGAACTTCCCCCCCGGTGCCCCGCGCGGCTTCTTGGCGGTCATTTCAACCTTCGACAGAGCTGCCCTGCAATCCAACCCGTTGTCCGCCATCTCTCCAAGGAGGACAGCGATAACTGCCAAGTGCTGAGGCACTTCATCATCAGCTCCGCATTGCAAGACTAGCCTCCGCTCGATAGAAAGCTTGTTTCGCGGAGCTGATCCTTCTGGACGGAAGCCAAGGCCCCCTCAGTTAGGAGAGCCGGTCTCATGGGGAACCACCACCGTCTTGTCTTGCGGAAGGGTATCAATACAGAATTCTCTCGTGGATTGTGCGAACCTTTAGAACGCCGAAAGGTCGACGGAGCCGACTACGTTCCTGAATCCGAGTTTATTCTCTTCTACGAATGCCACGAACTCGAGCCGGAGCTCGTCCGACTTGGTAGGAATGGATATGCCTATCTCTGCGGCACCGAGCTCATACTCGTCTTCGTCGCTGATGTGCAGGAAGTTGGCATGGCGCAGGATGTCCAGCTCTCCTTTCAAATCGTCGCCGCGATATTCCCGCGCCACTTTCGTCAGCAACAGATGTGCCTCCCCGTCGTTGAATCGGCGCGAGTTGCCTCTTTCGCGCCTTTCATACAGCATTGCCAAGAATTCGCGAGTTAGCCTGGGTAAGCGAGAAAGGTCCGTCCCGAGCTTTCGGAGCGCTTTTTTAACTGCATCGGCATCTGGAGCATCGCGGCTGCCCTTTCCAGCGAACGCACAAAACGCGGTTCCGTTGCCGATTTTTGGCTTGACCCGCTGTTCCCACAAATCGTAGCCGGAAGTGGCGAATTTCCCGTTTTCGTCAGGCAGTTCGAGCTCAACCTTCAGCCTGGCCGAACTGGAACGCACGAAGTTGTAGAGGTCTTGCAGCCTATCGAGCGGCAGGTCGAACGCTTTGCGGGCGAGCGTATCGAGATCCCAGATGTCGTCGGTCCCGAAATCGTACTTTTCAGCGAGCTTCGCATCGATGGAATATACCCGCTGACGGCTATTCATGCCGAGCACGATAATTTTCTTATACCTCGTCTTCTGATCGACGGTGATTTTCCCCAAGGTGTGGTTAACCTTGTCGGTAGTCGCCGAAGAGGTCACTTGTACGCCGATTTTCCTGCTCTCGTCTCCTAGATCAAGCCCGGGCTCGTTTGATCTGCTTGCGTTCAGGTTCTTTAAGCTGGCATCCAGCAGGATGTTCAAAACGTCCCTGAAAAAGTTCTCGGTCGCTACGGTCAAGTCGAACATGTGGATCGCGTTTCGCATCCTGACCTGGGCGCCTAACGCGGCCAAGTCATCGACGATTTCTCCGATAAAGTAGCCTCGGCTCAGCATGGGCAGTCTCCTTTGTAATCACTCGGCCGGAATCGCGGCTTATCCAAGCCGCGCGCGTCTTGCTACTCGGCTTAAGGCTGTTGCGCAAAAAACGTCCTTGCATGCCTGGGCCTAAGCCGGGGCTTTCTGGGGGCTTACTGCCCAGGAATCCACCCGGTTAAAAAGGTTCTCGTAATGTTCGGAGAAGGCCGGTTGATCCAGCTGGGCAAGCCATTTCCCATCCGGAAGCCTGTCAAGGGTTACCGCCATTATCGCGTTGGCGACGATAACGAATTCGCCGAGCTGCTTTCTCTCGCTTTCCTCGTCGACGCCGGTCATTGCCGTCGAGACTAGCGTGGTCAGCCTGAACGGGGCAGGAGGATGGCTCATTCTGGTCGAGATCGCTGGATCCGCGTCCGGGAGGCGGTCCGTCGCCGCGAAATAGATATAGGCGATCAGCAAAATGAAACGGACCCGCTGAACCCTTGTCGCGAGAAATTGGCTGGCAAACGATCGGATAGTAGGGAGGCGGCAAAGATCCCCGATTTCGTCTTCGAGAATTCGGTCGAGAAGGTCGCACGCGAACTTATCGGCGACGAGCTCGCGAGCCTGGGAGTCCAAGGCTTCCGCCTCGGGAAGGAGCCTTGGCTGAGCGCTGTCCGCGTCGAGATTGCCGTGTTCTCCGTTGAGCCTCTTCCCATGCTGGTGGTAAAAGTGGCCTATTTCATGCAGGACTACCAGGCGGAAAAGCGTAATCATAAGGAAGGCGAACAGGTCCCGCCTTTCCGGGTCGTGAGCCCACTCGGCGCCGACGAACGGGAACGGTTCTTCCCGAATCAGGTCGCGGATGGTCCGTGCGGTATTCTCCGGCGACGGCGCCCAGCCGGGAGGCGGCGCCATGCCGACTTCCGGAAACACGCCCTTCGAAACGATCCTGTCCGCCAGGCGGCAAATGAAGTCGAAGCATCCCGCCGACACGACTACCAGGTTGTGCCTGTAGAGCGCGTAGGCTTGGATGCCAGGGTCGCAGTTGAACGTGAAGTCTAGCGGCAGGCCGGACTTGGCGCAAAGCTGCCGCCCCTGGGCAAGGCCAACCTTGAACCACTCGTGCTGCGGGTTGTCGGGGTCAACGTCCATGCGGATATTGAGCCTCTCGCTGCTCAGCGCATCTTGAATTTCTTCGTCAGTCATTCCCACTCCTATTCTGTCGAGCGCAAATACGGCCGTATTCGAGGCCTCATTGCTATCTGTACCGCTAAATTTTCCGGCCGCACTCCCAATCGCACAATCGCGCGACGTTCAGACAGCCCGTGGTACGCCGACGGGCATTTTTCGCGCCCTCGTGGCTCGCTTACCGCAGCGTACGCAGGTCCTTGAAGCACGGCCCGGCGCTTGCGAGCCTGTCGGACGCCTTGGGCTTCGACGACGGGTGTTTCTCGGGGCCAAGCATCCAGTAGCAGTGCTTCGCCGCCCTAGTGATGCCCACGTACGCGAGCCTCAGCAGCTCCTCCTCCTGGGCCGTATCGTACGGGCAGGGATCCTTCGCGCCGCCAAGCTTCGCGAGCCGGTAGGCCTGGTTCTTGAAAGGGGAGCTGGTCTTGTACCTGCAGTCGCCCAGCAGGAACACCGTTTCGGCCTCAAGCCCCTTCGATTTGTGGAACGTCATGACGTCAAGGCGCCTCGTTTCCTCCGGCAGTTTCCTGTCCGCCTTCCAGATGCGCCCCAGAGCCGTCCGTATCCTGTCCCGCTCCCTCGTTCCCCCTTCCCGGTAAAGGACCATTACCGTTTCCCCCGCGTCGTAGTGGGCGGCGGCAAGCCTGGCGAGCTCGGCGTCGCCCTGGTCGAGGACGTGCACGGGAACGGCCCCTTTGGCCGCGCGCCCGCCCGACCTGGCCCTCTTTCCCGGGATAGACGGAGCGGGCGCAACGACGTGCTCGGCTGCGTCGATGACGTGCTGGTGGCTTCGAAAATTTTCCCTCAGCATGATCGGAGTGGTAGCAGGCGAAGGGAACTCCTGCCCGAACTCGATGAAATACTTCGGCGAGCTGCCCCTCCACCCGTAGATGGACTGCCAATCGTCTCCCACGCAGAGCAGCGAACTGTGCCGCGCGTTACGGCCGGCGCCAAGGTCGCGTCCTCTGCGACGGACCTCCCTCAGGACGGCGCGCACCCAGGAGACTATCTGCGGGGAGATGTCCTGGAACTCGTCGATCATGAGTTGCGACATCGATCGCAGCAGGCTGTCCGGGAGGAGCTTCAGGGTATCCCCGCAGCCCTCGCCGAACAGCGAGAAGATCTGGTTGAAGGTCATCACCCGGGGAACCTGCTTTCCCAGGTGCTCGGAGAACTTCGGCCAGAACGTCGCGAGCGCCTCGAAGAAGATCCTGTCGGGGTCATCGGGGGCGAACTTCATGCCTGCCACCGCAGCGGCCACGTTCAGGCCGAGGTTCTCGATGAAGGCCGCGGCGCCCACGAAGCAGTCGAGAAGCGGGACGCTTGCGAGCTCGCCGCTTACCTGGTAGCTGAAGCCCGGGGCGATGGCTGCCCTGTCCGCGCTCCAATTGACGAACGTCTCGATCTCGGCGGCGGTGTCGAGCCATACGATCTTCTCTTTCGAGAACGCGTCGCAGATCGTCTTCTTCACCGACATCTCGCTTACGAGGGTGTGGTCCGATCCGGGGCGCTTGGCGTCCTCTCCCGGAAACTCGGATGGACGGAGGACCACCGCGATTTCCTCCATGCCCCTGACCCTCCCGTGGATTTGGAACCGGTGCCGCTGTACCTGGATGGTCTCGCGCCGCGCCGTGACGCAGGCTATCGGCCACTGGCCGGCGGCCTTCCATGCGGCCTCCACCACGTCCATCGACTCGGGATCCCGTTCCGCCACGTACTTTATGGCCTTCGCCTGCCGCTGCACAACCTCGTTGTCCAGGTTCCGCGCGTCGATGGTCAGCGAATGGTAGTAGAGGTCTCCGATCAATTTCCGGAACCGCTCGTCCGCATAGTAGAGCTCGGTGTAGCATCCGTTTAGCAACGCACGCTGGTGCTCGTTGATGCGCGTGTCGAAGGGGCTGTCGGGCGTCGCGGCCGCAGGATCCTCCTTCGACTTGTCCCCGTAGAATTCGAACGGGACCACGTGCTCGCCCATCAGCGCGCGGATGAACTTGAGTATCTTCGAGTGGAAGGTGCAGACGACCGCGTTGGCCGTATCTTCCGATATCGTGAATCCCCACTTTTCCGCAGTCTCCCGCAGCTTCCCCACGAAGTCTATCTGGGACTTCTTCGTGAAGGTCACCACCGTCATGGAGTCCAACTCGAACTTCAGGTAGCGGTGGAGCAGGATGATGCGCAGGATCAGCGTGGTCGACTTTCCCGAGCCGGCTCCCGCGATGACGTAGGTCGAAGGCGTCCGGCTCAGGATCATCTTCCACTGTTCGTCGGTAGGCCACTTGTGCTCGGGAAGGAGCGCATGCACGTCGGCGCGCATGGCGCGCTCGGTCTCGGCAGTGATGGGCAGCTCCCAGTCGTCGAAAAGGAAGCAATCAACTCCCGGGGTGGCGCAGCCCCTGTCGCGGGCATCGCGGATCTCCAGCACAAGGCGTCCGGCCGCGAAGCCCTCATCGTAGCCTGCCTGGTACCCCCCTTCCCTCCCCGCCTCCTCGCCTTTCCGGTACCCGCGCTTCTCGCCTAGCGCGAACGCTTCATTCCAGGAGGGCGCGTGCCGGGCCGAGAGCTTGGACAAGACCCATCCGACGAGTTCGGCTGCCATCCTTTTCGGGAATGGCAGTTCGTAGCTGTGATAGAGGCTATGAGAGAAGAGTTCTTTTTCCATGTATCGCGTCGTTTCAGAAGATTGCCGCAGGCGCCGCCCTATCCAAGTCAGGACGTAACCGAGCGTTTCCCTGGTCGGTGCTTTCCCCCGGGGATCCGCTCATGCGGGCAGGCAACAATATATCATGCCGCACGGAAATCTTTATCAAATTAGCATGACGCCATTCTCGCCGGTCTCTCGTCCCGGCGGAGCGCGGCTGGCCGGAAGGAGACGGATTGCAGTCGGGTACCGATGCCCGTGCGCGGGGGCAAGGCAGATCGTGTATCCTGCGTGCAATTCGCTTATATGGGGAGCAGTCCCGTGCCGCAGCAGAAAAAGAAACGCGCGTTGGTGATCGTTGGCGCCGGCGCGTCGGTGGAGTACGGGATACCAGTGACGGCCGGCTTCGACAAGCTGATCGAAGCAGAGCTGCTGGCTGACGAATACTGCGAGAGGGCGGGCGGGACGGCCGCGTATTCGCGGATAAAGGCCGCCCTGGAAGCCTACTATTACCAGATGCCAGGCCAGGCGCACTTCGAGAGGGTCTACCACGTTCTCCATGAACTCGAGGCGATGCACGTAACAGAAGGGGCTGTCCCGAAATACAAGCCCGTAATGCACCCGTTCCTGGGGAAGGCTCCGGAGCAGCCACAGAGCCTGAGGGCCGCATCCCAAGGGATGCTGGCCGCGATCTACAAGATCGTCTCGGCGCGCTCGGACTCGCCGCGCTGCGAGATCGGGCCGCTGTCCGCCTTCCTGCGGACCTTGGGCGAATCGTTCGTCCCCCGCGTCTATTCCACGAACTACGACGACTTCTTCAGCCAGGCGGCGCCGGACCTCTTCACCGGGTTTACCCGCGAAAGGGAGGGTTTCCGCCTGTTCAGCCCACGGGACTTCTGGACCGCATGGGACAAGCCGGGCCTCTTCCACATGCACGGCTCGATCCACATGGGGTTCCCGCGCAGCGAGGAAACCGGCATAGGCGACCTCGCCTGGTTCGACTCGCGCGGCGACGCGCTCAGGCACAGCGGCTTCGGAGGCACCGGAATCGCGCGCATGGACGGAACGACCATCAACAGGAGCCCTATACTCACCGGACTGGACAAGCTGGGCAGGATCCAGCAGGCGCCCTTCTCAAGCTATTACGCGGGACTTAGCCGCGAAGCGGCCGAGGCGGACGTCATTTTCGTCCTGGGAAGCGGCCTGGCCGACCTCCACATCAACGCCCCGATCAGGGCCGCCCGCCTGGAACACCCACATACGCCGCTCCTCTACGTCGGACATTGGCCAAGCGACGAGGAATTCTATGCCGACGTGAATTTCGAGGTGAACGACCGGGTGATTTCGATCGTCCACGACCTTCGGATAGACCTGCGGAGCCATGCCACGTCCAGGTATTTCCGCCCAGGGGGCTGGAGCGTCGACAGGCGCAACCGCGCTGCGGTATGGTCCCGGGGCTTCGGGCCGTTCCTGGACGATCCGGATGCGCTCGGAGAGGTGCTGGGAACGATCGGGCCTTAATGGACGCGCATACCACCTGACGTCAATCGCTAGCCGGAACTCAGACGGAGCATACTGCCAGCGCTTTTCCCGCAACGGGTGAGCTGCCCACGCTGGCGTCGCGCGGCCCGGCGCCCCGCCTGCCGAGCCCCGCCCTGGCGGATAGGCAGGACGCTTAAGGGCTCCCTAAGGCTAATTGATGGCTTTGCGAATAAATTACCAGACAGGGCCTCCACACAACTTCACCAGGGAAGACTTCATCATGCCGCTCAAGAAAAAATGGCTGGGCACCTTGGCTTCCACCCTCTTCGCCGCAGGTCTCCTCTCCGGATGCTCCGTCCTTCCGACAAACTGGGGCAAGCTGGAAGGGAAAGCTTGGTGTGGCGAGCGCTACCTGGACACGGTATATGCCGGCAAGGCCCGCCCCGGAAGCGAGTTCGAGCGGAAGCTTGCCCAGTCTAAGCAGGGGTACATGTACGCAGTGGCGGCGGTCCTCGTACTGCAAAAGCACAACGGCGAGACAGCTTTCCATTTTTCGGTTCCAAAGCGGCTGGAAGAGCTCACGGACCTTTACGAGAGGTCCGGCAACGGATTCGAGGCGGCGACCTATATTCTGCGCGGCGCGGATCCCGAGGCGGAGCCGGAGATCGTAATATCTTTCGCCGGTTCGAACCAAGTGAGGGATTACGTGCTGCAAAATCTCTCGCCGTTTCCCGTCCAGTTTGGAAACGCACTTAATTATCTGAAAAAGATAGCAGCGCATCCAGCGGCCAAGAACAGGAGGATCGTCGTCACCGGCTTTTCGCTCGGGGGCGCACTTGCCGCTCACGTAACGAAGAACCCGGAGACGATGGGGCGCGTTCACGCAGCGTGGATTTTCAACCCGTCTCCACGCGCGGATGCCCCGAGCGGGCCGGATCCGAGAATTCACTTGCTTTCCACGAGCTACGAAATACTCAGAGCGTTCGACCGCCACCATCTCGGTGCGACCGAAGAGAACACCGTCCAGACCTACGGGCTGATACGTTCCAGCTCCATCTACTCCCACTACCGATGGGTGCTTGCCAGGCAGGTGCTGTGGTACGCCGACCTGGCTTTCTTCATGGAGTCCGGAAGGACCATTTCCTCCACCGAACCCCTGGAAATCCTACGTACCCAGGACGCTGGCGTATGCAAGCATCATCCTTTAAGTACCTGACTTGGCCGATGCGGAACGGCACGTTGTTGCCAAGATTCCGCCTCCCCGGATACACAGACGGTCCCGACAGCCTCGCCCTGACGCACGGCGAAAGGCTCGCCGATCGTAAGCGAAAATCGGCCAGTGCCCGACTGAACTCAGTCGCATAGCCGCAGCAGCTGCGATCGGATGTCCGCCGGCGCCGCTGCCAAGTCCGGCAGGTCGTCAAGGCTGTCCTCCAGGCCGACCCGGCCTGTGCCTCCTGAGCGGAAGAGGCCCGACGCGCAGAGCATCAGCAGCCAGAGGTTGCGCACTGGGTTGCGTCCGACGCGTCCCGCCGCGCCGCAGGCTCCAACGCTTACGCCCGAATTGCGCATCTGCCCCTACCGAGAGACGAGAGTTTGTTATATGGTTCTGTTCTCAGGAGAAATTGATGACTTTCCAAGAACTACTAGACGAGCTGACCGCCGCCTCCCGCACCAACCATGACAAAGGGACGCAATTCGAGAAACTGATCGCCAACTACCTGCTGACGGATCCGCAATACGCAGACAGGCTGGCCGAAGTCTGGCTCTGGTCGGAGTGGCCTGACCGCTGGGCGGTCGACGTGGGCATCGACCTGGTCGCCCGGGAGCGCAGCACCGGCGAATACTGGGCGATCCAGTGCAAGTTCTACGAGCCGGACCACTATCTGCAAAAGGCGGACATCGACTCCTTCTTCACCGCGTCCGGCAAGCGGTTCGCGACCACGGACGGCGAGCGCAGCTTCTCTCACAGGGTCGTCGTCTCGACCACGGACAAGTGGAGCAAGCACGCAGAGGACGCTCTCGTAAACCAGACGATCAGCGTATCCCGCCTCTGGTTCAAGGACCTGGCCGACAGCCCGGTCGACTGGAACGAGTTCAGCCTCGAGAACATCAAGAGCATCCGCCTCAGGAAGAAGAAGGAAGCCCGCCCCCACCAAAGCGAGGCCATAGGGGCGGTCCTCGAGGGCTTCGGATCCCACGACCGAGGCAAGCTCATCATGGCCTGCGGCACGGGCAAGACGTTTACCGCGCTCCGCCTGATGGAAAGCGTGGTCCCCGCCGGGGGCAAGGTGCTCTTCCTCGCGCCGTCGATCTCGCTCGTCGCGCAATCGCAGAGGGAATGGACCGCTGAAAGCCTGGAGCCTTTCCACGCGTTCGTGATCTGCTCCGACAGCAAGGTCGGGCGCGACGCGGAAGACGTCAGCACCCACGACTTGGCATATCCCGCCACTACCGACGCGCGCCGGCTGTCGACGGTGGCCGGCATCCTCTCGAAAGACCGGCGGACGGTCGTGTTTTCCACCTACCAATCGATACAGGTGGTGGCGGACGCGCAGAAGCAGGGTCTCGGGGAGTTCGACCTCATCATCTGCGACGAGGCTCACCGGACCACGGGCCTGACCTTGGCTGGCGAGAGCGATTCGGAATTCGTGAAGGTCCACGACAACGAAGTCGTCCGCGCGAGGAAGCGCCTGTACATGACCGCGACTCCCCGCGTTTTCGGGGAAGCCTCGAAAACCAAGGCGACCCAGGCGGACGCGACGCTGTTCTCAATGGACGACGAACCGACCTTCGGCAAGGAGTTCCACCGCCTGGGATTCGGGAAAGCGGTGCAGAAGGACCTGCTCTCCGAATACAAGGTGCTCATCGTGGCGGTGAAGGAGGGCGAGATGGCAAAGCTCGCGAACAACTTCAACAACGCTTTCAAGATAGACGAGAAAAAGGCCATCGACATCCGCTTCGCGACCAAGATCGTCGGAAGCTGGAAGGGGCTTTCCAAGCGCGGCCTAGTCCAGATCGGCGAGGACGGCGAGCAGGAGGAGCTTTCCGAGGATACGGCGCCGATGCGCAGAGCCGTGGCCTTCTCGAAATCCATCAAGGACTCC
Source organism: Pseudoduganella sp. GW821-FHT12E03 (assembly GCF_058807115.1). Taxonomy (NCBI): domain Bacteria; kingdom Pseudomonadati; phylum Pseudomonadota; class Betaproteobacteria; order Burkholderiales; family Oxalobacteraceae; genus Pseudoduganella; species Pseudoduganella sp. GW821-FHT12E03. The sequence goes on along the minus strand of NZ_JBXAQJ010000008.1, from coordinate 63,260 downwards.
ACCCAGACCACGGACATCTTCACGAAGCTCGTAAGCCTCTACCGCGAATCGCACGAGGGCGACGAAGACGCCTTTGCCGGCATGGTGGAATGCCAGCTCGGGCACGTGGACGGAACCATGAATGCCCTGAAGCGCCAGGGAGCGCTTGACTGGCTCAAGTCGGAGACAGCTCCGGGGCAGTGCCGCATCCTGTCGAACGCCAGGTGCCTTTCGGAGGGCATCGACGTGCCGGCGCTCGACGCGGTGGTATTTTTCGACACCCGCGAGTCGATCGTGGACATCGTTCAGTCCGTCGGCCGCGTAATGAGAAAAGCTGCGGAAAAGAAGTACGGCTACATCATCCTTCCGGTCTGCATCCCGTCCGAAAAGGTGAAGGACTACAATGCCTACATCGACAGCGATCCGCAATTCAAAGGCATTTGGAAAGTCATCAAGGCGCTGCGCGCGCACGACGAGAGCCTCGTTGACGAAGCGGAGTTCCGCCGCAAGATCAGGGTCATTGCGGACACCGACCGCAAGAAGGGGGACGACCGCCAGCAAGAGCAGGGAGCCCTTCCGCTCGAGTTTCCGATGCTCCCTATCGACGCGATCAACGAAGCGGTGTACGCCGCGATCCCCAAGAAACTGGGAGACCGGGAGTACTGGGGGGAATGGGCGAAGAGCATCGGCCTCGTAGCCGAGAGGCTCATCGCGCGAATCGACGCCCTGCTCGCAAACGACGCGAAACTCGCAAAAGCCTTCGAGGTCTTCGTGAAGGGACTCCAGGACACCCTGAACCCGGCAGTGACCAGGGACGAGGCCGTCGAGATGCTGGCCCAGCACATCCTGACGCTGCCCGTGTTCCAGGCCCTCTTCGCGTCTTCCAATTTCCCGCAGCACAACGTCGTCGGCAAGGCGCTGCAACAGATAGCCGACAGGCTCGGCGAGTCGGCTATCGCAACGGAGACGGAAGGCCTGGAGAAATTCTACGAAAACGTGCGCGAACGGATCGGCCTCGCGAAGAGCGACAAGTCCAAGCAGGACGTCATCCGCAACCTGTACGACACGTTCTTCCATAACGCCTTCCCGCGAATGGCCGAGCGGCTGGGCATCGTATACACTCCCGTGAAGGTGGTGGACTTCATCCTGAGGAGCGCTGACGCAGCCTTGCGCCGCCATTTCGGCGAATCCCTCTCGAGCCCCGGCGTGCAGATCCTCGACCCTTTCGCCGGAACCGGCACCTTCCCGGTCCGCCTGATCCAATCCGGCCTGATCGAGCCCGCGAGCCTGCGGCACAAGTTTGCCCACGAGCTCCACGCGAACGAGCTCGTGCTGCTCGCCTATTACATCGCCACCGTCAACATCGAAACCGCATTCCATGCGGCTACCGGGGAATATCGGCCGTTCGACGGGATGATCCTGGTCGATACGTTCCAGATGACCGAGGAAAACGACCTCGTCGACACGGTCGTGCTGCCTGAGAACAACGAGCGTGCCGAACGGCAGCTCGCCCAGCCCATCCGCGTCATCGTGGGCAACCCTCCGTACTCCGCCCAGCAGGACAGCGAAAGCGACGACAACAAGAACCTCAGCTACCCGACGCTCGACCAGCGCATTCGCACAACGTATGCGGAAAGAGCGAGCGGAAAGCTGGCCAAGAACCTTTACGACTCCTATATCCGCGCGATCCGCTGGGCATCGGACCGAGTCCAGGACAGAGGCGTCGTCGCGTTCGTTACCAACGGCTCGTTCCTCGACGCGAACAACATGGACGGGCTGCGCAAGTGCCTGACTGAGGAGTATAGCCACCTTTACGTGCTGAACCTCCGAGGGGATGCCCGCAAACAGGGCGACGAACGCACCCGCGAGGGCGGAGGCGTATTCGACGAGGGTTCCCGAACTCCAGTCGCCGTCACGATCATGGTAAAGGACCCTGCCCACGACGGGCCTTGCGAGCTGCGCTACCACGACATAGGGGACTATCTCACGCAGAAGGAAAAACTCGACATCGTGGAAGGGTTCGGAAGCATTGACTCAGTCCCATGGCGGTCGCTGCAGCCTAACGAGCAAGGCGACTGGGCCAACCAGCGGGATCCCTCATTCGAGCAGTTCGTCCAGATCGGAGACAAGGACAGGCCGGATGCGGGCTCGATCTTCAGCGTGTATTCCCTGGGCGTCGTCACGAACCGCGACCCTTGGACCTACAGCATGAGCCGGGACAAGTTGGCGACGAGGATGGAGCAGTTTATCGCCATTTACAACGCGGAGCGGAAAAGGTATGCCGCCGTAAAGGCAAGCAGCCCGAAGGGCCAAGTACCAGAGCTGGAGAGCGTGATCGACGCCAACGACAAGAGGATAAGCTGGACAAGGGCCCTAAAAGCCGACGCGAAACGCGACAAGCCGATGGACTTCGAGCCGTCCTCCCTGAGGGTAGCCATGTACCGGCCGTTCTCGAAGCAATGGATGTACTTCAACCGCCGCTGCAACGAGATGGTCTACCAAATCCCAAAGCTGTTCCCGACCGAACACCACGCGAATGTCGTGATCTCGAGCACCGGAGTAGCAGACCGGAAAGGCTACTCCGCGCTCGTCGCCGACCGCGTGCCCAACATGCACCTGACGGATACCGGGCAGTGTTTCCCGCTCTATTGGTACGAGAAGGCCGAAACCGGCGCGGCACCACAAGGCGAGATGTTCGCCGAACGAGAAGCCGCAGACGAGCACGGATACGTCCGCCGCGACGCCATCACGGACTGGGCGCTCGAAGCCTTCCGCAAACGTTACGGCGACGACGCCATTCGCAAGGAGGACCTGTTCTGGTACGTCTACGGGATCCTGCACTCTTCCGAATACAAGCAAAGGTTCGCCGCAGACCTGAAGAAGATGCTGCCACGAATCCCTTTCGCCGAGGATTTCGGAGCGTTCCGGGACGCGGGACGCAAACTGGGAAGTCTGCACCTCGGTTACGAGACGGTCGCCCCGTTCCCGCTTGAGGAAGAATGCAAGCGGCTCGTCATGGAAAACGAGGACTACCGCGTGACCAAAATGGCTTTCGGAAAGAAGGACGGCAAGGCAGACCGCACAGCCGTCGTTTACAATTCCCACCTCACGCTGCGCGGCATCCCTCTGGAGGCCTATGAGTACGTAGTCAACGGGAAGTCGGCCGTCGAATGGGTCATGGAACGCTACCAGGTGGCGGTCGACAAGGACAGCGGCATCGGAAACGATCCAAACGATTGGTCCGACGACCCACGCTACATCGTCGAGCACCTGAAGAAGATCGTAAGGGTGAGCGTCGAAACAGCGCGGATCGTCAAGGCCCTGCCTGCGCTGAAAGAGCTGGCCTGATTTTCCCGGAGGAGATATGGGTGCATTGTGTGCAAATTGCGCGGAGGATCCGTTCTTTCGTCAGATAATTATGGCAAAGGGGACTCCTTCGCAATGCTGTTCGTGCGCCGGGACCAACGAGAATGCCCTTTCCGCCGAAGCGCTGGCGGACGTCGTCGCCCCCATCGTCCGCGAATTTTTCGAGCCCGCGCTCCAGCCGAGAAGCAGACATGTCGGGAATTCTCTTCAAGAAGTCCTCGAAGAGGTTTTCGGAAGCCATCCGTCCGTCCTCGACGAGACCGCACACATCCTCATAACCTCCGACGTGGGACGGATCAAGCACGGCGAGCCCCCGTTTTTCGACGGGAGCGAGTTCTACACGCGCAAACCGGCGGACCATCGCAAGATATTTCACGAATGGGGGCAAGTAGAAGAAGAACTGAAGCACCGGCAGCGGTTCTTCAGCCAAGCCTCTCTGTCCTATTTTGGGAAGCTATTCCAACGGATCGGCGAGTTTCGCGATGGATGGAGCCAGCCTGTCGTCATCGAATACCCTCCCGGAACCGAAATCCTTCGTGCCAGAACCCTTCGGGACAGCGCCTCGCTCGAGAGGATCTGCCTAGCGGCGAACACGGAATTGGGCGCACCTCCCCGCAACTTAGCGAGCCCCGGGAGGATGAACGCCAGCGGCGTTCCTGTGTTCTATGGCGCTTTCACCCCCGATACGTGCATCGCTGAGATGCGGCCGACTCTCGCTGGCCTCGTGGTCGTAGGCACCTTCAAGACTACGCATCGCCTTCGGGTACTCGATTTTTCCGCCTTAGCCCAATCCGGACCGATGACGAAAGAGAGCTACTTCGATCCCGACTACACTAGCAAGCAGGAAGCGAATTACATCCTGAGGAAGATCCACGGGCTGATCGCTCGGCCAATTCAGCCGGGCACCGAGGCGTCGGAATACCTTATAACGCAATCGATCGCCGAATACCTGGCGCATATGCAGCAGCCGCCACTTGACGGCATCATTTTCAACTCCGTGCAAGACTCGGACGGAAAAAACATCGTCATCTTCTCGCAATACGGACGGGGGGAGCTCCTCCAGGACGAATTTGAAAACTGCTTCCCAGTCGAATACGTAGAAGGAAGCATCCGCCTTTTCAAGACCAAGGACATAGATTACAAGAACGAAGAAATATCCCTAACGGTAAAAGGAGGGAGAGTCTTTACGGACTACTATGACGAGTACCGTGATGACGATTTCCCTTACGAGCTATGAGTACATGCCTGTTCGGCCATTCTTCCGCAACAAGAAAATTTCCAATTGGATTACTCGCACCAGCAACAAGAACCGTAATTTGCAGGGATGGGGCGTTGGCTACCTCCTCTGGCGCCCGTACTACCGTTCCGGACGTTGGCCTCTAGGCGCGCCCCCCATGTGCCGCCAAGTAGGATTGATCATTTGAGTTGCCAGGCCCCGTCTTGGCTGGAGCTGATTTGCCTTGTCTAGCCTTGGCGGGTTTGCCTGTGTAGTCCGCGTCTGCCTTGGCCATGAAGCTATTGATGGCGCAGCAATCTGCTCCGCAAAGACAAGCTTACGTTATGGCGGGATGATGTGCGGATATGCTAGTTCAGCTTCGTCATTATTTCGACAAAGAGTTCCGAAAGACGATTCAGCATACCGTCGAATTCGGCTCGATAATTCTCCTCGTCAATTCCAAGTCGCGAAACGGTCCTTTCGTAGTTCGATCCTTTTCGGTGTGCCACTCCGGTCGAGCGTATTCCCTGAATACCTTGCAGGAATGTCTTACTGCCCGTTGGGTCAGCCAAACCGAGCAGTTCAAAGAGATCGCCCATGAGTTCCAGCGGCTTACGATCCGGATCGGCACATTGGAGCAACTTCCGAAGATTAGCCAAGTCGAGCGAATCAATAGTGACTTTTACCACTGCCAAAATCATGGAGTCGAACTCCGCTTGGCCGCCCGTCAACATCGAACGAATTGAATTAAAGAAATGCTTGTCTTTTTCGGCAAGCGGCAACATCAAATTCCACCCATGCTTGCCGAACCAAGCATGTTGAAGCGAACGGAACGCATCCTTAAATTTCAGATCTGGGCTGCTCGGGTCAAAAAAATTCCCCTCCATGCTACGCTGATAAGTTGCTTCGCTCAGTTCGTGCCCATCTGGCAGGATATTAAAGCTTCTCCAATACTTCTGCTCTGCGTTTGGCAGTTCCCGACCGAGATCCCCGAGAAATACGCATACATGGTCAACCGCGTTGTTATCGATGCGCAAGCACCAAGCGCCGCTTTTGGAAAGGTATCCGTCATCGATTTCGTACTCCGAGAGAGCGCCATAGTACTTCTGCATTACCTCGCGCCGGAAGAATACCGGAGTGAGGTAATGCGGCGCTCCTGGGTTACCGCCGAAGTAGTCAGAAAGATGCTGCGGATTGCATGAGAAAGACACTGGCAAGTCGATTTCGCCGCCGATGATGAAATCCTCAAATGCCTTAGGCTTCTCAAATGGCGCAATGCCGCAGCTTTCAATAGGCCCACAGAGAATAAGCTTTTTCCCCATCAGACGAGTAAATATACTGTAGCCTTTGATATATGAAGCCCCGGAGAATCGACTGAAAGACAAAGTGTCCGAGCGATGCTCGTCGGAATACCCGATACCGTCCCGGGAATGGCGCGTTACCTCGAAAAACAAAAGCAAGTTCCGCTGGGTGGCAGCCATGAAGGAGCGAAGGTAGCTTGTCCTTACTTGCACTTCGGACTCGCCCATCCTGATAACTTCTACCTCATCACCCTGCTCATCGAAATCGAGATACCTCGCCCCTTTCACATCGTGATAAAGACCCAGGAATAGGCGAAACTCTTCCGCAATTTCCAAGTGGTTAGGCTTGCGTCCGTGAAAATCGCGCCAGAGCACCAAGCGGCGATAGCTGTCATCAGACCTTTCGTGGTAGGTCGTGACTTCTCTTCCAGTGGAATACTCAGAAATAAAACTGGGGCCGCCGGAACCAAGCATCAAGTCCCAGCGGGACTCCTTCATATTCGGAGTGTGCCCCGAATCGACGAGCGCGCAATAGAAACCGCCCTCTTCGCTCCGATCCTCCGAGCGGACTTTTTTATATACGGTAGTCCAGGCTTTGTCGCCGTGCTCCGTTTTTATGAAATCGACAACATCCTCTAAAACTGGCTTGCTCATGCGTCCTCTTGCTTCGCGTCTTGGTGGGCAACTTGGCTTTCTGGCGGGAGCCTCTTTCCGATTCCAAAATTGACCCCTCGCGGCTTCTTGAGGGGGATATCGAGCGCTTCCAACGGCCGCCTGAAATCCACGCCATGCCTATGCATTTCCTCCAAGAGCACTGCAATAACCGCCAGGTTCGAAGACATGCGGTCTTTCTTGCCGTAGTTGTACAGCGAAACACGGTTCATGCGGAGCAAGCCGGCCAGCGCATCCAGGTCGAGCCCGGCATTGGCGATTCGGGTCTGAAATTCTTCGTAGTCCATGGCATCAATTATAGCGGTCCGCTAATTATGGCAATGCCGATCTTATCGCAAGAAAATTATCACTAATTAGTGATAATTTTTGACATTACACGCGAATCAAAGTATATTTGCATCACTAAATAGTGATATTTATGATTTTTCTTCAAAAAGATGACTTGCAAACCCTGACAGCTTTAACTCAGCCAGCTGCCCAGATCCGCTGGCTGCGCGACCGCAAATGGATCTTCGAAATCGGCGCGGACTGACTTCCCAAGGTGGCCGCCGCGTACTTTGAAAGGCGGATGGTGGTCGGCGACAGCGAAGGGCTGCCGGAGCAGGCCGGCGACGGCGGATGGCAGGTCAACGAAGCAGCGATACGTCGAAACACGTACAGATAATTTTCCGAACATGGGCCGCAAACGAACCATCCATACCAGGCACGACCTCCCTCCCCGCGTCTACATGCACCACGGGGCCTTCCGGTACGTGCCGCGAGAAGGCAAGCCGATCGGCTTGGGCCGCGACTACGGCGAGGCGATGCGCAAGTGGGCATCCATCGTGAAGCCCGCGACCGAAGTCGGCACCGTCGCGTCGCTGATCGACTGGTATCTAGTCAACGTCGCGCCGGACAAGGCCCCGCGCACCTACCGGGACAACCTGAAGGAGGCGGAGCACCTAAAGAAAGGACTGGGACACATCCCGTACTCGCAGCTGAAGCCGCACCACGTCGCCACCTACCGCGACGTCCGGGGGCAGGACGCGCCCGTCCGCGCGAACCGCGAGAAGTCCCTCCTCTCACACGTCTACACCAAGGCCATGGAAAAGGGGATGGTGGACTTCAACCCGTGCCGTGGAGTGCGCAGGAACAGCGAGAAGGCGCGGGAGCGGATGATCGAGGACCACGAGTACCATAAGGCCTTCGAGCTCGCGGAGCCTTCGGTAAAGCGCCTGATGACGCTGATCTACCGTACCTGCCAGCGTCCAGAAGACCTCCTCGGCGCCGGGATCTCGAACATCAAGAAGGTCGAGCACGAGGGCCGGGAAGTACGGGTGCTGCGGATCAGGCAGGGCAAGACGGGAAAGACCGTGGACATCCTGCTCGCGGGCGACCTGGAGAAGCTCGTTGACGAGCACCTCGCGTCGAAGACGGTATGGCAGACCTTCGTCCACACGCGGGCAGGGAAAAAGTACACCTACTCGGGAGTGGCCGCGATGTTCCGGCGCTACGTCCTCAAGGCGGGCCTTTCCGACTTCGGCATGTACGACATCAAGGGCAAGGGCGCGACCGACATGTACCGCGCTGGGGTACCTATCGAGCGCATCCAGCACCTTCTCGGGCACGACAGCGTAACGACGACGGAGATCTACATCAAGGCGAGGCTGCCGGACGTGGCTATGCCGAACATGCGTGAAATCCCCGGCGGGAAAGCTTCCATGCCGACGACAGCGTCCAGCGATTGAGGCGAACCACTGAACGAAATGGTACCCGTCCGGCTTCCCCCTGCACCGGGTCAGGCCTTCAGCCCGAAGTCTATCCTGCCGACCATGAGATTGAGGCTCCTGCGGAAGCGGCCTATGGCCTCCCGATACGCGGCGACGTCGAACCGCTCGAAGTCCTCGAACGGCTTTCCATCCGCGTCCATAGGATAGCGGAAACGCTGGTCGTGCGTCTTCGAGTACTCGTCCAGCGAGCCGGGGAACAATCCCTCCTCCGGATTCAGCACCTCCCTCGGGAGCGGCAGGTCAAGCTGGTGCTTCTCGTCGGGGTAGTGCTGGCGGTATTGGGCGTAGAGCTTGTCCAGGCGGTGGGTCCTAGGGAACGAGGCCTTGGTCTTGCTCGACACGGCTCCCTTGAAGAAAAGCTCGGTCGCGTGGCGGCAGAGGTGCAGTATGACCCTGGTGTTCGTGTACTGCGGATAGTAGTCGTCATTCGCCATGGCGTCGCAAAGGACCTGCGCACCCTCCGCGTAGGCGTCGGCTAGCCACAGCGTCCTGGACGCGGCGTCATGAGCCTTCGCTGGCCAAGGCTCGATTGGCGGGATTTCCTGTTCCATTATCACATCGCCCCCTCCCAAGGCCATGTATGCATCATGCTTGCGCTGCGCTCCAAGCCGTGATCGGTTCCAAGGAAAATAAATGAAATTGGAAAATTTGGCACTTGCTGCTAAATTACCAATAGTTACGTGAAGAAATGAGCTCACACGAAACAGCAAAATGGCGCGTTCCCATAACATCTCGTTTCCAAGGCCTTTTACCATGCAATACGAAAGAATTCAACCATTCCCGAGCCCGGGTTCATTTCCGTTCCCGGAACTTCGGGCCCTCTCAGATGTATGGAGGGAAAGGAAGGGTATCCTCGAAAATGACGGCGCTTACAAAGAATTCATCAAGAAGTTGCAGCGCGAGTGGGCAATCGAAACGGGAATAATCGAAAGGCTGTACACTTGGGATCGAGGTGTAACTGAAGTCCTCATTGAACAGGGGATTGAGGCATCGATCATTTCCCATCAGGGCGGAGTCACCAAGGAGGACGCCGAACACATCCAGGCACTGATCAATGACCACCTTGACATCGTAGAAGGACTTTTCGGCTACATCAAGGGCGATGAGCCGCTGTCCGAGTACTTCATCAGAGGGCTACAAGCCCAGTTCACTAGACACCAAGATTACACCGACGCCATTACCGAGACAGGACTGAGAATCCGGGTTTCGCTGCAGAAGGGTGAGTACAAATCACAGCCGAACAACCCGAAAAGGCCGAACGGAGACGTGCACTGCTACTGCCCACCCGCGTTGGCCCAAGAGGAAATGAGCAATCTGATTTCGATGTATCGGGAATCAGAGGATGTCTTCGCTCCTGAGCTGAAAGCGGCATGGCTCCATCACCGGTTCACTCAAATTCACCCGTTTCAGGACGGGAACGGACGCGTAGCGAGAGCGCTCGCGTCGCTCGTCTTCTTGAGGGAAGGCCTTTTCCCACTTGTAGTACGGGAATCAGATAGGCAGGAATATATAGGCGCGCTAGAGGCTGCGGATGGTGGCAACCTGGAGCCGCTGGTGTCGTTCTTCGCACGGAGGCAGCGGGATGCGATTCTCAAGGCACTCGGCTTGGAACAGCAAGTCCAGCAAAGCCAATACGCTACGCAAATCATAAAGTCAGCACTCGAGGTTCTGAGATCCAAATTCAACAACGAAAAGCAGAAGATTTCGGTTGTCTACGATCATGCGGCCAAACTGTTTGAGCACGTGGAGAGCGAACTGAAGAGCATCAGTGCCAATTTGAATCTCGAACTCCCAGCGCTTACGCCTCCGAATAGGGCTAGGTACTATACCCGCGTAGCGCTGGCAAACAATGACTCGACTCAGCAGCGGCATTATTTTTACAAGCAGATAGTAGAGATCGCAAATCATTTCGACTATTTCGCGAGCTTCGACAATTACCGTTCATGGGTGCGCCTGACAATCAATACAGACAAGGAATTTGATTTCGTCGTGTCGATTCATGGATACGGCGGAAGCGACTCGGGAATCCTCGCCGCCTCGGCCTTTACGTTCTTAAAGGTTCCTACGGAGACTGGGGTCGAAATGGTCAACCTCCATCCGGCGTCCGCCGATCTGTTCCAATTCAACTACGCGGAGTCCTTCGATACCATCAGCAAGCGCTTTGCAGAATGGCTGGAAAGCTCGATGGCAATCGCCATGGCTGAATGGAACAGATCGCTCAAGCAGTAGGGCATTGGCACTCCGACTTCGGCTTCAGGGGCATTCAGCACCCACTTTCGACACTAAATTCAGGCCCATCAGATGAGCAAGCGAAAGCCCGACATTAATAATCAAAGCCCCCTGCTTTCCATGCTGGAGAAGTCATTTGCTGAAACCCTGCTTGGTGTCGCACGTGACGAAATCGAGAAAGGACTGAAAGACCCTGCCCAAATAGAAGCCGCAATTACAGAGTCCATAGAACCTACCATGCTAGACTTGCTGCCAAAACAAGTTCTTAAAGGCTTGCTGGCGAACGCCCCTGCCATGCTGCAAGAGCTGAGAAAAAACGAACAAGGCTTTGAGGAGCGGAACTTCAGGCGATGGGAAAAGGCGTTCGACGCGCTCGAAACCATGGCGGAAATTGCTGGAGAAGTCGGAGAAGCTTGCGATAAGGAGGGGCGCGCCTTAGCTCAGTCCGAAAACGATTACCGCTTCGAGGCCTTGAGCCAGTTGTTCCCGCGCGCCCTTCTCATTACACGCGAGATCATTCACCTACTCAAAGGCGGATTCCCCGATGCTGCGCTAAGCCGCTGGCGCTCGCTGCACGAGTTGACAGTAACCGGGATGTTCATTAGCCAGAACGACGATGCTATCGCGTTGCGATACTTGGCAAATTTTGACTTCCAAGCGAAACGCGCGGCCAGGCAATACAACCAATATGCGCAACGCGCAAACCTGAGCCCATTCTCTGCCGAAGAACTCGCGGACATTGACACCAGGTACACGCTCGCGGTTAGTGCCGTTGGCGGAGAAATCGAAGGCGACTGGGGCTGGGCAGCACCTGCTTTCAAGAAGCTCAGGCCAACCTTTGCAGACTTGGAGGAAAAGGTCGAATTGGACCATTGGAGGCCACGATATAAGTGGGCTTCTCAACACGTCCACAGCGGCCACAGGCCAAGTAACAAGCTTCTTGGAGCATGCGAAGCCAAGCAGCACCTCATGCTGGTTGGACGCAGCAACTCCGGCCTCACGGATCCGCTGCACATGACGGCTATATCGCTCATGCAAATCACAACTACTGTCTTATTCAAGAATCCCAACATAGACCGGGTCGTCTATTCAAAAATCCTGATGAGCTTGTCCGACAGTGTGGGGCAGTTAGCCCTTGAATGCGAGGCTAAGTAGTCAGTAGGATTTCTCGACGACTATCCGTGCAATAGACGGCTTGCGCATCGTACAAAGGAGAACGACTTGGAAAGTCGAAACATCCCTAATGTCGTCAAGCTTCTTCATGCGCCGACAGCTGACTTGAAACGAGGGGAAATATTCCCCAACTGGGTAATATTCGGGTAATAACCAAACGAAAGCGGCCCCGCGATTTCTCGCGGGGCCGCTTGTATTCTGGCTCCCCGACCTGGACTCGAACCAGGGACCTGCGGATTAACAGTCCGTCGCTCTACCGACTGAGCTATCAGGGAAAAGAGGCCACATTATAGACAGCGGGTCGCCGCCTGTCCAGTCGAAGTTGCAAGTTTCTTGCTTACTCTTCAATCGCAAGCCGGGAAGTCTATAATCGGCTGACCGCGTCCCATCGCCGACCAGGGTCGAACATGCGTCGTCTCATCCTGCCATTGCTGCTTTTACTAGGCATGTCCTTGCCGGCCCGGGCGCAAGCGCCGCCGCTGACCTTGCTGGCCGCCCCCTATGACCCGCCGCACAACATGCTGGCCAATGGCCGTATCGTCGGCGTCTCCACCGAACAGATCGAAGAAATGCTGCGCCGCGCCGCGCTGCCCTACGTGTTGCGCCAGGCGCCGTGGCCGCGCGCTTACCAGTCGGCGCTCGAGTTGCCGGGACATTGCGCCTTTTCCATGGCGCGTTCGCAGGAGCGCGAAGAGAAATTCCGCTGGATCGGTCCCGTCGCGCGCATGGACTGGGTGCTGTATGCCCGCCACGACGACAAGCGCGCGCCGGCGTCACTGGAACAGGTGCGCGAGGCGCTGATCGGCGGCTCGGCATCGGACGTCATCACGCAATGGCTGGTGGCGGGCAAATTCCGCGTCGACCAGACCTCCACCGACCAGCTCAACCCGGCCAAACTGATGGCCGGCCGCTTCGATTACTGGGCCGTGTCGCGCCAGCGCGGCGCCACCATGACGGCCGAGGCCGGGCTGACCGGGCGCATCGTACCGGTGCTGACCTTTGGCCACTCCGACTTGTACCTGGGCTGCCACCGCGAAACGCCGGACGACGTCGTACGCAAACTGAGCCAGGTCCTGGCCGAGATGCGCGCCGATGGCACGGTCGACCGCATCCTGGCGCGCTATGCGCGCTGGACGCCGGAGGGCGCCGCTCCATAATTGCTCCACATTAATATCCTATCTTCGGGGACAAGCCAACACCAACCAGGAGTTCCCCATGCCAGCAGCCCCAGGCGCAGCCAATGCCCCCGTCGTCAACCCCGCCGCCCTGCCACCAGCCGTCAATGCCCCGGTGGTGCCCGAAGTGGAACCCGCACCGTCGGTGTCCCGCGTGCTGGTGCAGCGCGGCTGGGAAGCCGCACGCAACGGGGTCTTTTATTACCCCAGCTCGGAATTCCCCCGCATTCATATCGTGCTGGCGCCGGACGCCGCGCCCTACGATGCCCAGAACAGCCTGTACCGGGACGTGAAAACCGTGGAAGTGCAAGCCACGCAAGTCGGCGGCGGCATGGTGCGGACCGTGTTCTGGCTCGACGATGTCCAGCAGCGCCTCGACCCGGTCAATATCCGCACGGCCTATGGGCACTTGAGCGCGCAAGGAAAAGTCATTTTGAATGACTTGCTGGCGGCCTGATTGGCTACCTGAGCAGTTCGCGCAGCGCATCGACAAACACGCGCGTCTTTTGCGGGCGGTAGCGGGTGGCGGGAAACACCGCGTGCACGCCGCCGCCCGGCAAGGTCCAATCCGGCAGCAACCGCACCAGCACACCGGCCTGCACGTGGGCTTGCACCGCGTGGTGCGGCAGGATGGCAAATCCCGCGCCATGCAGCACAGCGCCCAGCACCGCCAGCGCGGTATTGCACGTAAAGCCCTGCCGCAGCCGCACCGGCTCGTGCGCGCCTTCGCGCGTAAACGTCCATGACCACGGTTTCGGCAGCACGGACAGGCCGATGAACGGCAGCGCCTCCAATTCCCCCGGCTGCCGCGGCCATCCCTGCACCAATGACGACGCCAACGACGGCGCCGCCACCACCCATTCCTCGAAATCGGCCAGCCGGGCCGCCTGCAGCGCTGAATCGCGCAAGCGGCCAATGCGCACCGCCACGTCGATCCCCTCCTTGACCAGGTCCGACTGCCCATCGCCCGACAGCAATTCAATTTCCAGCGCCGGATAGCGCTGCCGCAATTGCGCCGCCACCGCCACCACGGGACCGCAATAATCGATCGGCGCCGTCACGCGCAGCAAACCGCGCGGCTCCACGCTGGCCTGTCCCGCCTGCGCCACCGCTTGCGCCGCGTCGTGCACGATGCGTTTGCTGGCTTCATAAAACACTTCTCCCGCATCGGTCAGGCTCAGGCTGCGCGTGGTGCGCAATAGCAGCGACGCCCTGGTTTCCTGTTCCAGTTTGCGGATATGCGCACTGACCACGGTTTTCGTCAGGCCCAGCCGCGCGGCGGCCGCCGTCAGCGAACCGGCATCGACCACCGTGACGAAAATCAGCAACCGGTTCAGGTTGAAATCGGCCAGCGCTTCCATTGTCCACTCCTGACGCACAGTGTTTATAAGATTATCTATCTTATCAAACATAATGCCAGGGCGTATCTTGTCTCCATCGCAGCACGAAACCTGAACTGAACCTGACAAGGAGCCCAGCATGAAACCCACCCGTCTTGCTTCCGCCATCGCCGCCATCGCCGCCGCAACCGCCCTGCTGGCTGGTTCCGCCCACGCAACCGGCGCTGTCAATGCGGCGCAGCCGACCGCCCCCCACGCCACCCCCGCGCAAACCGCAACCACCGTGCAAGCCGGCCGCCACATGATCGAAGTGGACGGCCTGCCGATCGCCTACCGCGAAGCGGGCGACCCGTCGCTGCCCACCATCGTGCTGCTGCACGGTTTCCCGTCGTCGTCGCACATGTACCGCAACCTGATCCCGCAACTGGCGCAGCGCTTCCATGTGCTCGCGCCGGATTATCCCGGCAGCGGCGACAGCGTGGCGCCGGCAGGCTATACGCCCACCTTTGAACAGCTGAGCGTCGTGATGGAACACTTCCTGGCCAGGAAAGGCGTGCAGCGCTACGCCTTGTACCTGCAGGACTTCGGCGGCCCGGTCGGCTTCCGCATCGCGGCGCGCCACCCGGAACGGGTCAGCGCCCTGGTGATCCAGAACGCCAACGCCTATGACGAAGGCTTGTCGGACAAACTGGCCACCAATATCCGCACCCTGAAAGCCGGCCTTAATCCCGAGACCGATGCGGCGCTGGAAAAAATCCTGAGCCCGGGCAGCGTGCAATTCATGTACCGCCACGGCACGCGCCAGCCGGAACGCCTGGATGCGGGCACGTGGACACTGGACAGCGCCGTGCTGGGCCAGCCTTCGGCCAAGGCCGTGCAAAAAGGCTTGCTGGTGGATTACCACAGCAATGTCGCGCAATACGGCGCATGGCAGCACTACTTCCGCACGGCACAGCCGCCAGCGCTGGTGGTGTGGGGTAAAAACGATCCGCTGTTCACGCCAGCGGGCGCGCAGGCCTTCCAGCGCGATTTGCCCCACGCGGAAATCCAGTTGCTCGACACCGGCCACTTCGCGCTGGAAGAAGACAATGATGCGATTGCCGGCAGCATCCTGGCCTTCGCGGAGCGGATCGGGCTGGCACGCAAATAATTGCCAATAAGACATTCTTCGGTGACAATGGCGGGCCGCGATAGCATATCAACAACACTACCGCGTCCGCCCATCAACCGAGGAGCCTGCATACCATGCCAGTCCGCCTGTCGGCACTACCGTGCCTGCTGTTATCCGTGGCCGCCACCGCCAGCCATGCCGCCACCCCGTCCAACGCGCCCGCCACCAGCTGGAACGCCGCCGCCCGCCAGGACATGCAATTCGCCATCGACACCTTGCGCAACAGCCATGCCGGGGTTGCCGGCGGCAAGCTCGATGCGTCAGCGCCACTGGACATCGGCGCGCGCAGCGCCATGATCGAAGCGGAACAGGTGCAAACGGAGCGCGACTACCGGCGCGCCATGATGCGCTTCATCGCCTCGTTCGGCGATCCGCATACCGGCATCAACCTGAACCTGAAAATCGAGGCCTGGACCGGCGTGGTGCTGGACCAGCGCGATGGCCAGTACCGCGTGATCTGGTCGGAACCGGACTGGCCGCACGCGCTGCCGCCGGTGAACGCCGTGGCGCAAAGCTGCGACGGCGTCTGGACCGGCACCTATATCAAAACCAGCGTCGCGCCGTATTCAAAATTCAGCACCGAGTATGCCGCGGCGGCCAGCACCCACGCGCAATCGATGATGTTCGAACAGGGCCTGGGCCACACGCCAAAGCGCTGCACCTTCACGCTGCCCGACGGCAGTGCGCGCAGCTATGATTTGCCATTGCGTCCGGTGGCGGAGATCGGCATGGAGCGCATCCGCGCCGTGCGCAAGACATACCAGGCCCAGGCCCGCGCGCCCGGGCTGTACCCGCTGGCCAAGGGCATGCACCTGGTCGGCATGCCGAATTTCGATGGCGCCAAATCCGGCGCCGCATACGAAAAGGTGTACGCGGACCTGGCCAAACTGCGCGCCGCACAGTGGATCGTGTTTGACTTGCGGGGCAATGGCGGCGGCAATTCAACCTGGGGCACGCGCGCGCTGCAGGCCTTGTATGGCGACGCCTACGGCGAGCAGCTAAGCGAGATGCCCGCGTATGGCAAGCGCCTGGTCGCCGCCCCGGCCTCGATCGCGCTGTTCCGCCAATTTGCCGATGCGCCGGAAAATGCCGCCTCCCGCGACAGATATTTGAAAACCGCGCACCGCCTGGAAACGGCCGTGCAACAAGGCGAACGGCTGGCCGTGGTGCAAGACTCCACCGAAGCGGACAACCTGGCGTTGGGCGCCAAGGTGCGCCAGCGCCCGGGCGGCCCGCGCCTGGCCGCCGTTATCGACCGCAACTGCTTCAGTTCGTGCATGGCCTTCCTGCAGCAAGTACGCGCGATAGGCGACACCGTGGTGCTGGGCGAGCCGACGTGGGGCTATTCGCCCTATGGTGAAATCGCCGGCTTCGACCTCCCCAGCGGCAACGGCGCGCTGTATATCGCGTCGGCGCTGTACGCTTCCCCGCAGGCGACGCGCGAACCATTCGTACCGGACCTTGCCTACCGGGGCAACATGGCCGATGATGCGGCGCTGACGACGTGGGTGGCCAAGACACTGGCAAAAACGAAGCCGGGACGCAAGCCGCACGACTAACACTCCAACCCTGAAAGGTGCGCCATGACAGGACAGAATCCTGAAGTCGACTGGTTTTTCAACAAAGATACGCAATGGCAGCAAGCCTATGGCAAGTTGCGAACGGTCTTGCTGGACTGTGATTTGACGGAAGAACTGAAATGGGGCGTGCCTTGCTACACATTGGATGGCCAGAACGTGGTGCTGATCCACGGCTTCAAGGAGTACTGCGCGCTGCTGTTCTTCAAGGGGGTGCTGATGAAGGACTTCAATGCCATCCTGGTGCAGCAGACCGCCAACGTGCAATCGGGGCGGCAAATCCGCTTTACCAGCGCGGCACAGGTGGAAGAATTGCGGCATGTGCTGAAGGCGTACGTGACCGATGCCATCGAAGTGGAAAAATCCGGCCAGGAAGTGGAATTCAAGAAGACCGAAGAGTTTTCCATGCCGCTGGAATTCCAGGTCCAGCTCGATGAGCTGCCGGAATTGAAAACCGCGTTCGAAGCGCTGACGCCAGGCCGCCAGCGCGGCTACCTGCTGCATTTTTCCAGCGCGAAGCAGGCGAAAACGCGGGAGTCGCGGGTGGAGAAATGCATACCGAAGATCATGGAAGGCAAGGGCCTGGACGATTAGGCGGAGCCAAACTTGCAGGGTGGCGCATTCAGCGCCGCCTTCACGTCCGGGACGTATCGCTCGCTGACCGACAGCTCTGCTCCGCAGCACAACCCCAAGACATAGCCGCCCTCCGGCATCTGCCGCAAGGATTGCATTTGCGCACGCCGCACCAGCGTGCGCCGGTGAATCCGCAGGAACACCGCCGGATCCAGGTAGCGCTCCAGTTCCGTCAGGGGACTGCGGTGCAACAGCGAGCGCCCTGGCAGGTGCAGTTCCACGTAATTGCCCGCACTGTCCAGCCACAACACATCGGCCAGCGCCACCCGGTCGATGCGTCCCACCGAACGCACCGCCAGTTCCTGCCAGTAGCCCGGGGCGGGATCGGCAAACTGGCGCAGCGCCCGCGTGTACGCGGCGCGCTGGTCCAGCAAGGCGGCCGCCCGCTCCAGCGCCTGCCGCAGGCGGCGTTCATCGACGGGTTTGACGAGGTAGTCGAGCGCATGGACATCAAACGCTTCCAGCGCGTGGCCACGGTGCGCCGTGACAAACACCACCAGCGGCGGCGTCTCATGCCGGCTCCATTCGCGCGCCAGTTGCAGCCCGTCTTCCTGTGGCATTTGCACGTCCAGCAGCACGACATCGACGCCCCCCTGCGCCAGCCGCTGGCGCGCCGCCGCCGCGCCGGCGCACTCGCCGGCCACCTGCCAGCCTGGCAATTCCCGCAGCATCAATCGCAAATTGGTGCGCGCATGGGCTTCGTCGTCGACGATCAAGACATTCAACGCGGTACTCATGCCGCCATCCGTGGAATGCGCAACTCGGCCACGAAGCGGCCTTCGGCGTGGCGCGTCTCGAGCGACGCGGCATCGCCATACGCCAGCTGCAAGCGGGCGCGCGTGCCGCGCAAGCCGATGCCGAGGCCCGCCCCGGGTGCACGGGGCGGCGAACCGCGCCAGTCCGGCCCGCGCGCAACCTCCGGCACCGGATTACTGACCCGCACCAGCAGCCGTTGCCCCTCCAGCGCGAACGCCACCACGATATCGCTGTCGCCGTCATGGCATTCGAGGTCATGCCGCAGCGCGTTTTCCACCAGCGGCTGCAGCAGCATCGGCGGGCACTCCATGGCGCCATCGAGCACCTGGGCGCCATCGATGCGCACCCGCAGGCGCGGGCCGAAGCGCAGCCGCTGCAAGTCCAGGTAATCCTGCACGAATCGCAGTTCCTGCTCCAGCGTGATCCAGTCCTGCTCGCTGGTGGTCAACGCGTATTGCAGCAAGTCGCCCAGGCGCGCCAGGCCATCGAGCGCCAGCGGCTTGTCCCCGACGCGCACCAGCGCGCTGATGGCGGACAGGGTATTGAACATGAAGTGCGGCTCCAGCTGGCCCCGCAGCGCCGCCAGCCGCTGGCGCTCCAGCGACAGCCGCGCCTGCGCCAGTTCATGGTCTTGCTGGCGGCGCTGGCGCCACAGCAGCAGCGCCGCCACCGCGCCAAACGCCATCGTCAACAGGACAAAGCCGACGAACCATTCAAACTTGTACATGGACGCCACGTAGCCCCAGGCGTTCTCGAGCGTGAGCGCGTGGTGCAGTTTCACGGTGCGCCACGCGCCCAGCCCCAGCATGGCGGCCGGCCAGCCCAGCACCACATAGGCGAGGTAGCTGGCCGCCATGCGGCGCGGCGTGGCCAGCAGCGCGGGATAGCGGCGGCACACCATGTACAGCGCATAGCTTTGCACCATCATCACCACATAGCCGCGCCACCAGCCCAGCGACATTTGCCAGTAGCTGCGCGTATCGCCATGCTGCTGGGCGTCGCCATAGGTGGTGATGCCGGCCAGTGCGCACAGCACGGCCCACAGTGCGAAGTTGACGGCCAGCGCGCGCAGCCAGGCCGGGATGGAAATCGAGGGCTTCATGGCGGCGCAGTATAGCAGCGCCCTCGCCGCGCGCCGCCGGCATTCGCCCCTGTGGCGGCCCGGTTCGTCACTCTCGCCACCCGGCGCCATGCTGTCATTTTTACAATCCAGTCATCCGATCGCGCAGCCTGTCGCATGACGGGCGCGGGACGCCTCCGCCCTTCCTAAAATGGATGCCCCAACTACGAGGAGGTACACATGCACAAGAGCTGGCTGTTACTCGCAACCTTGCTGTCCGCCCCGGCACTGGCCCAGGTCGATTTCACCCGATTCGCCAGGGACATGCCCGGCCAGCGCAGCCAGGTCCTGGTGCTGGGCACCGTCCACCTGTCGCAGCGCCCAAAGGAGCTCAAACGCGAAGCGCTGGCGCCGCTGCTCGACAAGCTGGCCGCGTTCAAGCCGGAGATCATCGCGATCGAAGCGATTTCCGGCGAAGGCTGCGACCTCGGCTTGCGCCACCCGTCAATTTACGCGGACTCCGTCACCGGCTATTGCCGCGATACCGCCGCCGCGCGCGACGCCACCGGCCTGGACGTCCCGGCCGCCATCGCGGAAATGAACAAGCTGCTGGCCTCCTTGCCCGCGCAACCGTCGCCGGCGCAGCGCCGCCGCCTCGCCGCGGTTTTCCTGGCCGCCAACGAACGCGCGTCCGCCGTGACGCAATGGCTGCAACTGCCGCAAGGTGAACGCCGCGCCGCGGAAGAATTGGCCCCGCCCCTGGCCGCGATGCTGCAGCAACTGGCCGTCAAACACAATGAAGACTTCGTCATCGGTGCGGCGCTGGCCGCCCGCCTCGGCCTGGCGCGCGTGGTGGCGATGGATGATCACACCGGCGATGACGTTGACGTGGCCGATGAAAAAGCGTTCGGCAAGGCGGTCGAACAGGCGTGGCACGCCGCCGCCCCGCAGGCCGAGCCGTTCCGCAAGCAGGAAGATGGATTGCTGGCCGGTGCCGACTTCCTGCCCCTGTATCGCCACATCAACCGCCACGACGTCCAGCAGGTCTACAGCAGCGTCGACTTCGGCGCGGCACTGAAAGACAACTCGCCGCAACAATATGGGCGCATGTACGTGATGGGCTGGGAAACCCGCAACCTGCGCATGGCGGCCAACATCCTGGCCTCCTTCCGCGAACGGCCAGGGGCACGGGTGCTGGTGATTGTCGGGGCCACCCATAAACCGTGGCTGGAGCGGGTGCTGGGGTTGACCCAGGGGGTGGATATCGTGGATGCGCAGCGCGTGCTGGAGTAAAGCAAGCCTGATTGCGCCCCGGAACGTGCACTGTCAGGTCCCTGCACGGCGCGCCGAAACAGGAACGTCCTGACTGATCAGGCCGCCATCAACCGCAGGCGGCCCAGATTATCGTGGGTGACTTGTGACACCATGCGCATCAAACTTTGCCCGAAGTTACTTTCTAGTAATACATTATGCGATGGCATGTCTTGGCATGCTTCCGCCGCGGCGGCAAAACCGGAAGCTTCGAAGCGGTCGTTGTGTAACGCCAGGAATTGACATAGCTGCAACAGGCGGCGCTGGGTCAGGTGGTGCCGGCTCAGGTGCTTGAAGCCCAGGTCGCGCTTGTGCACGAATTCAAACGGGTGGGTCAGGATCACCACCAGCGGGATTTGCATCCGGTT
The DNA here is from genome assembly GCF_058807115.1 of Pseudoduganella sp. GW821-FHT12E03. Taxonomy (NCBI): domain Bacteria; kingdom Pseudomonadati; phylum Pseudomonadota; class Betaproteobacteria; order Burkholderiales; family Oxalobacteraceae; genus Pseudoduganella; species Pseudoduganella sp. GW821-FHT12E03. The sequence continues at coordinate 42,164 of NZ_JBXAQJ010000008.1, read as the reverse complement.
TGCCTCGTCCAGCAGCGTGGCTGTTTCCTGAAAACTGGTGCCGGCAATGGTCAGCGATTTCAAGTGCTGCAAGCCGCCCATATTCCAGTCAGAAAATGTCAGGACGGGGTATTCCTGTACGCCATGCCGTTCATGGCGACCGCTGTATAGCTTGTAGTTGGGATTGCCGGAGTCATAAATGGCCAGGCCCACATTGGAGGCGTACGGTATCCCGACCCGGGCCAGCGCCTGGTACAGGTTGTCATCATGTTGCAGATTGCCGCTGCGGAAAGCGGTCGGGCGGGGAAGATTCCAGTCGCTGAACGCTTCCAGGCCCTGTTCCAGCAGGCTGGCCGACTCGTCCACCGCCATGCCGTTGAAATCATCGCAGCCATCGGGAATCGGGATCCGGCTGCGCCAGTTGCCGTCGCGGAAAACCGTCCAGCACGGATGGGTATGCAATTGCACTTCATGGCCGTCGCCATGTACACGACGTACGATCTCGCGCATGGGGTCGTGCTTGAAATAGGTGCGCTGGAGCGTTTCCGCAAAAAACGTGGTGGGGATGTTGTATTTGCGGAACGTGTCGAGCATATAGCCCAGGCCTTCCGAGCGTCCGCCGGAATTGCACCACACCGCAGGTTCAGAGACCGGCTCGAAAGCGGCATCCCGGAATGCCCCTCCGATGCTGAACTCCATGTCAATCGTAATGCAAACCCGCGTGCGCATAAGTAATCTCAAAAATGCAATTATCGATGAGCGAATTGCCCCGTGTAAAGATCGTATGCGCCAGCCTTCATTCCCGCAATGCGGGAAACGCTTATTGTTTACGACAAGCTATCTAGTCTGCCTTACTCACCATGACCGTCATGTCAAACCCCTCAAAACCGCCGGCCTTTTGCTCGCCCGCCCGGATCCGCGAGGGCTGGCCCAGTTTGGCGACCTGGCGGGGCGCCGAGGAAAGTTGATTGGTGCAGTGCGCCCTGGCGCCGCTCCTCAGCCATAGGGCGTGTAAACCACGCCGTGGGACATCACGCCGACCAGCGCGGCCTGGTTTTCCGTACTTTCGCTGAAACTGGCCAGCACTTCCGCAGACGTGGCTGCTTTGCGCTCGAGGATGTCGAGCCAGTAGGCAAAGCCTGCCGGATCCGGCTGGCGGTGCAGCACATTGAAATAGTATCGACTCAGTAAATCCGCATTCGCCGGGTTGGCGCCATATTGCGCGGTAAATTCGTCCGAGGCGACAAACCCCTGCGCCACCTCGCGCAGCGAGGCGCCTTGGTCCATGGCCGCGATCCAGTAGCCCAAGCCGGCACTATCCGGTGCGCGGTTGAACGCCGCCTGGTAAATGCGGTAGGCTTGTCCGCCATTGCCAGCCAGGTCCAGCGCCACGGCTGTATCATCAAATCGCAGCCGCTCGACGTTGGCCAACATGTCGTTGCCGCTGCCTGCCGCCGTCCCGCTGACCATGACCCCGGCAGCGCCAATGCTGACTGCATGATCGGCAAACTTGCCCAGGTAAACGCCGGTGTCCATCCCCATGCCGCCATCCAGGCGGTCATCGCCGGCGCCGCCGGTCAGGATATCGTTGCCGGCGCCGCCATCGAGGAAATTGCCGGCGCCATTCCCTTTCAGGGTATCCGCGCCGCCCCCTCCGATCGCGTTGCGGATCAGCGTGTCATAGGCGATCCAGACGTTGGGAATGCGCTGTATCTTTTGCCCGGTCGCGTTATCCTGAATCCAGTTTTCCCGCCCTATAAAGCTGCCCTCCCCGGCATTCAGGTCGATACTGGCCGGCTGTGTGCCGGCATAGGAGAACGTATCAATGCCGCCGGCATCGTAAATAGTCTGGTAATAGGTCCCCGACTCCGAAAAGCGATACGTGGTGTCGTTCGCGTTCAGGGTCGTACTCTTCCCGTACAAATATTGGATCGCCAGCACATCGAGCACCATCGGTGACGTCGGGAACAGCGTCGTGCTGTAAAGCGGTTTCCCGACCACATTTTCATAGGCCATCACGGTATACAGTTTGGTGCCATGGCGAACATCGACCACGCTGTCGTTGGCTGGCGTATGTTCGAATGAATGCTTGAGTCCCAATGCATGCCCGATCTCATGCAGCAGCGCGGAGTAGTAGCCGCTGCCGCTGTCATAGCTGGACTTCTCGAACACGGGATTATTGCCCAGCCAGACATCCCCGCCGGCGCCGGCGCCTGGATAGGTACCAAGGCTGGCCGTGGGGCGCAACGGATCCAGGCTGAAAGCAACGCGTATCTGTCCTGACATGGCTGCGTTATCGGCCACTTCCTCCATTGGCGTGGCCATCACGGCCGCCCATGAGGCAACCGCGGCACGGATGTTTTCCGCCTGCCTCGCGTCCGGCACAGCGTACTCTGGCCTGGTTGGGAAGCTATTGCTGGCCGGATAGTCATTCCAGACCGACTGCGCTGTCGCGACGCTATACGTGATGGGGCCGCCCGCCCATTGGCCATAGCCGCTTAGCAGCCCATCAATACGGGCATCCCCGGATAACTTGGTATCACTGACGATAGGCATGGGGCAAATACTTGCATAAAAGCAAAAACCCCATCATACCCCGGCCTCTCGAAATATTGCAATTGAGCAATTTGATTTTATCTTTTTACCTGTAAAGGCCGGCGCCCAACTGCGCGTCGCAGAACAGCCGTAACAAGCGCCTTGTTACGGTAACGCTACTTATCCCATCGCGACGCCTCTGCCATCCTGAATTCCGTGATGAAGCCAACGCCAAAGCGTCCGGCCCACACAGGCAACAGGCCAGGCCTCGCCACAGCGCGAACGCCTTTCCTCGACATTCAATACTTTTAAAAGGAAACGATCATGACCACTTACACCATCCAGGTACTGAACCAATCCGGCTTCAACAAAAATTACGTGGTGTTTTCCGAACCGCCAGCCGTCAACTCTTCCGGCGGCGCGGTAACGGTTTTCACCAACGCATGGGTCACCTTCAGCGGCATCGCCAATAATGGTTTTGACCAGATCAGCGTCAACGAAATCACCGATGCCTACTGGGGCACCATTCCGTCGCAACTGTCGCCCTCGGTCATGGTGAAACAAGGCGGCTTCGCCGGGGTCGTCACCTCCAACAGCGACGGCGTCACTTTCTCGAACGCCAGCGGCGCGGTCGGATTCGGCAATGTCCAGTCCGGCGTGGCCAACACCGGCGCCTTCCAGATCACGGCGCATTCGGATTTCACCGCCGACGACGATTATGTGTTCGGCCTCGCCAAACCGACCGACACGCCCATCCCGTCGCCGGTCGCGACTTTCCTGGCGATGCCAAACGATACGTTTGAAGTGATTCCGGTCGTGAAGTTTTACCTGGCCGACGGCAGCTACACCGCAGGTGAAATCATCGACGTCAAAGCCTTCTCCACCACGCCGGCAACCATTGACTTCACCGGGAAATCGCATACCACGGCGACCGTGGTGCAAGCCGCCGATGGCTCTTACTCGGTGCAGTACTCCTGAGTCCGGCCCCATGCCGGTGCGCACTTGCGCCACCGGCATTCCCGTCCCACTGTGAAAGGAAACATCATGGCTTTAGACTGGAGCAAGGTGACAAAACTGGCAACGCCGCTGACCACGACCGGCAGCGATGTCATCTTCAGCGGACACGGCAAGGTTGCCGGCACGGGTAACACCACCGTCCCGGCGGGCATGGAACTGTGGGTGCTGGCGCCGCCAGGCGCCGCCATCGCCGACAGCAGCGGACAAGCGCTGGAAAACATGGCCACCGTGACCATGGTTGGCATCAAGAACCCCAACAGCGACGTCCTGGTGAACAACCAGCTGATTGTCTACCGCGCCGGCCAGGCGGCACCGAACTATGTGCTGCAAGCGCCACGCGGTATCGTCATCAAACCGGGCGGCCCGCACGTCCTCGGCGTCGAGAGCGACACGCCGCTGCAGGATTTATGGGCCAGGGCACAGCCTTTCGTACAGCCAGGTAAAACCCTGCGCTGCTTCTGGGCCGCGTGCACGGCAATGCAAGGGGCCACCAACCCGGTGGTGCTTGTCCAATAGCCTGGCCGCCGCGCCCGCGCGAACGGTGCCGCGGGCGCACGCCGGCATACCGGTGAAATTCATCATGAAAATCTGTCTGTGGATCGCGCTTTGCCTGCTGGCCGGATGCGGCGGCGGCTCCGCACCAAGCGGCGTGCCGGCACAGCCGCCTGCCCTGTGCCGCGATGGCGGCTGCGCCGCCGGGCTGCCGGGTACGCCCGTTGCCCTGCCGTCCGAACTGGATATGAGCCACACCGGCACCCGCCCGCCGCTGGTGCGCTGGGCGGACATCGGCGACTGGCAGGGTTACCAGGGCAACGCGGCCCATACCGGCTATGTGCCGGTGACACTCGATCCGACCCGGTTCAGCTTGCGCTGGCGCAGGACCGCGCCGCCATCGGCGGCCAACGCGGCCGAGCCGGGCACGCTGGCGATCGCCGACGGCCTGGTCTATGCAGCCATCGGCAACCGGCTCTACGCGCGCCGCGAATCCGATGGCGAGGCCGTGTGGGACCATGACTTCGGCGATTTGCCCCATCCGTCCACCAATCCCCCGGCGACCGCCTACGGCATGGTCTACATCGTCGCGGGCCAGTCCAGCTCAACCTTCATGTTTGGTTTGAACGCGGCAACCGGCGCTGTCGTATTTAAAACACCCATGCATTCGCAGTGGGAACACTACCTGGCGCCGACAGTGGACGACGCCATGGTCTACACCAACGGCGGCATCTACGGCGGCTTGTATGCCTTCGACGCCATCAGTGGCAGCGTACGGTGGTTTGCCCAGCGGCCGCAGACGGCGGCGTGGACGCCGGCCGCCGCCAAGGGTATGGTCTACAGCTTTACCGGCGCCCTGCAAGTGGCCGCGGCGGACAGCGGCCGCGAAGTGCAATCGATCGCCGGCGCCCCCTTCAAGACCACCGACACGGCCATGCATAGCGCGCCGGTGCTGGGGGCGAACGGTTCCGTGTTCGCCCTCAATGCAGGCCGCGACAACAACACGTTGTTTAACTTTTCCCTGGCGGCTGGCAGGGTGGCATGGGCCATTGACGGCCGCTATGCGGGCAATCCCGCCAATGCGCACGGCACCGTGTACGCCCTGGCACAAGCTCCTCCAGCGCTGGAGGCGCGGGACGAGGCGGACGGCAGCCTGCGCTGGCGCTGGCATCCCCCGCTGGCGCAGGGAAGCGCCTTCGTCAGCGATGTCTTGTTGACCGAGAACCTGGTGTTCGTCTCAACCAATATGGCAACCCACGCGATCGACTTGCGCAGCCAGCGGGAAGTATGGCGCGTTCAGCAAAGCGGGCTGCTGGCGCTGTCAGCCAACGGGATCCTGTACATCTCCCGGGGCGGCGCCATTACCGCGATCAACGTCAAGTAATTGAACTTTCAGCGTGTCAGGCGCCAGGACGGTTGATCACTTGCGGGTCAAATTCAACCGTGGCGCCGAACGGGTTGGTGACGAGCAAGGTGATCTCGAAATATTCCGTCGAGGCCGTGGAATCGAAGTCTTGCAGCGTCATGAGCAGCCCGCCCGCCCCCACAACCGGTGGGGGGAACTGGTTCTGCTGGCTGGGTGAAATGTCCAGGCCCCAGAACAGCACACCATCCGGCGCCGACACCAGCTGATAGAGGATCACGGTGTCACTGCTGATGGTCACCGTCGGCTTGTCACACGTGATTTGCAAGGAATTATTTTTCGGGTCATACGTCACGGTCACGTTCACCGGCACGAATTGGATCGTGCGAGTTGGAATAGCATTCATGGTTTGCTGCCTTTCTGTTGGGGGAAAAGTGAATTCGTTTGCGCCAAAATGAGCCTGCGGTAGCCAATTTTTTCCAGCAATTGCTGCTGCGGCAGCGCCACGGATGGGGCGCCGAGGCAATGCTGGGCCTGGACCCACGGCGCCAGCAGGTGATGATCCGCACTGCCGGCGATATGCGGGCCAAGCAGTTCCACCACGCGGCGGCAAGCGGGGCCGGCGCCCGCGCCGCTGGCCTGATCGATCCGGCCTTGCAACAGCAGCGCCATGACCAGCGCGTCGCGCAGTTTCGGATCGGTGGCGGTGCTGGCATGCAGGTTTGCGAGTGCATCCAGTGCCGGCGCCAGCGTGACGCCAGCCTGCTGCGCCTGGCCACGCCGCAAATAGACGGTGGCGCGGCTGACACCGGTCGATGCGGCCAAGCGGCGCAGGCCGACCTTCTTGGGTTCCAGGGCACTCAGGGCAGCGAATTCCCGCGCCAGCAGATCGAGCCGCGCCAACAGTTCGGGCCCGGCGCCAGGATCAAGCTCGATCAGCTTGAGCTGGGCATTGGCGGCATCCATTTGCCAGTCGCGGTTACTCGGATCTTGCCTGGTCAGGGCATTCAGCAGCCCGGCCGCCTGCGTCAGCGCTGCGACGGCCTCGCCATTGCGGCCCAGCGCCTGCAGCAACTCCGCCTGATGCCACAGCGCAAAAGCATAGCGGTAACTCCACAAGCCGTCAGCCGGCCGGGCTCGGTGCAACGGCAATAGCAGCGCACTCTCGCTCTCATACAGCTGCCTGGCGGCATCGAGCTCGCCAAGTTGTTCCCTGACGCCCGCCAGCCAAGACAAGCTGTCGGCCAGGTCCGCCAGCACCGTCTCGTCGCCGGGCCGGCGCGCCAGCACTTGCCGCTTCAGCGCCACCGAGATGGCGAACTCGCGCGCCGCCACCGCGAGCGCTCCGCGCTTTTGCGCCAGACTGCCCAGGCTGTTATGTGCATAGGATTGTTCGCGCCAGGCATCCGGGTCGTTCGGCGCGAGCGCGGCCACCCGGTCGCTGTAGCGCAGGTACTCGCCAAAATAGGTTTCGGCCCGCTGCCAGTCGTTTTGATCGAAATGCATCTGGCCCAGCCAAAATGCGCTGACACCCAGGTTTTCCAATACCGCCCGGTCGTCCGGCTGGGTAGGCTGGTCGCCGCCCAGCAGCGCGCGCGCCGCGCTCAGCGCCTGCCCGGCCGCGGCCGGATCGCCGCGCGCGATCTTCACTTCCGCAATCAATTGCAGGGCTTTGGCACGCTGAATCCGTTCGGTCGCTCCGCTGGCCGGGCGCGCCGTGTCGGCCAGGTAGCCGAGCGCGCGCGCACTGACACGGTCGAGCAGATCGAGCCGGCCCAGCGGGCGCAGCTTGTCGATGAACTCGCCAAGCATGAACGCCATCAGGCCCTCGGCTTCGCCGCGATGCAGGTCGGCGCGCTGTTTTTCCGCATGGGTTGCCAGTCCCAGGCCGCCAGCCAGCAGTACCAGCAGCAGCAACAGGCCCACCACCATCAGCCGCTGCCGCTCACCGCGCCGGGCCTTGCGCAGCGAAGCAAGAATAAAGTCGCGTTCGGTCTCCTGTAATGAAAACTCGGCGATCTCCAGCAAGGCGCCGGCGTGGCGGACCTGTATGCCTGCTGGCAGCAACAAATCGGCGCGGCGGCCGCCGTCGTGCCAGCGTATGGCTTGCGCACTGACCCTGGCCAGCAATTGCAGCGCCTGGCGATGGCTGTCGATCCAGGCGGCCGCGCGTGTCCAGCGCCGCAACAGCGCTTCATGGGCAATGCCAAAGGCTGCCACGCCCCCCACCAGGTCACTGACGAACAGGCGCGCCTCCACCAGGGCCCGGGCCAGCTCCAGTTCGGGCCCCGGCGCCAGCGTGGCCCACGGCACGTGGCGCGACGTGACGGCCACTTCGCCGTCGGCCACATTGACCAGGCGCGATAACAGACGCGGCAACGCGGCGATCTCGCCGGGTCCGAGCGCCGTGATGGCTTGCTCGGCGCGTGCGCCAATGGCGCCCTCGATCCCGCCCAACTCATGGAAAACAGCAAAACTGAGCAAGCCATCTTCGCCACGGCGGCGGTAAAGCTCATGCAGGCAGTATTGAAGAAGCGGCAATACTTCGGCGCTGGCCCTGGCAGCCGCGCACAGGACGTCATCGAGCCGCGCGCCCCCGAGCGGATCGGCCTCGAAACGCAGGTTCGCCGCAGCGGCGGGCAAGCGGACGATTTGCGCAATTTCAGCGGCGTCGGGGGCGCCAAGGTCAAAGTGACCGCCGCGCAATTTCAATGCTTCCAGCGTGGGGTTTTCCATCACATGCGGATAAAAGTCATTCCGGCAAGCCAGCACCACCAGTACCCGTCCCGAACTGGCCAGCTGCTCCAGGGCGAGCAGGAAGGCATCGCGCATCGCCTGGTTCAGGTTTGCAAGCCGAAAGATGGCCTCGATCCGATCGATAAACAGGAACAGGCGCGCCGTCCCCGGGACGGATTCCAGCCGATCGAGCACCTCCGGCAACGCGCGTTCCAGGCGCTGGCCGAGCGTCATCGCACTGTCGCCCTCGAACACCGGCCTGCCGTCGAATTCGCTGTCGAGCAGTACGCTGCCCAGGGCGCTGAACAGGCCGGCGCCACCGACATCGGCGCAATCGAGGGTCACCGCGCCGGCCATGCAGACCGGCGCCGCGCCATCCGTCAGGCGCGGCAGCAGGCCTGCCTGCACCAGCGAACTCTTGCCCGAACCGGACGGGCCAAGCACCAGGACCATGGCGCAACCCAAGCTGATCTGGTCCCGCGTCGTACGCAACAGATGCCCGGTTGCACGATCCCGCCCAAAGAAAATCGCCGCGTGCGCATACTGGAAGGCTTCCAGTCCGCGAAATGGCGAACCGGCCAGCCACACGCCCTGGCCGGCCGGCGGATCATGGCGCACCTCGGCAATCGCGCGGTAGCCGCGCTTGCGGATCGTTTCAATGTAGCGCGGCGCGGCCGCTGAATCATCGAGCGCGCGGCGCAACTGGGCCAGTGTCTTGTGCAAGGGATTATCCCCAAGCAAGGTGCTGCCCCAGCAAGCTTCCAGGATGGATTCTGCACTCTGCACCTGGAGCGGATGGGCGCACAGGAAACTGAGCACATCCATTGCCAGTGGCTCCAGCTGCCTGCGCAAGCCATCACGATGGATGGAATTGCTGGCTGGCTCGATCCGCCAATCGCCGAAATGGAAACCGGGCGCATTGCCCCGCAGCCCAACACCCCTCATATTTTTTCTTTAAAAATCAAAAAGTTAGGAATCCGTAAGGTTTTGGGAAGGCGGCATTGGCGCACCTTTCGTAGACTGAATTGTCAATTGCGAAAGATGTTGTTTTTAGTATGGACCGGAGACTAACATGAATTTATTGCCAACAGATAGGATCCTCCCCGTCGGCCACGGAAACGCCGCGCCGGCGGCCAGCGGCAACGTGCCGCCGGCCGAATTGCAGGCGCAAGTACAGCGTATTTTGAGCAGCAGTTTCTTCGCAAAGGCCAAACGCAGCAGCGCGCTGCTGCGTTACCTGGCTGGCGAAGCGGAGTCAACGTCGATACGCCGGCTCAATGAATATGCGATCGGCATGGAGGTATTCCAGCGCAATGCCGCCGACTACAGCACCGGGGAAGACCCGATCGTCCGCGTCGAAATGGGCCGGCTGCGCACCCGGCTCGACGCCTACTATGCTGATAGCGGGCGGTCCGATCCAGTTCATATCTCCATCCCTTTGGGTTCCTATACTCCCAAGGCCGAGCGCAGGACAGTGGCGCAACCGGTGGCGCTGGCGCTGGTGCCCGTAGCCCATGGAGAGGCCGCGCATTTGAATGCTTTTACGGACGGGCTGAACGACGAACTGCGGCACCGGCTCTACCTGCAGTTCGGCAGCGGCTTGCTGCACGTGGCGCAGCGCGGCGCCTGGCAATCGAACGTTTCACCTCAGTTCATGCTCGAAGGGAGCGTGCGCACGGACGGCATCATCGTCCGCACCCACTTGCGCCTGCTCGACGTGGCACGCTCCGCCACGGCATGGAGTGTTCAGCTCGATCACGGCCATGACTTGTCCATCGCGCGCCAGGAGCAACTGGCGGACTTGTGCTGCGGGGCGGTGCGCGAATGCCTGCTGTAGCACAGCCCTCCAATCGCAGCTGAGCGCCTGCGGTTGCTTGCGTGACGCTACGCCACCAACCCTGCTGGCATCAGGCTTTCATGGGATTTGAGCAAGGTCATTGCATCGTCGTTAGACTTGATGCCATAACAACCTGGGACTGGCTCATGGCTGACCTGACACTGACTTCGACCACACCTGCCGACGGCGCCCGCAATGTTCCCGTTGGCAGCAACATCGTGCTGACTTTCAATACGATGATCCTGGCGGGCAGCGGTGAAATCAGCATTTCCAATAACGGTTCCTCCCGTTATTTGCTCGTTGACATCAACAGCAGCCAGGTCAAGATCAGTGGCAACACCCTGACCTTGGACCTGCCAGCCGATTTCCAGCTGGGCTTTACATACCAGGTCTTCATCCCGCCCGGACTGATTTACGGCGTCGACGGGTCCACGCTGAAAAATCCTGAACAGTCCACCTTCCAGACCGAACCACCTGCTGGACCGCGCAACCTGACGGGCACGCCTGAGCAGGACAGGCTTCTCGGCAGTAACAGCAATGATGTGATCGCCGGTGATGGCGGCAACGACCGTATCCAGGGATTTGGCGGCAATGATGTGCTCCAGGGTGGTGTCGGTGACGACGTCCTGGACGGCGGCGATGGCGACGACAGCCTCGACGGCGGCCTCGGCAACGACCACCTGTCCGACGACAATGGCAATAATGTATTGCATGGCGCGGAGGGCGGCGACAACCTGACGCTATACGCGGGCAACGGCACTGGCAAGTCGACAGCCTATGGCGATGACGGCCTTGATTACCTTGAAAGCAATGGCCCGAACAATACCTTAATAGGTGGCAACGATAACGACTACCTTTTGGCCAATATCGGCGCTCACGCCGGCAATGGCATCGTCACCCTGTCCGGCGGCGCCGGCGATGACAAGCTGATCGTCGACATGGGGACGTACCGTGGCGTTCACGTGATGCTCGACGGAGGATCGGGGACCAACACCTATGAGTTCCGAGGCGGCACGCCAGATGCGCCGCACGTCATTGCTGACTTCCAGCCGGGCATCGATACGATTGAGCTCAGCTATGCAGCGTTCGCCAATCCGGACAGCAATCCTTTTGGCCCGGCAGGCTACCTGCGGGCGGAACAGCAAGGCAGCGACACGCTGATACTGCAGGATGAAGATGGCGCGGAAGGGAAACAGGCCGGATGGCAGCCGTTCATCCTGCTCAAGAACGTGGCGCTGACCAGCCTGGGCGCGGCGGATTTCCTGTCGATGTCGCCGGACGGCAATACGGCGGGCTTGCGCCTGCAAGGCGGCGACGGCCGCGACAGTTTTTCCGGCTCCATGAACAACGACCAGATGGATGGCGCCGCCGGCCATGACTTCATGGCCGGCGGCGGCGGTGCGGACCGGCTGAATGGCGATGCTGGCTATGACATCCTGCTGGGAGGGTCTGGCAACGATTTCCTGGACGGGGGCGCCGACGCGGACCTCCTGCAAGGTGATACCGGCAATGATGTGCTGGAAGGCGGCGACGGTAACGACATGCTGGAAGGCGGCCTTGGCAACGACTTTCTGAGCGGCGGCGCCGGCAACGATATGTTGTTCGGCGGCTCCGGCTCCAGTAAGTCTCCGGTGTTCGATGGCGCCAGCGACAACGTGTTCATTGGCGGCAATGGCCTTGATTATGCGTTCCTGGACATGGCCTATAGTCAAACCCGTGTGACCTACGCCGATGGCCAGTACCGCGTGGAAGATGTGCAAGGACGCCCCGGAGTCAATCTCCTGCACGGCGTGGAGCGGCTGGTGTTAATGAGCATCGAGGGGATGCAGACACTGGCCTTCGACCTTGATGGAAATGCGGGGCAGCTGTATCGGCTGTATCTGGCCGCGTACAACCGCAAACCGGACGATGCCGGTTTTGCGTATTGGCTGGAACGGGCCGACAAGGGCCTCAGTATCGATGACATCGCGCAGCAATTTACGCAAACCGCTGAATTCAACAGCGTGTACAACCCAAGCGGCGGCAATGCCGCGTTCGTCAAGCAGTTATACCAATCCGTCCTGCATCGGGCGCCGGATGACGCCGGCTATGCTTACTGGGTTGACACCCTGGACCAGCAGCACATCAAACCTGCGGAATTGTTGCGCCTGTTTGCGGAAAGCAGCGAACACGTGGAAGCGGCCGCCGGGCTGATCGGCGTGGCCATCAAGTTCGATGCTTACTTCAACCCTTTGTGAGCTTAAGGCTTTTGCAAATTGACCGTATCGAGTGTGAACTGGTGGATGCCGTAGTAACTCGACGGCACATACACCGCATCGCCCACGATCGTGACATTGCCGCCCCATGTGATCGCCGGGAAATACGCCTGGGCAAACGGCCCCTGTGCCTGGCTAAAGTCGTACAGCAGGAAACCATATCCCGCCTGCACCAGCACCTTGCCGCCGCGCGCCGCGCGCAGCGTCGGGTTATACGGCAGCACGGTTTCCGATTTGGCCGTGAACTGCCTGGCGCCGATCTCCAAGTGCGACAGCGCTTGCTGATAGCTGCTGTTGTCGTAATGCGAGACGATCACGTTCTTGCCATCGACCAGCAGGCCAGTCAGCACCTGGGCCGGCATTGGATGTGTTGCCTGCAGGTAGGCCAGATTGTCGCGCACGATCAGCATATTCAGCGAGGCGCTGGTCGACTTTTCTTTCCAGTCGTGGTCCACCGTATAGATCGCTTCGCCCACAGCGGCCATCAACTGGCCCGGCACATTCACTTCCGCGCCCAGCTTGGGCGTGCTCGCCACCGACAGGTCGAGCGCCTTGATGTAGTACTTCGCCTGGGGCTGGCCGGCCACGACCGCGGGCTGCGGCTTCTTATAGTTGATCCACAAGGTGGCGCCGTCCTTGATCAGGCCAACCGACTCCTCGCCTTCCGGCATGCTGATTTTCGCCAGCAGCGCCGGTTTTGCCGGATTGCTCAGGTCGAGCACCTGCAAGGTATAGCTGGACCAGTAACGGTCCATCAGCGCGCCGCCGGTCGACGCATGGTTCGTTTGCCCGGCAAAGACCAGCGCATTGCCCACCACGGTCGGCTCTGGCGCGAAAAAGCCGTCCGGACATGGTCGCCCGGACAACGCACAGATGCGCTTATCGTCAGCGTAGTAGATACCGCCACCACTCTGGACCAGCGCATCGGTTGTCAGGGAACCCATTTTTAACGGCTTGGCGCTAACGCTCACGTCATACGTGGCGATCGTCGTATTGACGCCGGTTGAGGTCGCGTCGCTCGACACGACGACCAGCTTTTCGCCCACGTTGTAGATTTTCGATCCGGCCGGCACTTCGACATGCGACAGGATGGTTGGGCCATCGGCTTCCGCCAGCGGCACCAGCTCGACCTGGTCCATGCGGCGCGCCGTGCCGCTCGCGCCCCACGCCTGATCGATGCTGTGATAGCGCGCGCCGACCTGCTTGAACGCGATGAACTGGCTGTAGTTCGGCGCCAGCCGCACGTTGCCCTTTTCCTGCGGCGCATCCGGATTCAGGATGCTGAACAAGGACAAACCGCTGTCGGACAAGTTGGCCGCGATGCTGTTGGCGGCGTCGCCCATGAAGCTGCGGCGCACGGCCATGTCCTGCTTCATGGTGCCGCGCCGGGTCAGCGTCGTGGCCGAGAACGTGAAGATCTGCACGCCGCCGACACCTTGCCCGGTGGCGCTGTCATAGCCGGAGAACGGCAGCAGCACCAAACCCGTTTCCACCGTCTTGCCATCGGCGGCTATCGCCCTGGTCGCGTTTTCCAGCACGGAGAAAGCGCGGTCGTCCCAGTTCGCTTCCGACCAGCTGTTCGACAAATCGACTTCCGCGCGCATCAGCAGCGGACGGGTGTTTTTCAGGTTGCTGGTGTCGTACAGGCTGATCGCCAGGCTGCGCCGGTTGTTTTCGTCATTGTGGCCGACCCCGATCAAGCGTGTCTCGTCGTGCACCGGCACGAAGAAATCATTCCAGCCGGACACGATAAACTCGTTCTCTTCCTTCATGGTTCCTTCCGGGGTGATCGAGAAGGCGTGGAACGGATCCTTGCGCAGGTAGGTGACGAAGAACGCTTTGTCAGCGGAGAAAGACGTGCCGAACAATTGCTGGCCTTCACCGAAGGTGTCGTGGTCAATCGCCTTCGGATTGGCGATGTCGGCGATATTGAACGTTTCGACGTGGTTCACGTTCGAGCCGGTATTCCACCAATTGCCGGAAACCACACGCAGCACGTCGCCATGGATGTGCATATTGGTTTTCTTTTGTACCACCCCGCGAATAAGCACATCGGCGCCTTGCACCATCGCGCCGTCCGGGCTTGAAATGTCGACCACGGAAACGCGCGAGCCATGCTTGCCGCCGCCCTCGACGGCGCGCGCCACCATCAAGCGGTTGCCGGTGGCCTGCATCGCCTGCACATAGCCGCCCAGCGCCAATGTCGATTTACTTTCAAGCATCCCTTGCGCATTGATGGCGTAGCTCAGCACATTGGTTTGGCCGGCATAGACGGACACGAAATCGGTCGCGGTGATGGCCACCGGCGTGGCCATGGCGAATTCACTCGATGTCACAAACAAGGCGTTCTTGCCGGCGCCGCTGGTCAGGCGCGAGGTCTGGATGTAGCCGGGCACACGGGTCGAACCGACGACAACGGGCGCGGCGCGGTTGGCGACATCGACCGTGATGACGGCGCCGCCATGGAATTGCTCGACCGACTCCTTGCCACCCTTGCTGGTGCGGCGGAACTCCGACCAGTTATTGAGCAAAATGTAGACCTTGTCGCCCGAATGGTACATTTCGACCGGGTCGCCGCTGATTGCCGCGCGCCCGACGATTTTCGGACTGGCGGGGTTGCTGATATCGATGATCTGCAGGCCGCGGTACAGGTTCAGGTTCAGGATCGACTTGCCGCTCTCGAGGACGCGGTAGATGTCGCCTTCCTGCACCGAACGCGGCTGGGAAGTATCAACATTGGCCGGCGTGACGGCCGTGGTCGCGGTCGTGTAGAAATTTCCGGTCTTGGCCATTCCTTCGGTCGACAGCGCGCCCATGCCGTCGGCGGACACAAAGCTGGTACGGCCGCTCAGCGGCTGCTCCGGCTGGGCAATCGGGCCGCTCGAACCACCGCCACAGGCGGTCAGCGCCAGGCCGAGACAAACGGCAAGGCTGTATTGCAGGGGCCTTGATAACCAGTGAGACAAGCGTTTCATGGCATCTTCCTTATAGGTTTTTGTCATGACGAAGCAAGCGCTCACGGTCGAGCTATCATGGCTCCCTTATTATCGAGAAAAACGTTGCCTGAATCTGTCGTTCAATTGTCTAAAATCTGTACAGTTTGCGCCCCACCTTGACCGGCGTGGGCGGCGGCCGAGGATGACCATATCGAAGGACGCGATCAGACAGGCGGAGACGGCAGCCGGGCAAAAGACCGTGTTTCCACCAATGGGAACTCACCTGCCCGTGCAATATTCCCCGAGTGGGGAGTCTTAGAGCAGGAATCAAACGAAAGCGGCCCCGCGATTGCTCGCGGGGCCGCTTGTATTCTGGCTCCCCGACCTGGACTCGAACCAGGGACCTGCGGATTAACAGTCCGTCGCTCTACCGACTGAGCTATCAGGGAATTGAGGCCGCAATTATATACAGCCTCCCTGCATTTTACCAGAGCTGCTCGGCAGTGCTTCGAAAATACGCGTTCTGCACCGAAGTGGTTGCCGCCGACTTCGCGGCTGCTGTATTGCTGCTTGAACTTTTCATTGACCAGGCAGCGCCCTCGCCGTTCAGCTTGACCACCATGGTGCGGCGCAGGCCGCCGCCCACGCGCCACTGCTGGTTCGGATGGAAGTACGCCAGCAGTTCGGCCGGCACCGCGCGCCGCCAGCATTGGAAACAAATTCACATCCCCATTTACTACCAATTAAGTAGTGTTGCCACTTTTTCACATAAAACAATTCCTTTGACCAAGATCAAAATTCGTGCGATCTTTTAATTCCTCAAAAGCGCGAATTAATTCACGGCACTTGAAGAGTGGCTTGTGGACGCATTTCCGCAATCTTCAACTTTCCATGCAAGTCAGAAAGTCTGATGAACGTCCAGCCAATCACTGGCAATCCGCGCACTGGTTAATCGTCAATCAATCATTGAAAGGCCATGCCATGGGATACAAGGAAGATTTTTCACGCGACGATGGCTGGTCAGCTGTCGATGTCAGTGTTCGATTGAATACATCAGCCGGAAAACGATTCCTATCGTATCTGCGCACTCAGGGCGTTGGCACGATAATTCGCTATTATGCAAGTTCTCAGCGCCCAAAAACAATTACCGTGGAGGAAGCAAAACTCCTTTCAGCAGAGGGCTTCTCCATTCTTCCAGTATTTCAGGACAGGAACCGCAAAGAAGAGGACTTCAGCTATGATAAAGGAAAAGAAAATGCTGCCAGCGCCATGGAGTTCGCAAAGCTGCTGCACCAGCCGGAGGGCAGTACGATTATATTCGCCGTGGATCAGGATCTGTCAACCGGGATAATTGATAACAATATCGTTCAATATTTCAAAGCGATCAACGATGCGCTGCACGGATCTTTCAAAATCGGCGCATATGGCAGCGGCGCCACGTTATCGAAATTGCTGGCTGAGGGCCTTATCTCCATTCCCTGGCTGTCCATGTCCAGGCTATTCAAAGGAACCGAGAATTTCTTTTACAAGAAACTATGGGCTCTGCGCCAACTCCCACCCGGATCAATCCACCCTGAATCCAATATTGGCTTTGACAAAAATATCATTGCCATCCCTCTTGAGCAATTGGGCGCATTCCAGATTGATGCGGCGGGCAATGGATTTTCAGCTTGGGATGAGGAAAAAGACGGAACCATTGGAAGCGGCCCGCAGGTCGGGCTTTCCAATACCTTACTTGGTGCCAATAAAATTGTTACTACTGAAGGCCTGCGTCTAAGGCAATCCCCTGGCGGACCCATCATTCGCGAACTGACGATCGGCGACCCTGTCATTGCTTCTGAGCAACCAGATCAAAACGGGTGGAGCAAAATAATGACGACGACGCAGGAAGGTTACGTCTTCTCCAAATACTTGCGGTCTCCAAAACGCGCAGAAATCGAACAATTGCTTCGCATGACAATAGATGAGTGGTTACGGTTTGAAAAAGGACAAGCCAACGAAAAATCCGATCCATATTATAGGTACATACGGGAAATGTGGGCGGTCATTGGCGAACCTTACGATGGCAGGAGCCGCGACCAGCATGGCGAGGATATTCCCTGGTCTGCAGCTTTCATCTCCTGGGTAGTACGCAAAGCTGGCCCCGCCTACGCCAACTTCAAGTTCGCCTCGCGGCATTCTGAATTCGTGAATGACGCAATTCACGCCAGGGTGGTCAACCAGCTGAATAAACCTTTCTGGGGATACAGGATTACAGAAGAGCGTCCCGAATTGGGCGACATTATCCAAAAAAACCGGAGTGGCCAAAACTTGTCTTATTCGTACGCGGAAAATCATGCGCGTTATGCCAGCCACTCCGATGTGGTGGTCGAGGTGACACAGGACGTGGCCAGGGTCATTGGCGGGAATGTTTCAGATACGGTTACCCTCAGTGGCGATTTGAACGAGTACCACCTTGACGACGCTGGTTTTCTCAAGCCGGGCCAGAATATTATCTGCCTCTTAAAAAACCGCGCCGGTCTCTGAGAACCGCGTCACTTGGATAACCTTGGCAGCACCGTGAAGACAGTCAACCGTACGCATTCGGAGGAACCATGAAAATTGCCTTTACTTCCTGTATCGATGCAATCAGCGATCCTGCACAGCCGGTCTGGCAGCGTATTCAAGACTTGCAACCGGATATATTGCTGCTGCTTGGCGACGTGGCCTACATGGATTATGGCCTGGCGATATTGGGCAGTGACAGGCCGCTCGGCTGGCCACGCAAGGTCTCCAACGAGGTGTTTGCCAACGCGATGTACGACCGCTACCGCAGGCAATGGGAAGTGCAATCATTCCAAAAATTACTGCAATCGGGCGTCAAACTGGGCATGGTCTGGGACGACCATGATTTCGCTTGGAACAATGCACGCGGTGCGGGCACTGAAAAGCGTTTTGCCGTGCCGAGAGATAAGCGGCTGATCGCCCAAGGTATGTTTGAACAGTTCAGGGCCGCATGTACACTCCCTCTTGCCTCGGAGTACCCCGCCATGCCCGGTGTGGCAGTGCTCCTGAAGCAGGCCGAGCGCGGCATTCAATCCACCTTCGACCAAGATAAGGTACGTTTCATCATGCTTGATGGACGAAGCTTCCGCGAAGACCCGAACATCACGCCCGACGCCACCATGTTGGGTTATGAGCAGCGCGAGTGGCTGAGCCGGCTGCTGGCGGAATGGGACGGCATGAATATCGTCTGTTCCGGCAGTGTCATGTCGGGCTCTGGCGAAAGCTGGGACCAGTATCTCGACTATGCCTGGCTGCTCAAGCAAAAAGTGGGCAAATTGATCGTCCTGAGCGGCGACATCCATAAGATCGTGCTGCCGGTGAAGCACAGCAAGAACATCTTCGAAGTCACCGCGTCCGGCGCCGCACGGCGTGGCCTGGGTGGCGCCGAGCTCAATTTTGGGATGTTGACCGTGGGGGAAAGCGTCAGCGTGAGCCTGCACTCGGAAGATAATCCGGCTGGCGCCCGGGCAGAGATCAAGTTCTGACACAGTGGAGGAACACATGTACTACAAAAATATTGCACTACTTGCAACTACCATTGCGACATCGTCCGCCATGGCCGCCCCGCTTTCCTCCTATCGAGGACCATGCAACGCCTCCGCAGCCGTGGCATTGGACAAGCAGCATTTTGTCGTGGCCGATGACGAAACCAACGTTCTTCGCGTCTACAGGCAGGATAGCCCCAACGCTGTGGGTCGCATGGACTTGAAAGATCACATGTCGATACCAGCGAAAAAGAAAAAGCCAGGAGAACAAAAGGAGCTGGATATCGAAGGCGCCGCCAGAATTAAAAACAGGATTTTCTGGATAACTTCGCATGGGACCAACTCGGACGGAGACGTTGATCCTGCCCGGAGAAAATTCTTCGCTACCGACATCAAGAGCCAGGGAAAAGGTACTGTTCCAACACTTGAATTGGTTCGGCCACCCTATGAAACATTACTGAAAGCGATGCTTAAGAAATCTTCGCTGACAGCCCTCGGCTTGGAAGCGGCATCCGAAATCGAGGCAAAAAAAGGCGGTTTGAATATCGAAGGCTTGGCTGCAACCAAGGCAGGCACCTTATTAATTGGCTTTCGTAGTCCGCTTATCAATAAAAAAGCACTGATCGTTCCCATGATGAATCCGAATGAAGTGATCGATGGAGAGGAAGCGCAATTCGGCGCGCCAATTCAGCTCGATCTGGACGACAGGGGCATACGCAGCATCGAGCGGGTTGGCGGCAAGTTCTATATCGTGGCGGGTCCCGTCGGCAAAACCGGCTCCTTCTCGGTCTATGAATGGAGCGGCAAGGCCAAAGAGCGCCCCCGGGCGGTGTCAACACCGGACCTTTCACACATGAATCCCGAGGCATTGTTTGATGCCGATGGCAACACCTTGCAATTACTGAGCGACGACGGCAAGGTGAAGCGTGGCGGAACCGAGTGCGAGGAATTGCCCGACAATGAACAGGAATTCGGCAGCATGCTTTTTCAGTATGGCCAAAAGCCTTGAATTCCAAATCGAACGGCCTGTCCCGCCATGGGGAACTCCTCTCTTGAGTTCCTTCCCTAAAGAGAGGGGATTCCTGCTACCAGCGTCGCACGTCCGGAGAATGTTTAATGATCCAGTGCTGGCTTGCTGCAAATCAGGAATCACCCCACAGGTTTATTTAGCCGGTGCCAGCGTCGGAAACAAGGCGCCCAGCATCCCGGTAATGACCGCATCGGCCCCCATGTCTTCGAATGCATTGGCCACCGCGAGTACGCCGCTGTCCTGCTCGGGGAATAACACGACCACCGCCAGCCAGTTGCCATCCGAACCCTGATGCACCAATACCGGCCCCTTGCGCCCGGCGATCGCCCCTTGCACGCCCCAGTCGAGACCGGCACCACTACCCGGCTGGGCCGTTTGCATCAGCTTGTAACTGACGGGCAGCAACAGCTTGCCGTTTCCTTTGGCGCCAGCCAATTGATCGAGATTGAAACGTGCCCAGTCAGCGAGGCTCATATGCAAGAATCCGGCTGGCGCATACACGGCCGGCACGCCATCGGCTTCTCGTTTGACAACCAGTTTCGGCTTGCCTTTGCTGTGGCCACGGATTTGGCCATCATGGGTCGCACCGCTACCGGCTGTGGCCATGCCAAGCGGGCCGAAGACTTCAGCCTGCATCAGCTCATCGTACGTTTTTCCTGTGGCGCGTTCGGCAATGGCTGCCGCGATCAGGAATCCCGTATTGCTGTAACTAAAGGCCGAACGCGGTTTCCCGGCTGGTTTTTCCTTGAGTGCGGAAGTGATGTAGGCCAACCGCTGCTGCGTCTGCGCGCGGGTGTCGCCAAAGTAGGTGTTGAGAGCCTTGGTATTGCGCAGATCACGCGGCAGACCTGCCTGGTGCGACAACAGATCGATCAATGTGACCTCGCGATATTCAGGGCGCATGGCCTTGGCCACATCGGGCAGCATTTGCTCCAGTGATGCATCCCAAGACAGGACGCCCCGTTCGACCAGCCGCGCTATCATGGCCACCGTCATCACTTTGCCAGTAGAACCGATCACCCACACGTCATCCTGCGTGACGGCATCCTTGCCATCATTGCGGCGCACGCCAGCGACTGCCCGGTCTTCGACTTGCCCGTTGCGCATCACCAGCACGCCGGCGGCGGGAACCTTGGAGCCGGCCATGGCACTGGCCAGGACGGCATCGAGCTTTTCCGCGGCACTGGCGGGGATCGCGGTGCTCAGGATCAGCGCCGCAGCGGCAGTGAATAAACGAAATCGCATGTTCTCTCCATTAAGTTGGGCTTATGCCAATGGAAAGAAGTCTACCGGCGACCCGAATACACTCTCCGCATCTTGCGACGAACTGCAATATCAGTTACCTGAGCCGTTACTTTCTCACAACTTTTCTGAATGCCTTTTCGATCATGATCAACACATCCACAAACAAAAACGGCCCCGCGATTGCTCGCGGCGCCGCTTGTATTCTGGCTCCCCCACCTGGACTCGAACCAGGGACCTGCGGATTAACAGTTCGGTGACCCAGGAACAGTGCAGTGGGACCCGATTTCATGGATTAGCAAGTCCCCAGCGTCCTCGCAGCGACCCAATGAACCGACGGTAGCCGCCGTCCCATCCTGGAGCGCGGCATGCTCACGGCAACGCCCAGCCGCCCTCCCTGCTTTAGACACGCGCGTGTGACAATTTGTGATTTTTTCGTTTGAGCAACATGCTATTCTCTCAAGGGCTGTGATCGGCCAACAGCAGCCTCTCAATGAGTGGCAAGAAACATAATATGAATCTTGATGATTACGTCGTTGTAGGAAATTTTTCTAACGACACAACTGCCGACATGCGCATCTTCTTGGAAATGACCTGCGAAGAAATATTTTTATCGCCGGGCCAAGCTATCGAACTTTTGGCAAGAAAAAGCCATGGACTTCTTCCGATAACGGTGGCCTATGTCAAGGATGGGCTTCAAATTTTTGCTAATAGAGAATTTGACGTGGATTGGCACGTTCGATTTGACGGAAATATTTTAAAACCAGGCTATCAAACAAGGCTACCTGCTCCTCACCGATATCTATTCTAAAACCGGTCAGTAGCCCCTGGTCAGCAATAAACAACTTGAAATGATAAATCTATGGACGCAGTGAAGGATTTTATCCGAACTTACACGCATCACGCTGAGTCACAGATTGCTTTCGCCTGGAACGGGAAATATGCAAATGAGTTCATCGATTCGAACATGCAATTTCGCCAAGCCGTATGCAGCTATTTTGAGGATAAGAAAGACGGGTTCTCATTGCCCCTGATTGCAGCGCTTTACAAAGCTGAAACCCTTTTTGCGAAAGAAGCTTGGGGAGTCAACAGGATTGTCTCCAGCCTTGCTCAGGAGTTACTTGAGCGAGGTGGCATTGAGTATCTTGATGCGTACCAAGTGCGGGATGGATGTTTTCATGGCAACTGGCAACATTACATTGTCAAAAAATCGCTGTCGGGATTTAGTAGATCGTTGCATAATCAATTCGCAATCTGCTGATGGCAATCAGAACCAATGGAAAATGTTGGCTGACCGCTTTACCTATCTTCTTGGGAAGTGAGCATTGCCGGTATCGGCCATGAGCAGACAGTGCTGCTAACACTTTTGGGAGGTAGAGTCACATTTTCTCGTAGTGAATCGCCTTAGAACTCATGACATTACTAACGAAAATGTCAGTATCACTCAGAATCACCAAAACATACCTGATTCCAAATGCTCGACTTCTACATAGTAAATAGCGTTCAGGACATAGCTAAAGATAAATTAAAACCGCGGTTTTCTCTAGGAGGTGAAGCTTACTGGTTTCTACACAGATACTTCATGCAAGCAGATTTGAGCCCTGGTGATTATTATTTTCTAAACCTATACGAAGACACCGAAATACAAGGCTATCAACTGCACCGCCTTAAAACAGAACTTGAAATAGCTAAGCTTGACCTTTCCGGGAGGAGCGGCGAGGTTCGTATACTCACAGGCTGGCTGGACGAAAAACGCTCATTGGAGTCCGAAGATTGGAAAACAGTTAAATTGGAAGAGCTTGCTCAAATGATTTCACAATTATTGGTAGTGATCGCTGAAGCTCAATCCACCAATAAGCTGATCTTCGCCATGGGCGATTGACGGCCCTGTTGAAGATGCTTCGGTAACCAAGTTGTTGGCAGTCTTCGGCCATGAGTGGCCGCCGGAAGCTCAAGGTTGAATTATTAACGGAAATGATAAAAATATTTTTTTACGAGACAGACAAAGCATATGGCTGTTTTTCAAATTTCTCTCGTCACGCTATAAGCATTGATGGCATCACTTGGCCGACGTCAGAGCACTACTTCCAGGCTCAGAAATTCTCAGAGCAGGCTGACGCAAGAGCTGTGCATGAAGCGGCTACGCCTTTCGTGGCTGCGCAGATTGGTCGCGAACGCCAGCGCTCGTTCCGAGCGGATTGGAATGATGTTCGTGACAGCATCATGCTGAGTGCGCTCCGCGCAAAATTCAATCAGCACGCGGAGCTACGCGAGGTATTGATATCCACTCAAGGAGCAATTCTGGTGGAGCACACCAAGAATGACCGATATTGGGGCGATGGCGGAGACGGAACAGGTAAGAATATGTTGGGGATTTTGTTGCAGCAGGTTCGAGCCGAGTTGTCCGACACGGATTCAAGTTTTGTTGCACCGCCTTGGGTTCATGCTCCCGATATCGAAGTGTCAGATATGTATTGGCGTATGGGGAAAGGTGAAGAAATTTGCATGAACGCTGCTCGCTTTAGAGACAGCCTCGGTTCAATAGCAAGGCAGCATTATGATTTGTACTTTTCGGTCCCGGCAGATTGGCGCCGTTCTTGGTAATCGATCGGAAGCGGCCAGGAGCAGTCGTTGCCGTATTGCGAGGCTCGATAGAAATGAGGAATGAATGTACAGCGTCTACGCCGGTTTGGATTTAATCGGACATACAGCTTTGGAAGGTGGCGATGCACCTATGGGTGTGGCATTCGGCCTATTTATCCCTTCGGACGGATACGCCCGTGTAAGGAACTTATGTCAGCAAAACCACAGTGACCAAAGTGAGCTACAGCTTTCAGTCGCAACTGAAGCGGGGGATACAATTCCTGCCATCGGCGTAAGTGTGCTTGACTACACAACGATGGTAGACGACCCAGAAATACAGGTAAATTTGATTGGTGTCGAAGCTGCGCTTTATGAAGCACTGTTCCCAGCGCATGTGCGAGCATATCGGCAACAGTTCCATTAAAATCTGGGCTGTTCTCCAATCGGCCAACAGCTGACGCTCATGCTATATTCGAATTTTCCCAATCTATATCGAATTCGATGGCCCACTTGCATCACGATGCTACCGACACCGAGATAATCCATTTCATCGATCAATGGGTTCGTCTGATGGAGGCGGAAGACTATATAGCTGCCCATGCCTACACGGCGCAATCACCGCATATGGGTTGGACGCCGGTGACAATGCGGCAGATCGTAAAATCCTACAACGAATGCTGTTTAACGCAACGTGTAACTCTGGAAGGATGTGAGACTGATATCCAGCAGCGAAAAGAGATTTACCGGCATGCCGAAAATAGCTTAGGCTGTATTGGGTATGTCTCCTATGATCTTAACATTGACCACGTCGTCACAGATTTAACTGCTACTTTCGACATCCGTACCGATGAGCATGGTTTGACAATCTTGCTCGACGACATTCACGTAATGTAATCTTGTACGCAACTGCCAACAGCAGACGCTCAACCAATCGAGATATATGGATGAAAATATCAAAGAAATTGATGGCGCATGCCATTGCGGCACAGTGAAGTTTCATGTGAGGCTCACGGACGGGTTGAACACCGCTAGGCGCTGTAATTGTTCATATTGCAGTATGCGAGGGGCAGTTGCGGTTTCAGCGAACCTCTCTGACATTCATCTCACCGCCGGTCAGGATGCCTTGGCACTGTATCAATTCAACACCATGCAGGCGAAGCATTATTTCTGTTCAAAGTGCGGCATCTATACACATCATCAACGCCGCTCCAATCCAAATCAGTACGGAGTCAATGTTGCATGCTTAACTGGCCTTAGTCCTTTTGACTTTGAAATAGTTCCGGTAAATGAAGGCGGTAGTCATCCCTCAGATAGACCCACCGATGCTGGTCCCTTGATCGCCGGTCATCTTCAGTACACTCCAGCAGGATAAGATGGGCGCGTTTCGGAAGCGGCCAATCGTCAGGTGCGAACGCCAACAATTTCACCTGAGCAACTGCCTCCTATTTGAGCACGGCAAGCATAGTGACCCAAGGTGCCACGCAGACGCCCTGCCATGCCCTCGGGGATGCAACTGCCCCAACGGCCTCCCAGCGGCCCAATAATCAGACCCTGGAAAGCAAAAAACCCAACCGGGTAAGGGCTGGGTTTTAGGTTTGCTGCGTATTCTGGCTCCCCGACCAAAACTCGAACCAGGGACCTGCGGATTAACAGTCCGTCGTTCTACCGACTGAGCTATCCGGGAATGGGGCCGCAGTTATGTACAGCCCCTTGGCATTTGACCAGCGCTGCTCAGCAGTACTTCAGAAATATGCGTTCAGCAGTACTTCAGAAATATGCGTTCAGCAGCAGCCCGAAGTGGTTGCCGCTGACTTCGCGGCTGCTGTATTGCTGCTTGAACTTTTCATTGACCACGCGCGCCTTGATACCCAGGTTCGGGCTGGTGAAGTATTCCACTTCCACCACGGCCCCGGTCGCGCCTTCATAGTCACGGTCCATATACCAGGCTGCGCCCTTGCCGTTCAGCTTGACCGCCATGGTGCGACGCAGGCCGCCGCCCACGCGCCATTGCTGGTTCGGGTGGAAGTACGCCAGCAGTTCGGCCGGCACCCGCGAGAAACTGGCGTCGCCGTTGCTGGCTTCCGGCGTGAAGTGAATGTGGTAACCCACAGTGCCTTGCACCGAGAATTCAGGACTCACGCGGTATTCCGCGCCGGCCAGCAGCGCCAGACCGGAACCGGCCTTGATGTTGGCGCTGGTGCCGTTGGTGTAATCCGCCGTTGCCAGCTTGGCGCCGCCGGCGGTGATGCCGATGCCGGCCACCCAACGCAGCGGTTTCACCGGCGCGGCAACTTGCGCCTGCGCGGCGCCGATGGAAGCAGCGGCGATGGCTGCGGCAAATACGATTTTTTTCATAAGTAATAACAACTGATTTTCCGAGGGGCAACATGATATCTTGTCATTGCCAGAAAATCAAAGTTTTTCGTCGTTATATTCCCCGCGAACGGCACCGATGCCGGTAATCCGGCCATGAGCGCAATGATTCAAGGTTGCAAGCGTGGCCGCATTTCCCTCCCTGGGGCAGTCCTTCGCCGTAACGAAAACCGCCATCACCGGTTATATTTTTTTGCACGCCGTCGTACCGGGCTTTGCCGCCGCGCGCCTGTCGTTTAGCATCGGCGGGTTCAATCCGGATGCTCCGGGAAGGAAAAACCGTCGCCAATGAAGACCCATACCGCGCCCGCCCGATGTGACGTGACCGACGCCTTGCGCGGCCGCGCCATCGCATCGCCCCTTGCCGGCTGCGCGCTGGCCGCGCTGATCCTGTTGTACGCACCCGCCGCCAGCGCCCAGCAGGCCGGCGCCGCGCCAGCGGAGCAAAGCATCACGATCCAGGGCCAGAAAAACCCGTCCGCGTGGTTCAAGGCGGAGAGCCAGCACTTCGTGGTCTACTCTGACGCTTCCCGGCAGGGCGTCACAGACCTCTTGCACAACATGGAGCGCCTGGACTTCCTGCTGCGCGTGTACACCAAGCCCTACTTCAAAGCCCGGCCGCACGAGTCCAAGCTCACCCTGTATTACCACGACAAGGCCGGCGCCCTGGCCGGGGACACGGGCAAGGCGCCGGCCGACGCCATCGGCCTGTACACCAGTTGCAGCGCGGGCGTGCAGGCCGCCGGGGTGAAGCTGGACCCGATTATCCCGATCGAGAATGCGCGGTTGACCACCGCCCCCACCAACGAAACCCTGTCCTTCCTGTTCGAAGGCTATGCCCGCCACTTCCTGTATCGCCACACGGACGTCCGCGCGCCGCTCTCGTTCATCGAGGGCTTCGCGCAGTATTTTGCCGATGTGCGCTTCTCCGACAATCAACTGGTGGTCGGCAAAACGCCCCTCAACGTCGCGCGCTACCTGAACTTTGTTGAAGATGGCCACCGCTACAGCCTGACCTATGCCGATGTGCTCGACGATAACGACAGCAAGGGCGAGAATTACGCCGGCGAAGCGGGCATCAAACTGGAATTCGCGGCCCGTTCGTGGCTGCTGACCCACTTCATGCTGTCCACGGAAGAGAACCGCGGCAAGCTGGCGCGCTATCTCGCCCTGGCCAACCGCGAGACATCCGCCGCCCGGGCCTTCGAAACCGCTTACGGCATCAAGACGGACCAGCTGGGCGAGCTGCTGTGGCGCTATCGCCGTACCTCCGTCAAGGTGATGCAGGTGGAAGTGCCCACCCTGCCCGCCGCCCAGATTGCATTTACCGGCCTGCCCAAAGCGGTGACCGACTATGTGCTGATGGACGCCAAGCTGAAATCCTGCCCCGGCCGCGCCACCGGCGAAGCCCTGCTGCGCAAGATGAGCACCAATCCCGGCGGCATCCCCAACCACCCGCTGGCGCGCGCCGCCCTCAGCCGTGCCCAGATCGACTGGGGCAATCCGCAGGACGCCATCCCCTATTTGAGCACGCTCGTTGGCGGCGGCAAAGGCAATGCCGAAGCCCAGTATCTGCTGGGCCTCGCGCACTTGCGTACCGCCGGCCAGCAGCAGGGCGCCGCCAGAGCCGCCTCACTGGAAGCGGCCCGCCGCCATCTGGCCGGCGCCGCCAATGCCGACCCGGCATCGGCCGAAGCGGCTTACGCCCTGCTCCGCACCGAGCTCGATTCCGGCGAGGCGCTGACTGAAACAGCCATGACGGCCGCGCAACTGGCCTGGAACAATGGGCGCGAAGTCAACGACTACACCCGCGCCGCCGCCCTCATGCACGCTTACGCCGGCAACAGCGCCAAGTCGCGCCTGGCCCTCAGCGTGCTGGCCCACAACCGGCGCGATCCCGCCATGGCCGCCTGGGCCACCGAATGGCAGGCGCGCCTGGTGGCAGGGGTCGACGGCGACGAACTGCTGGCCGAATTGCGCCGCCTGCCGGCGCACGGCGCCACGTTCAGGGAATGGACGATCGCCAGCGACAGCGTGATGCAGGCAGTCATCCGCGGCGCCGGGATTGAAAAGGCGCGTCACTATCTGCAGGGGCAGGCGCCCAGCTTCGACAAACCGGAAACGGGGATCAATAACACGCCGTTTACCCGCTGAGGAGAGGACGCAGCTCTGCCCAAAAAACCAGTCGCGCAATCTATTTCACAATCACCACGGGCACCAGTAAGGATTTTTAAATCGACGCCCTTTGATTGCGGCGGCAGGCGGATGGCCCCGGTGCGGGCCAAGGGGGCGCTGCGCGCTGGTCCACCGCGTAGATCACTTCGCCCACGGCGGCCATCAACTGGCCCGGCACGTCCACTTCCGCGCCCAGCTTGGGCGCGCTCGCCACCGGCAGGTCAAGCGCCTTGATAGAGTACTTCGCCTGG
Source organism: Pseudoduganella sp. GW821-FHT12E03 (assembly GCF_058807115.1). Lineage (NCBI taxonomy): Bacteria > Pseudomonadati > Pseudomonadota > Betaproteobacteria > Burkholderiales > Oxalobacteraceae > Pseudoduganella > Pseudoduganella sp. GW821-FHT12E03. Next base: position 13,830 of record NZ_JBXAQJ010000008.1, on the reverse strand, counting down.
GGCTGGTCGGCCACGTCCCCAGTCTGCGGCTTCTTATATCCCATTCCGCAGTCCACATCCGCCACCGCCACCGCCGACAAAACGCCACATGTGACAAAATGCCGTTTTAACCCAATGAACCGAGTAAGAGTACCTATGCAACTACCCAACTTTAGCGATCAATTCTCAGCCAACTTGTCCCTGCTTCCCGTCATGGATACGGTTGCCGTCATCGAACTGATCGACCAGTCAGGCGCTCCGGTGGCAAAAATCGAAAATAAACCAGGCCAGGCGGGATCGCTGCGAGTGTATTGCTGGCTTGCCGAGACGCTGGGCGCGATTACCCCGGAAGCGGCGGAACTTGGCCTGAAGATTTATGCCGAACACACACAGGATGCCCGCGCCAATCCAGGGAAGCACCCCAACATTGACCGCCTGTTCGCCATTAAAACGCCGGATCAAACCCTGCAGGTGAAAGGCCTGTAGGCTCAGGCTCGCAGCCGGCGCTTGCCCGGCTGTCCCTTTCCTGGCTGAGAATGGCCCGGGGATGCAAAAAGCCGATGAATAGCCATTGGCCCCGGCGCGAAGTAGTCATTTCTCGCATGTGCCAGTTTCATAGCTCCAGCGGCCACCGTTGTCGAGGCAGCGATCGATGGCGATGAAATTTGCCACCCAGATTCCCATGGCCGCAAACGCTGCTACCACGGCCGTTGCAAGCAAGACGTTTGCAAGTTTTTTGAGTTTAGGTCGATTCATGCCGCCACCGTGCTTGCTCAGCGGCGTGCAGACGCGGGCAACGTCCGATGTAGCGCGTCCGCTGGAGCGTGATGTTGGGCGAAATCTTTTTCGGCAGTAATAAGCCCGTCGAGATCACACGAAATCTCCAGTGGCAATACTGATGCCTGCGACAAAAATAAAGAGAAAAATGTACATCAGCTTGCGCTTTCCGAGCATTTGATCCCCGAGCTTCGAAAGCTCAGGGTCGGCAAGGTCGGCATACCTCCGACTAGAGAAATAATCTGCATACCCAAATGGCCCATAATGGCGAGCGTTCGAAATGTTCAGCGCGACCAGCAGTAGCGCGCCAACGACTGCGATGATTATCCCGAGAGCATGCATCGGGGCACCTAATTCCCAAGATAACTGACTGCCAGAACGCGCAGTGTGGAGGCAGTCCAATTGACCGCAAGGCTTGGCGGATCTATACGGATACTCATTTTGGATTAACTCGATGGCTAAGGACTTCTCCAAGGTGGCTTACGCAGATTTCAGTTTATCCACCAAACCGGCTTTGGTTACCTCCGACCGCCCAGCCTTCGGCATCAACCATCAATGTAAAAGTTGGCATCCAAGGTAGATTGATCGCCCCCGCTCGTGATTTCGCCCGGCTGTTGGCGCCAATATGCCGGAAATTGACAAGCCATAACGTTCCATCGATATCTCCTGGGATCTCGAATGTCCAAAACAAAAAGTCCAACCTGTTGTGATGACTGGGCTTGCGTTTGATCTCTAGTTCGGGCTACCCGACCTGATTCGAAACCGGCGCCGCAAATGAACAATCGCACTCTCGACCGAACTTTCAGGGACTTGCGGCTGCAATTATATACAGCACCGCTGTGCTGGAGCGGAGCCATACTCCCAACCTTGCAAATCAGTACTGTTGCCATTTTCGGCACCGTGACAATTGGTTAGTTTCCTACGCACATTAGGATCTATCCTACTATTTACCCCGGCAGTAAGTTAATTTCCGCAAACTAAACATCGTCAGGAGAGAGCCATGCTGGTCGCAACGAACAGAAATATAAACTGGGACAACCTTGACTCGAACAAAGTCGGCGACGAACACAGTTTCGGAGAGGAAGTCAGCGAAAAAGGCCCTTCTGAATTAAGGTTTGCGAATGCGGCATTCAAGAACAATAAATGGCGCGTCGAGCTGGTGGACGAGCCGCCACCGCCACTGGATGCCAATAATCTTCCATCACGCCAGCAATTTGAGCGCTTGGCCAAGCGATGTGTCGCAGGGAAAAAGAGCTGCGTCGTCTATATCCATGGATATAACAAGCCGTTTGCGGAGACGCTGCAGCAAGCATGGCTGATACAGGAACGTTATGAAGTGGAAGTCGCACTCTTCTCATGGCCCTCCAACACGGGAGGACTGCCGCCAATCGAATATCGACATGCTCGTCGCATTGCGCAAGCCTCATTTGGCGCTTTGGACTCCCTACTTGAGAAATATGCAAAGTTTCTGAAGGAATGGCTCTCACCGATGGATGAAGCCGCCCTGCTCGCTTGCAAAAGCACGAACAATATAATGGCGCACAGCCTTGGAAATTATCTTTTGGAGCACTATGTCCTGAGCCAAGCATACCAAGCAGAAACGCGGCTCTTCACCAATGTCGTGCTGAGTCAAGCTGACGTCAACAGCATCAACCACATCAAGTGGGTTGATCAGATCGCCGTTGGGCAGCGTGTGTACGCAACGATCAACGAGAACGACAAGATTCTGAGCTGGTCCGAAACACAAAACCCGCCGAGACTTGGGAAGACGCTGGCGAACCTGACATCCAAGTCAGCCCAGTATTTTGATTTCACAGCGGGTAAAGGAGTTGGGAATAAGCATCAGCTTTGGGGGGAAGTCAAGAATCCGATAGCTAAAGAGTTTTTTAACGCAGTGCTAAACGGACGCCGTGGCGATGCCGTGGCCGGATTCAAATTTGATCCAACTTTCAACGCGTTCCGCCTCTAGATTATTTTCGACGAGCCAAGTCCGTGTCCCCAATGGACTCCCCGTGGTCGTATAACTTTGCGCACCATGCAAAAAGCCCAACCGGTGAAGGCTGGGCTTTTCTATATCTTGGCTCCCCGACCTGGACTCGAACCAGGGACCTGCGGATTAACAGTCCGTCGCTCTACCGACTGAGCTATCAGGGAATTGAGGCCGCATTATAGCGGCCCGTTTTGGATTCGCACAAGAGCCGGGCCGATTTTTTTCCCGATCCATGCCATCCCGGTTTCGTTCCAGAGAAACCCGGTTTCGTCGCACGCCGGTGGCCGCCCTGCCCGCCCCTCCCTAAGCTGTCTCCATCAACCAACCATGGAGACCGCAATGAAACCAACCATCCTCGCCCTGATCTTCGGCAGCGCCGCCGCTTTCGCCTGCGCGCTGGCCACTGCCGCGCCGCAGGAAGTCGCGCCGCAAGGCTACCTCGAAGCGCGCCAGCAATTCCTGGCCGGCGTGGCCGGTGACGGCAAGGCACGCGACGCCGCCATCACGACCTTTACGCAACTGGCCGCCGCCCATCCCGGCCATCCACTGCTGGCCGCGTATGCCGGGTCCGCGACGTCGCTGGCCGGACGCGATGCGATGATGCCCTGGAATAAGATGAAGTATTCGGAAGACGGCGCCGATGCGATTGAAAAAGCGCTGGCGCAGTTGACGCCGGCGCACGATGAAGCGCTGTTCCAGGGCTCGCCGGAAAGCGTGGAAACCCGCATGGTAGCGGCCTCCACCCTGCTCGCGCTGCCGGACTTCATGAACCGCCGCGCAGCCGGCAAGCGCGCGCTCGACGCCGCGCTGAAGTCGCCCGTGTTCGAGCAGGCGCCGGCGCCGGTGCGCGCCCGCCTGTATGTGTTGGCCGCCCGGACCGCCGCCGCCGACAAGCGCACGCCCGACGAAGCGGCTTACCTGAAACAGCTGGTGCAACTGGCGCCGCAGGGACCGGAAGGCCAACGCGCGGCCAACCGCCTGAAGGAGCTGGGCCTGTGAACCGCGCCGCCCCCCCACTGATGTCGCTGCGCGGCGTCAGCAAGTCCTTCACGCTCGGCGACAACACCATCCACGCCCTGCGCAATGTGGAACTGGCCGTGGTGCGCGGTGAAATCGCCGCCGTGACCGGGCCCTCCGGCAGCGGCAAAAGCACCTTGCTCAACCTGTGCGGCCTGCTCGATACCGCCGACCAGGGCGAATTGCTGTATGGCGGCGAGCCGCTGCCCGCTGCCGACGACGTGCGCCGCACGCAATTGCGGCGCCAGACCATCGGCTTCGTGTTCCAGAGCTTTAACCTGGTGCCCGTCATGAATGCCTATGACAACGTGGAATTCCCGCTGTACCTGCTCGGTGTCGATGCGGCGGAACGGCGCCGCAGGGTGCACGACGCGCTGCGGCGGGTCGGCCTGGAGGGCAAGGACCGGCACCGGCCCGACCAGTTGTCGGGCGGCCAGCGCCAGCGCGTGGCGATTGCCCGCGCCATCGTCAAGCACCCGCAACTGGTGATTGCCGACGAACCCACCGCCAATCTCGACGCCGTCACGGCGGCCCAGATCGTGAGCCTGATGCGCGAACTGGCGCATGAACATGGCACCACGTTCTTGGTCGCGACCCATGACGAGCGCATGATGCGCCATTGCGACCGCGCGCTGCGCCTGGCTGACGGTGTGTTGGAAGAAGGAGAATGCCATGTTCACTAAATTCAAATGGCTGTCGATGGCGCTGAAAAACGCCATGCGCAACCGCCGGCGCTCGCTGGTGACCGTGGCCATCACCGCCACCGGCACCGCCGCCGCGCTGCTGGGCGGCGGCTTTGCGCTGTACACCTATCAATCGCTGGCCCAGGCCAGTGCGCGCGATACCGGCCACCTGGTGGTGGCGGCGCCGGGCCAGTTTGACGGCATCGACAACCTGCCGCTGGAACATGGACTGGAACAGCCGGAAGCGGTGGCGCGGCAATTGCTGGCGCGCCCCGATGTCAAGCGCGTGCTGCCACGGCTGCAGTTTTCCGGCTTGATCAGCAATGGCGACAAGAGTGAAATCTTTCTTGGCACCGGTGTCGATGCGACCCAGGAATTCGTCGTCAAAGGACCATTCATGAAGCGCGAAGCGGGCGAATTGCTGGATGCGCAGACGCCCGGCGATACCAAAACCGCGCCCGGCATCGTCATCGGCAAGGGCCTGGCGAAAATCCTCAATGTCCAGCCGGGCAGCGCACTGACCCTGATGTCGACCACCGTCAATGGCGCACTGACCGCAGCCGACGTGACGGTGACGGGCGTGGTCAGCACCGGCATTGCCGATATCGACAAGCGCCTGGCCATGGTGGACTTGAGCACCGCGCAAACGCTGCTGCAAACCAAAAAGGTCAGCACCCTCAGCGTCTACCTGAAAGACCTTGAACTGGCCGATGGCACGGCGGCGCAACTGCGCGCGCAGCACGGCGCCCGGCTGGAAGTGCGCACCTGGCTGGAACAGGCGGTTTTCTACAAGAGCGTGAAAAGCCTGTATGACCGCATCTTTGGTTTCCTCGGCGTGATCGTGCTGGTGATCGTGCTGTTCTCGGTGACCAATACACTGGCAATGGCGGTGCTGGAACGCACCCGTGAAATCGGCACCCTGCGCGCCATGGGCGCCACGCCGGGCGAAGTCATGCGCGTCTTTACCTTGGAAGGGATGGCGTTGGGCAGCGGTGGTGCGCTGGCCGGCATGGCGCTGGCCGGTGGCGTTGCGCTGTTCCTGCTGGTGGCGGGCGTGCAAATGCCGCCGCCGCCGGGCCGCACCGATGGCTATCCGCTGGCCGTCGCGGTTTCAGTGCCCATGTATGTGGGCGCGGTATTCGTCGTCACGCTGCTGTCCGCGTGCGCATCGTGGTTCATCAGCCGCCGGGCTGCCCATCAATCCGTCGTGGAGGCACTGTCCCATGTTTAAGTTATCGACCCTGGCCGCCCTGGTATTGGCGGCGCCGTTTGCCTTCGCCGCCGCGCCGGATGCGGAAACCATCCTGAAGAAAGCCGATATGTACCGCTTGCCCGACGCGTCGTCGCAAGTGGAAACCGTGGTGCGCACCTTCAAAGGCGACAAGCCGGACAAGGAAAAACGCTACCAGGTGCTGGTGAAACCGGGCGGCAAGTCGCTGGTGCTGGCGCGCACGCCGGGCGAAGTGGGATTGAAGGTGCTGATGTCGGGCGATGACTTCTGGCTGCTGGCGCCCGGCAGCGCCCGGCCAATGCGCATCACGCCGATGCAAAAGCTGCTCGGAGAAGCGTCCACCGGCGATATCGCCAACATGACGTGGGCGGGCGATTACCAGGGGACGGTGGTGCGTGAAGTGGACGTCGACGGCGTGCCTTGCCTGGAACTGGACCTGGCCGCGCTGCGCAAGTCGCTCAGCTACCAGCGCATCGTGCTGCAAGTGGCGAAAAGCGATTACCGCCCGGTGCATGCGGATTTGTATGCGGCGTCCGACCGCAAGCTGAAACAGGCGCACTTCAAGGTCGAGGCGCGCGACGGCCGCCAGGCGGTCACCGTGATGAAACTGGTCGATGAAGTGCAAGCGAACCGCGTGACCCTGGTGGAAACCGTGAGCCGCAAGCCACGCCAGTTCGGTGATGAATTGTTCAATCCGATGTACTTGAGCCGTAACGAAAACAACGTGCAATGAAACATTTGATGACCTGTGCGCTGCTGGCCTGCTGCAACGCCGCGCTGGCCGATGACAGCGCGGCGCTGACCCTGCGGGCGCAGACCGAATCGGTGGAGACCGCGACCGGGCAGTCCAGCCGCAGCTTCGCCTTCGGGGAGCTGCGCTGGCAGAAGGACATGCTGCGCGGCGTCGTCACCGCGCGGCAGGACAGCCGCGATGGCGCTGTGCTGCGTATCAATGAACTGTCGCTGGAACGGCCGCTGGCCGGCGGCTTTGCCACGGTCGGCAAGAAAGTCATGAGCTGGGATGTCGGCTACGCGTTCCGGCCGCTGGACGTGGTGCAGCAGGAAGACCGCCGCGCCTTGAATCCCGTGACACTGGAAGGCGTCCCGATGCTGGCGTGGGAAGCGTTTGACGAAAGCCGCGCCATCACCGTGGTCTGGACCAACCCGGGCCATGGCAAGCGCGGCCAGCCGCAAGACGACGGCGCACTGGCCGTGCGGCTGTACCGCCAGCAGGGTTCCACCGACCAGTATGCGGTGCTGCGCGCCTCGGCCCGCAATGGGCTGGAGGGCGGCGTATCGTTTTCCCATGTGGCCAGCGAAGCGCTGGAATTGCACGGCTCCGTGCTACTGCAACAGCGGCATGATGCGTGGCTGTACGGCCCTCGGATGCCGCCACGGTGGCAGCAGCGCGAAGGCGGCGGCAAGGCGCTGGCGGGATTCACCTGGACCACGGAAAGCAAATTTTCCGTGCTGGGCGAGGCGTGGCTGGACCGCACGGCGGCTGCGGGACGGCAGCGCAATGTGCTGTTGCGGGCATCGCAGACCGAGGGGGATTGGGAAATGGCGGGTGATGTGTTGTGGCAGGTGGGACAGGGGATTGTTCCTGGCAGCCGCATCGCGTCGCTGGCGGCGAGCTGGAAGGCGTCGCCGTGGCTGGTGAGCGCCAGCTTGCGGCATTTCAGTGGCGCGGCGACAGTGGCTGCGCGCAATGTCGCTGTCGCGACGGTGCAGTATGCGTTTTAGTAGGGCGGGTTTTACAAACCCGCCGTGCGTGCGTCAACGCGGCGCATGCAATGGCGGCTTCCGCTACGCGGAAACCGCCCTACCGATTTTACGTTGCGGATGCAAATAAGTGTCCGGCCTTGCGCATTACATCTGGCGGAACAGGTGCGCGTATAACGGGCTGACCCGCACCTTGTCGCTGCGGCCCCGCAGCGACAAGGTCAGCTTCCCGCCCTCATCCTTCAGCGCCGACAGCACACAGGTGGCGTTGACGATGGTGCCCCGGTGCACCTGCCAGAACACCTTGTCGTCCAGTTGCGGCAGCAGTTCCTTCAGGCTGGTGCGGATCAGTGCTTCGCCGTCCTGCGTCACCACGTTGACATATTTATCGAGCGCTTCGAAATACACCACGTCGCCAATCGGAATCATTTTCACCTGGTTGCCGACCGCGGCGCGCACCACCGTCAGGCGTTCCGGCATCGGCGCCACGGCAGCCGTTCCCGCCAGCGTCGGCATCAACGCCCGCATCTGGCCCAGCAAGTCTTCCAGGCCGCCACCGGGCGCTTTCGCGGCCAGGCGCGATTTCAACCGCTCCACCGTGCGCGCCAGGCGCGCATCCGTGACGGGTTTCAGCACATAGTCCGCCGCTTCGCGCTCAAAGGCATCGACCGCATATTCATCGTATGCCGTGACGAATACGATTTGCGGAAACGGTTTATCCCCTTCCCACGCCTCCGCCAATTCTTCGGCTGCTTCCAGCCCGGTTTTGCCGGGCATTTTGATATCGAGGAACAGGACATCGGGGCGCAGCGCCAGCGTCTGTTCCAGCGCCGCCACGCCATTCGGGCAGGTGGCGGCAATCGCCAGTTCCGGCCACAGGCGCTTCAACGCATGGGCCAGGGTGGCGGCGAGGATCGGTTCGTCTTCGGCAATAATGGCTTGCAGGGTCATGATGTTTACAGGTGGCGTGAAGCGGAAATCAAGCGGGTAAGGTGATGCGGGCCAGCGCGCCTTCAGGCTGCGCCGGTTCCAGGGTCAGGCTGGCGTTATCGCCATACAGCGCGCGCAAGCGTTCGCGCGTATTGGCCAGGCCGACATTGGTGCCTTTCTTGCCGGGACCGGCGGCCGGTCCAAGGCCGGTGTCCTGCACGGTCAAGGCCAGCGCGCCCTCGTGCAGCGCGGCGCCAACGGTGACATGGCCGCCTTCGATCTTCGGTTCCAGTCCATGGGCAATCGCGTTTTCCACCAGCGGCTGCAACAGCATCGGCGGCACTTCGTGGGCCCGCAGCGCGGGCGGCAAGTCAAAGGAATAACTGAGGCGCTCGCCCATGCGGATTTGCATCAGGCCGAGATACGCTTCCATTTGCGCGAATTCCTGTTCCAGGGTATTGCTGCCGGCGCGCGACGAGGTCAGGGTGGCGCGCAGGTACTGGATCAGCAAATCCAGCATTTGCTGCGCGCGTGGCGGATCGATGGCGATCAAGCCTTGCAGGTTCGCCAGCGTGTTGAACAGCATATGCGGTTCGATCTGCGCCTGCAGCGATTGCAATTGCGCTTGCAGCGCCTGGCGCGCCACGGTTTCCGTGCGGGCTTTTTCCTGCGCCAGTTCGGCTTCCGCGCGTACCACTTTTTCGCGGTGGGCAAAAAATACCGTGGCGCAGCCGGCGGCAATCAAAGTGAGGACCAGGCTGCTGATGGCGCTGGGACTGGTGAAGGTAAACAAGCCTTTTAATTCATAGCCGAGGATTTTCCCGGCCAGCCAGCCGCCGCCCATTTGCGCGAATGGCGCGCAGGCAAAGACCAGCAGTGTGAACACCAGCCATGTCGGACGTCCGTCCTCGCCCCAGACCGCCAGGCGGATGCCATCGATCAACAGGAACGCCGTGGTGCCGATGCAGGTGGAAATGATCAGGCTGGAAATAAAACTGCCGGACCCGCGCAAGACAAAGGTCACCACCAGCGCACAGGCGACATTGAACACCATGGTGTAGCAAAAATCGCGCGCCATGCGGCGGAACGGGAACGTGGAGAACTTCAGGGCAGTCATGACGGCGCACGGAGGGAAGGATGCCGCATTCTCGCGTGCCGTTGGCGCGAAGGCAACCCGAATGCGACGAAACCGTTGCACGGCGGAGCGAAGGTGGCCTTCGGCGCCGTGAAAGTGCGCCACCCGGCGCCGGCGTGCGCCGGATGCGGGCGGAACGCCAGGCCGCTTCAGGTGCCGTAGCGGCGCACGCTGGCGACGGCGGCCGGTGGCACAAACAATTTGGTCTGTGCAGGGGCGGCCGGCGCCAGCGCCGCCATCGAGCGGTCATCGTCGAGCATACGCACCAGCGGCGCCAGCACGACTTTTTCGTCCGGCGTGGACGTGTGCAGCGCCACGTCGCGCGCGATGTCGCGCAGCCGCCATTGCAATTCGCGGCACGCCACTTCACGCTCGAACTGCAATTCGTCGCAGCCGCCGTTGAAGCCCGGCTGCTGGCGCACATACACGTCGAGCCCGGTACTGATAAAGGCGCGCTGGATGTGCCGTACGCGAGTTACCGTGGTATCGAGCAACTGGCGCGTGGTGGGGGATTTCGCGGCCGGGCCGTCCAGCAAGTTCTTGCCGATTTCCAGGATGGTTGAAATGCGCCAGAACAGGCGTTCCACGCTCTCTCCGCCCTGGGCGCGCACATCGCCGCCCTGCTCCGGGCCTGCAATGCGCAGCGCACCGGAAATCGCCGACAGCAATTCGTGCGAGTGTTCACCCGGAATGATTTTCAGCGCCAGCTCGGCGCGCTGCAGCGGATGGTCTTTCAGCAGCACACCGGCGATCATTTCCGCCACCGAGACCGCCTGTCCCGGGGCGCTGATCTGGTTGCCGGAAATCTGGCGCGGATAACCGGTGCCGTCAAATCGTTCATGGTGCTCCGCCACCGCGCGGCCCACCGCGGCGGGATAATCGCCCAGTTCATCGATCAGCATCTGGCCGATGCGCGGATGCACGACAATGTGCGACCACTCGTGCGGCAACAGGCGCTTGCCGCGCGCCAGGTAAGCCGGGTCGATATACAGTTCGCCGATGTCGTGCAGCAGGCCGGCCAGGCCGGCGATGGTGACATCGCCTTCGCTGAGGCCCAGTTTTTTTGCCATGCAAATCGACAGCAGGCTGACCAGCACCGCATGTTCCAGCGCATTGGCGCCATTGCGCTGCGACACCGTCAGCATCAGCGACAGGGCATTGCCGAATTCCATGCGCGACAAATGCGCCAGCGCGGACGAGCCGCCAGTGCTGGTGGCGCGCAGGATATGGGCGACCGGCGGGCTGGTTTCAATCAGGCGCGCGGCAATCGCCACGATGGTATTGGCGTCCACGCCATCGCGGACTCGCACGCAGCTTTCAAACGGGCGCTTGAGCTTGTGCATGATCAGTTTTTCCTGCAACGCGCGCGTGACGCGGACACCCTTGGCCACCAGTTTCATGCCGCGCACGTCGAGGATGTCGACGATGACTTCCACCGCCATGGTCTCGGCCACGTCCATTACCTTGCCAAGGTAATGTTTGTTGACTGGGAGTGCATTCAGGGCGGACATTGTGGCGACCTCGGCGGATTTTGATGATAATCTGATCTAACTATCGCCATAATAGCATCTAAATTTCCACATGGAAATTTAAATTTCCCTATAGCAATTAGTTGAAATTGCGCATACCATCTGGTCATGGGCCTGCCACAATGCCAGGCTCCCCATATTGAGCACTGTTAAAAGATTGCCTTTTACTTAAGTAACGCTACAATAGAACATCCCCCTAAAAGAGGTTTCACCATGCCGAATACCTCGTCTGACCGCGCCGCGGCCATGCTGGCTGAAGACCTGCTGCTGCAAGTCCTGGCCGGCAAAAAAACCGCAACCTGTATGCCGCTGGCGAAATTGACGGCGGCCGGGACCCCCATCCCCGAACCCGGCAAGCGCGACGTGGTGCTCGACGGCGACGGCGTGCCGGCCTGCACCGTGGAAACCGTGGCGGTCACCACCTGCCGCTTCGATGAAGTGACGGAAGAATTTGCCCGCGCCGAGGGTGAACCGTCGCTCGACGCCTGGCGCATCTCGCACTCGCGCCACTTTGCCCGCAATGGCGGGTTTACGTCGGCCATGAAACTCGTGTGCGAACAGTTCAAGGTGGTGGAAATGCTGGGCACGTACAAGAACCGCTAGCCGCACCGCCCCTCGCGGGCGGAGTCTATCCTGACAGCAATATCAGGATTTCCTGACTTCCGCTTCATCTCCCCTCTCCTACTCTTTATCCAAGGACGGCGGCTTGCAAAGCACAAGGTCCTCAACGATAACGATCAGGGGATGAGAAAATGAAATGGTTCACTAACTTGCAACTGTCGACGAAACTCATCGTTTCGTTCCTCTCCGTGCTGCTGCTGGGCGTGCTGCTGGGCGGATTCTCCATCGTGCAACTGGCGCGCGTTAACGCCACCGCCACCGAGCTGGAACAAAACTGGATGCCCAGCGTGCGCCTGACGTCGGCCATCCGCACCAGCCTTTCCGACCTGCGCATCACCGCGCTGCAGCACGTGCTGTCCCGCACCGACCAGGAACGCGCGCAATTTGAAGGCCAGCAAGCGGCGATCCTGGCGCGCATCGAAAAAGACCGTAACGATTACGCTGCACTGATCAGCTCGCCACAGGAACGGGAAATCTATGATTCGTTCCTAGGCAACTGGCGCGATTACCTGGGCATGTACCGCAAAGTGCTGGACCTGTCGCACAAGGACGCCCACGACGAAGCCAAGGCGCTGATCCGCGGCGAAGCCTCTGTCTTGTTCAATAAGAGCAGCAATGACTTGCAGCGCCTGGTGCAGATGAACATTGACGGCGGCAAGCTGGCGGGCGATCTCGGGAACGAACTGTATGCCCACTCACGTCAGTGGATCATCATGGCCCTGTGCGGCATGGTGGTGCTGAGCGTGGCCATCGTCGCGGTCCTGATGCGCATCGTGCTGGCACAGCTGGGCGGCGACCCGGCCTACGCCGCGCAAATCGTGCGCCGCATTGCCGAAGGCGACCTGACCGTGCCGATCGCCACCCGGGCCAAAGACAGCCAGAGCCTGCTGTTCTTCATGAAAGAAATGCGCGACAGCCTGGCCGGCATTGTCAGCCAGGTACGCGGCGGCGCCACCAGCATTGCCAGCGCGACCAGCCAGATCGCGGCCGGCAACCTGGATTTGTCCGCCCGCACCGAGCAGCAGGCCGGTTCGCTGGAAGAAACCGCGTCGTCGATGGAGGAAATGACGTCGGTGGTGCGGCAAAACGCCGACAACGCACGGCAAGCCAACCAGCTGGCAATCTCGGCGTCCGAGGTGGCGCGCAAGGGCGGCGCCGTGGTGGCGCAAGTCGTCACCACCATGGAATCGATCAACGTGTCGTCGCGCAAAGTGGCGGAAATCATCGGCGTGATCGATGGCATCGCCTTCCAGACCAATATCCTGGCCCTGAACGCGGCAGTGGAAGCGGCCCGCGCCGGTGAACAGGGGCGCGGCTTTGCCGTGGTGTCGACTGAAGTGCGCACCCTGGCGCAGCGCAGCGCCGCCGCCGCCAAGGAAATCAAAGGCTTGATCGGCGACTCCATGGCCAAAGTGGAAGACGGTGCCAGGCTGGTGGACGAAGCCGGCACGACCATGCAAGCCATCGTGGCCAGCATCAACAGCGTGACCGACATCATGGGTGAAATCAGTGCCGCCAACAAAGAGCAAACCGCCGGCATCGACCAGATCAACCAGGCGGTGGTGCAAATGGACCAGGTGACCCAGCAAAACGCGGCGCTGGTCGAAGAAGCCGCGACGGCGGCCGGTTCACTGCAAGACCAGGCCGAACACCTGGTGCGGATGGTCAGCGTATTCCGGACCGAAGAGGATCTGCAGCAGCGTGCGCCACAGAATGCCCCCGTTGCAGCCCCGGCCCGCGCAAGCCGCACCAGCCGGGACAGCGGCCGGACGCCGCAATTGCTGGATGGAAAAATGGCGGGGGACTATGCGTTTGGGTGATTTACTGGCCGACGCAGATGATCCTGGTTTCGTATTCGTTGGCGCCGGCTTTCTTTTTCTTGGCCCAGGCAATCGCCTCTTCCGCTTGCGCGATGGTCATGATCGTGGCTTTTTCCTTGTTCTTGATGAAGGAAACGCCTTCAAACACGCCCTCTTTGCTGCGCATGACCTTGGCAAAGACGGGCGGTTTCTTGTCGCCGTCGCTGATTTTGTTTTGCTGAACCAGGTAGCGTTGGTCGTGGTTTTCCATGTGGGCGGCTCTTTCCGATGTAAAAAGAAAAACGGCCTGGTGATTGCTCACAAGGCCGTTTTTTGAATTCTGGCTCCCCGACCTGGACTCGAACCAGGGACCTGCGGATTAACAGTCCGTCGCTCTACCGACTGAGCTATCAGGGA